>NZ_VFPH01000001.1:623068-1246137 GCF_006717045.1 Pseudonocardia cypriaca
GTAGGTCGGGACGAACCAGCCCTGCTTCGCCCCACCGTAGGTCTGGTGGACCAGCGTCACGCGGTCCTTCGCCTTGTCGGCGAGCTCCTGCTGGTTGGGCAGCGCCACCTCGGCGAGGAGGTCGATGTCACCGCGCTGCGCCCCGGCCCATGCGGGGGCGGGACCGAGCGCGGTGGTGTCGATCCCGGCGACGCCGAGGTCCGGGTGCCGGGCGGCCACCTCGGCGAGGATCGCGTTGGTCAGCTTGGCGGCACTCCACGGGAACTCGGCCGCCTGCACGGTGATGCCCGTGCCCGAGCTGGTCGAGGCGGTCCGGCCGCTGCATGCGGTGAGGAGGGCGGCGACGGCGAGCACCGCGCCGATCGCGGCCCGCGCCCGGCGGCCTGGAGAGCTGAGCATGTGCGAAGGTCCTTCCGCGGTCGCGCCGGAGCGGCGGGCGGCCCCGAGCCGGTCGGGGTCCTACCCGCCGGCGGCGGATGGTGAACGCGCGTCAGCGCGTCGTTGCCGTTTCGAGACGGCCGGGGCCGATCGGCTCGTCGCCCCGCAGCGTCACGCGGTGCATCACCCGCCGCTGGTCGCCGTAGTCGCGGTTCGCGTAGTGAACGGTCGAGCGGTTGTCCCACATCGCGACGTCCCCGAGCCGCCAGCGGTGCCGGACGATGTGCTCGGGCTTGGTGATGTGGGCGTAGAACAGGTCCAGCAGGTGGCGGCTCTCCGCGTCGGAGACGCCGAGGAGATGGCTGGTGAAACCGGGGTTAACGAAGAGCGAGCGGCGACCGGTCTCCGGGTGCACCCGCACGACCGGGTGCTCGACCGGCTCGAGCAGCCGGTACCGCTCGCCCTCCCACAGGTTGCCCTCGCCCTGGCGGCGCTGAGCGAGGTAGTAGCCGAACTCGCGGGTGCCGTCGTGCACGGCGGTGAGCTGGTCGGCGAGCTCCCGCACAGCCGGGGAGAGCGAGGCGTACGCGAGCTCGAGGTCGGCCCAGTTGGTGTCTCCGCCGCTCGGGGGCAGGGTGACGGCGCGCAGGATCGACCCGAGCGGCGGGCGACGGACGAACGTGACGTCGGTGTGCCAGACGTCGGCGAAGCCGTTGTCGGCGCTGTCCAGGGCGTAGATCTCGGCGTGGGCCTCGTCCAGCCCCGGCACCACCGGGTGCGACGCGGTGAGGCGGCCCAGCCGGTTGCCGAGCGCGATCTGGCTGTCCGGGTCGAGCTCCTGGTCGCGGAAGAACAGCACCTTGTGGTCGGTCAGCGCGCGGCGGACGGCGGCGACGGTCGCGTCCGACGCGGCGGCGAGGTCCACACCGCGGACCACGGCACCGAAGCCGGGACCGAGCGGATCCACGTCGAGGACCTCGGGGGTGGGGGACGGGGCGGTGTCGAGCGTTGCGGTCATGGGTGTTCCTCGGGCAGGCGGAATCGGCCGCTGCGGCCGCCACGACGACCACGAGGTGATCGCGGGGGGCCCGCGCGCAGCATGGGGGAGGAGGGCGGCGGTCAGCGACAGAGCGCGCCGGACTGCAGGCGGCAGAGGTCGACGTGGAGGCGTCCCACGAGGACCAGAGCACCGGGCATGCCGCGATCCTCGCTCCGCGCCGTCCCGATGTGCAACGGGATGCGGACATCTGCTCAGCTCGTGGGACCAGCGGGTGCGCGTGCGGCGATCGGTCCGGACATTCGACCGGACAGCCGGCGGCCATGATCGTTCACAGCGCGTTCCGCGGCGCCGCACAGCGGCTCCTCATCTCCGCCCGCCAGGTTCGTCCTGGCCGCGGCGAGGGTCCGCGGCGGAATCGAGGATCACCGCCGATGCCACGTGCACAGACCCGCCGCCGACACAGGTGGCCGGCCGCCGGGCTCGCCGCGGCCGGGCTGATCGTGCTCGCCGGGTGCGACACCACCGCATCGACGAGCAGCACCGGAAGCGCGAGCACGAACGGGGGCACCGTCACGTCGTCCGACCCGCGGATGGACGCGTTCGCCACCTGCATGGCCGAGAACGGCGTGACGCTGCCGAAGCGGTCCGGCGGTCCCGAGGGTGACCCGCCTCCTGGCGGAGGGGTGCGGCTGCGCGGCCCGGCCGAGGGCGATGGCAGCCCGCCCGCACCGGAGGGCGTCGACGCCGACAAATGGGCCGCGGCCCTGGAGGCCTGCCGGGACGTGATGCCCACGCGGCGCGACGGGGCACCGCCCGCCGGCTAGCGGGCCCGCCAGTAGCCCGTGGCGTAGACCCGCCTGCGGTCGAGCCCGCGCTCGTCGAGCAGGTGCTTGCGCAGGTCGCGCACGCAGGCCGACTCGCCCGACAGCCAGGCCTGTCCGCTCCCCGCCGGGAAGGCCGCGGCCCGCACGGCCGCGGCCAGCGGCTCGCCCGGCTCGGCGGCACCCCGGTGCACCCACTGCACCCGCGCCGAGCCGGGCAGCTCCTGCTCCTCCTCGGCGTCGGCGACCTCGAGGAACGCCAGCGCCGGCACCTCGCCCGGCAGGGCGGCGAGCACCGTGGCGACGGCGGGGAGCGCGGTCTCGTCACCGATCACGACGTGGAAGTCGGCGGCCGGGTCCGGCTCGTAGCGACCGCCCGGCTCGGACACCCCCACCCACGCACCGGGCCGCGCGTCGCGGGCCCAGGCGGCCGCGGGGCCGTGGCCCTCGTGCAGCACGAAGTCGACGTCGAGCTCGCCCGCGCCGGAGTCGAAGCGGCGGACCGTGTACGTGCGGATCGCGGGACGCGGCTCGCCCGCCGGCCACACCGGTCCGCCCGAGGTCGCCCGCGGCACGGCGGGCCGCTCCTGGCCCGCCACCGGGAAGAACATCTTGATCCGGCGGTCCGGGCCCTCGCCGCCGAAGCCGGCGAGCTCGTCACCGCCGAGCGTCACGCGGATCATGCGCGGGGTGATCCGCTCGCTGCGCCGGACCTGCAGCAGCCGGGGTGCGGTCGTACTCACTGTGTTCATTGCCTCCGCTTCGCTCCGGCGGGTTCGCGGGCCCTTGGAGACGCGGTCTCGCTCACTTCGCCGTGTGCCTCACTGCGATGGATTGTCCCGGCCCTGCTCCGGCGGGTTCGCGGGACCGGCCGCGCCGCCGGAGAGGCCGGTCCAGACGAGGTCCATGAGGTAGCCGGTGGCCTCCTCGCTCGTGATGCCGGCGCGGGCGCGCCACAGCGCCAGCCGCTCGCACGCTCCCACGATGACCTGGGCCCAGCCGGTGAGCCGCTGCGGGTCGGTGCCGGGGGCCTGGGCGGCGAGCAGGGTGGCGATGAAGTCGGTCTGCTGGGCGCGGATCTCCTCGATCGCCTCGCCCGCCACCGCGGACTCGCCGTACAGGATCGTCCACTCCGGGGCCTGGCGCTCCAGGTAGTCGAAGAACGCGAGCGTGCCCCGCCGCAGCATCTCCTCCGGAGTGGCCGCCGACGCCGCCGCGGCCGACGTGACCTCCAGCAGCTCCGCCCGCGCCCGCGCGATGCAGGCCAGCAGCAGCCCGTGCTTGGAGCCGAAGTGCGTGTAGAGGACCGGCTTCGTGACCCCCACGCGCTCGGCCACCTGGTCCATGGAGGCACTCTGGTAGCCGCGCTCGCCGAACACGGCGATTGCGGCGTCGAGGATCTGGCGCTCGCGCTCGGCGCGGCCGACGCGGCGCCGAACGGGGCGGGTGTCCACCGATCGAACCCTACCGGAGGTAAGTTACTCGTGGTAAGTTACCGGCGGTAACGCCGCGAGGAGGAACCGATGCACGAGACGCACGTGGACGTTGCGATCGTCGGGAGCGGGTTCGCCGGCCTCGGCGCCGCGGTACGGCTGCGCGGGGCGGGTCGCGAGGACTTCCTGATCCTGGAGAAGGGCGACAGCCTCGGCGGCACGTGGCGCGACAACACATACCCGGGCTGCGCCTGCGACGTGCAGTCGCACCTGTACTCGTTCTCCTTCGCGCCGAACCCGGAGTGGACGCGCACGTTCGCCCGGCAACCGGAGATCCGCGCCTACCTGGAGCGCGTCGCCGACCGGTTCGGGCTGCGCGACCGGGTCCGCTTCGGCGCCGAGGTCACCGCGGCGCGCTGGGTGGGTAAGGGCTGGGAGCTGCAGCTCGCGGACGGCTCGCAGGTGCACGCGCGCGTCGTCGTATGGGGTACCGGGGCGCTGCACGAGCCGTCCGTGCCCGACCTCCCGGGCCTCGACGAGTTCACCGGCACCGTGTTCCACTCCGCGCAGTGGCGCCACGACCACGACCTGACCGGCCGGCGCGTCGCCGTCATCGGGACGGGGGCGAGCGCGATCCAGTTCGTGCCGGCGATCCAGCCGCGGGTCGCCTCGCTGACGCTGTTCCAGCGCACCGCGCCGTGGGTGCTGCCGAAGCCCGACCGTCCGGTGCCCGCCGCGATGCGCCGGCTCTACCGGGCCGTTCCGGCGGTCCAGCGGCTGCAGCGCGCGTTGATCTACGCCCGCAACGAGATGCTCGTCAGCGGGTTCCTGAAGCCGCGGCGGATGGCGTTGATCGAGCGGTTCGCCCGCTCCTACCTGCACCGGGTGTTCGCCGACCGGCCCGACCTCGAGGCCAAGGTCACCCCGGACTTCACCATCGGCTGCAAGCGCATCCTGATGTCCAACGACTACTACCCGGCGCTCAAGCGCCCCAACGTCGACGTCGTCACCGAGAAGATCGTGCGGGTCACGCCGAACGGGGTGATCACGGCCGACGGCGTCGAGCACGAGGTCGACACGATCATCTTCGGCACCGGGTTCACGGTCGGGGCCGGGCTGGGCAAGTCGGTGCCGATCACCGGCCGCGACGGCGTGCGGCTCGCCGACCAGGGCGCCGTCGAGGGCTTCCTGGGCACGACGATCGCCGGGTTCCCGAACCTGTTCGTCCTCACCGGCCCGAACACCGGGCTCGGGCACAGCTCGATGGTCTTCATGATCGAGTCGCAGCTGAACTACGTGCTGGACGCGTTGCGCGTGCTCGACGAGCACGGCGCCGTGGCCCTGGACACCCGCCGGGACCGCCAGGAGGCCTACAACGCCCGGCTGCAGGGCCGGCTCGACGGCTCGGTGTGGACCGCGGGCGGCTGTGCGAGCTGGTACCTCGACGACGACGGCCGCAACCGCACCCTCTGGCCGGGCTACACCTTCGACTTCCGCCGCCGCACCCGCAAGGTCCGCCCCGCGGACCACGAGCTGCTCGCGTAGGCCCCCCGCGACTCGCGCACACTCACACCGCGACTCGCGCGCACTCACACCGCGACTCGCGGGCGTGGCGCGCCCGCTCCGTCCGCGAGTCGCGCTCTGGGTGTACGCGAGTCGCGGTCTGGATGCGCGCGAGTTGCGCTGTGGGTGTGCGCGAGTCGGGGCGGGCGCACGTAGGGTCGGCCGGTGCTCGACGTCTACGCCATCCCGCTGACCACTCGTTTCCGGGGGATCACGGTCCGCGAGGGAGTGCTGATCGAGGGTCCGGCCGGGTGGGGGGAGTTCTGCCCGTTCGCCGACTACGACGACCGGGAGTCGGCGCCCTGGCTCGCCGCCGCGCGGGAGGCGGCCGAGGAGGGCTGGCCCGAGCCGGTGCGGGACCGGGTCGCGGTGAACTGCATCGTGCCGGCCGTCGGTCCGGAGCGGGCGCAGGAGATCGTGCGGGCATCGGGTTGTGCCACGGCGAAGGTCAAGGTCGCCGACGGGGCCGGCTCGCTGCCCGCCGACCTGGAGCGGGTGGCCGCCGTCCGCGATGCGCTGGGCCCGGCGGGGGCGATCCGGGTGGACGCCAACGCCGCGTGGAGCGTCGACGAGGCGGTCGACGCGATCGCCGCGCTGGACCGCGAGGCGGGCGGGCTGCAGTACGTCGAGCAGCCCTGCCGGACCGTCGACGAGCTGGCGGCGGTCCGCCGCAAGGTCGACGTCCCGATCGCGGCGGACGAGTCGATCCGCCGGGCCGAGGACCCGTTGCGGGTGGCCGTGGCCGGGGCGGCGGACGTCGCGGTGCTGAAGGTCGCGCCGCTCGGCGGCGTCCGGAGGGCATTGGCCGTCGCGGAGGCGTGCGGGCTGCCGTGCGTGGTGTCGTCTGCGCTGGAGACGAGCGTCGGCATGGCGGCCGAGCTGGCGCTGGCCGGGGCGCTGCCGCGGCTGGACATGGCGTGCGGCCTCGGTACGGGCGCGTTGCTCACCGCGGACGTGGTCGACGACCCGATCCGACCCCGGGACGGCTGGCTCCCGGTGCCGCGGCGCGCGCCCGAGCCGGTTCGGCGCTCGGCCGTCGCCGCCGGTCCGGACCGCGTGCGCTGGTGGCAGGAGCGGCTCACCCGAGTTGCGGCCGCCCTCTGATGTCGGTCGTGGTGGTGGGCGCGGGCATCGCCGGGACGGCCTGTGCTGCCGAGCTCGCGGCGGCGGGCGTGCCCGTGCGGCTGCTGGAGCGGGCGGGCGAGGTCGGCGGGCGGATGGGTGGCCGGGTCGTCGCGGGACGCCCGGTGGATCTCGGCGCCGCCTACTTCACCGTGCGGGACCCCGGCTTCGAGCAGGTGGTGCTGCGGTGGCAGGCAGCGGGGCTCGCGCGACCGTGGACCTCCGAGCTCGCCGTGCTGAGCGGCGGCACTCGCGACCGGGCCCCGGGGCCGCAGCGGTGGGCCGCCCCCGGAGGGTTGGGCGCGCTCGTCGCGGACCTGGCGGCCGCGCTCCCGGTCGAGCTCGGCCACGAGGTCCGCCGGGTGGGGCCGGGCCCGGTCGTGGACGGGGAGCCCGCCGACGCCGTCGTGCTCGCGATGCCCGACCCGGAGGCGTTGCGGTTGCTCGATCACCCCGTGACGAGTCGGCTCGCCGGGCGGGAGTGGCGGCCCGCGGTCGCGGTCGCGGCCGCATGGCCCGACCGGGAGTGGGCGGAGCTGCCCGCCGCGTTCGTCAACGACCACCCGGTGCTCACGCTGATCGCCGACGACGGTGCGCGGCGCGGCGACGGTGCTCCCGTCCTGGTCGCGCACACGACCGCCGAGGTCGCGCGTGCCCACGAGGCCGAGCCGGACGGCGCGATCGAGCCCGTTCTCGACGCGCTGCGTGCGCTGCTCGGCGTCAGCAGTTCGCCCGTGTGGACGCTGGCGCACCACTGGCCCTACGCGTCCCCGGACGGCGTCCGTGAGGAGCCGTACCACCTCACGGCCGACGGGATCGGGCTGGCAGGCGACGGCTGGGGGAGCCCGCGGGTGGAGACCGCGTGGCGCTCTGGCCACCTGCTCGGCCGGGCTTTGGTCGAGCGGGTGCGGTAGGCGCGTCCTGCGGGTTAGCGTGCTGAGCTGTGCCGCCTCCCGCTGATCCACTCGTCGCGGACCTGCTCGCCGCGCTCCCGGCCGACCGCGTCGTCGTCGACCCGGACGTCGTGGCGCCGTTCCTGCACGACGAGGCCGAGTGGGCGCCGTACGGGCGGGCCGCCGCGGTGGTGCGGCCGCGCAGCACGGCCGAGGTCGCCGCGGTCGTCGCGGCCTGCGCCCGGCACGTGCGCCCCCTGGTGCCGCGCGGCGCGGGCACCGGCCTGTCCGGCGGGGCGAACGCGGTGGACGGGTGCGTGGTGCTGTCCACCGAGCGGATGCGCGAGATCGTCGAGATCGACGAGGCCGAGCGGCTCGCCGTCGTCCAGCCGGGCGTGGTCAACGACGACCTGCGCGCGGCGGTGGCGCAACGCGGCCTGTGGTACCCGCCGGACCCGGCGAGCTCGCCGTGGTCGACGATCGGCGGCAACGTCGCCACCAACGCGGGCGGCCTGTGCTGCGTGAAGTACGGCGTCACCCGCGACTACGTGCTCGCGCTCGAGGTCGTCACCGCGGCGGGCGACGTGGTGCGGGTCGGGCGACGCACCGCGAAGGGCGTCGCGGGCTACGACCTCGCCGGGCTCATGGTCGGCTCCGAGGGCACCCTCGGGGTGATCACCGAGATCACCGTGCGGCTGCGGCCGCTGCGCACCGGCTCACCGCGCACCGTCGTCGGCTTCTTCGACACGCTCACCGCGGCCGGGGACGCGGTCTCCCGGGTCACCGCGCGCGGGCTGCAGCCCTCGGCGTTCGAGCTGATCGACCGCGTGTGCCTGCGCGCCGTCAACGACTGGAAGCACGCAGGCCTGCCCGAGGACGCGGCCGTGCTGCTGCTCGCCCAGACCGACCTCCCCGAGCCCGCCGCCGAGCAGGAGGCCGCGGCGATCCACGCGGAGTTCGAGGCCGCAGGCGCGCGGGAAGCCGTCTTCTCGACCGACCCCACCGAGGCCGACGCGCTCTTCGACGCCCGGCGCGTGGCCTACCCGGCGCTGGAGCAGCGCGGCGACGCGATGCTCACCGAGGACGTCTGCCTCCCACGCGGGCGGCTCGCCGAGATGCTCGCCCGCGTCGAGGACATCGCCGCGCGGCACGACGTGCTGATCGCCAACATCGCGCACGCGGGCGACGGCAACCTGCACCCGCTGCTCATCACCCCGCACGGCGACGAAGCCGCGAGGCGCAGGGCGCAGGCGGCGTTCGCCGACATCGTCGACTCCGCGCTCGAGCTCGGGGGCACCGTCACCGGCGAGCACGGCGTCGGGCTGCTCAAGCTGCCCGGTATGCGAGCCGAGCTCGGCCCAGAGGTCCTCGCGCTGCAACGCGCGGTGAAGCAGGCTCTGGATCCCCACGGGATCCTCAACCCCGGCAAGGTGGTCGCGTGAACCCGCTGTTCCCCGCTCTCCTCGACCCGGACGACCGGCCCGCGCTGCGGTTCGGCGACGACGCGCTCACCTACCGGCAGCTCGCGGGGGCCGCCGGGGCGCTCGCGGGTTCGCTCGCTGGGTGCAAGCGCGTCGCCGTGCACGCCACGCCGACGATCCACACGGCGGTCGGCGTCACGGCGGCGCTGCTCGCGGGCGTCGCCGCGGTCCCGGTCAACCCGAAGCTGGGGGAGCGGGAGCTGGGCCACGTGGTCGGCGACTGCGCGCCCGACGTGGCGTTGGCCGCGCCCGGAGCGACGCTGCCCGGTCCGCTCGGGGCGCTCCCGCGGATCGACGTCGACCTCACCGCCACCGGATCCGCGCCGGCACAGCAGCCGCCGCCGGACGTCCCGGCGCTCGTGATCTACACGTCCGGCACCACCGGCCCGCCGAAGGGTGCGGTGCTGCCGCGCAGTGCCGTGGCGTACGACCTCGACGCGCTCGCCGAGGCGTGGGACTGGACGGCCGACGACCTGCTCGCCCATGCACTGCCGCTGTTCCACGTGCACGGGCTGGTGCTCGGCGTGCTCGGCCCGCTGCGCCGCGGCGGCGGCCTGCACCACATCGGCAGGCTGGACGCGCCGGTGCTCGCCGCGGCGGGGGCGTCGATGGTGTTCGGCGTGCCGACGCAGTACCACCGGCTCGCCGACCAGCTCGAGTCCGACGCGGAGTCGGCGAAGGAGATCGGGCGGGCCCGGCTGCTCGTGTCCGGGTCGGCCGCGCTCACCGCCGTCGACCACGCCCGCCTGCACCGCGCCACCGGTCTGGCCGTGCGTGAGCGGTACGGGCTCACCGAGACGCTGATCCTGACGGCTGCGCGGGCCGCCGACGAGCCCGAGGTCGGCACGGTCGGCGGCCCGCTGCGCGGAACCGAGATCCGGCTCGCGCCGGTGCCGGGCGGCGAGGACGACGGGCTGGGCGCGGTCGAGGTGCGCGGACCGAGCCTGTTCAACGGCTACCTCAACCGTCCGGACGCCACCGCCGCCGCGCACACCGCGGACGGCTGGTTCGCCACCGGCGACATCGGCCGCTGGACCGAGAGCGGCGCGCTCGCGATCGTCGGGCGCAGCGCCACCGACCTGATCAAGTCCGGCGGCTACAAGATCGGAGCAGGGGAGATCGAGAACGCGCTGCTGGAACACCCGGGAGTGGCGGAGGCGGCGGTCCTCGGGGTGCCGGACGCCGACCTCGGGGAGCGGATCGTCGCGCACGTCGTGCCGGCGGGCGCCGCCCCGCCGGAACGGGAGCTGATCGACCACGTCGCCGCGCTGCTCGCGCCCCACAAGCGGCCGCGCGAGATCCGGTTCACCGAGGCGCTGCCGCGCAACGACATGGGGAAGGTGCAGAAGTCCCGCCTTCCGCGGGAGTGATTGGGCCCGCGTTATGGGGCACCCTGATCGGATGACGGACGCGACGACCCGCACAGAGAGCCGTATCTTCCGCGGCGCCGCCGAGGCCGGCAGCCCCCGACTCCACGCGCTTCCCGGAGTCCACCGGGAGGACGCCGTTCCACAGCACGTGCTCGAGATCGAGCGCTTCGACACCCAGGACCACCGGCTCGCCGCAGCCGGGATCACCCTCGCGGTGCACCGCGTCGAGGGCGAGCAGCCGCACTGGCGGCTCGATCTCCCGGACGCCGCCAACGGCGAGGAGCTGCGCGTGCCGCTCGCTCCCGACGCGCCGCCGGTGCCGGAGGTGCCCGGCGAGCTGGCCGAGTTGGTGCGCGGCGTCGTGCGCGACGGCGAGCTGCGCCCCGCGGGGCAGCTCCGCCGCGTGCGCACCGGCACCCGCCTGCTGGGTGGCGACGACCGCGTGCTCGCCACCGTGACCCACGACCACGTCACGGTCGCCACGCTCGGCTCGTCGACCGAGGGCGCTGCGTGGACCGAGGTCCAGACGCACGACACGACCGACGACGGGCTCGCCGCCGAGCTCGAACGGCGCCTCGCCGAGGCCGGACTGCGGCCCGCCACGACGTCGGCGGAGGCGGAGCTGGACCAGCTGCTCCGGCCCGCCGCCCCGAAGCGGCGCCGGGCGGGCGGGAAGCGGATGAAGGCCGGCACGGCGGGCGCCGCGCTCGTCGACTACCTGGCCGCGCACGTCGACCGGCTCGCCGCCGAGGACCTGCGCGCCCGGCGCGGCGAGCCCGACGCCGTGCACCAGCTGCGGGTGGCCGCACGGCGGCTGCGCAGCGCGCTGCAGTCGTACCGGCGGCTGCTGGACCGCGAGCGCGCCGACCCGATCGTCGACGGCCTGCGGGAGCTGGCCCGCGCGCTCGCCCCGGCCCGTGACGCGGAGGTGCTGCACGAGCGGATTCGCGACGGCCTGCGCGGGCTGGAGCCGGAGCTGCTGCTCGGGCCGGTGCAGGCGCAGGTCACGCGGCACTACGCGCGTGTGGAGGGCGAGGCCGCGGCGGCGGTGCTCAGCACGCTGGACGGCGACGACTACGCCCGCCTGCGGCGCGATCTCGACGATCTGCTGCAGGACCCCCCGCTGACCGAGCGCGCCGCCCGGCCCGCCCACAAGGAGCTGCCGGCGCACGTCGCCCGGGCGGCGCGGCGCCTGTCCAGGGCGGTCGACGTGGCGGTCGACGCGAACGCCCCCGCCGACCGGCGGGACATCGCCGTGCACGAGGCCCGTAAGGCCGGCAAGCGGCTGCGCTACGCCACGGAGGTCGCCCGCCCAGCGGTGGGGAAGGACGCGAAGCGGTTCGCGAAGGAGCTCAAGGGGTTCCAGACCGCCCTCGGCGAGCACCAGGACACCGTCGTGGCCAGGGAGGCCCTCCGCGAGCTCGCCGCCCAGGCGCACGGCGAGGGGGAGAACGGCTTCGCGTTCGGCATCCTGCACGGCCGCGACACCGCCCGTGCCACCCGGATCGAGGAGGAGCTCCCGGGCCTGTGGGCCAGTGCCTGGCGCCGCCGCAACCGCCGCTGGCTGAGCTGACCCGCCCGCGACTCGCGCACACCCCAGACCGCGACTCGCGCACACCCAGACCGCGACTCGCGTACACGCAGACCGCGACTCGCGGGGGTCGGGCTCCCTGCCTTCCGCGAGTCGCGCTGTGAGTGCGCGCGAGTCGCGCCCTGAGTGCGGGCGAGTTGCGCTGTGAGTGCACGCGTCGGGCCGTGCGACGATCGCGGGCGTGACCGACACCCGGGACGCCGTGGCGGACCTGCGCCGCATCGCCTTCCTGCTGGAGCGCGCGCACGAGTCGACCTACCGGGTCCGGGCGTTCCGCACCGCGGCCGCCGTGTTGCGCCGGCGCGACCCGGACGAGATCGCGCGGCTCGTGCGCACCGGTGAGCTGGTGCGGCTCAAGGGGGTCGGGGAGGTCACGGCGAAGTGCGTGGCTGAGTCGGTGCGCGGTGAACCGCCCGCGTACCTGCAGAAGCTGGAGGCGATCGAGCCGTCGCCGCTCGACACGGCCGCCGAGGCGTTGCTGGAGGCGATCCGCGGGGACTGCCACAGCCACACCGACGCCTCCGACGGCGGGTCGCCGCTGCGGGAGATGGTGGAGACGGCGCAGGCACTCGGCCACGACTACCTCGTGATCACCGACCACTCGCCGCGCCTGACCGTTGCGAACGGCCTGTCCGCGGACCGGCTGCGGGCGCAGCTGGACGACATCGCGGAGCTCAACGCGGAGCTGGGCGCCGACTCCGGGGGCTTCCGGGTGCTCACCGGCATCGAGGTGGACATCAACGAGGACGGTTCCCTCGACCAGGACGAGGACCTGCTCGCCCGGCTGGACGTGGTCGTGGCGTCGGTGCACTCGAAGCTGCGGATGCCGCGCGCCGAGATGACCGAGCGGATGCTGACGGCGATCGACAACCCGCACGTCGACGTGCTCGGGCACTGCACCGGGCGGATGGTCACCGGTAACCGGAAGCGGCCGGAGTCGCAGTTCGACGCCGCTGCCGTGTTCGCGGCGTGCGCCGAGCGGGGGGTGGCGGTCGAGGTGAACTCCCGGCCGGAGCGGCTCGACCCGCCCAGGCGGCTGCTGCGCCTCGCGGTCGAGGCCGGGTGCCGGTTCACGATCGACACCGACGCCCACGCACCTGGCCAGCTCGACTGGCTGCGCAACGGGTGCGAGCGCGCGGCCGAGTGCGAGGTCCCCACCGAGCGGATCATGAACACCTGGCCCGTTGAGCGGCTCCTCACCCGTACGCGTGGCTGATCGAGCGCCACGCCCTCCGCCCAGTTCCAATGGGGCTGGAGGTGCCGCTGGTGCAGATGTCCGTTCTACTGCAGGCGATGGTCGGCGCGTGTGTGGTGCTGGCCGCCGGCCAGGTCGCGCCGGCGCCACCCGACCCGTCGGAGTGCGCCACCACGGCAGCCGAACGCCACGGCTGGGGTGAGCCGACCCGGCGCTCCGACTTCTCCGACGGCCTGCCCGGCGACTGGCACCCGTACGGCCCGGAGCCGGGCCACGACGAGAAGGGCATCCGCACCCCGGAGGCGATCACGGTGGCGGACGGCGTCGTCACGATCTCCGCCACGCAGGACGGCACGACCGGCGCGATGAGCTGGCACCCGGGGCAGCGGTACGGGCGCTGGGAGGCGTGCGTGCGCTCCGAGGCCGCGTCCGGCGGGCTGAACGCGCTGCTGCTGCTCTGGCCGGTGGCCGAGGACTTCCCGGTGGGCGGGGAGATCGACTGGATGGAGATCATGTCCGACGACCGGCAGGAGACGAGCTTCTTCCTGCACTACGGGCCGGACAACGACCAGGACCACGGGTCCGTGCGCCACGACTCGACGCGGTGGTCGGCCTACGCGCTCGAATGGACGCCGGAGAAGATCACCGCCTACGTGGACGGCGAGGAGTGGTACGCGACCACCGACGCCGAGAAGTTCCCGCCGCGGCCGATGAACATGACCATGCAGCTGGACTACTTCCCGCCGGCGGGCGGTCCGGCCGCCATGCACATGGACTGGGCCATGCAGTGGGCCCTTCCGGAGAGCGAGCCCGCCGAGCTGTCCCTCGCCCCCGGTGACCCGGCCACCGGCCAGCCGGACGACTACCCCGAACGCGCTCCGCGCCGCCTCGGATGATCAACACGCGCGTCGGCGTCGCGGCGCGCCTACCGGGACCGTGTCTGCGGCCTCACCACGGCCTGCTGGGTCAGCGAGGAGCCCCGTGTGCGAGCAGGTCGTCCGCCGTGGGCGGGTCGGCGCCCCGGCGGCTGCAGGTGATCGCGGCGGCCAGTGCGGCCTCGTCGAGCAGCGCGTCGAGGGTCTCGGCGTCGACGGCGCGCAGCGCAGGCCGTGCCGCGGCCCCGAGCAGCCCGCGCCGGTGCATGCCGGCGAGCAGCGCGGCGGAGAACGTGTCGCCGGCGCCGACGGTGTCGATCACCGTGATCGGCACGGTCGGCCGGCGGCTCCGGACGCCGGACGCCGTGCCGGCGAGCACACCGTCCCCGCCGAGCGTGACCGCGACGACGGCCGGGCCCCGTCCGAGCCAGTCCTCCAGCACCTCCTCCGGGCGCGTGCCGGGCAGGAGCCACTCGAGGTCCTCCGCGCTGACCTTCACGACGTCCGCGACGGCCAGCAGCTCGTACACGCCGGTCAGCACCTCGGCCGGGTCGCCCATCAGCAGCGGGCGGCAGTTGGGGTCGTAGCTGATCGTCGCCGTCGCCGCGGCCCGCGCGATCAGCGCGCGCAGCGCGGCTGCCCCGGGCGGCATGGTGAGCGCGAGCGAGCCGGAGTGCAGCGCGACCACGGGCCCGTCGAGTGCTCCGTCGAGCTCGTCGGCGGTCCACTGCCAGTCGGCGGTGCCGGTGATGCGGAAGTCGTAGCTGGCGCCGCCGTCGGGGGCGATCGACACCATCGCGAGCGACGTCTGCTCGGGCGCGGCGACGGCGTGGTCGAGCTGTACGCCGTTGACGGTGAGGTGCTGGCGGACGCGGCGCCCGAGCATGTCGTCGGCGATCCGGGCGAGCAGCCGCGCCGGCACCCCCAGCCGTGCCAGCGCCACCGCGACGTTGGCCGGGCTCCCGCCCGGCGCGGCCTCGAAGTACTCGCCGACGGGCGCGGGGACCATGTCGACGAGCGCCTCGCCCGCGACCGCGATGATGCCGCTCTCGATCGTGGTGATGGCGATTCCCCTTCTGCTCAGCCGCGCAGCGAGGACGCGAGGTTCTCCAGGACGCCGCCGTGGATCCGTTGCAGGCCCTTGGGTGCGAAGGTGCGCTCGAAGAACCCGCCGATGCCGCCCGCGCCGTTCCAGCTGCTCTCCACCGCGACGACGCTCCGGTCGGCCCCGGCGGGGGTGACGGTCCAGGTGGTGACCATGCTCGAGTTCGCGTCGCGCTCGACGATCCGGTCCTCGCCGGGCGTGCTGACCTCCACGAGCTGGTCGCGCACCCGCTTGCTGGTGGCCTGCAGGAGCCAGTGCGCGCGAGTCCCCTCGCCCTGGCCGCCGGCTTCCACGCGGTAGTCCCGGTAGTGGTCGGTGAGGATCGCCGGCCGCACGTTCTCGTAGTCGGCGAGCGCAGCGCGCACCCGCTCGGCGGGTGCGTCGATCGTGCGCTCGGTCCGCGCCGTCACCTGTGCCATGGGGCAATCCTGCCGCGCGCCCGGCCCGGCCTCACGCCCGGGCCGGGCGCGCGGCTCCCGCGGTGCGACGGCGGTAGCGTGGAGAACGACGTTCCCTGTCGGTGAGGAACCGCAATGACGCCGCTCGACGCCGAGACCGCCCGCACCCGCCTGCTCGACGCCGCGGAGGAGCTGTTCTACGCCCGGGGCATCCAGTCGGTCGGCATGGACGAGATCCGCAGTGGCGCCGGCCTGCCCCTCAAGCGCGTCTACGCGCTGTACCCGGCGAAGGAGAGCCTCGTCGAGGCCTACCTGCAGCGCCGGGACGTCCGGTGGCGCGGGCGGCTCGCGGCCGCCGTCGAGGAGGTGGCGGACCCGCGCGAACGCGTCCTCGCGGTGTTCGACTGGCTCGGCGCGTGGTTCCGGGAGCCCGGGTTCCGCGGCTGCGCGTGGATCAACGGGTTCGGTGAGCTGGGTGCCGTGTCGGAGGTCGTGGTGCGGCAGGTCAGGTCCCACAAGCAGGCCTTCGCCGACTACGTCGCCGGTCTCGTCGCCGACGCGGGACTGCCGGTGGACCTCGGTCCGCAGCTGGTGCTGCTCGCCGAGGGCGCCATGGTCACGGCCGGCATCCTCGGTACGGACGCTCCCGCGGCCCAGGCGCGCACCGCGGCGGAAGCGCTGCTGCGCGAGGGTGTTGATCGGAGAACGAACGTTCTCTAGGCTCGCGTGAGAACGCTCGTTCTCGCCCCGAGGAGATCCGATGGCCGACCGTCCGCCGCTGCCCCCGTTCAGCCTCGAGACCGCCAAGCAGAAGGTGCAGGCCGCCGAGGACGCCTGGAACACCCGTGATCCGGAGCGGGTGTCGCTCGCGTACAGCGAGGACTCGGTGTGGCGCAACCGGGACCGCTTCGTCCGCGGACGGCGGGAGATCGTCGAGTTCCTGACCGACAAGTGGGAGCGCGAGCTCGACTACGCGCTGCGCAAGTCGCTCTGGACGTTCGCCGGCAACCGCATCGCCGTCCGGTTCCAGTACGAGTGCCGCGACGCGGCCGGGGTCTGGTACCGCAGCTACGGCAACGAGAACTGGGAGTTCGACGAGCACGGCCTCATGGTGCGGCGGGAGGCCAGCATCAACGACCTCGTCATCGACGAGTCGGAGCGGCGGATCTTCGGGCCGCGCCCGGAGGGGGAGCGCGACCTGGAGATCCCGCTGCAATAGAGATCGTCATCGAACTGATGTTCGATTCGAGGTAGCGTGGGCGGCATGGCCGCACCGGACCTCGCCTGGCAGCCCTCCCTGCTCGACGCGCCCGTGCTCGAGCTGGACCGCTCGTTCGCCGCAGTGCACCGCCGGGAGCTCGCCGAGGGGGCGTGGGTCGATCACGAGCCCGGCTGGTGCCGTGGTGCCGACGCGCTCTTCGCCCGGCTGCTGGCCGAGACCTCGTGGTCGGGGCGCGAGGTGCGCATGTACGACCGCGTCGTCCCCGAGCCTCGGCTCACCCACCGATGGCGGCTCGACGACGGGCCCGCGCCGCCCGCCGAGCTGTGCGAGATGGCCGAGGTGCTGAGCGTGCGTTACGGCGTGGCCTTCACGCAGGTCGGCGTCAACCTCTACCGCGACGGCGCCGACAGCGTCGCCTGGCACGGCGACCGCGTGGCCCGCGAGCTGCCGGAGGCCGTCGTCGCGCTGGTCTCGCTCGGCGGCGTGCGCCCGTTCCGGCTGCGACCCGCCGGAGGGGGTCCGTCGATCGGCTACCTCCCGGGCCCCGGCGACCTGCTCGTGATGGGTGGGTCCTGCCAGCGCACGTGGCAGCACGCCGTGCCGAAGACGCGGGCGTCGTCGCCGCGGATCAGCATCCAGTTCCGCCACGCGTACGTGCGCTGAACGGGTGTTCCGCAGGTCTCAGAAGATCGGCTCGGGACGTCTTGACCGGGCGGCCAGTCAAGCGCATCATGAGGTCATCTCCTCACGAGGGAAGGGTGATCTCCATGACCAGGACATGGCACCGGTGGCAGGACTGGGCGGCACTCGCGATCGGTGTGCTGACGTTGCTGTCGCCGATCGTGGTGTCCACCGACACCGCAGCTCTGTGGTCGCTGATCGTGTTCGGTGTGCTGATCGCCGGCACCGCGCTGTGGTCGCTGGCGCAGCCGGGCTCGGTGGCGAGCGAGTACGTGCACGCGGTGCTGGGCGTCCTGCTGTTCATCTCGCCGTGGGTGTTCGGCTACTCCGACCTGAGCGGCGCGGCCTGGACGTCCTGGATCGCCGGTGTGCTGACGGTCGCGGTGGGGCTCGCCGCGGTACCCGCGGCGCAGGCCGACCACCGGGGGCTCGCCGGCCAGCACTGACCGAGCACTGATCGACGAACACGAAACACGGGAACACCGAGACGGCCGCGGCCCGGACTTGGCCGCGGCCGTCCCGCGCGTCCAGGATGGGCCGGTGAGGAGCACATGAGCGACGTCCCGCCGCCCGCCGAGCCCGGCGCCCGCGAGCGGATCCTCGCGGCCGCCGAGGAGCTCTTCGCGGAGACCGGTTTCGACGCCACACCCACATCGCGCATCGCCGAGCGGGCGGGCGTGCCGAAGGGCCTCGTCCACTACTACTTCAAGCGCAAGCCGGACCTGCTGTCCGCGCTGGTCGAACGGCTGCCGGAGGATCGCGTCGACCTGGGCGCGGTCGTCGTGCCCGGCGACGTGGCGGCCAGCCTGCACCGCCTCGTCGAGGCGTTGGACCGGGCGCTCGACTCGTCGGCGATGCTGTCGCACCTGCTGTGGCGCGAGGCCGACACCCACCCGGCGGTGCTCGACGCGCTGAAGGCGCGCTTCGACCGCATGGTCGGGCAGATCCGCCAGGTCGTCGCGGCCGCCCGCCCAGCGGGCTGCCCGCGGGCCGACGTCGACTGCGCTGCTCAGCTGCTCGCCTCGGCGATCAGCTACCGGCACTCGGTGGCCCGGCACGCCGAGGACGGGCAGGACGCCATGCACCGGGAGCTGCGCTTCCTCGCCGACGCACTGGCCGCCGGAGCGGGCGTGAGCGGCGGCGTCGCTTAGTCTTTGGCCGTGCACCGCAAGATCGGGGTGATGGGCGGGACGTTCGACCCGATCCACAACGGGCACCTCGTGGCCGCCAGCGAAGTGGCTCACCGTTTCGGGCTGGACGAAGTGATCTTCGTGCCGACGGGGCAGCCGTGGCAGAAGTCCGACCGCACGGTGAGCCGCTCCGAGGACCGCTACCTCATGACCGTGGTGGCCACCGCGTCCAACCCGATGTTCTCGGTGAGCCGGGTCGACATCGAGCGGCCGGGCCCCACCTACACGGCCGACACGCTCACCGACCTGCGCACCGAGCACCCCGATGCCGAGCTGTACTTCATCACCGGTGCCGACGCGCTCGCCCAGATCCTCACCTGGCAGCGGCTCGACGAGCTCTTCCGGCTCGCCCACTTCGTCGGCGTGACGCGCCCGGGCTACACCCTCGGCGACGACCACCTCCCGGCCGGCGCGGTCTCCCTCGTCGAGGTGCCGGCGATGGCGATCTCGTCCACCGACTGCCGCCGGCGGGTCGAGGAAGGGCGTCCGGTCTGGTACCTGGTGCCGGACGGGGTGGTGCAGTACATCTCCAAGCGCCGCCTCTACCGGGACGGGAAGCCCTGATCGAACGGGGGCACCTTCGCGCTCGTCAGCAACATCGTGATGCCCTCGTCCTCCCGGGCCACCTCGATGGCGTCCATGCAGGCATGGATCATCAGGAGCCCGGGTCCTTCGAAACCGTCGGGCTCCGGCGTCCAGTGCTCGCCGCCCGCCACCGCCACGAGGATGCGCCGCCCGCCATCGGGTTCGGCGTACTGGCGGGCCGCCACCCGCACCTCCGCGCCGATGATCGACGGGTGGATGTGCTCCACCGCGCTGGTCACGGCCTCGTTCACGGCCATCACGATGTCGTCGACCTCCCGCGGAGGCCAGCAGAGCGCACCCAGCCAGCGGCGGAACCGTTCACGCACGACTGAGAGCGACACCGGATCGGCCATGAGCACCATGGAGATCACGTCGTCGGGTGGATGCGGCTGGCTTCCCACGAGCGGCTCAGGCCGCAATGGCCTCGTCGACGGTGCGGAACAGTGACAGCACCTCGTCCAGGCCCATCGTGCGGATCGGACGGATCACCGGCCGGTCCGGGTCGACGACGACCCGCAACGGGGCGCCCAGGTCCTGGCCGTCGTCGTGCAGCGCGACGAGCAGGCCGAGGCCGGAGGAGGAGAGGAAGTCGACGCCCGTGAGGTCGAGGATCACCGGCTGGCGCGCCGATTCCTGCAGCGCAGCGCTCCCGGCCTCCATCAGCCGTCCTCCCGTGCTCAGGTCCACCTCACCGTGCACGACCAGCACCAGGCAACCGTCCCGGTCGTCACGCTCGATCGTCATCAACTGCTCGGCCGGCGGGATCCCGCCGAGTGGGCCGTTCATGCTGGCGCAGCGTACAGCGGTCGGTGTCGCCGTCCTCCGATCGAGGGCCCGCGGTCGTAGCCAGGCGGGTGGACTCGCGCAGGACGCGGTGGGCGAGCGCGACGACGTCGCGGATACCGCGCCGGTCGAGCATCCGCGCGACGTCGCGGGCCGCAGCCGCGGCGACGCCTTCCGGGTGCTCCGCGCTCGTGCCGTCCCTGCCCACAACCGGCTGCGCACGCCCATCGATCGGGGTGCCACCAATGGCCTCGTCGGTCGCCTCGTTGGTTGCAGTCATCAGCCCTCGCAGCCTTGGGACGTCCGCACACCCAGCCCATTCCCGCTCTGCTCGCGCGGCAAACCAGCTCTCGCCGGACCGCGCCCGGGCGCCGCCGAACGGGACTGGGACAATAGACGGAAGCAGGTGGGCGCGACCCGCCGGGGAAGGGGAACGGGTGACGGCGACCGACGACGCCCTCGACATGGCCCGCGTGGCCGTTGCTGCCGCGGCCGACAAGAAAGCGCAGGACATCGTCGTGCTCGACGTGTCCGACCAACTCGTGATCACCGACTGCTTCGTGATCGCCTCGGCGCCGAACGAGCGGCAGGTGCAGGCCATCGTCGACGAGGTCGAGGAGAAGCTGCGGCTCCACGGCGCGAAGCCGACGCGCCGGGAGGGCACCCGGGAGGGACGCTGGGTGCTCCTGGACTTCGTCGACGTCGTGGTGCACGTCCAGCACACCGAGGAGCGCGGCTTCTACGGGCTGGACCGGCTGTGGAAGGACTGCCCGCGGATCGCGTTCCCGGAGGCGGTCGTCGACGTCGAGCCGCCCGTCGACACGACGGGACCGACGGGGTGAGCCTGCGCAGGCTGGTCCTGCTGCGTCACGGTCAGACCGACTTCAACGTCGGCGGCCGCATGCAGGGACATCTCGACTCGATGCTCACGGAGACGGGGGTCGAGCAGGCGACTGCCGTCGCCCCCGAGATCGCCCGGCTGATGCCGGACCGGGTGATCAGCTCGGACCTGCGGCGCGCCGTGGACACCGCCGACCAGGTCGCGGCCGCGTGCGGGCTGCCCGTCAAGTACGACGCCCGGCTGCGGGAGACCCACCTCGGGGACTGGCAGGGCCGCACCGTCGCCGAGATCGAGGACGACTGGCCGGGGGCGATCGCCACCTGGCGCTCGGATCCCTCGTGGGCACCGCCCGGTGGGGAGTCCCGCATCGAGGTGGTGCGCCGCTCGCTGCCGGTCGTCGAGGAGCTGGACGACGAGTACGGCTCCACCGACCCCGACATCACCGTCGTGCTGGTTGCGCACGGCGGCCTGATAGCCGGTCTGGTCTGCGGGCTGCTGGCGCTGCCCGCCAGCGCGTGGCCCGCGATCGGCGGCGTCGGCAACTGCCGGTGGGCGGCGCTCGCGCGCCGGTCCGACCATCCGCGCTGGCGCCTCGCCGGGTACAACGTCGGACTCGGTACCTGACCGGGTCCAGGGTGGACCGCCCAACGCGTTCGACGGCGGTGCTGCTGGTGCTCGGCGACTCGCTCGCCTTCCACGGTCCGGAGCGGCCGGAGCCTGCCGACGAGCCACGGCTGTGGCCCAACGTCGCCGCGGCCGCGCTCGGGGCCAGGGCGGAGATCGTCGCCGGCACCGGCTGGACCGCGCGCCACGCCTGGCACGCGCTGGTCTCCGACCCGCGGGTCTGGGCGGTCCTGCCGGCGGTCGACGCGCTCGTGCTCGGTGTGGGCGGGATGGACACGCTGCCGTCGCCGCTGCCCACCGCGGTGCGGGAGCTGATCCCGGTGCTGCGGCCGGACGGCCTGCGTCGTCGCGCCCGGGCGGCGTACCTGCGCGCGCAGCCCGTGCTCGCCAGCACCTTCGCCACCGTCCTGCCGGGCGGCGGGCCGGTGGCGCTGCCGCCGCGGCTCACCGTGCAGTACCTGGAGCGGTGCCGCAGCGCCGTGCTCGCGGTCCGTCCCGGTCTGCCCGTCGTGGCCGTCCTGCCGCCGCCGCACCGCGCCGAGTGCTACGCGTCGGTGCACCCCGGGCGGCTCCGGGCAGAGCTGGCCACCCGGAGGTGGGCGGAGGCGTCCGGGGTGACCCTCCTGGACCTGCCCGCGCTCGTCACCGACCACGTGCTCGGCGGCCACGGCAACCCGGACGGGATGCACTGGGGCTGGGACGCGCACGCGGCGGTCGGTGCGGCGTGCGCGCGGTTGCTGGAGGCCGCCCGAGCCGGTTGACGAGCGCGTGCCCCCGAGTCGTCACCGCAGGGCTCCGGGCCCGATCACAGCTTCGATCTCGGCCGGGTCGTCGACGCTGCCGCAGTGGGCGCACGTCGTCTGCTGGCTGACTCCGGTGCCGCACACGGAGTGGACGTAGCGGGTCGGCGGTGCTCCGTCCGTCACCCAGCGGTCGCCCCATTCGGCGAGCGCGACCACCGCGTGCGCGAGCGCGCGCCCCTTGCCGGTCAGCAGGTACTCGTACAGTTCGGGCTGCTCCGAGTACGTGTGGCGCCGCATGATCCCGGCCGCCACGAAACCGTCGAGCCGGGTCGCGAGGACGTTGGTCGCGATGCCCAGGCTGCGCTGGAAGTCGCTGTAGCGGGTCGCCCCCGTGAACAGCGCGTCGCGAACGATCAACAGGCTCCAGCGTTCGCCGACCACCTCGAGGGTGCGCGCGACCGAACACACCTGCGAGTCGTAGGTCTTCCCCAGCACGAACGCCAGAGTAGACGGGCCACTTGCGTCATGCCAGTGCTTCACCTAGGTTGACTTGCATGACACAAGTTGACCGGAAGCAGAACTACACCAGCACCTTCTCGGTGGAACGCACACCGCAGGAGGCGTTCGAGGCCATCACCAACGTCCGCGGTTGGTGGTCGGAAGAGGTCGAGGGCGTCACCGACCAGGTCGGCGGCGAGTTCGACCACCACTTCAAGGACGTCCACCGATGCCGGATCCGCGTCACGGAGCTCGTGCCCGGCCGGAAGGTCGCATGGCGCGTTCTCGACAACTACTTCAACTTCATCACCGACCAGGCCGAATGGAAGGACACGGAGATCGTCTTCGACATCTCGGAGACGGACGGCGGGGCGGAGGTCCGTTTCACCCACGTCGGCCTGGTTCCGCAGTACGAGTGCTACGACGTGTGCTCCAACGCGTGGAGCGGCTACCTCGACGGCAGCCTGCGCAACCTGATCAACACGGGGGAGGGGCAACCCAACCCCCGCGAGAACGGGGACGCCCCCGCCCACCAGGACGCCGCCTCCGTGGTGCGCGCCGCCAAGGCGAGCCACGTCTGATGGCCGCGGTCGAAGGCAAGATCATCCTGATCACGGGCGCCAACCGAGGCATCGGACGAGCGCTGCTGGAGGAGGTTCTGCGCAGGGGGGCCCGGCAGGCGTACGCGGCCACGCGCGAACCGTTCGCCCATCCGGACGAGCGAGTCGTGCCCCTGCGGCTCGACGTCACCGACGCGACGCAGGTGCAGCAGGCCGCCCGGACGGTCTCCTCGCTCGACGTCCTCGTCAACAACGCCGGCGTGGCGCTGTACGACGGTCTCGAGGACCGCGCCGTGCTCGAACACCACCTCGCCGTCAACCTCCTCGGCGTGCACGGCGTCACACAGGCGTTCCTGCCCCACCTGACCCGTTCCCGTGGCGCCGTGGTCAACAACCTGGCCGTGGGGGCAGTCGCCCCGCTGCCGTTCATCGCGTCCTACTCGATCTCGAAGGCGGCCGCGTTCTCGCTGACACAGGTGCAGCGGGCACTCCTCGCCGACCGAGGCATCCGGGTCCACGCCGTCCTCACCGGCCCGACCGAAACCGACATGTCCCGCGACTTCGACGCCCCGAAGGCGTCGCCGGAGTCGGTCGCACGAGCCGTCTTCGACGGCGTGGAGAACCAGGAGGAAGACATCTTCCCCGACTCCCTGTCGCGGGTCATGGCCGCCGGTTGGCAGAGCAGTCCGGCCAAGGCGCTGGAGCGCGAGTACGCGGCCATCGCGGCAGGCGAGCGCGCCGGAACAGTCCCGTGAACGACCGACACATCCGTTCCGTACGACAAGGAGATCCTCGATGATCACGCCGAAGCCGGGCAGCATCGTCCTGGGCACCACGCGACCCACCGAACTGCGCGACTGGTACCGCCGGGCCCTCGCGCCCGGCGCCGCTGAAGAAGGCCCGATCGACCTCGGCGGCTTCCTGCTGGTCATCGAGCAGCGTGACGACGTCGACGCGAAGAACGGCGAGCCGGGCCGGATGATCCTGAACTTCCACGTCGACGACTTCGACGCCGTCGAAGCGCAGCTGCTGGAGGCCGGCGTGGAGTGGGTCACCCCAGCGGACGACCGCCCGTCCGGGCGCTTCGGGACCTTCGCCGACCCGGACGGGAACTACCTCCAGATCATCCAGTTCACGCAGCGCCCGTAGGGCCCGAACCGCTTTCGTCATACCAGCGGCGCGGTAGGATCGGGACATGCTCGGAAAGACCTACGACTCGCAGGTCTGCTCCATCGCGCGTGCCCTGGAGCTGGTCGGGGAACGGTGGAGCCTGCTGATCGTTCGCGACGCGTTGTTCGCCGGCACGACGCGCTACGTCGAGTTCCAGCGGCGACTCCGGATCGCGACGAACATCCTGCAGAGCCGCCTCGACGGGTTCGTCGACGCGGGGATCATGCAGCGGCGGTCGAGGTCGTCGGCTGGGCCGGAGTACGTGCTGACCGACAAGGGGCGCGACCTCGCCCCCGTCCTCATCGCGCTCACCCACTGGGGCGATCGGTGGGCCGCCCCCGACGGCCCACCGATCCGCTACGTCCACGAGACGTGCGGGGCACCCGTGACCATGGACATCACCTGCGCTTCCTGCGGGACCGTCGTCGGCACCGACGAGGTGCTCGCCCAGCCCGGTCCCGGCATGCCCGCCGAGTACCTCGAGCGCATGACCGCCCTCCGAGCCGCTCGCTGAGGCCTCGTCGGTGATCGCGTGCTCCCCGGCACCGACCGGGGCAACGATCACCGAACGGCGACTTGCGTAGGCGCTAGGCTCCCGCGTCGTGCCCGTCGCCGTCGTCACCGACTCCACCTCGTACCTCCCCGAGGGCGTGGCGGAGGACCGCGGGATCAGGGTCGTCGCGCTCGAGGTCCGGCTCGGCGGCCGCGTCGGCCGCGAGGGCATCGACATCGACGCCGCCGAGCTGTCCACCGCGCTCGCTGATCGGCACCTCGACGTGCAGACGTCCCGGCCGACACCTGCGGAGTTCAGCGCGTCCTACCACGCCGCGTTCGCCGCCGGAGCCGACGAGGTGGTGTCGGTGCACCTGTCGCGGGAGCTATCCGGCACGTGGGACTCGGCGCGGCTCGCGGCCGAGGAGTTCGGTCCCCGCGTGCACGTTGTCGACTCCCGGTCGACCGGAATGGGGCTGGGCTTCGCGGTGCTGGCCGCGGCGGAGGCCGCGCAGGAGGGGGCGCCGGGGAGCGAGGTCGCGGCCGCCGCGGAGGCCGTCGCGGCGCGGTGCCGCCTGTTCTTCTCCGTCGAGACGCTCGACCGCCTCCGCCGCGGCGGGCGGATCGGGGCCGCGGCAGCACTGGTCGGCACCGCTCTGGCGGTGAAGCCCCTGCTGCACGTCGCGCAGGGACGCATCGTGCCCCTGGAGAAGGTCCGCACCACGGCCCGCGCCGCCCAGCGGCTCGTGGAGCTCGCCGTGAAGGCGGCGGGGGACGGCCCGGTCGACCTCGCGGTGCACCACCTCGCGGCGGCCACGCGCGCCGAGGAGGTCGCCGCCAAGCTGCGGGAGCGGCTGCCCCACGTGGCCCGGCTGCTCGTGTCGGAGGTCGGAGCCGTGATCGGCGCGCACGTCGGGCCCGGCCTGCTCGGTGTGGTCGTGGTGCCGAAGGGCTGAGCCCACCGAGGGCACGCGGCACCGACGGTCCTTCCCGTCGCCCGGCGAGTTGTCCACCTCGCGCACCGGCCATCCACAGCTCGCCACGACATCCGCCCATCGCGCTTCCGCCGACCTAGCGTCGGCCCCATGACGCGATCCGAATCCCCCGTCCTGCCCGCGTCGCCCGAACCCGAGCGGGTGCCTTCGGCGGGCGTGCTCGGGCTCGGCGGGGTCTGGCCGCCGCCACCGGGAAGGCCGAACCGCCTCGACCCGCCCACCGTGCCGGACCTGCTGGCCGGCATGCCCGAGGCGCAGCCGCGGGCGGGCCCGCGCCGGTCGCGGGAGCGTGTCGCCCCCGACGAGGAGCGCCACGACATCGGAGCGGACGATCCGTTCGCGGCCCCGCCCGAGCCGTTCGGTCGCGTCGGTACCGCGCTGCGGCGGCTGGCGCCCGCGTCGTGGCGCGGGGCGCGCGTCGACCCCGGCCGGCCCGGTGCCACCGCGCTCGCGCTCGTAGCGGCGGTGGCCGCCGTGGCGGCGGCCGTGGGGGTCTGGTTCGAGCGGCCGCGGGCCGAGCCCGTGCCCGAGTTGCCTGCGGTCACCGTGTCCGCTGCCGAGACCGCAGCGCCTGCGGCACCGCTTCCGGCGGCCGCCACCACCGCCGAAGCCCCCACCGCGCCACCGGCCCCGCTCGTGGTGAACGTGTCGGGCAAGGTCCACCGGCCCGGCCTGGTGGAGGTGCCGGAGGGCGCCCGCGTCGCCGACGTGCTCGACGCAGCAGGCGGCGCACTCCCGGGCACCGACCTGTCCGCGCTCAACCTGGCGCGCCGCGTCGCCGACGGCGAGCAGGTCGCGGTGGGAGTCCCGGCCGCGCCGGACGCGGCTCCGGTTCCGGCTCCCGGCGCCCCACCGTCGGCGCCCACCGGCGCTCGCACCGGCAAGGTCGACCTCAACGCCGCCACCGTCGAACAGCTGGACGCCCTGCCCGGGGTGGGCCCCGTCATGGCCCAGCGGATCCTCGAGTGGCGCAACCGGCACGGCCGGTTCACGCGCGTGGAACAGCTGCGGGAGATCGAGGGCATCGGAGAGCGCCGGTTCGCGCAGCTGAGGGAGATGGTGGCGGTGTGAGGCCGCAGTACCCGCGTCCGGGGGGACCGACAGTTCGAGGGGGATGGCGTGCGAATGGGGCGAGTTGTCCACCTCGGGGTCCGGTCATCCACAGGTTCGCTCCGCCCCACCACGACGTCTTCAGCTGCTCATGGCGTCGAACCCGTGACGCTCCTCGTCCCCCCGCCTGCCGCCGACCTCGATCCGCCGCGGCCGCCCGACCTGCGGTTGGTGCCGGCAGCGCTCGCGGTGTGGGCGGTCGTGCTGCTGGGCATCGGGCTCGGCCCGGTCGCGGCGGTGGTCGTCCTGGTCGCGTGCGCGCTGCTCGTCGGGTCCACGGTGGCGCGGCGGCGTGGAGCGGCGTGGGTGCTCGCCGCCGGCGGCTGCGCGGGAGCGGCCGCGCTCGTGGTCGCCGCACACGCCCTGATGGTCGAGCGGCACCCGCTCCGGGGTCCGGCCGAACGAGGCGCTGCCGCGACGTTGCGGGTCACCGTCTCCGACGACCCGCGGCCGATCCGGGGCACCGGCTACGGGGCGCGGCCCGGCGAGGCGGGCCAGGTGCTCGTGCCGGCGGTGCTGGAGCGGGCGGAGGTCGGCGCCGGCGGCTGGGTGGTGGGCGGCCGGCTGCTGCTGATCGCGCCCGCCGGCGAGTGGGCCACGCTGCTCCCCGGCCAGGCCGCCACCGCTCAAGGGCTGCTCGCGCCGGCGAGCCGCCGGGATCTCACGGTCGCAGTTCTGCGGGTCCGGGGCCCGCCGGGGGAGGTCGCGGCGCCGCCGTGGTGGCAACACGCGGCCGGCGGGCTTAGGACCGGATTGCGGGAGGCCGCGCAGGTGCTGCCGGCCGCGCCGGGCGGGCTGCTCCCGGGGCTGGCGGTCGGCGACACGAGCCGGCTCACAGCCGAGGTCGAGGCCGACTTCCGGGCGGCGGGGCTCAGCCACCTGCTGGCGGTGTCCGGTGCGAACCTCGCGATCGTCGCCGGTGCGGTGCTCGCGCTGCTGCGCCTGCTGCGGGCCGACCCCCGACTGGCCGCCGCGGTCAGTGCGGCCGCGGTGCTGGGGTTCGTGGTGCTCGCCCGGCCGTCGCCGAGCGTCGTGCGGGCGGCGGCGATGGCGGGCGTCGTGCTGCTCGCGCTGGCGATGGGGCGTGGGCGATCCGCGGTTCCCGCGCTGGCGGCAGCGGTGCTGGTGCTGCTGCTGGTCGATCCTGCACTCGCCGTCGACCCGGGGTTCGCGTTGTCCGTGCTCGCCACCGCCGCGCTGGTCCTGCTCGCGCCGGGCTGGTCGACCGCGCTGCAGCACTGCGGCGTGCCGCGGTGGGTGGCGGAGGCGCTCACCGTGCCCGCGGCCGCGTTCCTCGCCACCGCGCCGCTGGTCGCGGGGCTGAACGCGCAGGTGAGCCCCGTCGCGATCGTCGCCAACCTGCTCGCGGTGCCCGCCGTCGCCCCGGCCACCGTGCTGGGTGTGCTCGCCGCGGTGCTCTCGCCGCTGGGTCCGTTGCCGGCACAGGCGTGCGCGTGGCTGGCCGGGCCCGCCCTCTGGTGGCTGGTGCTGGTGGCCGACCGGGCCGCGGCCGTGCCGGGCGCGGTGCTCGACTGGCCGGGCGGGCTACCGGGCGCGGTGCTGCTGGGCCTGCTGGTGCTGGGGTTGCTGTTGTTCGGCCGGTCCCCGCGTTGGCGGGCGCTGCTCTGCGCCGTCGCGCTCGGGCTCGCGCTCGTGCTGGTGCCCACGCGCTTCGCGCCGCCGGGATGGCCGCCGCCCGGATGGGCGATGGTCGCCTGCGACGTCGGGCAAGGGGATGCCATCGTCCTCGCCACGGGCCGGCCCGGCTGGGTCGTGCTGGTCGACGCCGGCCCGGACGACGGCCCGGTCGACGCATGCCTCGACCGGCTCGGCGTGCAGGGGATCGCCCTGGTCGTGCTCAGCCATCTGCACGCCGACCACGTCGGCGGTCTGGCCGGCGCGCTGCGCGACCGCGCGGTCGCAGGCGTCGCGGTCGGGCCCGTGCGCGAGCCGGGGTGGGCGTTGCGGGACGTGGCCGGCACGGCGGGCGGCACCGGCGTGCCGCTCGTCGCGCTCACTGCCGGCAGGCGGTTGGAATGGCCTGCGCTCACGCTCGACGTGATCGGGCCGCAGCACCCCGCCGCGTTCGTCGACGGTGACGACGGCACCGCGGTCAACGACGGCTCGCTGGTGCTGCGGGCCCGCACCGCAGCCGGCACGGTGCTGCTCACCGGCGACGTGGAGCTCGCCGCGCAGACCGACCTGCTCGCGTCCGGCGCCGACCTGCGTGCCGACGTCCTGAAGATGCCGCATCACGGCAGCCGCTACACGTCGGTGGAGTTCCTCAACGCGGTGTCCCCGCGCGCGGTGCTGGTCAGCGTCGGCGCCGGCAACCGCTACCGCCACCCCGATCCCGGCCTGATCGGCGGCCTGGAGCGGGCCGGTGCCACCGTCCGGCGCACCGACACGGCCGGCGACATCGCCCTGGTGGGGCGGCGCGCCGAGGAGGATTTGGAGGTCGTCTCGCGTGGTTCCCCGTTGCCGGCGCCGCGATGAGGCGGGGGAGCACATGAGAACGCGTCATCATCGTGATGGCCCTGTCAGACCACGGTGACCGCGGAGCGGTTCCCGCGGCATCATGTTCATCCAGTACTGCCTGGGCGGCGCGGGGCCACGGCCGGCTCGCTGACTCTCCCTTGAGGCGCAGCTGGCGAGATCGACGCTTCCCCGCACCGCCACGCCCGCGAGTCGCGGTCGACAGTGGTGGGCCCCGACCCGTGTGGGTCGGGGCCCAACGGGCGGGGGGCTCACCGGATGTAGGCGCCTCGGCTGGCGGCGTAGGCGGCGCCTGCGACGAGGCTGCCGATCGCCATGCCGATCACCAGGTTGATCACCCCGGCGGCCAGCGCGGCGGCCACCGGAAGTCCGGTGGTGAGCGGGAGCACGGCCGCGGCGGCGGTGGCCAGCCCGACGATCCAGCCCAGGTAGGCCATCGGGCGTGGGGTCGAGACCAGCAGCAGGTGGGCGAGTCCGGTGGCGACCAGGGCTGCGATCGCCGCGATCGTGCACAGCAGCACCGCGGCCGAGGAGGTGTGCAGGGCCGCGGCCAGCGGGATCTGCGGCAGGTTGGTGGCGAGCACCCGCAGCACCAGCACGCCGACCAGGCCGATCAGTGCGGCGACCACGGCGGTGGCCAGCCCGCCGGTCCACAGCCGGGCGGCGTCCAGGACGGGGCGGGGGGCGGTGACCGGCGCGAACGGGTCGGTGGGGCGGTCGGCGGTGTAGGTCGTGGTGGACATGGCGCGTGCTACCTTTCTCCGGTCTACCGGGGTGTCTCCCCGATGCCTTCGACGATCCCGCCACCGCGGCGTCCGCGCAGTCGGCTTCACGGCCGATGTGGTGGAGGACCGACTGTCCCCCGACCGACCGACAGCGGAGGTCAGCCCTCCGTCCGGATGAAGACGTCCTTGGTCTCGGTTAAGGCCCTGCTGCCGGCGGCGATGGCCGGACGTTTTCGCGGTCGATCATGCACGAGCCGGCGGGCCCGCTCGATCTCCGGCGGGGCGGGCGCGTCGGGCAGCAGGCCGGTGGCGAGCCGGAGGGCGCGCAGGGTGATCGTGGCGCCGAGGTCGGTGGTCGGGATCCCGGGCAGCCCGTACATCCGCCGGGCCCACCGGGGGAGCGTCGCCATCGCGAGTGTGGCGAGCGCCGGGACCGCCACCTTCGTGGTGGTGGGCGCCTGGCTGCGCGGCGCGAACATTCCGCCGACGGCCGTGCGCGCCTCGTCGGTGAGCGTGAGCACCGGCCTGGTGCGCCGCATGTATTCCCGCATCTCGGCGCGAGAGGCCGGCGCATCAGGCAGCCCCATGACACGCGCGGCGCGCACGCTCTCGGCCAGGTACTGCTCGGCCTCGCCGTCGTCGATCACACCTGCCCGGAGAGCGATGTCGGTGTAGGAGTCGATCTCAGCGCAGTGCACCCACAGCAGGTAGGCCGGCTCGTCGATGCGGAACGTCTCGCCGGTGTCCGGATCGTAGCCGCGCAGCGCGGCGTGCAGCCTGCGTACCCGCGCCGCGGCCCGCTCGACGTCGGCCGTAGAGCCGAACGTGCGCACGCCGACGAACTCGACGGTCCGTTGGAAGCGCGACCTCGCCCGGCGCGGGTCGAACAAAGCCGAGTTCTGGTACGTCGCCCGGATCACGCGGGGGTGCAGTGACTGCAGCAGCAGCGCGCGGAACCCGCCGACCCAGAGCACGGGTTCGAGGTGCACGCGCCACGTGACGGAGTCGGGCCCGAACAGGCCATCGTCAGGGCAGGTTCTGCGTCCGGTCACGGCGCTCCCGGTGGTCCGGGGCGGCGGGGTTCCCACCGCAGGTCCGTCCAGCACAGCACCATCCGCACCGTCCTTCTAGGGGCGGATCGGTTGACGCGGGGGATCACCGTGAAGCTGGCACGTGACGTTACGTGTGGCGGCAGCGCACAGGTCCGCGCGAAGCTCGACGCAGCACGGGAGCGGCACACCGGCCGCGCCGACGACATCGCCACACAGCTCGTCATCACTGAGGCGGTCGCGCAGGACCTCGTCGATGGCGACCTGGCCGGCCCCGGCCACCCAGGCCCTGGGCAGCCGGCTCGACCGGTCATCCCCGCGGTTCGATCGGCCGCCTCGGTGGTTCAGCTCGGCATCACCTCACGGATCTCCTCGCGCAGCTCGTCGAGTGCCCGCTCCGGAATGAGCGGCAACGCACGCCGGATCTCCGCGAGGCCTGCCGCGGCGAGCACTCCGGCGGCGGCGGCGAAAACGACCGTCGCGACCGTGGCCGCCATCGTCGGGGGGAGAACCTTCTCCAGCATCCGCAGAATCATCACAGTGGAGGCGCCTGCGGCCAACGCGCCGAGCACCACGGCGACACCGAGCAACAGCACCCCCTCAGAGGCCACGCGCGCCTTGCCGGCCAACTCCTCCTGCGCGGTGCGCAGCTCCTGCTGGAGCAGCTCGCGCACGTCGTCGACGAAGCCGCGGATCACCTCGGTGCCGGGGCTCTCGGTGCTGGGGCTCTTGGGTCGACCGGACCCTCCGGCGGGGCTGCCCGCCGATCCGCGCGGTCGTGAGGTCGTCATGAAGGTCTCCTCGGTTCCCTGCGTCGGCGGGTCGCTCCGGCCGGAGCTGCGCTTGCGCGTTGGGTGTGCCCGCCTTTGCCGTCGACGAACCGGGCTGTGCCGCGCCAGCGGCTCGTCCCTGCGCCCGTCCCACGGGTGTTGCTGGTCGACGTACGCCGGGACCTCGAACGGACGAGTTCGACGGTCAGAGCGCTGTCATCGGACCGACCGCTGCGCGAACCGCCGCGACGACAGCGGCGTGACAGGGCGCCGACAGCGCTCGCGTCGAGAGTGGGTTCGTCAGATCTCGACCAGCAGTGGAGCCGCAATGAGCACATACCGGCACGCGTTGCCTCAGCTGTCCGACCGGGTCTTCCTGACCGACGGCGGCATCGAGACGTCGCTCATCTACGACCAGGGCATGGAACTGCCCCACTTCGCCGCCTTCGTCCTGCTCGACGACGAGGCCGGGCGCGCCGCGCTCCGCCGCTATTTGCAGCCGTATCTGTCCATCGCACGCGACGCCGGTCTGGGCCTTGTTCTGGAGTCCGCGACGTGGCGGGCCAACCGCGACTGGGGCGAGCGGTTGGGCTACTCGCGGAACGCACTCGCGGACGTGAATCGCGCCGCCGTCGAGCTGCTGGGGAAGCTGCGTGGCGAGTACGCGACGGCGGACGGTCCGGTAGTGCTCAGCGGTTGCATCGGCCCTCGAGACGACGGTTACCAGCCGGAATCGCTCATGACTGCTTCGCAGGCGGAGGAGTACCACACCGAGCAGGTGGCCACCTTCCAGATGACGGACGCCGACCTGGTCACCGCGATCACGATGACGCACACAGGTGAGGCGATCGGCATCGCGCGGGCCGCGCAGGCGCACGGCCTCCCCAGCGTCATTTCGTTCACGGTCGAGACCGACGGTCGGCTGCCCTCCGGGGAGACGCTGGAGGAGGCGATCAAGACGGTGGACGAGGAGACTGCATCCGCGCCGGCGTACTACATGGTCAACTGTGCGCACCCGACGCACGTGGACACGACCCTCATCGCCGGGGAGTCCTGGAACGCGCGCGTCCGCGGATTGCGAGCCAACGCCTCGACGATGAGCCACGCCGAGCTGGACGTCGCCGAGGAGCTGGACACCGGCGACATCGAAGATCTCGGAGCGCGCTACGCCGCGCTTCGCGAGAAGCTGCCGCGGCTGACCGTGCTGGGCGGTTGCTGCGGCACCGACGCCCGGCACATCGATGCCATTCGTCGGCACTGCATCGCCTGACGCCCGGCCGAGGTCGAGGGCTCCGCGCCCCTGCCGGCTACGGCGAAGGCCCGGTCGGTTCCCCGTGCCGCGCGGCGGCCATGATCGTTCGGCGGGCCAGGGAGACGACGTCGTCGAAGCCGAGTGCGGCACCCTCCGCCAGGGTCGCCTCAGCGGTCTGCTCACCGAGCCGGGCGGTAAGGGCCGCGATGCTGCTCGTAGGCGGCCCTCGTCGCCCAGCAGCATGTAGGTCCGCGTCGCCGAGCTCGTCCCACTCCGTCATGACCCGTTCGAACTCCGTGAGTGCGGCGTGCGGCGGCCCGCGGCGGGCGGCCGGCGCCACCGCCCGAACGAGGCCGGAGCCCGCTGTAGCCGACACGCGTGTCCACCCGTCGGTGGACACCGGCTTCAACCTCGGCACGGCCTGCCCGGTGGACGGTGCGCGCGCCGCGTGAGCGGCACCGTAGAGGCATCGGGGAAGCGCCCCGGGAGAAGCATCCAGGAGATCATCATGAACACCACGACCACCACCGCCACCGACGTCCAGCAGCCCGGCCAGCAGCCCGAGCGGCGCAGCTCCGGCGCCCGCACCGTGGGGATCGCCGTCGGGTGCGCCGTCGTCGGCGCGGCCGTCACCGCGGGCCTCGTGCTGGGCCTCGGCGGCCTGACCGCCGGCGCAGCCCCGTCGAGCCCCTCGTCCGCCGGCCAGGGCGGCGGGTACTCCGCCGGTTTCACGCCGAGCGGCGGACACGTCGAGGTCCCGTCCGCGCCCGCGGGTGCTCCCTCTCACCACCACGTGGTCCCGAACCCGCCCGCGCCGCCGAAGCCACCGGCTCCCTCCGCCGCGGTCTCGACACTGCAGCGGGAGCTGGGCCAGCTCAACTACTACGAGGGCCCGGTCAGCGGGGTCATGAACAGCCAGACCACGCAGGCCATCACCTACCTGCAGCGCGACGCCGGCCTGCCGCAGACGGGCACCATGAACGCCGCGACCGAGCAGGCGCTGGTCCAGTTCCTCGCGCACGGCAACAACCAGATGGCGTCCTGACCGGCCATCCCGACCACTGGCCCGCACCGGAGACGGCGCGGGCCTCGGCCATGCGCTACTCCAGCAGCCCGCGGCGCATCGCCTCGGCCACGGCCGCTGCCCTCTCCGAGACACCGAGCTTCTCGTACAGGCGCTGCGTGTGGGTCTTGACGGTGCTCACCCCGATGAAGAGCTCCGCCGCGACCTGCGGCATCGTCAGTCCCCGGGCGAAGCCCTGCAGGACCTGCCGTTCCCGCTCGCTGAGCACCGGTCCCCGCGCCTGCGCACGCATCCGGATCTCCCCCGCGAGCCCCGCCGCCATCTCCGCCGGGACCACCGTGCGGCCCCGCGCGACGTCCAGCACCGCCTCGACGATCTCCGATCGGCGGGCGTCCTTCGACAGGTACCCGGCCGCGCCTTCCTGGAGCGCCTGGAACACGACCGGGCCGTCCGTGTGGGCCGACAGCAGCAGGATCCGCGTCGGGAGCTGGTCGCGGACGGTCGCGCGAACCACGCCCAACCCGTCGACGCCGGGCATCTCGTAGTCGACGAGGGCGACGTCGGGCCGCTCGGTCCGGATCGCTTCGAGGGCCGCCCTGCCGTCCTCGGCCTCGGCGACCACGCGTATGCGGCCGCTCATGGTGAGCCCGCGGGTGACGCCGTCGCGGAAGAACGGGTGGTCGTCGGCGACGACCACCCGCACCAGGGCGTCGGTCGAACCCATCGCGGTCAGGCTAGCGCCCCGTCCAGGAAGGTTGGTGCGTAAATCGGTGGATCCAGGCGTTCGCTCGCAAGGCGCCGGTCTGCCCTCGTACCGGGCGTACTCGGGCAGGCCGGCAACGCCGCGAGCGGGCACCTGGGCCGCCGAGTTACGTGGTGAACCTTCCTGGACGGGGCGCTAGGGACGCCGGACCGGCTCCGGTGCCACCATTGGCAGGCCGTGCGCACCCCCGGAGGTCGCCGTGCCCGCATCCAGCGCACCCGACGTGGCCACCGTCGTACTCCAGCACGCCCGTCGCGGACTGGTGCTGCAGTCGTGGCTGCGGCTGGTGCTGCTGGCGTTCATGGTCCTGACCGTCGTCGCCGTCCCACCCGAGCGGTACGCCCCGACCTGCGCCCTCGTCGTCGCGGGATACGGGCTCTCGGTGCTCGCCGTCATGGTCTGGATCCGGACCGGCGCCCCGTCCGCGGTGCGCATGGCGTGGCTGGCGCAGTTCGTCGACCTCGCGGTGCTGGCCGTGCTCACCCTGCTGACCGGGCTCGCGACGCCGCAGAGCTGGACCTCCGACGTGCTCGAAGCCGGGTTCCTGCTCATCCCCGTGATGGCCGCGACACAGCTGCGGCTGCGGGTCTGCACCGCCGTGGTCGTACCGACCGTGCTGGTGTACCTGGCGGCGGGGATCGTGACCCGGGTCGCCAACGAGGAACCGTGGTCGTCGCTGCTGCTGCGCACCCTGGTGCTGGCGGGGGTCGGCCTGGGCTGTGTCGGCCTGTCGCGGATCCAGCGCTCGCGGGTGCGCACGATCGGCTCGCTCGTGCGCGATCGCACCCACCTGCTCGCCGAGCTGACCGACCTCGAGCAACGCGAACGCCGGTTCCTCTCCGAACAGCTGCACGACGGCGCGCTGCAGTACGTGCTCGCCGCGCGCCAGGACCTCGACGAGGCCCGCGAGACCGGCGATCAGGCCGCGTTCACCCGCGTCGAGCACGCGCTGGCCGAGTCCTCTCAACTCCTGCGCTCGACGGTGGCCGAACTCCACCCGGCCGTGCTCGACCGCGCCGGGCTGCCGGCCGCCCTGCGCGAGCTAGCCCGCAACGCAGGTGCGCGCGGCGGGTTCGCCGTCGATCTCGACGTCCGCAACTGGCCCGACGACGTCCGCACCCCTGCGGACGCCCTGCTCTACCGCACGGCTCGCGAGCTGCTCTCCAACGTCACCAAGCACGCGGCCGCCCGGTCGGTGACGGTCGCACTCGCCCACGTCGGCAGCCGAGCGCGGCTCACGGTGACAGACGACGGCGCCGGCATCCCGGACGGCGCGGTGCAGCGCAGCGCGCAGCTCGGCCACATCGGGCTCACCTCGCACACGCTGCGCGTCGAGGCAGTGGGCGGCACCCTCAGGCTCCTCCCCGGCCCGGTGGCCGGAACCGAGGTGTTCGTCGACGTGCCATGGCCGGAGGCGTGAGAGCTGGATCAGGAACGGTCGCCGTCGTACCTGCACGATGCGCTAGCCGCGGTCTGCCGAGGAGGATCTGCAGCTCGTCTCCCGCGGCTCACCGCTCCCGGCTCCGCGATGAGGACGCCCGGGCGGCGGGTCCGCTGGGCGTCGAGGAAGCTGGCCGGCCTGACCACGGGGTCCTGATCGTCGCAGCAACGCGAACAAGGGTTTCGCGGCAAGGCCCGCCCGTCCGCGGCTTGCGCGACCGCGTTGCGGGATCCGAGGGTGGGTTGCGGCGACGTCGGCGAGGACCACGGTCTGCGCGGTACGTGCTCGCCGTCGGCGACGGGGTCGGCCGTCACCCCGACCCGTGTGTGCATCCGGATCGCGCGGAGCTGGCCCGCGCCGTCGCAGCATGGGATCGCCTCGGCGCAGACGCCGGACGCGACACCACGCGAGCCCTGCCGGCCTCGAGCAGGGACGATCTGCTGCGCCTCAGCCCGGGCGCAAGGGGCGGTAGTCCTTGAGCGTCGTGCCGATCGTGACCAGGCGGGGGTGCGCGGCTGAGTCCTCGTCCGCGATGCGCTCCAGCAGGAGCTCGGCGGCGCGCCGGCCGAGCTCGCCGGTGTCGTAGGTGACCACGCTGACGGGGGCGGCGAACAGGTCGGCCAGCGGGATGTCGTCGAAGCCGGCGAGGGCGGCGGGGGAGCCGGTCTCCGCGATCGCGCGGTAGGCGCCGACGGTGTTGCGGTTGTTCGCCGCGAAGAGGGCGGTGGGCGGGTCGGCCGCACCCAGCAGCTCCAGCGCGACGGCCTCGGCGGCGCCCGCGTCGGGCGGGACGCTGCGCAGGAGGGCGTCCTCGATGGGCAGGCCGGACTCCTCGAGGGCGGCGCAGTGGCCGCGCAGGCGCTCGGCCCCGGTCCAGAGCGACCGGCCGAGTCCGAGGAAGCCGATGCGGCGGTGGCCGCGCTCGACGAGGGCGGCGGTGGCGCGGCGGCTGCCGCCGAAGTCGTCGACGACGACGGAGTCGACCTCCAGTCCGGTCGGCGGGCGGGTGGCCAGCACGACGGGGAGGCCGTGCAGGCCCGCGGGGTCGAGGTGGGTGTGATCGTTGCCCGCAGGCACGACGATGATCCCGTCGACACGGCGGGAGGCCATGTCGTCGACCAGCTGGCGCTCGCGGTCGAGGTCGCCGCCGGTGTTGCCGATGACGACCCGCATCCCGTTGGCCGACGCGAGGCCCTCCACGCCGAGCGCGAGCTCGGAGTAGAAGGGGTTGGACAGGTTGGTCACGACGAGACCGAGCAGCCCGCTGGAGCGGCCGGTGCGCAGGCCGCGAGCCAGGTCGTTGCGGCGGTAGCGCAGTTCCTCGACGGACGCGAGGACGCGGGCGCGCATCTCCGGGGAGACACGGGGGTCGCCGCGCAGGGTGCGCGAGACGGTCATGGGGCTCACCGCCGCGTGCGCGGCGACGTCCCGCATGGTCGGCGTCCGCCCGGGCGCCATCGACGACACGACGTCCCTCCTCACCCGGCGCCCGAGGCGCTCGCCCACCAGGCTGCACCGACGAGGCCCGCGTGCGCCGAGACCGCCGGGACCACCGGGAGGTCGACCCCGCCGTCGGACAGGCCCGCCTGCAGCGGGGCGGCCACCAGGTCCCATGATGCCGCGATGGCCCCGCCGACCACGACGAGGGATGCCCCGAACCCACGCGCCGACGGGGCGAGCGCGCGACCCAGCGCGGTGAACGCGTCGGTGAACAGGGCGCGGGTCGCCGGATCGCCCGCCAGGGCGCGGTCGGCGAGGTCGCGCACATCGACGGCGGGGCCGGCGCCGGCCCGGGCCAGCAGCGCCCGCCGGGACACGGTGTCCTCGAGCGGCGCGCCGTCGATCGTGAGCAGGTCGGCCCGGCCCTCCGGCGGCAGGTCGGGGCCGGTCGTGACCGGGGTGCCGCGGTCGAGGTAGCAGCTGCCGACGCCGGTGCCCAGGGTCAGGACGAGCACGCGCTCGTGCCCGCTCGTCGTGCCCGCCCGCCACTCGCCGATCCCGAATGCGTGGGCGTCGTTGGTGAACACGACCTCGGTCGCGCCCAGCTCGCGCGCGAGGACGTCACCGAGGGCGAAGCCGCGCAGCGCGTCGAACTTGCCGACGCCGGTGAACCGCCCGATCCCCGCGGCGTAGTCGAACGGGCCGGGGATGGCGACGCCCCAGCGGGCGCCGGGGTGCGGGCCGAGCGTCGCGGCGGCGCGCAGCAGGTCCGCGACGATCTCGGCGACCGTGCCGCCGGACCGGACGGGGAAGCGGTGCACCTCGCCCACCGTCCACGGCGGCCCGAGCACGGCCGCGGCGACGTGCGTGCCGCCGATCTCCAGCGCCGGTACTCCGGTCACGGCACGAGAGCCTGCACCAGGCGGACGTCCCCTGCGGCCTCGACCGCGTACGCACCGACGGCGGCGGGCACCACCATCGTCTCGGCGTAGGCGAGGCGGTGGGTGTGCGGCCCCGCGGTGAAGACCGCCGCCTCGCCCTCGACGACCGTCCACGCGTGGAAGCTGTCGCCCGTCTCCAGCGGCGCGCGCCCGCCTGCCTGCAGGACGAGCCTGCGGACCTCGAAGAACATCTCCGGCAGCGCCCCGATCAGCTCGGCGCACCAGCCGTCGCCGCTGCGCAGGGCGCGGGGCTCCTGGATCAGCTCCTCCTGCACGACCTTGCCCTGGCGGGTGGTGTCGAGGTTGCGGAACGCGTGGTCGACGTGCACGGGGCGCTGGCGCCCGGCGGCGTCGCGGCGCAGCCAGTCGTAGAACCGCAGCGAGTAGAGGTAGGGCGTGGCACTGATCTCCAGCACGACGTTGCCCTCGCCGCTGCCGTGCGGGGTGCCGGCCGGCACCAGGTAGAGCTGGTGGGCGGTGGCCGGGTGCTCCTGAACGTGGTCGGTGATGTCGAACGGGACGCCGTCGTGCGCGGCCGCGTGGGCCTCGGCGTCGAACGCGGCCACGTCGACGTCCTCGTGCAGGCCGAGGTAGATCGACCGGCCGCCCGCCGTCGCGAGCACGTAGTAGGTCTCGTGCTGGGTGTAGGGCCAGCCGAAGACGCGTGACATGTACTCCGGTTGCGGGTGGCAATGCACCGAGAGGCTGCCGCCGCCGACGGTGTCGAGGTAGTCGAAGCGCACCGGGAACGACGTGCCGAACCGCGCGTGGACGTCCGCGCCGAGCACCTCGGCGGGGTGCAGCGCCACCACGGCCGCGAACGGGAGCTCCAGCTCCGCCTCGGCGCTGTCGCCGAGCAGCACGCCGCTCTCCGGTGCGATCAGCTCGTAGCCGAGGGCGGTGCTCGGCGCGTCCGGGTTGACGCCCAGCTCCGTCTGCGCCCAGTGCCCGCCCCACGAGGTCGAGTTGAAGAACGGGCGGGTGCGGAACGGGCGGTCGGACAGTGCGGCGGCGGTGCGGCGCAGCGTCCCGCCGTCGACGGAGGTGGGCCGGTCCGGGTCCTGCACGTCGAACCAGCGGTCGACGCCCGGCAGCAGGGCGTCGCGGTGGCGGTCGAGCAGCGGCCAGTCCACGTAGAACAGCCGGCGGGTGGTGCCGCGGCCGGTGCGCTGGCCGAGGTTGCGCCCGGTGCCCGCGGTGATCTCGGCCTCGGCCCACCGTTTGGGCCGGTCGGCGTACCAGAGCACGTCGTGGGTGAGCAGCGCCGCGCCGGGCCCGGTGACGAGCAGGACGCCGCTCTCGGGGGCCCCGGCGTGCTCGTGCACGTCCAGCAGGTCGGCGAGCGAGCCGTCGGCGAGCCGGGCGAAGTCGGGGTCGTCGGGGAGCTCGGCCGAGGTCGTGCGCTCCACCACCACCTCCCACGGCGCGAACAGTGCTGAGGTGTCGAGGACGTGGACCGGCCCGTAGCGGGACCGGAGGCGCTCGGCCAGGTCGGCGGTGAGCCGACCCCAGTCCTGCGTGGCCGGCCCGTCGACGGCGAGGACGAACGGCGCCGGGGGGAGCTCGGCGACGGGGTCGTCCCAGCCGGTTCCCACGCTCCCGCCGACGGGCTGGTAGCGCGGGTTCGGGTCGTAGCCGGGACCGGACATCCGTACTCCTCACGGTGGCTTGAGATACGGATACCTTAGGTTCCCGCAGTCCCCTTGCTCAACCAGTATGTTACCGATACCTTCGCCGCAACCGCTCATCGACGACCGGAGGCCCGATGTCCGATCGGCCGCCCCGCCCGCACCCCCGCGGGCTCTCCCGACGCACGCTGCTCGGTCTCCTCGGCGCCGGCGGGCTCGCGCTTGCCACCGGCTGCGCCCGCGGGACCTACACCCGGCCCGCGGCCGGCAACGTGCTCACCCTCAACAACGACGTCGCCACCTGGTCGGACGCCTACGCCGCGGCGTCCGCGGTGCTCGAGCAGCGCACCGGCTCCCGGCTGGCCGTTCGCGCCGTGCCGAACCAGAGCACCTACCAGCAGATCGTGCGGATGTCGGCGCAGACCGACGCCACCACCGACCTGTTCAAGTGGTGGAACGGCTACCGGCTGCAGGACATCGCCCGCGCGGGGATCGTCACCGACCTCTCCGCGGTCTGGGACCACGCGCAGGAGCAGGGCTGGGTCGACCCGGTGTTGCGGGCGTCGTTCAGCTTCGACGGCCGGCCATGGGCCCTGCCGCTCTACAAGACCTACTACCCGATGTTCTTCAGCCGCCGGGCGTTCGCCGAGGCCGGGGTGTCGGTGCCGACCACGTTCGCCGAGCTGCTCGAGGTGGCGGGCACCCTGCGCGATGCGGGAGTCACACCGATCGGGGCGCCCGGCGCCTCGACGTGGGAGTCGATCATCTGGTTCACCCAGCTGCTGATCGGCCACAGCCCCGACTTCTACGAGGACGTGACGGCGGGCCGCGCGAGCTACCTGGACGACACCGCCACGGCCGCGATCGAGCTGTGGGCCCGGATGTACGCCGACGACCTGTTCTCCGGGCCCGATGTCGACGCCTCGGGCTTCCCGGGCCAGTTCGCCGACGGCACGCTCGGCATGACGCTCGCCGGCACGTTCAACGTCAACAGCTACACCGCGGCCGGGCTCGGCCCCGCGGACGTCGGGATGTTCCTGGTGCCACCGGTGGACTCCGCGGTGGAGCAGGCCGTGGTGGTGGAGAGCGCGGCCCTGTGCGTCTCCGCCAACGCCCACAAGCACGAGCAGGCGATGGTGGTCGCCGACGAGTGGCTCGCCACCGACGTGCAGCAGGCCTGGGTGGACCAGCTCGGCGACGCCTCGGCGAACCCGGGCGCGTTGCCGACCGGCAGCCTCGTAGCCGACCTCGCCACCGACGTCGCGCGGGTCCGGCCGCGCGAGGTCACCCGCTACTGGGAGGCCTCGCCGCCGGTGCTGGTGGAGGGCAACGTGCGCGACCTGAGCGCGTTCATGGTCACGCCCACCGTCGACAACGGGATCAGCGTGCTGCGGAACATGCAGGACCGCGCCGACGCCGAATGGGAGGCCTGGCGAGCATGAGCGTGCTGACCCCCGCCGCCGAGGTCGCGCACCCGGCGAGCCCGCCCACAACCGCTCCGGCCCGGCGCAGCCCGCGCTCCGTGCTGGCGATCGCGCTGTTCCTGGCGCCCGCGGTCGCGCTCGTGGCGGTGCTGATGATCGTGCCCTTCCTGGACACCGCCTACCGCAGCTTCTTCGCCGACAACGGTTTCACCCGTACCTTCGTGGGCCTCGACAACTACGTCACGCTGTTCACCAGTGCGGGCTTCGGTCAGACGCTGCTCAACACGCTGATGTGGGTGGCCGGAACGCTCGCGCTGCCGGTGCTGATCGGCCTGCTGATCGCCGTCGGCACGCACGAGCTGCGCTGGGGCGCGGTCGCCCGGTTCAGCCTGGTGCTGCCCTACGCGCTGTCCGGCGCCGCCACCGCCGTCGTCTGGACCTTCGTGCTGCGCGACGACGGCGCGCTCAACGCCGCGCTGGCCGGGCTCGGCCTCGGCGGCCTGGAGCAGGGCTGGCTGCTGGAGTGGCCGCTCAACACGATCATGATGATCATCGCGAGCACCTGGCAGGGCACCGGCGTGGCCGTGATCCTGTTCCTGATCGGGCTGCAGGCGATCCCGCCGTCGACGATCGAGGCCGCGAAGCTGGACGGCGCCACCGGCGCGCGACTGTTCTGGCACATCACGCTGCCGCAGCTGCGCCCGATCACCGTGGTCGTCGTCGGAATCTCAGTGGTCAACAGCCTGAAGACGTTCGACATCGTCTGGCTGCTCACCCAGGGCGGGCCGGGCACGGCGTCGGAGACGCTCGCGCTGACCATGTACCGCGAAACGTTCACGCTCGCCCGCTACGGCGCGGGTGCCGCCGTCGCGGTGGTGCTCACGGTGGTCGTCGTCGCCGTGTCCTGGATCTACCTGCGCCGCCAGCTGCGGACGGACTGAGGAGCCGGCAATGGGACGTGCGGTCAAGAACGTCGTGCTCGTGGCCACCGCGCTGCTGTGGCTGGTGCCCAGCTGGCTGCTGGTGGTCAACTCCTTCACCGCGGCCGCGGACTACACCGGCACGCCGGCGTGGTGGCCGGTCTCCTGGGCGTTCCTCGACAATGTCGGCCAGGCCTTCACCGCGGCCAACGTCGGCTCGGGGATGCTCAACAGTCTCGTCTACGCCGTGCTCGGCGCCCTGGTCGCGGTGGTGGTCGCGGCGCTGGCGTCGTTCGCGGTGGTGGTCATGCCGGTCAAGCGGCCGGCGCTGTGGTTCTGGGCGATCTACGTCGGCACGATCCTGCCGCTGCAGATGTTCCTCGCGCCGCTGTTCAACGGGTACGCCACCACGTCGCTGTACGACACCCAGTACGGCATGCTGCTGATCTACGCGGCGCTCGCGGTGCCGTTCGCATTCTTCGTGGTGCGCAACTACATGACGACCGTGCCGCGCGAGATGCACGAGGCCGCGTCGCTCGACGGCGCGAGCTGGCTGCGCATGTTCGTCTCGATCCACCTGCCGCTCGTGCGCAGCGCGATGGTGGCGGCGTTCCTGTTCCAGTTCACCTGGATCTGGAACGACATGCTGTTCGGGATCACGCTCGGCACCAGTCCGAACGTCCGCCCCGCCATGGCGGCGCTGGCCGACCTGACCAGCAACTACTCGAACGTCGGGCCGCCCGTCGTGCTCGCCGGGGCGCTCGTGGCCTCGCTGCCGACGGTGGTCCTGTTCTTCGCGTTCCAGCGCTTCTTCACGCGCAGCCTGAAGCTCACCTCCTGATCTCCGGAAGGACCCATGACGACCAAGGCACTCATCGCCGCCACCCCCTGGTCCGCCGCCAAGGCGAAGGCCGGGATGGTCGACTTCGCCACCGCGGGCCGGGGCACGCTCGGTGGCCGCCCCGTCCGCGTGATCGCCGAGCAGCTGCTGCGCGGGGGTCCCCGGCGCCAGGCGATCCGGGTGGAGGCGGACGGGCTCGCCGACCTGCGGGCGGGCGACGTGCAGCTGCGCACCGAGGGTGGCTCGGCCGTGGCGGCCGAGGGCGTCGACGGACCGGCCGGGTCGCTGCGCCTGCTCGTGCCCGCGGTCGACGCGCCGACGACGCTGCGGCTTGCCATCCCGTCGCTCGGCGACAGCGCGGTCGACGTGGCGCTGGCGCCGGTGCGGGAGTGGACCATCCACCTCGTCCACCACAGCCACCTCGACATCGGCTACACCGATCCGCAGGGGACCGTGCTCGCCGAGCACGTGGCGTTCCTCGACTCCTGCCTCGACCTCGTGCGCGCGACGGCCGACCGGCCCGACGAGGCGAAGTTCCGCTGGGCCGTCGAGTCGCTGTGGTCGTTCGAGCAGTGGGTGGCCGCTCGCTCGCCGGAGCGGGTCCAGGAGTTCGTCGACTACGTCCGCGCCGGGCAGATCGAGCTCACCGCGCTGCCGTACAACCTGCACACCGACACCTGCTCCACCGACGAGCTGCACGAGCTGCTGCGACTCGCGCGGACCGTGCGCGACCGCTACGGCGTGGACTTCACCTCGGCCATGCAGACCGACGTGCCCGGCACCGTCGCGGGTCTGCCGGATGCGCTCGCCCAGATCGGGGTGCGCTACCTGTCGGTGGCCCACAACTGGGCGGGCCGTTCGGTGCCGCACCTGAACGGCGGGCAGAAGCTGCCGCGGCTGTTCCGCTGGCGCTCGCCCGCCGGGAACTCGGTGCTGGTCTGGATGACCGACAGCCCGCACGGCCTCGCGTACATGGAGGGTTCGGTGCTGGGCTTCGACACCTCCTACGACGAGGTGGACGGCATGCTCCCGGCCTACCTCACGGCGCTGGCCACGAAGCCGTACCCGTTCCCGCCGGGGATGTTCGGCTGGCACGGCGACGCCGTGCACGACCGCGAGCCCTACCCGTGGGACCTGCTGCACCTGCGCGTGCAGGGCATGTTCGGCGACAACGCGCCGCCGCGGCTGATCATGGCCGACACCGTCGCGCGCTGGAACGAGAACTGGCTCTACCCGCGGCTGCGGCTGTCGCGCAACGAGGACTTCTTCCGCGACGCCGAGGAGCGCCTCGACGGGCGGATCCAGGAGTTCGAGGGCGACTGGGGCGACTGGTGGGTGGAGGGCGTCGGGTCCGGCGCCCGCCCGCTCGCGATGACCCGCAAGGCGCAGGCCGCGGTCACCGGGGCGCAGACCATGAGCGGCATGTCGGCCCTGCTCGGCGGCGAGGCGCTGGCCGACGAGGCTGAGCACTCCGATCGGGTCTACCGCTCGATCTCGCTGTTCAACGAGCACACCTGGGGCGCGGGCAACCCGTGGACCGACGGCGACGAGGGCTTCGACTCCGGCGAGCAGCAGTGGCACTGGAAGTACGCCCACGGCGTGCACGCCCAGGACGACGCCGCCACCTTCACCGACCACGCCGCGGCGCGGCTCGGCGAGGTGCTGCCGGAGAGCGGCGACGCCGTCGTCACCTACTACGCCACCAACACCGCGGCGCTGCCGCGCACCGCGACCGTGCGGCTGTTCGTCCGGGAGAGCCGCGTGCCGCTGGACCGGACGCTCGAGGTGCGCGACGGGCGCACCGGCAAGCCGCTGCCGATCACCGTGACCGGCCAGCAGAACCCGAACCACCGCGACGCGGGCCGGATCGTCAGCGTGCACGTGCCGGACGTGCCGCCCCTGGGCCATGTGCGGCTCGACGTCGTCTCGCCGGACGGTGAGGCGGAGGCGTCCGCGCCGGTGGCGGCCGAGCACCCCGATCCGCTGGTCATCCAGAACGAGCACCTGCGGGTGCGCGTCGACCTCTCCCGGGCCTGCATCGGGTCGATCGTGGAGCTGGCCACGGGCCGCGAGCTGGTGAACGACGACGCCGTGGTCGGCTTCAACGCCTACGTCTACGACACCTACACCACGGCGGGTGGCTACAACCACCAATCGAACAAGACCGCGGTGTCGCCGGACCTGGAGCTGCTCGGCAGCCGCACCCTCGCCCGGCCCGCCGCCCTCATCGAGCGTGTCGACACCGGCGTCGAGCAGCGCCTCACCTACGAGTTCGCGGCCGACGGCGTCCGGTGGGCGCGCACCACGCTGCGGCTGGGCCGCGACCAGGCGCGCCTGGACATCGAGAACCGGCTGTCCAAGCCCGCCACGATGACGAAGGAGAGCGCGTTCTTCGCGTTCCCGTTCGCGGCCGAGGACCCGGTCGTCCGGTACGAGATCACCGGTGCCCTCACCGGCGACGGGCTGGAGCACGTCCCCGGCGCCCCGCAACACATGCGCGCGATCCGGAACTGGGTGAGCGTCGCCGACGGGGAGCACGCCGTCGCCTGGGCCACCGACGAGGCGCCGCTCGTGCACCCGGAGACGATCGCGCTGCCCTACGCCCCGTTCCCGGACTCCACCACCCCGCGCGAGCCCGCCACCGTCTACTCCTGGGTGCACAACAACGTCTGGGACACCAACTTCCCGTCCCAGCAGGGCTTCACCGCCTCCGTGCGATACGCGGTGGGCGTGCGGCGGGCCGGCGAGGCGCTGTCGGCGTCGGGGCTCGGCATCCGGACGGCCGCTGACCTGACGCAGCCGGTGCACGGCGTGCTCGCCACCGGTCCGGCCGAGGCCGAGGCCGGGGCGGAGCGCTCCCTACTGGCCCTGGACGACGACCGGGTGCGGCTGGTCTCGGCATCGGGTGCGGACGGGAGCGTGCTGCTGCGGCTGCAGTCCTACGCCGAGGAGCCGGTGGCATTGCGCGTGCGCGTGCGCGTGCCGGTCACGGGGGCGTGGGCCGCCACGTACCTCGGCGATCGCGGCGCCGAGCTGCCGGTCTCCGACGGCGTGGTGACCGTCGACCTGCCGCGGATGGGCAGCGTCGCCGTCGCGCTGGCGCTCGGCTCGGGGGAGTAGGCCGTCGAACGACGTGGGTGACCCGCCGCAGGGCCCGCCGTCGGGTCGGCGCACGGGATCGTTCGATCGTCGACACGATCGGGTCTGCGCCTGTCCTGGTGGTCGTCCGCCTCACCGAGGAAAGGCCTCTGGGGCAGGCGCCGCGCGGTCGACGGCTTCGGCGGTCACGGCTGGGTCGGATTCCTCACGGCCGGCGACATCGCTCTCATGGGGCGGCTCCCGGCGCTGCGGTGAGACCGGCCAGCACATGGCGTCGATGAAGTTCGCGTGCACGGGCGGTGGATTGCCCCGGGGAATGGGTTCACGGGCCGGATCCGGAACCGTTGACTACGCCACCGACGCGCCGGGCTTCAGCGAGCAGTCACCGCCGCCCGATCGCGTTCGGTCAGCTTTCAGCCCCCGGGAAGACGGTAGGAGTGGCGGGGCCTTGTTCGTGCAGTCGGTGGTGCCCTCGCAATTCGGTCGAGCGGTGCCGCCCGCGTTCGGAGCGTCGGCGCTTGCCTCGGAGAGAAACCCGCCAGGGTGTGAGCGCAGTTGCGACTGAGGCGGCAGCAGGGCGCTGACGGGGATCGTCGAGCGTCATGGCGGGCAGCAGTTCGGCTAGGTCGCTTGGCAGCTTCTCGGGAACACGTGGCGGTCGGTGCAGGCGGACGAGCGCGGTCTCGATCTGCCCGCCGGTGTACTCGCGGCGCCCGGTCAGCGCTTCCAGCAGCACGAGTCCGAGCGCGTAGACGTCGGCTTCCGGGCCGACGGGTTGTCCGCGCACCTGCTCGGGGGCGAGATAGGCGGCGGTACCGACGATGGCCCCGTTCGCGGTGGTCGCGGTTCGGTCGAGCACTCGAGCGATCCCGAAATCGGCCAACCGCGGCCGCAACCCGCGTTCGAGCAGGATGTTCGCCGGTTTCACGTCGCGGTGCACCACACCCCGGTCGTGGACGTAGGAGAGAGCGATGGCCAGCCGCCGGCCCAACCGGCGCACAGCAGCCGGCCGCATCGCGGGGCCTCGGCAGATCCGCTCTGCCAGCGAAGGGCCCTCGACCAGGTCGGTGACCACGAACAGCCGGCCTTGCTCGGTCCCCGCATCCCGGAATCGCACCAACCCCGAGTGTTGCAGCCGAGCCAGCACCGTGATCTCGGTGCGATGACGGCGCGCCTGGGCCGGGCCGCTGGTATGGCGGAACAACTTGATCGCCACCGGCACCCGCTCGCGCAGATCGCGTCCCCGGAACACGTCGGCCGATGCCCCGCTGCCGACGACCGGACCCAGCTCGTACCGCTGACCGATCAGGCGCGGTGAAGCCGCGGCTGGTGGAAGTGCGGTCTCAGCGTCCTCGCGTGGCTCCACACACGCCCCGTTCCCCGCGCAGTCCAGCGCGTACTCCGAGCAGCCAACGCACATGCCGGTTCACAGGCCGAAGCGGCTGCCGAACCGCGGGACGACGGTGCCCGCTCCTACGGAGAGGAGCGAGCACCACCTGCCCATGCCGGACAGCGGTGGCAGCGGCTCAGCCGTTACGTGATGGCTCCGGGCCGCCCGCCGAAAAGCCCCGACCCAGGCGTGATCGGGGACGACGCTGCCCCTCGCCGGCAGGACGTGGTTCTAGTGGGCTGCTTTGAAGGCGTCCAGCACCGACGCCGAGATCCTGCCGCGCTCGGAGACCTTCAGTCCGTTCTTCTGCGCCCACTCACGGATCGCCTGGTTCTGCTCCCGATCCGTCTTCGGCCGGGCTGCAGGAGTGGCCGCTGCGCCGCCGCTGCGGCGGCCACCTGCGCGCCGAGCCGCCGAGATGTACGGGGCGAGCACCCCGCGCAGCTTCTTGCTGTTGGCGTCCGACAGGTCGATCGCATACGACTTGCCGTCGACCGTGAACTCCACCTGCTCGTCGGCGGTGCTGCCGTCCAGGTCGTCGACCAGTGTCACGGTTGTCTGCGTCGCCACTGTTTCCTCCATGCTCGAGTTGTCCTGATTGCGGCCACGCAACGATGCAGGCTCGGCAGCCGTCGCGATATCAGGCGGTCGTTTCCTGCAGCGTAGCCGCTGCGACGCATGGAGGACGGATCAGCACGCAAATCGGCCCGGAGCCGCCCGCGTCCCACGGGACGGCGGAACGAGCCGGAGATGTCGATGGCTGCCGCGGCGCCCTTCTGTTATCCGCTGAAATTCGTCCGTGGACTCGGTGGACAACTAGTCGTGCGGTAGCGAGTTTTCCTGATCCCCCCTTTCCAGGGGGACAGGAGTACTCGCGGCGGATGACTCGTCGCTCCCGTCGTCCTGCCAGATCCGAGGCGGGATGCCTGCGGCGAGCTCCCGTCCGCGTAGCACCTGCACGCGCCACGGTGTCAGGCGCAGCACGTGGAAGTCCGGCCCGTCGGGGCCGGCCGGCCAGAACGGCCGCGGGTCGTAGCCGACCCCCTTGGGGCTGCCGTGGCGGTAGAGCTCCCACACCCGGTGCTTGACCTCCGGATCGTCCGTCCACTCGGCGACGTTGTCGATCGACACGGTGTCCTGGCGCGGGCTCCAGTAGGACATGCCCACATGCGGGTTGTGCGCGATGTGTGCCGCCTTCACCGGCGTCCGGAACGTCGCGAGCCAGCCGAGGGGCCGGTCGCCGTCCAGCTCCCAGACCGCGATCAGCACCCGCGACCGGGGGCGGCCTCGCCGGTCCACCGTGGTCATCGTGGCGTAGTTGATCCGACCGAGGATCTCCGCGACGTCGGCTCGCAGGGGCGCGAACGAGGCCACCTTCGTCGCGCTCATCCGAGCACCTCGACGAGGCTGGCGGGGCCGTGCTCACCGTGACCTTCGTCGATCCCCCGTTGGACCAGGGCCCGGATGCCGTCGGGGACGTCCGTCCGGACACCCGCCCGTGCGCTCGTGGTGACGAGGTGGTCGACGGCGGAGGCGAGCACGTCGAGCGTGCCTTCGTCCGGCGGGTACTGCCCCTGCACGGTCTGGCGGGCGTGATCGGCGAGCAGCCCGAGCGCGAACGGGAGGTAGCCGGTCGCGACAACGGCGAACTCCCTCGCGTCCACGCCGGCGGAGCCGACGAGCGCGAGTGCGTGGTAGAAGCCGGTCAGCAGGCTCATGTTCACGCCCAGCAGCGCGGTGTCGTATAGGGAGGCGATCCCCGCATCGGCCCCGAGGTGGGCGGCGCTGCCGAACGCGCTCACCGTGCCCTCGACCGCGGTGAACGCCTCGGCGGAGCCGCTGTACAGGAACAGCGCATCGGCCCGGCCGACGAGGCGGACGCCGCTCATCGCGGCCCCGTCGAGGTAGGCCGCGCCCTGCGCGGTCGCCCACTCGGCGAGGCTGCGCGCCTGCTCGGGCGTGCCCGACGTCAGGTTGACGAGCACCCGACCGGCGAGCTCACCGGCCGCGGAGCCGAGCACGCCGCGCACGGCAGCCTCGTCCGCCACGGCGATCACCACGATCTCGGTGGCGGCGATCGCGGCCGCCGCGGTCGGGGCCTGCGAGGCGCCGATGGTGACGAGGTCGTCGGCGCGGCCGGCGGTCCGGTTCCAGACGGTGGTGGGTTGCCCGGCCGTGAGCAGGGCGCGGGCGAGCGCGGAACCGAGCGAGCCGAGGCCGAGCACCGAGACCGGCGGGGGAGAGGACGCAACGTCTGACATGCCTTCAGCAAACCGCCGGATCGTGGACGCGAAAATGGCCGAGACGCCCTCGGAAATGTCTGTGCGTCTACGCTGGCGGACGTGAGCGACGCCCTGTCGGCCCTCCTGGACGACGTGCGGCCGCGCGGCGCCGTCTTCGACCGCTCGCTCCTGGACGGGGCGTGGTCGCTGTGCTTCGCCGAACGTCCTCCGCTGGCGCTGGCCGCGATGCTGCGCGGCGAGGGCTGGATCACCCCGGAGGGCGGAGAGCCGATCCCGATCGGGGTCGGCGACGTCGCGGTCGTCGTCGGCCCCGCGCCGTACACGATCAGTGCCGCACCGGACCTACCGCCGCTCGTTCTGGTGGATGATCCGGAACGGTGCGCGAGCACGACGGGGCCGGTGGCCGGGGACGGGAGCGCCGTGCTCCTGACCGGCGCCTACGCGGTGCAGGGCAGCGTGTGCGACCGCATGCTGCGCGGCCTCCCGCCGGTCGTCGTGGTCAGAGCCGAAACGATGCCGTACCCGGTCGTCGAGATCGTCGCCGCCGAACTGGCCCGCACCCGCCCCGGGCGACAGGCGGTGCTGGACCGGCTGCTGGACCTGCTGCTCGTCACGGCGTTGCGCGAATGGCTGGACCGCCCGGGGTCGGGCGCCCCCGCCTGGTACCAGGTCCGAGAGGACCCGGTCGTCGGCGGTGCGCTGCAGCTGATGCACGACGATCCCGCACATCCCTGGACGGTTGCCGAGCTGGCCGGCCGTGCGGCGGTGTCCCGGTCGGCGTTCGCGCGGCGGTTCACCGAGCTGGTCGGCGAGCCGCCGATGTCGTACCTGACCTGCTGGCGGCTGTGCCTCGCCGCCGACCTGCTCGTCCGCACGGACGCCACGGTCGACGCGATCGCACGTCGGGTGGGCTACGCCAATGCCTACGCCCTGAGCGTCGCGTTCAAGAGGGTCCACGGCGTACGGCCCGGTGAGCACCGGGCGTCCGAACGGCGGACGACGCGGGCGGCGTGATGGAGGAGGTGCGACACGTCCGCCCGCGTCATCCGGGGAAGTCGATGACGTCCAGGTTCAGCGGGAGGGTGTTCGTCTGTGGCGATGGCCGGCCGTGGGGGCGCAGCTTCAACGGACCGGTTCCGCTGAAGGCGGCCAGGTAGGAGTCGCGGTCGACGATGTCGGCGACGGTGTAGCGGTCCAGTACGAACGGCAGGCTGTTCGCCCCGGCCGGGTCCGGAGCGTCCTGGAGCCCGAAGTGCAGGTGTGGCGCCAGGGAGTTGCCGCTGTTGCCCACCTTGCCGAGGACCTGTCCGGTCGTCACCTGGTCGCCGGCCGCGATGGTGGGGCTTCCGGGCTGCAGGTGGGCGTAGAACGCCCAGGTATCGGGGCCGACCTGGACGATGACGTGGTTGCCTGCGGTGTCGGCACCGGCGATCCCGGTGGGCAGTGCACCGGGCGTCGAGTCCGGTAGCCCGTCGCGAACGGCGACCACGGTTCCGGGGAGGGCGGCGCGAACGTCCGAGCCGTACCCGAACCACTGCGGCGGGCCGGCGCCGTCGCCGGTGAAGGGCTGGTCGCCGTGGAGCAGGATCCAGTCGACGGCGAAGGTCTCGGGTTTTGCCGGCGGACCCGACCCCGCCGGGTCCACGCGGGCGGAGCGGTGGGTGGTGAAGGCGTCGCAGCAGCTGTTGGCCGACAGCCATCCCGACCCGGACAGGGGTGGCGTGATCACGAGCGCAGGACGCGGATCGACCGCCACCTCGAGGTCGATGACCGAGGGTGCCCCCGGCCCGCCCGAGGTGATGCGGTGTGCGAGGCGTTCGGGGATCTGATCAGGCGCGACGAGCAGGTCGACCACGACGGCGACCGATCCGGCGACCGGGATCGTGGTCGTCGGCGTCGTGCCGTCGAGCGGCTGGGTCGCGGCGGCCAGCGCACCGCCGTCGAGGCGCAGGAGGGGGCGACGGTGTTCGTCGACGATGTCGACCGATGTCAGCGCCACCTCGGCAGAAGCCGTGCCGGCGACGACGAGGTCGTACTCCAGGTGCTGCATCCCGTCGCTTCCCGGCACACCCAGCACCGGGGTCGCCAGTACCGAGATCGCCGGGGGTCCGGTCGGCGTGCCGGGTGTCCCGAGCGCGGCGGTGCCGCAGGCCGTGGTGATCACGGCAGCTGCCGCGATCGCCCACAGGCGCGTACTCCGCGCTCCTCGGCGGTCGGGCGGTCTCACGGAGCAGCCGACCCTGCGGTCGTCGAGGCGCTCGCCCGGCGCCGGTCGTCGGGGTCGGTGTTCAGCTCCGCGAGACTCATGGCGGCGGCGTGGCGTACGCGACGGATGCGTCCGGCCGCGTGCAGCGCGGTGTTGCGGAGGAACCTGGTGAGCGGGTGTCGCGCCGTCGCGGCGCGGGACAGCCGGTGGGTCATCGTGACGACGCCGAGTGCCACCGGTCTGCGTACCGTCTCGTAGCGGTCGAGCTCCGCGGCGGGGGTGTGTCCGCCCAGCACGTCGGCGAGCAGCCCGGCGAGCATGATCCCGTCCTGGATCCCGGTGTTCATCCCCTGGCCGCCCGCCGGGCTGTGCACGTGTGCGGCGTCGCCGACGAGGAACACGGGGCCGTTGCGGTAGGTGTCGGCGATGCGGTGCTGGACCCGGAAGCGGGAGCTCCACTCGACGTGCCGCACCGCGGCGGGTGCTGCGACCGGGCCGCGGGCGTCGAGCAGCGCCTGGACGTCGGCGATGCCGAGCGTCTCAGGGGCCTCGTCCAGGGTGGCCACGATGCGGTACAGGTCCCGGGGCAGCGGAGCGACCACGACGAGCCCGCTGGGCGAGAAGAACAGGTGCACCTCGTGGCGCGTGAACGGCCAGTCCATGGCGACGTCGGCGAGCACGAACGACTGGGCGTAGCGGTCGCCGGTGAAGCCGATCCCGGCCGACTCGCGGACCACGCTGTGCATGCCGTCGCAGCCGACGACGTAGCGGGCACGGACCGGCACGGTCGAGCCGTCCGGGCCGACGACGGTCACGTCCGCCCCGTCGTCGTCGATCGCCACGCCGGTGACGGTGAGCGGGCGGTGCACGCGGCCGCCGAGAGCGGCGAGGCGTTCGCCGAGGATCCGTTCGGTGACGTCCTGGGGCAGCATGAGGGTGTACGGGTACTTCGTCGGCAGGTCCTGGAACGGGATCTCCAGCAGCGGTCGGTCGCGGTCGCGGATCGTGAACCGGGGCACCACGAGGCCGAGCCGCAGCAGGTGCTCGGTGACCTCGATGTCCTCCAGCACCTCCAGGGTGCGGGCGTGCACGACCGCCGCCCGTGACGTGTTCGCGCCCTGCGCGATCCGGTCGAGCACCAGCGGCTCGACGCCACGGGCGGCCAGGCCGCACGCCAGCGCCAGGCCGGTCGGGCCCGCGCCGACGATCACGACGTCCGTGCGCGCGGGCAGTGCGGTCGGCTCGGTGGTCATGTCGGCTCCGGTTTCTGCTGGGGACACGGCGCGGTGCGCGGCACCGCCGGTCACGGGATGCGCCACATGCCCACCCGCGTCGCGGTCGACCGGGTGGCGACGTAGACCGGCAGCAGGGTTAGCGCTGCGTCCGCGTCGTCCGCCTCCACGGACCACCAGATGTCGTGCCCGCCGCACGGGCACGACGAGAGCGTCGACTTCCGGCGCAGTGGGCTGTCGAAGCCGTGGAAGGAGGCGAACACCGCGCCGCAGTCGTCCGCGGTGTGGCGGTGGTGGATCAGGAACTGCGGCACGCCACGAGCCTGGCCGGATGCGTCGGCGATGACATCAGGGGTGCACCCCGAGCCGGACCCTGGTCCTGCGGACGTCGGGGGGCCATGCTGCGTCCGGAAGGGATCCGGACATGAGGCCCGTGCTCGTCGGACGACCAGCCGAGATCGCGGCGCTGGACGCGCTGCTGCTCGCGGTCGCGCGGGGCCGGGGGACCGCCGTCGCGGTTCTCGGCGAGGCGGGGATCGGGAAGAGCCGGCTGCTGGCGGAGCTGGGCGACCGGGCCGACGCGCAAGGGATGCTCGTGCTGTCCGGAGGTGCCTCCGAGTTCGAACAGGACCTGCCGTTCTGGCCGTTCGTCGATGCCCTCGACGAGTACGTGCGCACCCTCCCACCGGCCCGCCTCACGACGCTCGACCACGATGCGCGTTCCGAGCTGGCGCAGGTGCTGCCGTCGTGGCCGGCCGCCGAAGAGGTGCCGTCCGGCGCAGACCGGCGGTACGGGACCCACCGGTCGGTGCGCAGGCTGCTGGAGGTGCTCGGCGGCGGACCGCCGCTGGTCCTGCTCCTCGACGACCTGCACTGGGCCGACTCGGCTTCGGTGGAGCTGCTGTGCGCGCTGCTGCGCCGCCCACCTGCCGGTGCCGTGCTGCTCGCCGCGGCGCTGCGCCCGCGGCAGGCGCCTGCCCGGCTCGCGGGGGCGCTGCACCGTGCCGCGGACACCGGCCTGCTCACCCGGATCGACCTGGCCGGGCTGACGGTCGAGGACGCGCGGCGGCTGCTCGGCCCCGACGTCGACGAGGGCCTCGTCCGGTCGTTGTACGCCGAGAGCGGCGGCAACCCCTTTTACCTGCGACAGCTCGCGCAGTTCCGGCCGCAGGACGGGGTCACCGCCGCGGGAACGCCGCTCGACGTCGGGGTTCCGGCCGCCGTCGCTGCCGCCATCGGCGAGGAGCTGGCCACCCTCCACGGCGCCACCCGGCGCGCGTTGGAGGCAGCGGCGGTCGCAGGCGATCCCTTCCTGCTGGAGGTCGCCGCCGCCGCGGCCGCGCTGCCCGACACCGCGATGGCCGACGCCCTCGACGAGCTGCAGCGCCGCGATCTCATCCGCCCGACCGAAACCCCTCGACGGTTCCGGTTCCGGCATCCGCTGGTCCGCCGCGCGGTCTACGGATCCGCGCCGGCCGGCTGGCGGCTCGGCGCCCACGACCGCTGCGCGCAGGCGCTGGCCGAGCGCGGCGTGCCGGTCGCCGGACGCGCCCACCACATCATCCAGGCGGCCCGCCCGGGCGACCTGGCGGCGGTCGGGCTGCTGCGCGACGCCGGGACAGCGGTCGTCGGGCGCGCGCCCGGCCAGGCGGCACGCTGGTTCTCCGCGGCGATCGACCTGTTGCCCGAGACCGCGACCGCCGACGCACTCGGCCTGTGGACGGCGCTGGCCGGCGCCTGCGGTGCCACCGGCCGGCTCGACCACGCCCGCGCCGCCCTGCTCCGGGCGATCGACCTGGTTCCCGAGAGGTCGGACTCGACCCGCGTGCGGCTCGTCGCGGAGTGCGCCGGGATCGAGCAGACCCTCGGTCATCACGACGACGCACACCGCAGGCTGGTCACCGCGCTGGACGCGCTACCCGACCTCGACGGCGCCGACGCCGTCGCGCTGATGGCGGCGATCGGCCAGGACCGGCTCTACCGCAGGGAGTACACCGCGGCCATCGACTGGTCGCAGCGGGCGCGCGCTGCCGCGCGGCAGCCGCTGCCGGTGGTCGAGTCCGCGACCGGCCTCGCGCTCGCAGCCGCGCTCGGCGGCGCCACCACCGAGGCCGGATCGGCGTGCTCCGAGGCCGCGGCCGTCGTGGACGGCATGCCCGACGAGGAGATCGCGGGAACGGCGGATCCGATGATCGCCCGCCTCGCAGGCGCCGAGCTCCTCGTCGACCGCCACGCCGACGCGGCCCGGCACGCCGAGCGCGCACTGGTCGCCTCCCGCACGCTCGGGTCCCGCCACCACTTCCCGGTGCTGTTCTGGACCGCGACGGTCCGTACCGCGCTCGGTCGGCTCGCGGCGGCCACCTCGCTGCTCGACGAGGCGGTCGAGGCGGCGCGGTCGTCGGGCAACCCCGCGATGCTCGGCTGGATGCTGTTGGCCCGGTCGGCCGCAGCGGACGCAGGCGGCGAGACCGACATCGCGCTCGCCACCGCCCACGAGAGTGCCGCCCTGCTGTGCGGCCCGAACCGCACCCTGTCCGCCACCTGGTCGGCGTTCACCCTCGCCAACGCTGCGGCGCCCACCGACCCGGCCGCGGCGGAGCGGGCGCTCGTCTCCTCCTGCGGCCCGGACCTGGGTGCACTTCCGCAACCGTTCCGGCCGGCCGCGTTCGCGCTACTCGCGCGATGCCGTGTCGCGACCGACCGTCCCGCCGCCGACGCCGTCGAAGCGGCCCGCCGCTGCGCCGAGGAGTCCGGTCTGGTGTCGGCACGGGCAGCCGCCGACGCCGCCGACGCGGCCCTCGTCCTGCACCTAGGGCAGCCGCGCCGGGCCGCGGAGCTCGCGCTCGCTGCTGCGGACGCCGCCGGTTCCGTCGGAGCGGTCGTCCAGGCCGCGTCGGCGCGGGAACTCGCCGGTCGCGCGCTGGCCGCCGCGGGCACCGAGCAGGCGATCGCGGAGCTGCGTCGCGCGGCAGGCGAGTTCGAGCAGTGCGGGGCGCCGCGCCGTGCTGCCGCCGTCGAACGCCGGCTGCGCGCACTCGGCGATCGCGGCCGCCACCGCCGGTCCCGGCCCGGGACGGGAACGGCCGGCATGACCTCCTTGACCGGCCGTGAGCTGGAGGTCGCCCGGCTGATCGTGGACCGGCGGACCAACGCCGAGATCGGCGCCGAGCTGTTCCTCAGCGGCAAGACCGTGGAGACCCACGTCCACAACGTCTTCCGCAAGCTCGACGTCGGGTCCCGGGTCGAGGTCGCCCGTGCCGTCGAGCGGTACGAGCGCGAGCGACCCGCGCCCTGAGGTCCGGTCGGCCGATCCCCGCTCAGGGTGTGGCCCCGATGTGCTCGGACCGCATCGGCGGTATTCGTTTGCTGGCGCTGAGGAGGTAGGGGATGGCGACGATCGAGGACCGCATGGCGAAGGCGTTCGGGCTCGAGGGCGACGCCTGGGAGCGCCACGCGCACCCGTGGAGCGTGTACAGCCGGATCCCGATCCCGGCGCTGCTGACCGCCGCGATCTGGACCCGCAGGTGGATCGGGTGGCGATCGCTGGTGCCGGTCGCCGGGGTGTGCGTCTGGACCGTGATCAACCCGAGGGTGTTCCCGCGCCCGCGCACGTTCGACGCGTGGGCCTCGAAGGCGGTGCTCGGCGAGCGGGTGTGGGCGAACCGGAAGGAGGTGCCGGTGCCCGAGCGGCACCGCGTGGCACCGCACGTCCTGATCGGGGTCAACGCGCTCGGGGTGCCGTTCGTCGCGCGGGGGCTGGTGGTGCTCGACCCGTGGCTCGTCCTGTTCGGCCTGGCCGTGCACATGTCCGGCAAGACGTGGTTCATGGACCGGATGGCGATGCTGTACGACGACGTCACCGCCGGTTCCCCCGCCACCGATCCCACGCGCACCGCAGCGCCGCCCGCACCCGGGCTCCCGGCCCGCGCGGGCTGACGTTGCTGGGCATCCGGGTCATGCGCTCCCGAGCAGGAGCCGGGCGAGCTCGGCGGGCTGCGTGATCATGCAGTCGTGCCCGCTGCTCAGCTCGTGGATCCGAACCGGCTCACCGTCGGGCCGCGACGCGGGGACCGGCCGGCGGGTGAACCCCTCGGGTTCGTTGCCGACGCAGAGGATGTAGGTGCGCGGGATCGACTCCTGCGCCGGGTCGTCCATCTCGGCGGGCTGTTCGAAGCAGAGGACCGACTCGTCGCCGAGGGTGGTCTCGAGCCATGCGACGTCGTCGGGGTCGGTGACGCCGAACAGGCCGAGCGGCGCGGGCAGCTTCGGCGGCGGGATGCGCCACGGTTCGTCGCCGGCAGCAGCCCCGTCGATCATCATCTTGGTGACGGGCATGACGTCGATGGCGTTCTCGCCGTGCATCGGCACCATCGCATCGACGTACACGAGGCCCGCGAGGCGTTCCGGTACGCGGTTCGCCACGGTCGAGATCACCATCCCGGCGTAGCTGTGCCCGACGAGTACGACGTCGCGCAGGTCCTCATCGAGGATGAGACCGACGACGTCGTCGACGTGGGTGGTCAGCCCGACCTCGGGGCCGAGCAGGTGCGCCCTGTCCCCGTGCCCGGTCAGTGACGGCGCGAAGACGCGGTGCCCCCGTGCCGTGAGCAGCGGAGCGACGCGGTTCCACACCTGCCCGTCGTGCCACGCGCCGTGAACGAGGACGTAGGTGGCCATGGATGTTCCTTCCGGATCTGGGGCTCGCCGTCGGCGGGCGAGGCGTGCCGGTGGCACGCTCAGCACGACGCTAGGGATCCGATGGGTACCGAGAGGTAACTTTCGGCTCGTGAGCCTCCGCCCCGGAACCGTCTTCCTCACCGACTGCCCTGCCCGGTTGGCCATCGAGATCATCGCGACCAAGTGGACCGTGGTCACGATCTTCGCCCTGAGCGAGGGGCCGTTGCGCCACGGCGAGCTCGTCGAGCTGATCGGCGGCGTCTCACGCAAGGTGCTGACGCAGACCCTCCGCAGGCTCCAGGACAGCGGCCTCGTCGAGCGGCGCGTCTACGCCGAGGCGCCACCGCGGGTCGAGTACAGCCTGACCGAACTCGGTCGCTCCCTCGAGGAGCCCATCGCGATGCTGACCGACTGGGCGAGGACGAACGGCGAAGCGGTCGTCAGCTTCCAGGAACACCGGACCGACGGCGAAGCGGTGATCCCGAGTCAGGCGACGAGCCCGCGGCGGTAGGCGTAGACGACCGCCTGCACCCTGTCCCGCAGGTCGAGCTTGGTGAGGATGCGCGAGACGTAGGTCTTGACCGTCTCCTGGCTGATCACGAGCGTCGCGGCGATCTCGCTGTTGGAGCGGCCGTCCGCGATGAGGCGCAGCACCTCCAGCTCGCGCGGGGTGAGCGGCACGTCGTCCGGCCCGCTGTCCTGGGGCCGGATCCGCGCGGCGTAGCGGCCGACGAGCTGCCGGGTCACCTCGGGGGCCAGCAGCGCGGCGCCCGAGGCGACGGTGCGGATGCCCTGCAGCAGCTGCGCCGGTGGGGCGTCCTTCAGCAGGAAGCCGCTCGCCCCGGCACGAAGCGCCTCGTACACGTACTCGTCCAGGTTGAACGTCGTCACCACGAGCACCTTCACCGGACTCGCCACGCCTGCGCCGGCGAGCAGGCGGGTCGCCTCGATCCCGTCGAGGACCGGCATCCGCACGTCCATCACCACGACGTCGGGGTGCAGCCGGCCTGCGAGCTCGACCGCGGCGCGGCCGTCGCCGCACTCGCCGACCACCTCGAGATCGGGCTGCGCGCCGATGATGGTCGCGAACCCGGTGCGGATCAGCGCCTGGTCGTCGCAGACCAGGACGCGCACCGGTGCGGTCACGAAGTGCTCTGCACGGGGATGCGCGCCCGCACCACGAACCCGCCGCCGTCGCGGTGGCCCGCGCTGAACTCGCCGCCGAGCACCCGAACCCGTTCGCGGAGTCCGGCGAGGCCGCGTCCGCTCCCGCCCGGCGACGCGACCGCCGATCCCGTGCCGTCGGTCCCGATCTCGACCGCGATCTCCCCCTCGCCGTGCCGCACGTCCACGGTGGTGCTGCTGCCGTGGGCGTGCTTGAGGGCGTTGGTCAGCGACTCCTGCACCACCCGGTAGACGATCATCTCGGCGCTGCCGATACCCGCGGGAGGGCGCCCCTCCTCGGTGAACTCGACGGGCTGACCGGCCCGGCGGGTCTGCTCCACGAGGTCGTGCAGCTCGCCGACGGTCGGCGTGCGCCCCGGCGGGCCTTCGTCGGGGTCGAGCAGGTCGAGCAGGTGCCGCAGGTCGGAGATGGCCTCTCGGCCGGTCTCGGTGACGACCGTCAGGGTCTGGTCGAGGCGGTCGGGCTGGGCGGTGAGGTAGCGCGCCGCCTCGGCCTGCACCACCATCGCGGTCACGTGGTGGGTCACGACGTCGTGCAGCTCGCGGGCGATGCGGGTGCGCTCGGCGGTGCGGGCCGCCTCGGCGACGTGGACGCGGCGCTCCGCCTCGGCGGCCCGCAACTGCCGCAGCCACGTCCCGGCGCCCCATGCGATGGCCATCGCCAGGTAGAAGGTGACGTAGCCGGCGACGGTCTCGGGTGCGCCGCGCAGGGTCAGCGCGATCGCCATCAGCACGTACGCGGCGGAGACCAGGACCGCGGTGGTGCGCCGGCCGTGCTCCAGGTGCGCTGCCGTGCTCAGCAGCGCGACGGGCAGCGCGGTGCCGGCGACCGTGTGGTAGCCGAGGACCTGGTCGACCGCGAAGCCGAGGAACACGAGCGCGAGGCAGAGGGCGGGCAGGCGGCGGCGCAGGAGCAGCGGGAGGCACTCGAGGGCGACCACCGCGAGGCTCAGGGCGTCCATCGGGCGGGTGGCGACGTCGCCGATCTGCGTGCCATTGCTGTTGACCGCCGGCACGAGCGTCGCGGCGGCGAGCAGCAGCGCGAGCGGCGCGTCCCGGACGGGGACGGGCAGCTGTTGCCACCGCTGCGCGAGACGCGCGGTGTCGGTCACGGCGCGAGCGTAGTGCGCGGAGCGGTGCGGGCCTCGCGGCGAGACACGATGCGGCCGCGGCGGTGGGCCAGCCACAGGAACACGACGGTGAGGACGGAGGCGAACAGGACGGCGTAGACGCTGCCTTCGGGTCCGAACTCGCCACCGGTGAGTGCCGTGGGCCCGCTCATGACGGCGTGCAGCAGGCCGTCGGGGGTGTCGTTGCCCGACACCTCGGTGCTGAAGATGGCGCCTGCCGCGCAGTTCCAGCCGAAGTGCAGGCCGATGGGGAACCACAGCGTGCGGGTGGCGGCGTACGCGGCGGCGAGCATCGCGCCGGCCTCGATCGCGATGGCGAGCGCGCCCCAGAGGGTGGCGTGCGGGTTGAACAGGTGGGACAGGCCGAAGAGTGCAGCGGTGAGGACGAGCGCGGTCCAGGTGCCCGTCCACTGCTCGATGATGCGGAACAGGATGCCGCGGAAGATCAGCTCCTCGGTGACGGCGGCTGCGGCCATGAACCCGACCAGCGCGACGGCGCCGGCCGGGGATCCCCAGCCGAGCACCCGGTAGCCGTCGAGGAAGGCGATGTTGAGGATGACCGAGGCGAACAGACCGACGCCGATCAGAGTGCCGAGGGCGAGTGTGGGAACAGCGCCGGTGCGGGACAGCTCGTCGATCGGGCGGTGCTCGGTGCGGCGCACGACCCACCTGTAGCCCAGCAGTGCGGCTGCGGCGGTGACGAGGCCGATGATCAGGGTGAGTGGCGGGTTCGACGCCACGGCGTTGACGAGGGTGCTACCGACGACGGCGATGGCCGCGACGACGGCGAGCTGGATGACCAGTCGCATGGGGGTCCTTGTCCGAGGGCCGCGACCGGGGCGCGCGGCGTGGTGAGGACCGTATGGCTCCGCGGGCCGCATGATCGTCACCGTGGAGGGGGCACTTCGGGGTAGCTCGCACGGGGGACGACCCGCTGAAAGCGTCGTGCCGGGGACGGGAGCTCCCGTCCCCGGCACGAGGTGGATGATCAGGCGCTCACGGTGGCCGCGCCATCGGGCTCGTCCGCCGGTACGGAGGCCGGCGGCACGTGCCGCAGCAGGGTGACCGCGAGCACGGCCGCGCCCGCGACCAGCACCGCCGCCACCACCCCGGCGACGTTGAGCCCGCTGGTGAACGCCTCCCGCGCCGTCGCCACCAACGACTGCGCCGCGTCGCCGGACATCGTCGAAGCCTCGTTCAGCGCGCCCGACAGCGAGTCCGCGGCCTGGGCGGGCAGGCCGGACGGTACCGTGGCGTGGTAGACGGCTGTGCCGATGCTGCCCATCACCGCGATGCCGAGCGAGACGCCCAGGTCGATGGACGTGGAGCTGACCGCCGACGCGGCGCCCTGCTTCTCCGGCGGCGTCGCCGACATCACCAAGTTGGTGGTCAACGCCATCGTCGGCGCGATGCCCGGGTAGAGCAGGTAGAACCCGGTGATCAGCAGCGGCAGCCCGGCCACGCTGTCGACCTGGGTCAGCACGAGGTACCCGGCCATCGAGAACAGCGCACCGACCGCCACCACGTACGCCGGCCGCACCTTGCGCGCCACGATCGGCGACACCGTCGACACCACCACCAGCATCAGCGCCGCCGGCAGGATCCACAGTCCCGCCGCCAGCGGCGACAGCCCGGCCACCTGCTGGAGGTACTGCGTGAACAGCAGGTAGATGCCGCCGAGCGCGATGGCCGACAGCAGCCACACGCCCAACGCACCGCTGAACGAGCGGTTCTCGAACAGCCGCACGTCGAGCAGCGGGGTCTCCAGGCCGAGCTGCCGCCGGACGAACACGACCCCGAACGCGATGCCGAACAGCGCCGTCACCACCGCGGTCACGGTCAGCCCCGACTTGGCGTATTCCTTGACCCCGTAGACGAACGGCAGCAGCGCGGCCATGGACAGCAGCACGCTCAGCACGTCGGGCATCCGCTGCCCGGCGGCGTCCGGCGCCTTGTACTCCGGCACCAGCAGCGGCGCGAGGATCACGACCAGCGCCATCACCGGCACGCCGATCAGCAGCGCAGCGCCCCACCAGAACGCCTCCAGCAGCAGCCCGCCGAGCAGCGGGCCGAGCGCGACGCCGACCGACACCGAAGCGGCCCACATCCCGACCGCCGTCGCCCGCTGCCGCGGGTCCTCGAACATGTTCGGGACCAGCGACAACGTCGACGGCATCACCGCCGCCGCGCCGACACCCATCAACGCGCGCGCCGCGATCAGCACCCCGATGCTCGGTGCGAACGCGGCCACCACCGAGCCGACGCCGAACACGACCGCGCCGAGCAGCAGCACCCGCCGTCGGCCCACCCGGTCGCCGATGGTGCCCATGGCCACCAGGAGCCCGGCCATCGCGAACCCGTACACGTCGTTGACCCACAGCAGCTGGTCACTGCTCGGCCGCAGGTCGGCCGCGATGTGCGGAGTGGCCAGGAACAGCACGGTCTGGGCGACGAACAGCAGCGCGGTCGGCAGCAGCAGCACCGTGAGGCCGAGCCATTCCCTGGTCCCGGCCCGGTGACCGACTTCGACAGACATCGTGATTCTTTCCCTCGCTCGAACCGCTCGGGCGGTTGGTCCGCCCGTTCTCCAGCCACGCTGGTCGGTGCGGCTCCAGGAATCGTTCGGACCGGCTTCGGGTCGCATTCGGGTACGGTCCGATCGTGCGATTCGGGGTGCTCGGCCCGCTCGCGGTGTGGGCGGCCGACGGCCGCCCGGTCCGTGTTCCCGAGCTGAAGGTCAGGTCGCTGCTCGCCCAGCTCGCGGTCGACGCGGGCCGCGTGGTGCCCGCCGACCGGCTGATCGACCGCCTGTGGGGCGACCGGCTGCCCGCGAACCCCGCGGCCGCGCTGCAGACCAGGGTGTCCCAGCTCCGCGCCGCGTTGGACGACGCAGAGCCCGGCGCGCGGCAGCTCGTCGTCTCCCGCCCGCCCGGCTACCTGCTCGACGTCGCACCGGACGCGGTGGACGCCGGACGATTCGAAGCGCTGCTCGCCGAAGCCGCCACGACCGGTGACCCGCGGGCGCGGGTCGCGGTGCTGGACGACGCGCTGGCGTTGTGGCGGGGTCCGGTGCTGGCCGACTTCGTCGACGAGGCTTTCGCCCGGGAGGTCACGGCCCGGCTGGACGAGCTGCGCCTCACCGCGTGGGAGCAGCGGGCCGAGGCACGCCTGGAGTTCGGCGATCCGGGCGTGCTGGCCGACGAGCTCGGCGACCTGGTGGCCCGCCACCCGCTGCGCGAGCGCCTCCGGGCCGCCCACCTGCGTGCCCTGTACCGGGCCGGGCGGCAGGGCGAGGCGCTGGCGGGCTACCGCGACGTGCGGGCCAGGCTGAGCGCAGAGCTAGGCGTCGAACCGGGCCCGCGCCTGGCCGCGCTGCACCGCGCGATCCTGGAGCAGGACCCGTCGCTCGGCGGCGCGGTGGAGCCGCCGACGAACCTGCCGCACCTGCTCGGCGACCTGGTCGGCCGGGAGGCCGACCTCGGCGAGGTGCGGTCGCTGCTCGCGGCGGACCGGCTGGTCACCCTCACCGGCCCGGGCGGCGTCGGCAAGACCCGCCTGGCGCTGGCCGTGGCCCGGGAGCTGGTCACCGGGTCCCCGGACGGCACGTGGCTGGTCGAGCTGGCCGCGCTGCCGGCGGGCGCGTCGCCGGACGAGGTGGCCGCGCTGGTGGCGGCGAGCGTGGGCATCCGCGACTGCGTCGTGACGGGCCTGGTGGGCACGCTCGCCGAGGCGCTGCGCGCCAAGCGGATGCTGCTCCTGCTCGACAACTGCGAGCACGTCGCACCGGCCGCGGCGGAGTTGGCCGCGCGGCTGCTGCACGCCGTGCCGGGGCTGCGGGTACTGGCCACGAGCCAACGCCCGCTGGCCGTGGCCGGTGAGCTGCTGTGGACCGTGCCGCCGTTGGCCGAGGCCAGCGCCGTCGAGCTGTTCGCGGCCCGAGCGGCGGCGAGCGCGCCCGGCTTCGCCCTCGACGCGGACAACGCCGACGCCGTCGCGGCGATCTGCCGCAGGCTGGACGGCATCCCGCTGGCCCTTGAGCTCGCCGCCACCAGGGTCCGCGCCTGGGGTGTGCACGAGGTACTGGCGCGGCTGGACGACCGGTTCCGCGCGCTGACCGCCGGCCCCAGCGATACGCCCGCCCGGCAGCGGACCCTGCGGGCGGTGCTCGACTGGAGCTGGGAGCTGCTGACCGAGGCCGAGCAGACCGTGCTGCGCCGGCTGTCCGTGCACGTGGACGGGTGGACGTTGAGCGCGGCGGAGGCCGTGTCCGGTGGCGACGGCCTCGACGTTCCGGACCTGCTGGCCCGCCTGGTCGACCGCTCGCTGGTCACCACCACCACCGCCGCCGACCCGCCCCGGTACCGGCTCCTGGAGTCGGTCGCCGAGTACGCCGCGGCGAAGCTGCGCGATGCGGGTGAGGTCGCCGAGGTCGAGCGGCGGCACCGGGACCACTACGCGCGGCTCGCCGCCACCGCCGACCCGCACCTGCGCGGACCCCGGCAGCGGCAGTGGCTGCGCGTGCTCGACGCCGAGGCCGCCAACCTGCGCGCCGCGGTCGACCACGCGGCCCGCGACGGCGAGGCGTTGCCGCTGGTCGACTCGTTGGCCTGGTACTGGGTGCTGCGCGGTCGGCTCGGCGAGGGGCGGCGGGCGCTGACCGCGGCGCTGGCCGGCGGCGGTCCCGACGGCGTGGCGGGCACGGTCCGCGTGTGGCAGACCGCGTTCGACCTGCGCATGGGCGTCGGCCCCGCGCTGGTGCCGCCGCTCGAGGCCCGGCCGACCGGCCCGGAGGCCGCGGCCCGGCGGGCGCGGGCCGAGTGGTTCCTCGGGCTCACCGGCCTTGGCATGGGCGAGCTGAGCGTCGGCCACGACCTCGTCGCCGGGGCATTGGCGGTGTTCGAGGAGCAGGGCGACCGGTGGGGCACGGCCGCCGCCCACGGCACGCTCGCGCGGTACGCGTTGGCACGCGGCGACCTGCACGCGATGGCCCGGCACGGCGAGCGCGGCATGGCCCTGTTCACCGAGGTGGGCGACCGGTGGGGGCAGCTGCACGCGACGTTCGGTCTCGGCACCCACGCCGAGGTCGTCGGCGACTACGACCGCGCGGCCGAGCTGCACCGCGACGGCCTGCGGATCGCCGAGGAGCTGGGCCTGAGCACCGAGGTGTCGGACAAGCTGTCCGCGCTGGGCCGGATCGCGTTGCTGACCGGCGACTTCGAGCAGGCCGACGAGCTGCACCAGAGCGCCCGCGTCCAGGCCGTCGCGCAGGGCTACACGATCGGCGAGGAGTTCGCCGAGCTGGGCTCGGCGCTCAGCGCGCGGCGGCAGGGACGGTTCGACGAGGCCGAGGCGTGGTTGCGCAAGTGGCTGGTCTACGACCGGCGACTGGAGTCGGACATGGCGATCGCCCTCATCCTCGCCGAGCTGGGCTTCATCGCCGAACAACGCGGTGACGCCGACGCCGCATGCGCCCTGCACCTGGAAGGGCTGGCGGCGGCGCGCAAGGCGGCCGACCCGCGTGCGGTGGCGCTGGCGCTGGAAGGCCTCGCCGGCGTGGAGGCGCTCTGCGGCGACCACGAGCGGGCGGCGCGGCTGCTCGGGGCCGCCGCCGCGCTGCGTGCCCAGGTCGGGGCGCCGTTGCCGGCCGGTGAACGGGGCGACGTCGACCGGATCACCGCGACCTGCCGTGCGGCGGTGGGGGAGGCCGCGTTCGCTTCGGCGTTCGACCACGGCCGGGTGCACGGCGAGCCCGAAGCGGGCGTGCTCGTGGCCGGGCGATGAGACGACTCCCGGGGACTCGCGCGCGCCGGCGGTCTCCTCCGGCCGGACCACGACCGGGGTGACGACGTCCCGGCGGCGCAGGATCCGGTTCCGGGCTGTCGGGGCCACGTGCGACAGGACAGCGACACACCGCGGACGATCCGTGGACCCGGCGGCGGCAGCGTCGGGGTGGTGAACAACCGCATGAAGCTTCTGACCGTCGTGTGTGCGTTGCTGTCGGCGCTGGTCGTCGGTGCTTGTTCGCGGGCCGAGTCCGCCGCGAGCGTGCCGGCGGCCGACGCTCCCAAGCTGCTGTGGATGGGCGACTCGGTGGCGGACGGGTTGGCGGGACCGTTGGCAGACGCTGCGGCGACGAGCGGGCTGCAGATGCAGTCCATCGCGTCGACCGGCGGTGGCAACGTGTCCGGGATCGCGGAGCTGACGACGTCCACGTGGGAGCAGCTCACCGCGCGGTTGGCGTCCTTCTCCCCGGACGTGGTGGCCTATCAGGTGTCCACCTACGACTGGGGCACCGAGGACGAGCAGCGTGCCGCGTACGAGAGACTGCTGAAGACGGTGACCGACGCCGGGGCGACGCTGGTTTTCGTGACGATGCCCCCCATCAGGGTCGATGACTTCTACGCCGATCACATGGAGGAGCTCGAGCGCACCTCCAGGCTGGTCGCGGAGGTCGCCGCCGGTTCCGGTGGCAAGGCCGTGGCGTGGGACAGCGCGGAGGTGTGGGGGGCGAGCTACCAGCTGGACCGGGACGGCAAGCGCGACCGCAGTCCCGACGGTGTCCACACCTGCCCGCAAGGTGCTGCCCGGTTCACCGCCTGGCTACTGGATCACCTCGCGGCGCACTACGCGGGGTTCACGCCGGCGGCGCCGGCGTCCTGGGCCAATGCGGGCTGGGCGGCCGGCCCCGCCTTCCAGGGCTGCTGACACCGGGCCCGGAAGCCGCCCCGTGCGTCACATACTTGGCAGGTGGCCGTGATCCTGCTCATCGAGGACGACCCGCAGGTGTGCCGAGCTCTGCAGCTGGCGTTGGCCCGGTACGAGCACACGGTGAGCACGGCGGGTACCGGCGAGGACGGGATGCGTGAGTTCCGTTCGGCCACACCGGATCTCGTCGTGCTCGACGTGATGCTGCCCGGCATGGACGGGTTCGAGGTGTGCCGGCGCATCCGCGCGCAGGGCGCGGTCCCGATCATCATGCTGACTGCGCGCGGAGACGACTTCGACGTCGTGGCGGGGCTGGCCGCCGGTGCCGACGACTACGTGGTCAAACCCGTGCAACCCGCCGTGTTGGACGCCCGGATCAGAGCGGTGATGCGCCGGGGCTCGGTGCGTTCCGACGAGGTGCGCACGCACGGCGACCTGACGATCGACGCCGTCGGCGCCATGGTGTCCAAACGTGGACAGCCGGTGGCGTTGACCCCGATCGAGCTGCGCACCCTGCTGACGCTGTCGGGATCGCCCGGGCGGGTGTTCACCCGTCAACAGCTCCTGGAACAGGTGTGGGAGCACGACTACCTCGGTGACTCCCGGCTGGTCGACAACTGCGTGCAGCGACTTCGAGCCAAGATCGAGGATGTGCCTGCCGAGCCGGAGTACGTGCAGACCGTGCGCGGCTTCGGCTACCGGTTCGGCCCGGTATGAGGCGGCTGCCCCAACCGCGGGGACTGCGGGTCCGGCTGGTACTGGCCTTCGTGTTGGTGGCCGTGCTCGGCGCCACCGCGGCAGCGTGGGCCGCAGCCGCGTCGGCCGGTGCCGCCATCGTCGTCGAGGCGGAGCGGCGGACCATCGAGAACCTGGTGCACCAGATCGGCATGACCACCGCCGATCTGAGCTATCCGCCGACCCAGGACACCCTCGACGCACTGCGCACCTCGATGGGCGAGGACATCCAGGTGACCTACCAGGGGCTGCGTTCCGGCAACCTGCCGCTGATCACCGATGAGCTGCGCGCCGCCGCCCACGATCGGCTGGTTCACCAGCGGGTGGTCGGGCCCGACGGGCCGAAGCTGCTGATCGGCACCCCGATCGTCATCACCGGTCTCGACCTGCGCCGCGCTCCCTCCGGTATCGAGGTGTACGCGGTGCGGGACCTCTCGGCCTTCGAGCGGCAGGTGGACGGCCTCTTCGCGACCGCGGCCCTGACCAGCGCCGTCGCGCTGCCCGTCGCCGTGCTGCTGGCGCTCGTGGCGGCGAGCGGGGTGCTGCGACCGGTCAGCCGGGTGCGGGACACCGCGCGTGCGCTGACCGCGGGCGACATGTCCGCCCGGATACCCACCCGGGGCGGGGACGAGCTGGCCGAACTGAGCGAGACGATCAACCGCATGGCCGATGCCCTGCAGGAGTCGATGGCCGAGCAACGGCGGTTCGTCGCCGACGTCTCCCACGAGCTGCGCACTCCGCTGAGCGCGTTGACCGCGGTGGTCGAGGTGCTCGCCGCCTCCGTCGACGACCGCCTGCCGACGGCGAGGGAGTCGGCGGAGCTCGCGGTGGCCGAGACCCAGCGGCTGGTCGCGCTCGTGGAGGACCTGATGGAGGTGTCGCGGTTCGACGCCGGCACGGCGCACCTGCGGGTCGAGCCGGTGGAGGTGACGCACGCGATCCGCGACTGCCTGCGCGCACGCGGCTGGCTGGAGCAGGTGCAGGTGGACATGCCCGAGCAGGCGCCTGCGTTGCTCGACCGGCGTCGGCTGGACGTGGTACTGGCGAACCTCGTCGGCAATGCGCTGCGCCACGGCGACCCGCCGGTCCAGGTGCGGCTGCGCGCCGACGACGACCTGGTGGAGATCGAGGTCACCGACCACGGTCCGGGGCTGTCACCGGAGGTGCTGGCGCACGCGTTCGACCGCTTCTACAAGGCGGACGCGGCACGACCCCGCTCCCCGGGCAGCGGGCTCGGACTGGCGATCTCGCTGGCCAACGCACGGCTGCACGGTGGGGACCTGCTGGCCGGCAACGCCGAGGGGGGCGGAGCGAGGTTCGTGCTCCGGCTACCCGGCAACCACGGGGAGCAGGCATGAGGTGGATCGTGCCGGCCGCGTTGGCGCTGCTGCTGATCGCCGGCTGCGGGGCGCCTCCGTCCGAGATCACCGACGGGATGCCTGCGCCCACCGGCGTGGCGCCCGGCGCGACCTTGTTCTTCGTCGACGCCCAGCAGCGGCTGCAGCCCCAGCAGCGCGCGACGGGCAGGCTGGGCACCGTCACCGACGCGTTGTCGTTGCTGCTCACCGGTCCCGGCCCCGACGCCGCCCTGCACACGGAGATCCGGGCCTCCGGGGAGACCCGCGTGGTCGCGGACACCACGGCCGATCTGATCACGGTCCGCCTCCCGCTGACCCGGCGCGACGTGACGTCGCTCGGCATCGACCAGATCGTCTGCACCGCGCTGGGTGTGCACGTGCAGGGCGGTGGGTCGCCCTCGGCCACCGTGCAGCTGAGCTTCACGCTGCCCGGTGACGACGCCAACCCGCCGCGGAGCTGTCCGCTCATCCCGACCGGCTGACGCTCAGGACCGTCACGTCCACCTGTGCGACGGGAGGCCGGGGCACCGCGACCCAGAGCGCGACGAGCGCGACCATGGCGACGGCGAAGGCCGCGAATCCGGTACGGCCCCGCGCCCAGTGGACCTCGAACCGGATCGGGTCCTCCACCAGCACCTTCGACAGCACGGCGAGCACGATCGAGAACGTGCACACGACCGCCGTGTGCGCCCACCCCTGCACATCGAGACGCTCCTCGGGCAGCAGCAGGAAGACCGGCCAGTGCCACAGGTAGAGGCTGTAGGACACCGATCCGAGCCCACGCAACGGCGCCCGGCCCAGCATCCGGGTCACCGGTGAACCGGGCGCCTGCGCGCAGATCGAGATCAGCACGGCAGCGAGCAGCGAGTGTGCGAGCAACCCGCCCCGGAACAGCCAGTGCGCGCCCTCCCCGTCCGCCGACGCCCAGAGCACCGCGAGCGCGCCGAGCAGCACCACCTGCGCCGCCACGACGTGCCGGCCCACGATCCGCGACACCGCCGAACGGACCGGAGCGGTGGCCGGCAACGCCCCCGACAGCAACGAGAACGCCCTCGTGTCGGTCCCCGTGTAGACGCGGGTGGGATCGCCGGCGGTGAACAGGACGACCATCAAGGCCAGCGAGGACGCGGAGACGAGCAGGGCCACCAGCGCCACCCACGGCTCCACCCGCCGCGCGGTCGCCGCGATCAGGAGCACCACCACCGGCCACACCAGGTAGAACTGCTCCTCCACGGCGATGCTCCACAGGTGGCCGAAGACCCGGCCGGGCCCGTACCTGTCCCAGTAGCCGGCCGACTCGGCCAGCAGATGCCAGTTCGCCAGGTTCGCCTGCACCCACGGGCCGTCCGACAGAGCGCTGCTCCACAGATCCTCGGCCCCCAGCGCCCACACCAGCAGCGTGGTCACCGCCAGCATCACCGCCAGCGCGGGCAGCAGCCGCCTGACCCGCCGCCCCCAGAACGCGACCAACGACACGGTCCCGGTGGCCCGGACCTCCCGGAGCAGCAGCCCGGTGATCAGATAGCCGGACAGCGCGAAGAACAGGTCGACGCCGAGAAAACCGCCGCCAAGGTGGCCGGCGTGGAACAACAGCACACCGGCCACCGCGATCCCGCGCAGCCCGTCCAACCCCGCCAGCCGCTGCGGTGGCTGTTCCGCATCACCCATCGCCACGAGCCTGCGGGGCACGGGTCGTCGCACGGTCCCCGTCGCGTAGCAGGAATGTCGCAACGGTTGGCCGCGGGCGCTCGCGGCCTCGGGCCCGCGTCGCGTAAGTCCCCCACCGCTACCTCCCCGACGCCGGGGATGTCGCGAGGGGTGGCGGGTCAGAGCCCGCGCGCCGCCAGCGCCTCGCGCACCGCCTTGCTGGTGGAGGGCACGGTGGCCGACGGGCCGATGTGGCCCGACACCGCGTCGAGGGTCTTGAGCCCGTCGCCGGTGATCAGCAGCACCGTCTCGGCGTCGGGGTCGAGCTGCCCGGACTCGATGAGCTTCTTCGCGGTGGCCACGGTGACGCCGCCTGCCGTCTCCGCGAACACGCCCTCGGTGCGGGCGAGCAGCCGGATGCCCTCCACGACCTCCTCGTCGCTGACGTGCGCGACGGCCCCGCCGGTGCGGCGGACGGCGTCGAGGACGTACGGGCCGTCGGCGGGGTTGCCGATGGCGAGGGAGCGGGCGATCGTGTCCGGGCGCACCGGCTGCACCACGTCGTGGCCGTCCTCGAACGCCTTGGCCACCGGTGAGCAGCCCGTGGCCTGCGCACCGAACACCCGGTACGGGGTGGGCTCCACCAGCCCGAGCGTGCCGAGCTCGGTGAAGCCCTTGTCCACCTTGGTCAGCTGGGAGCCCGAGGCCACGGGCACCACGACCTGCTCGGGCAGTCGCCAGCCGAGCTGCTCGGCCACCTCGTAGCCGAGGGTCTTGGAGCCCTCCGCGTAGTACGGGCGCACGTTGACGTTGACGAACGCCCAGTCCTCGTGCTCGGCGGCGAGCTCCGTGGCGAGCCGGTTGACGTCGTCGTAGTTGCCGTCGACGGCCAGCAGGGTGCCGTCGTAGACGGCGGTGGTGAGCACCTTGGCCTGCTCGAGGGAGCTGGGGATCAGCACCACCGAGTCCCAGCCCGCGCGGGCGGCCGCGGCGGCCACCGCGTTGGCCAGGTTGCCGGTGGACGGGCAGCAGAGCACGGTGAAGCCGAGCTCGCGGGCCGCCGCCAGCGCCACGGCCACCACCCGGTCCTTGAAGGAGTGGGTGGGGTTGCCGGTGTCGTCCTTGACCCACAGCGTGCGCACGCCCAGTGCGGCGGCGAGCCGGTCGGCCTTGATCAGCCGGGTGAGGCCGGGCTCGGTGTTGGGGTGGGACTGCACGTCGGAGGGCACGGGGAGCAGGTGGCGGTAGCGCCAGATGGACTTGGGGCCCGACTCGATCGACTCGCGGGTAACGGTGCCGAAGTCGTAGGCCACCTCGAGCGGGCCGAAGCACTCCGGACAGGCGAACTCGGCCGCGAGCGGGATCTGGTGACCGCATTCCCGACAGGACAGCGCGCGGGCGGGTCCGAGGTCGAAAGCGGTGGTCGTGGCGCTGTCAGCAGTCAGGGACATGAGAAGTCTCCTCATCTTTCCCGCACCGTGCGGGTCGGAATTGGCACCGTGATCGAGCGCGAAGAGCGCGCATCGCCGGTTGCCGGGGCTTCGTCGGGCCGTTCCCTCTGCCCCTCTGGATGAGCCATATGCGGTTGTGCCCATCACGTTACGACACGTCCGTTGCGGCTCCCAAGCCCGTCTCGTGATCTGGGAGCCGGGTCACGGGATGTCGGGGTGGTGCGCGAGCATGGACGCATGGCCGCGCCAGCCCCGATCCGCCTCGTCGTCGGCGAGGAGGAGCTGCTCGTCGAGCGGGCGATCGAGCAGGTCGCGGCGGAGGTCCGCGCGAGCGACCCCGCGGCCGACGTGCGCCGGGTGCGCGCGGCCGAGCTCACCCCGGCCGACCTCGCCGAGAACCTGAGCCCGTCGCTCTTCGCCGAGGCGAGGGTGCTCGTCCTGCTCGCGGCCCACGAGGTCGGCAAGGAGCTGGCCACGGCGATCCTCGAGCAGTCGGCCGACCCGGCCGAAGGCATCGTCCTCGTGGTCGTCCACTCGGGAGGGGCGCGCAACAAGGCCCTCGTCGACGCGCTGCGCAAGGCGGGTGCCCCGGTCACCACCTGCAACAAGATCACGAGGATGGACGAGCGGTCCGACTTCGTGCGTGCCGAGGCCCGGCGCGTGGGGGGCAAGATCACCGGCGACGCGATCGCCGCGCTGCTCGAGGCGGTGGGGTCGGACCTGCGGGAGCTGGCATCGGCCACCAGCCAGCTGGTGGCCGACACCGGCGGCTCGGTCGACGAGCGCGCAGTGCGCCGCTACCACCGGGGCCGCGCAGAGGCCACCGGGTTCGCGGTCGCCGACAAGGTCGTGGCGGGCGACCGCGCGGGCGCGGTCGAGGCGCTGCGCTGGGCGCAGCTGCTCGGCACGCCGTCGGTGCTGATTGCCGACGCGCTGGCCGACGCGTTGCGCACGCTCGCGAAGGTGGGGTCGGCCGGTCGCGGCGACCCCAACCGCCTGGCCGGCACGCTGGGCATGCCGCCGTGGAAGATCCGCAAGGCCCAGCAGGCGGTGCGCGGATGGGGCCCGGAGGCCCTTGCGGAGGCGTTCGCCGCGGCGGCCGAGGTCAACGCAGACGTCAAGGGTGCGGCGGCCGACCCGGACTACGCCCTGGAACGCGCGGTCCTGCGCATCCTCGCCGCCCGCTCCCGCCGCTAGCCCGCCCATCCCGAGGAGCATCGGATCACGCGGGGGCGAGCGTGGCCGTCGTCGTGCCGGCCGCGGCGCGGAACACCTCCAGGTCCGGCTCGAGCGCCTGCCGCTGGGCCGGTGACATCGGCTCGAAGGGGTCGAGCGTCACGGTGAGCCCGTCCTTGCGCGTGCGGCCTCGCCACACCCCGACGATCTCGCCGTCCGCCCAGATGACCCCGGGGTTCGCGACGGCCTGCCAGATCTTGCGGCGACGATCGGCGTCCGGCGCCAGCAGCTCGCGGTCGGCGAGCTCGGTGAGCGGGTCGTAGGCCGGCAGCAGCCGGACCCCGCGGGCCGGTGGGGCGTCGACGACGCGGTCGAGGTCGTCGGCGTGCACCCAGAGCTCCGCGTCCGCGACGCGCACCGGCCGCAGTTCACCCGCCACGAGGTCCCACCACCGCCGGGCGGCGGCCGGGCGCAGGCCCAGCCAGCCGGCGAGGTGCGCGGGTTTCGCCGGCCCGAACGCCGCGAGGAACCGGCGCACCAGCTCGGCGCGGCTCTCGTCCGTGGCGGCCCGCGTCCCGTCGCTGGAGCCGGCGTAGCGGAACCGGCTCGGCAATGCCGGGTCGACCTGCACGGTGAGGCCGGCGTGCAGCGTGGCGAGCCGGAAGAGCACGTCGTGCACGTGCGCGGCGCCGCAGCTCTCGCACCAGGGCGCCAGCCGGTGGTCGACGGCAGAGCTGATCGCCCCGCTCACCTCGCCCTTGGTCCGCGGTGTGCCGTCGGCCGTCACCGTGGCCATCGCGGCGGCGACCTCGTCGAGCGCCGCCGCGAACGTGATCCCGGCGCCGGCGAGCTCGTCGCCGAACGTCGCCATGGTCTGACGTGACCAGTCCCGTCCGTCGGCGACGTGCAGCGCTCCGCGGAGCAGGGCGAGGTCGTCGGCCCGGTGCAGGTGGAGCGCGCCTCGTACGCCGTGGACGAGCGCGAGATCGCCCCGGGGCCGGCCCGGTCCGGTCCGCAGGCTCAGCGCCGGCCGGGCGCTGCGGCCCGGTGGGTAGTCCTGCAGACCCACGCCGAGCACGACGTCACCGGTGCCGGGCGCGACGAGGTCGTGGGCGACCGCGCGGTGGGCGAGCACGCGCTGCCGGTCGACGGCCGGTGCGGGCATGCCCGCAACCTACGGCCCGCGCAGGCTCGTCCTCAGCTGTTACCGCTGGTGCGGCCCTTCTTGAACCAGGCACCGACCTTGTCGCCCAGCAGGGCGCCGCCGATACCGGCGAGGACAGCGGGGACCAACGCGAGCATGTCAACGAGCATCGGGGGAAATCTCCTCGTGTCGGACGGGCGAGGGGAGCCTGGCGCCCGCCGGCGGAGCTTCCACTGTCGGCGAGAGCCTCGGGAGCTGTCGACGCGATGTCGGCGAACTCACGTTTGAGCGCGCCCAGTGGCGCGTGCGGGCGGGGCGGTAGCGTGCAGGGCGCGTACGTCGACGCCCGAGGGAGATGACCGTGCCAGACGGGAAGAGCCGGATCGGTGTGACCGGGTTGGCCGTGATGGGGGCGAACCTCGCCCGCAACATCGCACGGCGGGGAACACCGATTGCCGTCCACAACCGGACGGCGGCGCGCACGCGGGAGTTCATCGAGGCCTACGGCTCGGAGGGCACGTTCACCGCGGCCGAGACCGTCGAGGACTTCGTCGCCGCGCTGGAGCGGCCGCGGCGGATCATCGTGATGGTGAAGGCGGGTGCGCCCGTCGACGCCGTGATCGAGGAGCTGGCCCCGCTGCTCGACGAGGGCGACATCATCATCGACGCGGGCAACTCGCACTTCCCCGACACCAAGCGGCGCACCGAGGAGTGCGCCGCGCGTGGCCTGCGCTTCATGGGCGTGGGCGTCTCCGGTGGTGAGGAGGGCGCGCTGCTCGGGCCGAGCATCATGCCCGGCGGCGACCCGGCCGCCTACGCCGAGGTCGAGGAGATCCTCACCGGCATCGCCGCCCAGGTGGACGGCACGCCGTGCTGCGTGCACGTCGGGCCGGACGGCGCCGGCCACTACGTCAAGATGGTGCACAACGGCATCGAGTACGCCGACATCCAGCTCATCGCCGAGGCGTACGACCTGCTCACGCACGTCGCGGGCCTCGACGCCCCGGCCATCGGCAAGATCTTCGAGGAGTGGAACTCCGGCGACCTGGAGTCGTTCCTCATCGAGATCACGGCCGAGGTGCTGCAGAAGACCGACGCCAGCACCGGTCGCCCGCTCGTCGACGTCATCCTCGACGAGGCGGAGCAGAAGGGCACCGGGCGCTGGACGGCGATCGACGCGCTCGACCTCGGCGTGCCGCTCACCGGCATCACCGAGGCCGTGTTCGCGCGCACCCTCTCGGCTCTGAAGGGCGAGCGGAAGGCGGCCGCGGGCACGCTCGGCGGTCCGGTGCCGGGTGCGGGAGAGGACCGGGCCGACCTGGTCGACGACATCCGCCAGGCCCTCTACGCCAGCAAGGTGGTGGCCTATGCGCAGGGCTTCGCGCAGATGCGCGCGGCGTCGGCGGCGAACGACTGGAACCTCGACCTCGGCGCGATGGCCACGATCTGGCGGGGCGGCTGCATCATCCGGGCGCAGTTCCTCAACCGCATCCGCGACGCCTACGCGGAGCACGGCGACATCGAGAACCTGCTGATGGTCCCCTACTTCACCGAGGCCGTCGCCGATGCGCAGGACGCGTGGCGGCGCGTGGTGGTCACGGCGACGCAGCAGGGCGTGGCGATCCCGGCGTTCGCCAGCTCGCTGTCCTATTACGACGGCTACCGGCGCGAGCGCGGCCCGGCCAACCTGATCCAGGGCCTGCGGGACTTCTTCGGCGCCCACACCTACCGGCGGATCGACACCGAGGGCGTGTTCCACACCCGCTGGGCGCAGGACGGCACCGAGGTGCGCACGGACGCCTGAACGAACCACCCGCAGGTCAGGTGGCGCCGACAACTGTGTGCCTGGTCATCGCGGGCAAGGTCTTCTGGCTCCAGGTCTTGCTTCCCCGGGCCTCCTGGCGGCGCCGCGCATTGTGCGGGGCCGCCCCTCACAGCTCAAGGGCGCCTTCGGCGTCGCTCCGCGATCGCTTCGCGCCCCTTGATGGGATGAAGGAGCGGGGCCTCCGCTCCTCGTGGCTCCCGGCTCATGCTCGGGGTGCTCACACCAACGATTTGAGGAGGCCCCTGTGAGCGAATCGTACGAGGGCAAGCAGGTCGTGGGAATTGACCTGCACCGGCGGCGGTCGGTGCTGGTTCGCAAGACCGAGATGGGTGAGACGTTGGAGACGGTGCGGATCTCCAACGATCCGGAGTATCTGCGGCAGGTGATGGCCCGCGCTGGGGAGGCCCCGGAGGTGGTGCTGGAAGCGGCCTATGGCTGGTACTGGGCTGCGGACACCCTGGCCGAGTTGGGCGCGCACGTGCATTTGGCGCATCCGCTGGGGGTGAAGATGTTCTGCTATCGGCGGGTGAAGAACGACGAGCGGGACGCGGGGGATCTGGCTGATCTGTTGCGGATGGGTCGGCTGCCCGAGGCGTGGATCGCGCCACCGGCCACCCGGGAGCTGCGTGGTTGGGTGCGGCATCGGGCCAAGCTGGTGGCGTTGCGCTCGAGCTTGAAATCCCAGGTCCACGCCGTGCTGGCCGAGGCCGGGGTGCAGGTGCCGATGAGTGATCTGTTCAGCCCGGGCGGGCAGCACTTGTTGGCCGCGGCCCGGCTGTCGGTCGAATCACGCGCTCGGGTCGACTCCGCGCTACGACTGATCATTAACGTGGACTTCGAGGTCGAGTTGTTCGCCAAGTTGGTCACCAACCGGCTGCGCGAACATCCCGGCTACCGGGCGATCCAGCAGATCCCCGGGGTCGGGCCCACCTTGGCCGCGGTGTTCGTCGCTGAGATCGGTGACGTCACCCGCTTCCCCGGACCCGCGCAGCTGGCCAGCTGGGCCGGGTTGACCCCGAAACACCATGAGTCCGACACCACCGTGCATCGCGGCCGGATCACCAAACAGGGTTCCCGGTTGGTGCGTTGGGCTGCGGTGGAGGCGGTGCAGCGGGTCGGCGAACACACCCGCACCGGTGCGGTCCGGGAGCGGGTCGCTGCCCGCCGCGGCCGCAACATCGGCGTTGTTGCCGCCGCCCGCGAGCTGGTCGAGCTGGTCTACTACGGCCTACGCGACGGGCACATCCGCCGGCTCACCCCGCCCCAACCCCACACCCCGCCCCAACCCCACACCCCGCCACACATCCCGCCCCAGCCACACACCCCGCCCGGCAGATCGGCGGCATGAGCCGGCCGCCAACCGAGGTGGGCGCCGGTCGCACGGGTCATGACCCCCGTCCCAGCGCAAGATCACAGCGCGCAAGATCACAGCGCACGATCACGGCGCCGGGAACCACGGCGTGGTCGCCCCCTTGATTGACCCCGCTCACCGCGAACCCGTCGCAGCACTCCATGCCCAACGGGCGAAGGGATGACCGACAGCCCTCAACCGGGCCTGTCCACCGCCGGGGCACCGGCACTGGAGCACGCACCCGACCCTCGATCACCCGACCCCCGGGAGCCGCGAGACCACCCCCTTTTCTCCACCCTTGAACAGCGTGCGCCGCCCGGCGTCGGCATCAAGGACCTGCGGCCGCTACGCGGTCGACCCTCCGGGCCGATCCTTGACCCCGACGCCTCAGCCCGCCGCGCCCAAGAACAGGCCGGAGAACCGAGAAGAAAGATCAGCAGCCGCAACCGCGGGTTGACCGGCCCCGCTCCTTCAGGGATGACCTGTGAGCCTCTGCGGCCCCTGGGGCATGCGGTGGGGGCGCGCGACGCCGCCAGGAGGCCGGTGCCGGGCATCTGGTTGTCCTCGCGTACCGCGTTGGTGCTCGCGCACCCCTTGTCGGTCCACGCAGCCGGTCGACGGGCAGCGTGGGCCGAGAACGGGGGCGTGACTGTCCGAGGATCACCTCGAGCAGCACACGAGGGTCCTGGCCGCGACCAGGTAGTACTGCTCGGGCCGATCACACCCGTCGGAGCGGTTCATGATCGCCGGTTGGGCGCGTTTCCGGACTGTTCTTGGTCAGTTTTCGCGCCGAAGCCGTGATCATGGTGGTGAGACCGGCCTTCGGTGGCGCCGCGCGCAGAAGGGGCAGGCCCGGGGCCTGCCCGCGAAGCGGGCCATCAGGGGTCACAGAGGCTCGCGGGTCAAGGGTCGCGTAGCGATCGCGGAGCGACGCGGAGCGCCCTTGAGGCGTGAGGGGCGGCCCCGCACGATGCGCGGCGCCACCGAAGGCCCGGGGCGGGGTGGGCCTGGATGATGCACGGTGCCGTCGAAGGCCTGGTGAGGGGTGGGCCTGGCGCTATGTCGCCCGCGAGGCCGCCCGCCACCTTCTCGGCCACCGGACAGCTCTAGCCGCGGCGGCTCGCCTCGAGCGGGCTCGGCATCGTGATCCCGTACTCGCGGATCTTGCGGTAGATCGTCGCGCGGGACGAGCCGAGGAGGCGGGCGGCTTCGACCTTGTTGCCGTCGGTGTCGAGCAACGCCTCGATGATCGCGTCGCACTCGATCGCCTCGAGCGGGGTGAGCACCCGGCGGGTGGTGATCCGGCACTCCGGTGGCAGGTCGCGGGCTTCCACCACGCCGGCGCGGCGCTTGGCCACGACCTTGCGTAGCACCTGGTGCAGCTGTTCGACGTTGCCCGGCCACCGGTTGCGCATGAGCACGTGCATGGCCTCCGGCGAGCAGGTGAGGGAGCCGCGGGAGAGTCGGGTGAGCAGGTGCGGCACCAGCTCGGCGACGTCCTCGATGTGGTGGCGCAGCGGCGGCACCTCCACCGTGCGTGGGAAGCAGCCCAGCAGGCCCGCGAGATCGGGGCTGCGCTGCCCGGGGTCGCAGGTGAGCGTGGCGACCACCCACGGGCGGTCCAGCTCGGTGGACTCGCGGTCGGGCTCGAGCGCGTCGGCGAGCGCGGCGACGCCGGCGGGGGGCAGCCGGTCGAGGTGGGCGATGACGAGCGTGCCTGCGTGTTGCAGCTCGCCGGACACCTCGGCGATCCACTGCGGCCCGTAGGCGTCGGCGTCGAGGACGCGCAGGTGGCCCGCGGGGGAGCGGTTGCGGTGCGTGGCGCGGGCGAGCGTCGCCTTGCCGACGCCCGGCTCGCCCTGCAGGAGCAGCCACTCCCGCGCCTGGAAGTGCCGGTCGACGGCCTGCCCGCACTTCTTCCACGCCGTGCTGGAACCGACCGCGGTGGGCAGGGAAGGGGTGTACGCCGACGCGGTGACGGTCCGCTCGGCCGCGTTCATCTGCGCGACGAGCTGGACCTGCAGCACCCCGCCCGTCACGCCGCTCTCGCTGAAGCTGGGTTTGGCGTACGCGCGAGCGGTGTGCCCGCTGGGTAGGTCGATCACGAGCCTGCGGTCGCGCCCGGAGCCGAGGGCCTCCACCGCCTCGGCGAGCAGCGCCGCCTGGTCCCGCGCGTCGAAGAGCTCGCGCGCCCGGTCGTTCATCATCAGCAGGTCGGCGCCGATCGCGAACACGGCGCCCCGCGCGTGCCGGCAGGCCCTGAGGTAGTCCTGCAGCAGCAGGTGCTCGCGGCGCCCGGAGTGTTCGAGCAGGGCCTCCTCGATCCGGCGTCCGATGGAGGCCACCGCGGCGGCCATCATGGCCCCGGCGTTGCGGCGCCAGCAGGTGAGGTCGACGACGCCGATCACGCGGCCGGTGCCGGGGTGCCGCACGGGGATGCCCGCGCATGCGAGGTCCTCGAGGTGCTCGACGTAGTGCTCGTGGCCGAACACCTGCGTGAGCCTGCCGCCCTCCAGGGCGCTGCCGATGCCGTTGGTGCCGACGTGGCGCTCGGCGTAGCTGAAGCCGGGGGAGAGCAGGACGCGGTCGAGGTGCGACTCGAGGCCGGTGTCGGCGGTGCGCCGGTCGAGCACGACGCCGTCGGCGTCGCAGAGGATCACGCTCACCGGCTCGGTGGCGAACTGGTCGGAGACCTCGGAGAGCACCGGCTCCGCTGCGCGGGCGAGCAGGGTGTCCGGGTCGACGTCGTCGTGGGGCAGCTCGATGTGGTCGGCGGGGACGTGCCACGCGAGTGACCGGGACCAGGAGGCCAGGATCGGCTCCCGGACGACGCCGGACCTGACGGGCTCCCTCGACAGGAACGACACGCGGGCGCGCGCGAGCTCCTCGGTGGCGGGTCCGGCCGGCACCCGCGCTCCGCCTCCAGCCAAGCGGGCCTCCCCGACAGCGGTGTCGATCCTCAGCGCGACCAGCGTAAACGGTCGGAGGCCGGCGCAGACGTCTCATATTGAGACCCCGTGTGCAAGGCGAAGGGAGTGTGATCGGGAACACGAGCGGTCGACACCCGCGCCGTCGACGACTCGCCGCCAACCCACCACCCCAGGAGGAGATGACGTGAGTCGGCAGAGTCTGGCGAAGGCTCACCAGAAGATCCAGGAACTCGCCTGGGAGCCGATGTACCACGAGCCGTACATGAAGTACGGCACGGACTACACGTTCCGGAAGGCCGCGAAGAAGGACCCGCTGAAGCAGATCCTGCGCTCCTACTTCCCGATGGAGGAGGAGAAGGACCACCGGGTCTACGGCGCCCAGGACGGCGCGATCCGCGGCAACATGTTCCGCCAGGTGCAGGAGCGCTGGCTGGAGTGGCAGAAGCTGTTCCTGTCGATCATCCCGTTGCCGGAGATCTCCGCGGCGCGCTCGATGCCGATGCTGTTCCACACGGTGCCGAACCCGGAACTGCACAACGGTCAGGCGATCCAGATGATCGACGAGGTCCGCCACTCGACGATCCAGCAGAACCTCAAGCGCCTGTACATGAACAACTACATCGACCCGGCCGGCTTCAACAACAGCCTCCGCGGGTTCCAGGGCGACTACTGCGGCACCATCGGCCGCCAGTTCGCCGAGGGGTTCATCACGGGTGACGCGATCACCGCGGCGAGCATCTACCTGACGATCGTCGCCGAGACCGCCTTCACCAACACGCTGTTCGTCGCGATGCCGGCCGAGGCGGCCGCGAACGGCGACTACCTGTTGCCCACGGTGTTCCACTCGGTGCAGTCCGACGAGTCGCGCCACATCTCCAACGGCTACGCGACCCTGCTGATGGCGCTGTCCGACGAGGAGAACCACCAGCTGCTGGCGCGCGACCTGCGCTACGCGTGGTGGAACAACCACCGGGTGGTGGACGCCGCCATCGGCACGTTCATCGAGTACGGCACGAAGGACCGCCGCAAGGACCGCGAGTCCTACGCGGAGATGTGGCGTCGCTGGATCTACGACGACTACTACCGGTCCTACCTCGTGCCGCTGGAGAAGTACGGGCTCACGATCCCGCACGACCTCGTCGAGGAGTCCTGGAAGCAGATCTGGGAGAAGGGCTACGTCCACGAGGTGGCGCAGTTCTTCGCCACCGGTTGGCTCGCCAACTACTGGCGGATCGACGGCATGACCGACGAGGACTTCGAGTGGTTCGAGTACAAGTACCCGGGCTGGTACGACCGGTACGGGAAGTGGTGGGAGAACTACAACCGGCTCGCCACCCCCAACGGCCACAACGCGATCGTGGCCGAGAGCGTCGACTACGTGTACCCGCACCGGTGCTGGACCTGCATGGTGCCGTGCCTGGTCCGTGAGGACATGGTCATGGACCAGGTCGACGGCCAGTGGCGCACGTACTGCCACGAGATGTGCCACTGGACCGACAAGGTGGCGTTCCGCCCGACCTACGAGGGGCGCGAGACCCCCAACATGGGCCAGCTCGTCGGGCACCGCGAGTGGGAGACGCTCTACCACGGCTGGAACTGGGCCGACGTGGTCAAGGACATGGGCTTCGTGCGCGACGACGGGAAGACCATGACCGCGCAACCACACCTCGATCTGGATCCCAAGAAGATGTGGACGCTCGACCACATGCGTCGGATGCCCAACCTGCTGAGCCCGAACGTGCTGCTGAACGAGATGAGCGACGACGAGCGCGCGGCGTTCGCGGCCGACTACGTCCGTCAGGGACCGGCCGGGCGTCCCGCCCCAACCGACGCCTGAGCGCGGGCCAGGCGAGGGGGGAAGGCCGGCCACAACCGGCCTTCCCCCTGCCGAACCCTGCTCTCTTCCCCGCCGAGGAGACACTTTGGGCGAGAAGCACGTCGTCCGGTTCGAACCGGTCGGCATCGAGATCGAGGTCGACGAGGACCAGACCATCCTCCGTGCGGCCGCCGAGCAGGGCGTCCAGCTCATGCACGGCTGCAAGGAAGGTCAATGTGCGGCGTGCAAGTCCTTCGTGCTCGAGGGCGAGGACATCGAGCTGGACCGCTACTCGACGTTCGCGTTGCCCGACTACGAGAAGGAGGAGGGGCAGACGCTGCTCTGCCGGGCGCATCCCTTCGAGGACCTGACCATCGAGCTCCTCAACTACGACGAGGAGATCATCCGTTCCGGGCTGCCGTTGCGGCGCGGCACGGTCGAGGTCGTGGCGATCGAGGCGGTCACCCACGACATGCGGCACCTGGTCGTCAAGCTCGTCGAGCCCGAGGAGATCAAGTTCTTCCCGGGCCAGTACATGGACTTCCAGGTGCCCGGCACGCAGGAGAGCCGGTCGTTCTCGATGGCGAACACGCCCAACCGGGACGGCCGCTTCGAGTTCGTCATCAAGACCTACCCCGACGGGCTGTTCTCCGGGCTGCTGGCCACCCGCCTCCAGGTGGGGGACCGGTTGGCGGTGGAGGCGCCGTTCGGCACCTTCACGCTCCGTGAGAGCCGCACGTCCGACCTGGTCTTCGTGGGCGGCGGCGCGGGGATGGCCCCGATGCTCGGACTCCTGCGGTCGATGGCCGAGCGGGGCATCGCACGCCGGGTGGCGTTCTACTACGGCGCCCGTGGGGCACGGGACCTCTGCTTCGAGAAGGAGCTCGCGCGACTGCAGGAGCAGCTGCCCGGCTTCACGTACGTGCCGGCGCTGTCCGAGCCGTCCCAGGACGACGAATGGGCGGGCGAGACCGGTCTGATCACCGATGTCGTCGCCCGGCACGAGTCCGACCTGGCCGGCAAGGACGCGTACGTCTGCGGCCCGCCGCCGATGGTCGACGCGGCGATCGCGGTGCTCACCCGGCTCGGCTGCAAGGCCGAACACATCTTCTACGACAAGTTCACCACCACCGGTGACCCGGAGGACCAAGCATGACCACGACCGAACGTCCGGAACGGAGCGTCCCGAAGCCGGTCTTCACGGACGCCGAGGCAGGGGCGCGTGAGTTCCCCGACTCTTCGGCGAGCGCCCGGCGCTACAACTACTTCGCACCAGCCAAGCGCAAGCAGACCCACTACGAGGACGTCACCGTCGACGTCCAGCCCGACCCGCGGCACTACCTCACCCAGGGCTGGATCTACGGCTTCGCCGACGGCGAGACCGGCTACCCGCTGCACTGGACGAAGCTCAAGGCCTGGGGCGTCGACCAGCCGGAGCCGCAGCGTGGCCCGGGCACCGGCGGCATGCCCGTCGAGAACTGGCCTGCACACGGATGGCACGAGTTCCGCGACCCCAACGAGGAGTGGGAACAGACCATCTACCGGTACAACGCCAACGTCGTACGGCAGTTGAACCAGAACATCGAGAACGCGCGCCACGCGAAGTCGTTCGAGCAGTGGTCGACCAACTGGGTCCGGTTCGTCGAGCGCCACGTGGGCGCCTGGATGCACATCGAGCACGTGCTGGGCCTGTACGTGTTCGCGGCCAACGAGCGGTCCGCGCCGACCAACATGCACAACACGGCGCTCGCCGTGAACAGCGCGCACAAGATCCGGTTCGCGCAGGACCTCGCGCTCTACAACCTCACGCTCACCGAGGAGATCGAGGGCTTCGACGGCACCGCGCACCTCGCCGCGTGGAACGGTGACGCGGAGTGGCAGGGCGTCCGGAAGGTGTGCGAGGCGCTCACCGCGATCGAGGACGACTGGGGCGAGGCCGTCCTCGCGGCGAACATCGTGTTCGAGCCGCTGCTCGGGGAGCTCTTCCGCAGCCACCTGGTGATGCAGTCCGCGTCCGGCCACGGCGACTTCGTCACGCCGACCGTCATGGGAGCGGGTGAGTACGACTACGCCCAGCGGGACCTGCGCTGGACGATCGCGTGCCTCGCGCCGCTCACCCAGGATCGTGAGTTCGCCGAGCACAACAAGGCGCTCATGCAGGGCTGGCTGTCGCACTGGGTGCCGCAGGCCCTCGAGGCCGCCCGCCAGCTGCAGCCGCTGTGGTCGCAGCCCGACGCCAAGCCCCCGCGGTTCGAGGACAGCCTCGACCGGGCCAAGAACCGGTTCGCCGGGATCTGCCGCGATCTCGGTCTCGCCACCCCCGAGGAGCTGAAGCAGTGACCACGGCAACGAATGCGTCCACCGCCCCGATCCGCTTCGAGTCCAACAGCACCGCCTCGAACATGTGCGGGTTCACGCTGATGAACAGCCAGGTCGGCGTGCTCATCGCGCACGTTCTGGAGCGGCTCGACAACGTGAAGGTCACCCACCTGCCCTCGATGATCCGCGTCGACGGCCAGGGCCGGTTCGACGTCGTCTACGCCGACGTCGACGAGGAGGCGGGCGAGGAGGAGGGCTGGTTCAACGCCTCCGAGTTCGAGGAGGCGATGTCCACCCACTACGGCCGGATGGTCCACCTCGACGACCGCACGATCATGTTCGCCAACCCGGAGGACGCGGCCGAGTACCTGGACTTCGACCTGAAGCCCATCAGGTGAGTCCCGTGGGTGGATACGAGTGCTCCGGCACTCGTATCCACTCACGGCTTCGTTGATCCGCCCCCGCGCAGCAGACCGACGTTCCGCAAATCCAGGAGGACAGAACATGGCGAAGGAACTGCGATTCGGAGAGGAGGGCCGGCGGCTGCTCCAGGCCGGGGTCGACCAGCTGGCCGAAGCCGTCAAGAGCACGCTCGGGCCCAAGGGCCGCAACGTCATCCTGGAGAAGATCACCGGATCGCCCGAGGTCACGAACGACGGCGTGACGATCGCGCGGGAGATCCACCTGCGCGACCCGTTCGAGAACATGGGCGCGCAGCTGGTGAAGGAAGCGGCGGTCAAGACCAACGACACCGTCGGCGACGGCACCACCACGGCGATCGTGCTCGCCCAGGCGATCGTCCGGCAGGGCATGAAGGCGATCGCGGCGGGCGGCAACCCGGTTCTGGTCAAGCGTGGCATCGACCTCGCGGTGCGGCGCATCGTGGAGCACCTGCAGCGGGTGACCCACCCGGTGTCCACCGAGCAGGACTACGCCCGCGTGGCGTCGATCTCCGCCAACGACGACGAGTCGATCGGCAGCGTCGTCGCGCGGGCCCTGTACACCGTCGGTGACGACGGCGTCGTCACGGTGGAGGACGTCCCGCAGCACGGGGTGAGCGTGGGGTTCGTCGAGGACTTCGAGTTCGACAACGGCTACGTCACGCCGTACATGGTGACCGACCCGGGCCGGCTCGAGGCGATCGTCGACGACCCGTACCTGCTGTTCACGGCAGAGAAGGTCAAGGACGTCCAGCAGCTGATGCCGGTGCTCGACAAGATCATGCGCGGCGAGCGGCGCCCGCTCGTGCTCGTGGCCGAGACGGTCGAGGGCACGGCCCTGCAGATGCTCGTGCACAACCACGTCAACCGCACGTTCCAGGCGGTGGCGATCAGGGCGCCCGGCTTCGGAGAGAAGCGCATCCACCTGCTGGAGGACATGGCGGCGCTGTGCGGCGGCAAGGTGCACAGCCGCAGTTCCGCGTTCTCGATGGAGCACATGACAACCGAGCACCTCGGGCGGGCCTCGCAGGTGCGCGTCACCAGCGAGAACACCACGATCATCGGCGGCGGCGGGGACCGGGAGGCCCTCGAACTACGGCTCACGCAGCTGCGGGCCGAGCTCGCCCGCGCCACGTTCGGCACCGACGAGGACTTCCTCTCCGAGCGCATCGCGCGGCTCTCGGGCAAGGCCGCGGTGATCGGCGTGGGTGCGCCCACCAACGCGGAGGCCAAGGAGATCCGCCACCGCGTCGACGACTCCCTGCAGGCCACACGCGCGGCCATCGCAGAGGGCATCGTCGCGGGCGGCGGCGTCGCGCTGCTGCACGCCGAGCCCGCGCTCGACGACCTGGACGTCGGCGGCGACTACCGGATCGGCGTCGAGATCGTCCGGCAGGCGCTCACCGAGCCGGCGCACCTCATCGCCACGAACGCGGGCTACGACGGCGACGACGTCGTCAAGCAGCTCACCGTTCGGGGAGTTGACGACGGGTTCGACGCGTTGGAGGGTCGGTTCGGCGACCTGGTCGAGCTCGGTGTGATCGACCCGCTGCGGGTGGTGCGGTCCGCGCTGCAGAACGGCGCATCGGTGGCAGGCCTGATCCTCACCACGAACTCGCTGGTGGCCGAGGAGGTCACGCCGTGGAACAAGTCGCTCATGACCGAGTTCGGGCCGCTCGACGAGGGCATCCCGCAGCCGTCGCCGGATTCGAGCACCCCGCAGTCCCTCGGCCTAGGCCCGTCGATCGGTTGAGGAAGGGGACGAGATGAAAGCCGTACGCGTGCACGACTACCACACCGACCCGAAGATCGACGACATCGCCGAGCCGGAGCTGCAGGGCCCCCTCGACGTGATCGTCAAGGTCGGTGGGGCCGGGGTGTGCCGCACCGACCTGCACATCCTGGAAGGCCAGTGGGCGGCGGCGATGAGCCCGCAGCTGCCGTACGTGATCGGGCACGAGAACGCCGGCTGGGTGCACGCCGTCGGGGACGGGGTCACCAACGTCGCCGTCGGCGACACGGTGATCCTGCACCCGCAACCCAGCTGCGGGCTGTGCCTGGCCTGCCGTCGGGGCAACGACATGCACTGCGCGAACGCGTTCTTCCCCGGGTTGTCGGACAACGACGGCGGGATGGCCGAGTACCTGCGCACCACCGCCCGGGCCTGCGTGAAGCTGGACCCGTCCACCAACCCGGCCGATGTGGCCGCCCTCGCCGATGCCGGGATCACGGCGTACCACGCGGTGCGAAAGGCCGTGCCCGTGCTGTGGCCCGGGACGACCGCGGTGGTGCAGGGGGCGGGCGGGCTCGGACACATCGGGATCCAGTGCCTCGCCGCGTTGACCGCGACCCGGATCGTGGTGGTCGACAAGAACCCGGCCGCCCTCGAGCTCGCCAAGGAGATCGGGGCGGACGAGACCGTGGTGGCCGACGGCTCCCACGTCGACGCCGTGCGGGACCTGACCGGTGGTGAGGGCGCCACGGTGGTGTTCGACTTCGTGGCCGAGCAGGGCGCGGAGAACCAGGCGTGGGCGATGACCGCGCCGGACGGCTACCAGTACGTGATTGGTTATGGCGGGCAGTTCTCCGCACCGACCCTGGATTTCGTGGCCGGGGAGAAGAACGTGATCGGCAACATCGTCGGCACCTACACCGATCTGGCCGAACTGATGGTGCTGGCCCAGGCCGGGAAGGTCACCCTCCACACGAAGCAGTACCCGCTCGATGCGGCGCTGGACGCGTTGCACGACCTCGACGCCGGCCGGGTCCGCGGCCGGGCCATTCTCGTCCCCTGACGCGCAAGGAGACCCACCACATGTACGAGAAGGACGGCGAGAAGTACTTCATCGTCGATTCACACTGCCATTTCTGGGACGCGAGCCGGGAGAACTGGAAGCCGGGCGCCGAGCAGTACGCGAAGGGCTGGATCGACTGCTTCTACGGCTACCACCAGCTCGGTCCACCCGAGACCCACTGGGACTACGAGCACTACCTCAAGGTCACGCCCGAGGACTTCGAGCGCGACATGTTCATCGAGGGCCACGTCGACTACGCGATCTTCCAGTCGACCTACCTCAAGGAGTGGTACACCAACGGCTTCAACACCGCCGAGCGGAACGCGGAGCTGCTCGACCGCTTCGGTGACCGCCTCATCGTCAACGGGCGCTTCGACCCGCGCGACGGCGACGCCGGGATGAAGGAGCTGGAGGCGGACGCCGAGAAGTACGGCCTGAAAGGCGTCAAGCTCTACACCGCCGAATGGAACCAGGGGTCGCGCGGCTACAAGCTGACCGACCCGGAGGCATACCGGTTCCTCGCCCGCGCGCAGGAGCTCGGCATCAAGAACATCCACGTCCACAAGGGCCCGACGATCTGGCCGCTGGACAAGGACGCGTTCGACGTGGCCGACGTCGACCACGCCGCCACCGACTTCCCGGAGCTGAACTTCGTCGTCGAGCACGTCGGGCTGCCCCGCATCGAGGACTTCTGCTTCATGGCCGTGCAGGAGCCCAACGTCTACGCGGGCCTGTCCGTCGTGATCGGTGGCCTGATGCACGCCCGGCCGAAGTTCTTCGCCAAGGTCATGGGCGAGCTGCTGTTCTGGGTCGGCGAGGACAAGATGACCTTCGGCGGCGACTACAACATCTGGGTGCCCAAGTGGCAGGTCGAGGGCTTCGTCGACTGGCAGATGCCCGACGACGACGCGTTCACCGACTACCCAAAGCTCACCACCGCCACTAAGAAGAAGATCCTGGGGTTGAACGCGGCGAAGCTCTACGACATCCCGGTCCCGCCCGAGTGCCAGCTGGAGACATCGGCCGGCACGCAGGACAAGCCGGCGGAGCAGCTGCTCACCGAGGCCGCGGCGGCCGGCACCCCGTGACCGCACTCGCCGCCGCGGTGTGGGCGGCGCTGGACACGGTGCACGACCCCGAACTCGACCAGCCCGTCACCGAGCTGCAGTTCGTGTCGTCGTGCACCGTGTCCGACGACGGGGTCGCGGCCGTCCGGCTGCGCCTGCCCACGTTCTTCTGCGCACCCAACTTCGCGTGGCTGATGGTCGCCGACGCCCACGACGCGGTCGCCGCCGTCCCGGGCGTCACGCGGGTGGACATCGCCCTCGACGACCACTTCACCGCGGTCACCATCAACGAGGGCGTCGCCGCACGGGCCGGGTTCGTGTCCGCGTTCCCGGGGCAGGCCCAGGCCGAGCTGGACGAGCTGCGCGCGGTGTTCCTGCGCAAGGCCGCCCTGGCCGGTCAGGACCGGATCGCCCGCCCCCTCGTGGACGCCGGCCGCACCCCGGAGGACCTGGCGGCGATGCGGCTCGGCGACGTGCCGCCGTCGGCCGATCTCGACCGGCTCCGGCAACGCCGCGCCGCGGTCGGCCTGCCCCACGACGGCGACGCGCCGCTGCTGCTGCACCCGGACGGCGCCCCGGTCACCGCCGAGCAGGTGCCCCTGCACCTGCGCCGCGCCCGGCTCACCCGCGTCGGGATCGAGGCCAACGGCCACACCTGCCGAGACCTGCTCGCCGCCCGCTACCCGGAGGAGGTGGTCTCGTCGTGACCACGACCGAGGCGTCCACGCCGACGCTGACGCCGCTGGACCACGTGCGCCGGTACGCGCTCGTCGAGCTGTTCCTGGTGCGCGTGCTCGACATGGCGCCCGCCGACGCCCGGGCCGAGGCCGACGCCCTGCAGCACGCCGTCTCCGCGCGGCTGCTCGGCCGCATCGACGCGCTGCTGGGACGGCCGGAGCGCGACCTGTGGGACAACCCGATCCCGCGACCGGACGGATCGCCGTGAGTCGCGAGACCTACAACCCGTGGACGGTGGTGAACGTCGTGTTCGACCACCTCGCGGCCGCGGGGCTGCACCCGGTGCTCGGTGAGACCGGTGACCCAGCGGCGCCTGCGGCAGCGCTGCTGCGGGCACTGGGCGTCGAGCCGGGGCGGGACGACGAGGGCCCGGCCGCGCCGGCGATCCAGGCCCACCTCGCCGAGCTCCGCGCCCGGATGTTCCCGAACGTCGAGGAGGGACGACGGTGACCGCACCGGCGACGCCGACCACCGTCCGTGCGCTCGACCTGCCGAGCGCTGGGAAGCTCGCCGGCCTGGCCGCCGTCTTCGAGGACCTGCAGTACGCGCTGCGCTGCTGCGAGCACCTCGTGTCCCGGCTGGGCCGCCGCGAACCGGACCCGGTGCTGGTCGAGGCGCTCTGGACCGGTGCCCTGCTCGCCTACGTCCGCTGCTTCTCGCCGCGCAGCGCCTTGCTCACGACCACGGACCTCGACGAGCTCGAGGACGGGGCCGAGTTCCGGCGCCTGCACGACGTGCTGCTGCGGCTGCGCGACCACCTCGCGTCCCGGCACGTGAACCCGCGGGAGGCGTTCACGGTGGGGGCGGCGCAGGCGAACGACGGCACCCCCACCGGGATCGCGGTCGTGTCCAGCCCACGCCCGCTGGTGGAGGAGCCGACGGTGCGCATGCTCGGGCGGCTCGCCTACCTCCTCGCCGGCCGGGTGGACGCCCGGATGCGGGAGCAGCAACGCGAGGTGCTCGACGCGGCCGCGGCGTTGTCGCCCGCGGAGCTGGCCACGCTGCCGGTGGTGCACCTGACGAGCTAGACGGGCAGTTCCGAACCCGACCGGACCCGGCAGGCGGTGGAGCGGCATCCCCATCCGGGTGGGCGTGCACATCATGTGGGGTCGGTGCACGTGTTCGGCGGTGTGCGTCGTGACGGGAGGGTGTGCACGGTGGCCGCCGGGACCTTTGTGCGTTCCGCGGAACGCCGCCGTGGTGCCGTCCTGCTCGTGAGCCGTTCCGGTGGGCGCGCCGTCCCCGGCTCGGGCCTCCTGGCCTCACCGATCCGCCCCAACCCGGCGACCCACCATCACCAGCGAAATCGGGACCTGAGCCGGCGCTCACCCGCGACGAGAAGCTCGCCACCCTCCCCGGGGCGCCCCGCAGGCGCCGATGAGCCATGCGATTTGCACGGGTGAGCCATGACAGCACGCGGGTGTGGCCCCGCGGCCACTCGCAGCACGCTCGGAGCCAGAGGTTCCGAGTCGAGGAGTGGTGGCCATGGCAACGACGGTTCAGGTCCGTACCGCCGGCGGGATCCGGCGCTGGTGGCCCGCGGCGGCCGGCGTCGTGATGGCCGGGTTCGCCGGTCTCGACATCGCCGACGGCGGCGTCGGGCTGGCGCCGGTGCTCGCCGCCTCGGCGGTGATCTACCTCGGTGCGGCGGCGCTGGGACGCCCAGGGGCGTCGTGGCCGATCTTCCTCGGGGCCTTCCTGGTGCTCGCGCTCGCCGATGATGCGGCTATCTGGGTCCTCCTCGGCGCGGCTGCGCTGCTCGCCGGGTACGGGCTGCTCCGCGGGGCGGCGCGCCCGGCGAGCGGGCTGCCTTTGCAGGCACTGGGGGTGGCCGGCTTCGGCCTCGCCGCCGTCGTCGCGCTGGCGGTGAGCCCCGACCTGGGTTCTTACCTGGTGGCGGCCGGGTTGCTCGGCCACGCCGCGTGGGACGTGCACCACCACCGCACCGGGCGCGTGGTCGCGCGCTCGCTGGCGGAGTTCTGCGTCGTGCTCGACACGCTGCTGGCGGCGGCCATCGTCGTGGCCACGCTGGTGGGGTGAACGGCAGACTCGCCCCCGTGGACCCATCGCTGCCCGCCCTCGACGGCACCGTCGCCCTGGTCACCGGCGGGAGCGGGGGGATCGGCTCCGGCATCGCGCTGCGGTTCGCGGCGGCCGGAGCCGCCGTCGTGGTGCACCACAACACCGGGGCAACACGGGCACGAGCGGTCGTCGACGAGATCGTCGGCGCGGGCGGGCGGGCGGTCGCCGCGCAGGCCGACGTCACCGATCCGGCGGCTGCCACCGCGCTCGTCGAGCTCGCCGTCGCGCGGTTCGGCCGCCTGGACTCCGTGGTGGCCGCGGCAGGCGTGCAGCCCGTCGCGGAGCTGGCCGGGATGACCGTGGCGGGCTGGCGGGAGGTCGTGGACGGCAACGTGACCGGCGCGTTCGCCACCGTGCAGGCCGCGGCGGCGGCGCTGCGCGGCCGGGGCGGCTCGATCACGCTGGTCGCGTCCGTCGAGGGCACCCGCCCGGCGCGCGGGCACGCCCACTACGCGGCCGCGAAGGCGGCGACGATCATGCTCGCCCGGGCCGCCGCCCTGGAGTACGGCTGCGACGGCGTGCGGGTCAACTCGGTCTCGCCCGGTCTCGTCGCGCGCGCGGGGCTGCGCGAGGACTGGCCGGACGGCGTCGACCGGTGGGAGCGAGCGGCGCCCCTGCGCCGGCTGGGCGAGCGGGAGGACGTCGCCGACGCGTGCGTGTTCCTCGCCTCGCCGATGGCCCGCTGGGTCACCGGGCATGATCTGGTCGTGGACGGCGGAATGTCGGCGGTGCCGGCGTGGTGAGCGAGGGCGAGCGGGTGGCGGAGATCCTCGGGCTCGAGCCGCTGCCGGGCGAGGGCGGCCTGTTCCGCCGCACGCACATCGACGCGCACTCGTCGGCGATCTACTTCCTGCTGATCGCGCCGGACTTCTCGGCGATGCACCGGCTCACGAACACCGAGACCTACCACTGGTACGCGGGCTCCCCGCTGCGCATGCTGCTTCTCGGCGGGGCCGCGGACGTGTCCGAGCCGGTGCTCGGCCCGGACCTCGCGGCTGGGGAACGGCCTCAGATCGTGGTGCCCGCCGGCACCTGGCAGGGGTCCAGCTCCGCGGGCGGCTGGTCGCTCGTCGGCACGACGACGGCCCCGCCCTTCGACTGGGACGGGTTCGAGCTGGGTGAGCGGGCCGCGCTCGTCGCCGGCTACCCGGAGGCCGCCCACCGGATCACCGCACTCACGCGCTGACCTCGCGATGGCCGTTCTGTTCAAGAAGAACGGCAGCGGAGCAGATCAGGCTGTGGGCCGGACGCAGTCGGACCTGATCCGAGAAGGAGATCCGCGAGTGATACTCGTTACCGGCGGCCTGGGTTCGATCGGGTCGCACACCGCACGGGCACTGCTCGACCTGGGCGAGTCGGTGGTGCTGACCGCGCACCGGTCCACCCGGCTGCCCGAGTTCCTCGCCGAGGAGCCCGCCGGCCGGGTCGTGGTCGAGCCGCTGGACACCACGGACGAGGCGGCCTTCCTCGACATCGGCAAGCGGCACGAGATCACCGGCATCGTGCACCTCGCGGCGGCCCGCTACGACCTGCCCGACCCGGTCGAGTACCTGCGCGCCGACGCGCTCGGCCTGCTCAACGCGCTGAAGGCGGCCACCGTGTGGGGTGTGCGGCGGTTCTCCGTCGCCAGCTCCATCGCGGTGTACCTGGGGGTGGACCAGGTCCCGTTGCAGGAGGACGCCCCGCTGCCGGTGGTGGCGGCGCACCAGATCCCGGTGTTCAAGAAGACCGCTGAGCTGTTCGCATCGCTGGCGGGCGACAGCGGCGGGTTCGACACCGTCAGCCTGCGGATCGGCACCATCTGGGGTCCCCTGGGCGTGCCGGACAACCCGTTCACCCCCGTTCCCCGCCTGGTCAGCGCCGCGGCGTGGGGCGAGGACCCCGATCTCACGCCGCCCCGTCCCGCCGCGTACGCCGAGGACGGCACGGACCTGTGCTACGTCAAGGACTGCGGCCGGGCCATCGCGCTGCTCATGTCCGCGGAACGGCTGAACCACCGCGTCTACAACGTCTCCAGCGGACGGCTGGTGCGCTACCGCGAGGTCGTCGACGCGGTCAACGCAGCTGTTCCGGGCGCGAACATCGCCCTTCCCGAAGGGCGCAACCCCGACCGGCCGCCGGACACCTACCTCGACATCACCCGGCTCCGGGCCGACACCGGGTTCGAGCCCGAGTACGACGTCGAGCGCGCCGTCCCGGACTACGTCGACTGGCTGCGGGCGCACGAGATCTAGGCAAGGGGCCACTGTTCGGGGATTGGCCGTGGCGGCACGGCGGGCGGCGGATGATCCTCGAAGACATGACAAGCCGTCCGTTCGCCCAGGTCGACGTCTTCTCCGCCGTCCCGTACCGGGGCAACCCGGTCGCGGTCGTGCTCGACGCCGACGGTCTCACCACCGAGCAGATGCAGCGGGTGGCGAACTGGACGAACCTCTCGGAGACGACGTTCGTCCTCCCGCCGACCGACCCGGCCGCCGACTACCGCGTCCGCATCTTCACCCCGGGGGAGGAGCTCCCGTTCGCCGGCCACCCCACGATCGGCACCTGCCACGCGTGGCTCGCCCGGAACCCGCAGCACACCGGTGAGACGGTCGTGCAGGAGTGCGCGGCGGGGCTGATCACGTTGCGGCGCACCGGGGACCGGCTCGCTTTCGCGGCCCCGCCGCTGATGCGCGACGAGCCCGTCGACGAGGAGCTGCAGGAGCGCATCGCGCGCATCCTGGGCGTCGAGCGGGCCGGCATCGTGGACGCTCGGTGGATCGACAACGGCCCCGGCTGGGTGGGCGTCCTCCTCGACGACGCGAAGACGGTGCTCGCGGTCGAGCCGAACGCCGAGGACCTCAAGCTCGGGATCGCAGGCCCCCACTCGGAGGGTTCGCCGGAGGCGGTCGAGGTCAGGGCGTTCTTCCCGGCGGATCGCAGCAGCGTGGAGGACCCGGTGACCGGCAGCCTCAACGCGGGCCTCGCGATCTGGCTGCTGCGCACCGGCCGTCTCCGGGCGCCGTACGTCGCGTCCCAGGGCACGGCGCTGGGCCGGGCGGGCCGGGTGTACATCGACCAGGACGCCGACGGCACGGTCTGGGTGGGCGGCGACGCGGTGGCGTGCGTGCGGGGTGAGATCGAGGTCTGACCCTCGCCCGCGGGCCGGAGGTGCGCTAAGAACTTCTCGTATGGCCCTCGCCTACGTCATCGGCACGTTCGACACGAAGGGTGCGGAGCTGGGCTACGCCGCCGAGCGCCTGCGGGCGGCGGGCGCGGGGGTCGTCACGGTCGACGTGTCCACCCAGGGGCGGGACGGGCCGGCCGACGTCCCGCCGGACGAGGTGGCGGCACACCATCCCGACGGCGTGGCCGGTGTCTTCACCGGCGACCGCGGCAGCGCCGTCGCCGCGATGGCGGTGGCCCTCGAGCGGTTCCTGCTGAGCCGGTCGGACGTCGGCGGCGTGCTCGGGCTGGGCGGCTCGGGCGGCACCGCGCTGGTCACGCCCGCGATGCGGGCGCTACCGGTCGGGGTCGGGAAGATCATGGTCTCGACGGTGGCGTCCGGGAACGTCGCGCCCTACGTCGACGCCTCCGACGTCGCCATGTGGTACTCCGTCACCGACGTCGCAGGCCTCAACCGCATCTCGCGGCGAGTGATCGGCAACGCCGCCCACGCGCTCGCGGGCATCGTCACGCACGAGATCCCGGCCGCTGAGGACCGGCCCGCGGTGGGGCTGACGATGTTCGGGGTCACCACGGCGTGCGTCACCGCGGTCACCGAGCGGCTCGGTGGCACCGTCGACCCGCTGGTCTTCCACGCCACCGGCACCGGCGGTCGCGCCATGGAGAAACTGGTCGACGACGGCCTGGTCGGCTCGGTACTGGACATCACCACCACCGAGGTCTGCGACCTGCTCGTCGGCGGGGTCTTCCCGGCCACGGACGACCGGCTCGGCGCGATCGCGCGCACCGGCGTGCCGTACGTCGGGTCGTGCGGCGCGCTGGACATGGTCAATTTCGGCGCGCGTTCGACGGTGCCGGCGCAGTTCGCCGATCGCACGTTCTACGAGCACAACCCGCAGGTCACGCTGATGCGCACCACTCCGGAGGAGTGCGTGGAGTTCGCCCGTTTCATCGCGCGGGGGCTCAACGCGTGCGAGGGGCCGGTGCGCTTCCTGCTGCCGGCAGGCGGGGTGTCCGCGCTGGACGCGCCGGGGCAGGCGTTCTGGGACCCGGAGGCGGACGAGGCGCTCTTCGCCACCCTCGAGGCAGAGGTGCGCCAGACCGAGCGGCGGCGCGTCGAGCGCCTGCCGCACCACATCAACGACCCCGAGTTCGCCGACGCGTTGGTGGACGCGTGGCGGGAGGTGCAGAAGTGAGGTTCGCTCGCGCGGAGCTCGTCGAGAAGTTCCAGGACATGGCCCGGCGCGGTGAGCCGATCGTCGGCGGCGGCGCGGGCACCGGGCTCTCGGCCAAGTGCGAGGAGGCCGGCGGCATCGACCTCATCGTCATCTACAACTCGGGTCGCTACCGGATGGCCGGCCGCGGCTCGCTCGCCGGTCTGCTCGCCTACGGCAACGCGAACGAGATCGTGGTGGAGATGGCCGCCGAGGTGCTGCCGGTCGTCCGGCACACCCCGGTGCTGGCCGGCGTCAACGGCACCGACCCGTTCATGATCATCGACCGGTTCCTGCGCGAGCTCGCCGACCTGGGTTTCGCCGGCATCCAGAACTTCCCGACCGTCGGCCTGATCGACGGGGTGTTCCGGGCCAACCTGGAGGAGACCGGCATGGGCTACGGCCTGGAGGTCGACCTCGTCGCGGCCGCCCGCGAGGCCGACCTGCTGACCACTCCGTACGTCTTCTCCGCCGACGACGCCCGCGCGATGACCCGCGCGGGCGCCGACATCATCGTCTGCCACATGGGCCTCACCACCGGCGGCTCGATCGGCGCGGAGACGGCGAAGTCGCTCGACGACTGCGTCACGCTGATCGACGAGTGGGCCGCCGCCGCTCGTGAGGTCCGCGACGACGTGCTGGTGCTCTGCCACGGCGGCCCGATCGCGATGCCGGACGACGCGGCGCACGTGCTGGAGCGCACGAAGAACTGCCACGGCTTCTACGGGGCCTCCTCGATGGAACGGCTGCCCACCGAGAAGGCGCTGACCGAACAGACCCGCGCGTTCAAGACCCGTCTCACCAAGTAGGAGCTCCCATGCCCCGTGCGTATGCCAGTGGTGTCGTCCCCGCCTCCGCGGACGCGGTCTGGTCGCACATCCGCGACTTCGACAGCCTGCCCAAGTGGCATCCGGCGATCACCGCGAGCGAGCTGACCTCCGGGACCGGCGCGGAGGTCGGCGCGGTGCGGAAGCTGACGCTCGGCGACGGTGGCATCGTCGTCGAGCGGCTGCTGGTCCTGGACGACCCGGACCGCAGCCTCACCTACGAGTTCCTGGAGAACCCGTTCGGCGCCCGCCGCTACGTCGCGACGCTGCGGGTGGCTCCGGTGACGGCCACCGGGGAGGCGTTCGTCGAGTGGTGGGCGGAGTTCGACGCGGACGCGGCCGACGAGAAGCGGCTGACCGACTTCTTCGCGGACGGGGTGTACGGCGGCGGCATCGGGGCTCTGCGGGAGCATTTCGCCGCGGCGGGCTGAGGAGGCGGAGGCGTTCACCGGGTTTCCCTCGCCAGCTCGGTGCGCCGGGTGATCCCGAGCTTGCGGTACGCCGCGCCGAGGTGCGTCTCGACGGTCTTGGTCGTGACGAACAGGGTCTGGGCGATCTCGCGGTTGCTCAGCCCGTCCCGCGCGAGCTGGACGATCCGGCGTTCGCTGGGGGTCAGCGCGTCCCACCCGGTCGTCGCGGGCCGGCGGGGCCGGGCGCCGCAGGCGGTGAGCTCCTCGCGGGCGTGGGCGACCAGCGCGGCGGCGCCGCACGCATGCGCCTCGTGCATGCCGTGTTCGAGGATCTGCCGAGCGTCGGTGCGGGAGTTGGCCCGCCGCAGCGCCGCACCGAGGCTGACGGTGGCGCGGGCGTGATCCAGCCGGGCCGGCGTGGCGGCCAGCACCTCGACGGCCTCCCGCAGGGTGTCCACCGAGTCGTCGACCAGCCCACGGGCGTTGAGGGCCAGGCCGAGCGCCCGCGGAGCCGCGAACCGCCGGGCGAGGAGCACGGCCTCGTCGGCGACGTCCCGTGCCTCGCCGAGGCGCCCGAGCCGACGCAGCACCGACGCGGCGGCCGGGCGCCACGGCACGAGCCCGGGGTGGTCGAGCTGGCGCTCGGCCCGGCCGCCGGCCGCGCGGAGATCCGCCAGCGCCTCCTCCGCGCGACCCTGTGCCGCCCGCAGGTGCCCGCGCGCCTCGAGGAGCACCGAGAGGTTCGCCGGCACACCGCTGCGGCACAGCACGTCCTCGGCCTCGGCGAGCTCGCCCCGCTCGACCAGGCAGCGCACGAGCCACGCCACGGTCCACCGGCGCGCCGACGGGCCGGCGGCCTCCTGGGCGATCCGGTCGGCGAGGCGGGCATCGGCCTCGGCGTCGGGGACCATCCCGAGCCGGTGGTTCAGCATCGCGCGGAACGTGGTGGCCTCGCCGAGCTGCAGGAGTGACCCGTGGTGCCGCGCCACCGCGATCACCCGGTCGAGCGTGGTGCGGGCAGGCCCGACCCGGTCGAGGGCGAGCAGGACGTTGACCGCAGCGGCGACGAGGCCGAGCGTGGGCCCGTCGATGTCGTTCGCCACGGCGGCCGCGCGTACGGCCAGGTCGGCCGCCCGGTCGGCGGTCGGCGCCCCGCCCAGCAGCGCGTCGAACGCCAGGACCAGCAGGACGTTCGCGCCCGCTGCGCCGCCCGCCGCGGCGCGGGGTTCGAGGGCCCGGGCGCGGGCGATCATCTCCGCCCGGCGCCCCGGATCCAGCCAGCGGACGAACACGGCCTCGGCCTCGACCTGGTACCGCAGCCCGTCCTCCAGCTGGTCGAGCCGGTCGTCCACTTCCGCGAGGAAGCGATCCGCGGTGCGGAAGTCGGACGCCGACCGCGCAGCCCCGGATGCCACGAGCGCGACGCGGGCGCGGAACGCGGTGTCCGGGGTGAGCTCGAGTGCCTCGGACAGGGTGGCGAACGCGTCGGGTGCCGAGACCTCCAGCTGGGCGGTTCCCAGTTCGAGCCGGATCTCGGCACGGACGGCGGGGTCGGGCGGCTCGGCGAGTGCGCGGCGCAGGTAGGCGACGGCGGTGGCCGGTGCTCCCTTCCGGAGCGCGCTGCGAGCGGCATCGCGCAGCGCCGCCACCACCCACGGATCGCCGAGTCGCTCGGTGGCCATGAGGTGACCGGCCACGCGCTCGGGGTCGGCGCCCTCCGCGTGGAGGCGCCGCGCGGCGTCGAGATGGCCGTGGTGCCGCTCGCCGGGCGTCATGTGGTCCGCGACGACCTGTGCCACCAGGGGATGGGTGAAGGCGAGGGGTCGCACTGGCACGAGCAGCCCGGCCGCGGCCAGCGCGTCGGCCGCCTCGGCCGCCTCGTCGTGATCCAGCTCGGCGAGCGCCGCGACGTGTCGCAGCTCCGCGTCCGGGCCGAGGACCGCGACCGCCCTCGCTGCCGCTGCGGACGCCGGCGGGAGCCTGCGCAGCCGGGGCAGCACGGACGTCGCCACGATCGCGGGGGCCCGATCGTGCACGGCGGCGACGCGGTCGTCCGGTGGCGCATCACCGACGGCGTCGACGAGGGCGAGCAGCAGCATCGGGTTGCCGCCGCACGCCTCGTGGCACGCCGCGCAGAACTCCGGCGTCGGGGCCGTGTAGCGCGTGCGGAGCAGGGCATCGCTTCCGGCACGGGTGAGCGGGCCGGGGCGCAGCACCGTGGCCACCGGTTCGGACCGGATCGCGGCGAGCAGACCTGAGGCGGACCCACCGGCCTCGGGGCGAGCCGCGACGACGAGACCGATCGGGAGGTCGGCGATGCGGTGGGCCAGGTAGGCCAGCGCCCGCAGCGACGGCTCGTCGGCCCAGTGCGCGTCGTCGACGATCAGGACGAGCGGGTCCTGGTCGGCGAGGTTCACGGTGAGCCAATACAGGCCGTGCAGGCGTTCGGCGATGCCGGCGGGGCTGCCGGGTTCCCCCAGGACGATCACCGGGGCCGCCAGTCGGGCAGGCCCCGCGAGCAGCTCCGCGGCACCGCCGGTGGCCAGCACCGGCTCGAACAGCGCGCGCACGAGCCCGAACGCGTACTCCCGCTCCACCTCGCCGGCCCGCGCGACGAGTGGGCGCAGGCCCACGGCGCGCGCCCGCTGAGCCGCCGCGTCGAGCAGGCGGGTCTTGCCGATCCCCGCCGGGCCCTCGACGAACAGGACCCGGCCCAACCCGCCGGCGACCGCGTCCACCAGGGCGTCGACGCAGCCGAGCTCCGCCTCCCGTTCGAGCAGCACCATCCGCCACCACCCCCGAAATCCCGGGGTCCCACCCCGAGGCGATCTCACGCCTCGCTCGGGTTGTGTTCGACGCACGATAGCCCGCGCGAGGGAGGCACGATGATCATCACGAGTGCGTTCGCAGATGTCGACGTCCCCGACGTCGCGGTGCCCGAGTACGTGCTCGCGCACGCACCGGAGCGGGAGGCGAAACCCGCGATCGTGGACGGCGCGAGCGGGCGTGCCCTCACCTACGCGGACCTGGTCGCCGGCGTCCGCCGCTGCGCCACGGGCCTGGCCGCCCGCGGCCTGCTGCCGGGCGAGGTGTTCGCGATCATGATGCCGAACCTCCCCGAGTTCGCGGTCGCCTATCACGGCGCGCTGACCGCAGGCGGCGTCGTGACCACGCTGAGCCCGCTCGCCACCGTCGACGAGGCGGCGTACCAGCTAGCCGACACGTCCGCCCGGTTCCTGCTCACCGTCCCGCCCTGCCTGGAGATCGCGCTCGCCGCCGCCGAGAAGGCCGGCGTCGAGCGGGTGTTCGTGCTCGGCGCGACGGCCCCCGGCGCCTCGGCGTTCTCGGAGCTGCTCGGGCACGGCGACGCCCCACCGGCCGTGCGCATCGACCCCTCCCACGACCTGGCCGCTCTCCTGTGCTCCAGTGGCACCACCGGCTGGCCGAAGGGCGTGATGCTCACCCACCGCGCACTGGTCGCCGCGCTGGTGGAGCTGGACCGGCTCGCCCCGTTCGGCGAGCAGGAACGGCCGATCTGCCCGATCCCGTACTTCCACATGGCGGGCCAGGCGGTCGGCATGAACAAGGTGCTGCGGGCCGGCGCCACCGTCGTCACCATGTCCCGCTTCGACGTCGAGTCGTTCCTCGCGTTGATCCAGCGGTACCGCGTGACGACGGTGCTCGGCGCACCGCCGATCGTCCTCGCGCTGGCGAAGCACCCGCTGGTGGACCGCTACGACCTGTCGTCGCTGGAGAAGGTCGTGTGCGGGTCGGCGCCGCTGTCCGCGCAGATGCAGACCGCGTGCGCGCAGCGCCTGGGCCGGTTCGTGGGACAGGCCTACGGGCTCACCGAGACCGGGTTGATCATCTCCGCCTCCCCGCACGACGGGCGTCCTGCGCGGCCCGGATCGGCCGGGATGCTCGTGCCGAACACCGAGGCCCGCGTGGTCGAGCCCACGACGGGCGCCGAGCTGCCGGCCGGCGAGGTCGGCGAGCTGTGGGTGCGCGGCCCGCAGCTGATGACCGGCTACCTCGGCAATTCGGAGGCCACCGCCGAGACGCTCGACACCGACGGCTGGCTGCACACCGGTGACCTCGTCCGCATCGACGCCGACGGCTGGCTCTTCGTCGTCGACCGGGTGAAGGAACTGATCAAGTACAAGGGCCACCAGGTCGCCCCTGCCCAGCTCGAGGCGTTGCTGGGCGAGCACCCGGCGGTCGCCGACTGCGCGGTCATCGGGCGCCCCGACGAGGTGGCGGGGGAGATCCCGGTGGCCTATGTGGTGCGGCGACGCGAGGTCGACGCCGACGAGCTGATCGGCCACGTCGCCGCGCGGGTCTCGCCATCGCGTCGCGTGCGCGCCGTGGTATTCGTGGACGAGGTCCCGCGCTCCCCGGCCGGCAAGATTCTCCGCAGGGTCCTCGCCGGCCGCGAGCGTTCGTGATCGAATAGCCGGATGGACAGGCTGCGGGTCGCGTCTCTCCTCCCCGGCCTGACCGGCCGTGGGGTGCTGCTGGCCGCACCGGTTGACGCCGACCACGTGCGCAGGACCCTCTCCACGAGCGGGTTCGCCGTGGCCGAGGTCGCCGGTCCGGCTGCCGGGATGCGCGAGGCGCAGGCGGCGATCGCGCGGGCGCTGCGACTGCCCGATACGGCGGGGCGCAACCTGGACGCGTTGGTCGACTCGCTGCGCGACCTGGCCACGTGGTGGCCCGACGACGAGCGGGTCGCCCTGCTCTGGCCCGGCGCCGAGCAGCTGGTGGAGGGTGATCTCCCCGGCTTCCTCACGCTGACCGAGATCCTGCGTGCCGCCACCGACGACCTGTGGCGCGGCGGCGGCACCGGCGACCGCCAGTTCGAGACGGTCGCGTTCGTCCGTCGCCACGGCGTTCGGGCGCTGGGGGAAGCATGATCCGCGCGGTGCTCGCCCTGCTGCTGGCCGTGTTCGCGCTGGCCGGCTGCCAGGCGGCACCGAGTTCTGCGCAGCCCGCGACCAGCCTGCCCGCCTCAGCGGCGGCCGCCGCCGTCCCCGCGTGCACGAAGGATCTGCCGCCGGAGGCGCGGGAGGTGGTCGAGGACGTCGAGGCAGGCGGTCCGTACGAGTACCCGCGCAACGACGGCGTCACGTTCGGCAACCGCGAGGGCCTGCTGCCCGACGAGGCTCCCGGCTACTACCGCGAGTTCACGGTGAGGACGCCCGGCGCGAGCAACCGCGGGGCCCGCCGGATCGTCACCGGTGGGCCGGACGAGCGCGACCCGGAACACTGGTACTACACCGACGACCACTATGAGAGCTTCTGTGAGTTCACCCCACAGCCCTGACGCCCCGCGCCGGCTCGTGGTGCTCCGGCACGCGAAGTCGGACTGGCCCGACGGCGTGCCCGACCCGCAACGGCCGCTGAACGCTCGCGGCCGCCGGGATGCGCCCGCCGTCGGGCGCTGGATCCGGGACCGGGTCGGGCCCCTCGACGCGGTCGTGTGCTCGCCCGCCATCCGCACCCGCCAGACGTGGCGGCTGCTCGCGGCCGAGCTCGACGCCCCGCCCGATCCGATCGTCGACGACCGCGTGTACGCGGCGCCGGTCGAGACGCTGCTCGCCGTCGTGAGGGACATTCCCGAGGACGTCGGCACCGCGCTCCTCGTGGGCCACAACCCGGGTGTCGCGGGCCTCGTCGCCGTGCTGACCGGCGAGGAGGTGGAGATGAAGACGTCGGCGATCACGGTCCTCGGCCTCACCGCCTCCTGGGTGGACGCGGCGCCGGGCGGTGTGAGCCTGATCGACCACGCCACACCGCGCGGGTCCTGACGCCGGCCTGGGCAGCGGCCCCGCGCACAACGGCGGGCGCGCGGCGGAGATCGTGCGTCACCTGGCGGAGCTGGTCCGGCCCCGCGGCACCGGTGCGCCCGGTCTGGCTACGATCCGCCGGTGTCGTCCGCCCGGTCGCCCAGGACGAGGGCGCGCGATCTCGACCGCTCCGAGGTGTGCGGGCTGCTCGACACCGCCTACGCCGACGGCCAGCTCGACGCCGAGGAGCACCGCTCCCGCACCGGCGCAGCCACCGCGGCGAAGACCCTCGGCGAGCTGCGGGAGCTCGTCGAGGACCTGCAGCTCGAGAAGCCGATGCCGGAGCTGCGGGAGCGCGCCCCGCAGCGGCCGGTGCGACGTCGGAGCCGCGTCGTGGGCGCCGTTGCCGTGCTGGTGCTGCTCGGCGCCGGGTTCGGCATCGGACGGCTGACCTCGCAGGCGCCGTCCCCGGTGGGCCCGGACGGCACGCCCGTCGCGGCGGGGGGACCGGCCGCCGCACCGATCGTCATCGGTCCGACCGCCCTGCACACCCCGGCCGGCCTGCGCAAGCTCATCGACGGTGTCCGGACCGAGCTCGGCACCACGCTCGTCGCGGACCTCACCGTCTACCCGGACTACGCGTCGATCGACATGCCGGTACCGGATGCTCCGGCCCGCGCGCAGAGCTATCACTACAAGGGCGGGTTCGACGGCCCCAGCAGCGCGGGCCACCGCGACCCCGACGACCCGCTCGTGGACCTCGCGGCGATCGACGTCGACAAGATCCTCGGGCTGCTCGCCGGCGCCGCGGAGAGCCTGAACGTCGAGAACCCGACCGTGCACTACATGATCGTCCGGGACATCGGCACGGGACCGGAGGTCGCGATCTACGCGACCAACAACGACACCGGCCAGTCCGGTTACCTCGAGGCGAAGCCCGACGGGACGGTCATCGGGGTGCACGCGCACGAGCCCGGTTGAGCCGGGGTCACTCGGCGAGCCAGCCGTACGCCGTCTGCCGGGAGATGCCGAGCGCCTTGGCCATCGAGCTGATCTCCAGCCCCTGCTCCTTCCCGGCGGACAGCAGCTCCCGCTGGCGCCCGCGCAGCTCCTCGATGCGGTCGGCGACCTCCCGCATCTGTTCGAGCAGCGCCTCGGCCTCCGGCCCGGCCCCGGCGCGGCTGCGCCCGACGCCGGGTCGCGGCCACCCGCGCACCTCGTCGGCGTCCCACCTCTTGCGCCCCTGCGCGTCGGGCTCCGCGAGCGGCTGCGGAGCCTGGCCGCGCGAGACGTAGCCGAGCCAGGTCGCCGGCTTCACGCCCCACGCGGCCGCGCACTCGGCGCTGGTCCAGCTCTCCGTCACCAGATGCGCACCCGCTCCTCCGGCGCCCGGTACAGCGCGTCGGAGGGCTGCACGTCGAACGCATCGTGGAAGGCGTCGATGTTGGAGATGACGGCGTTGCATCGCAGGTCGGGCGGGGAGTGCGGGTCGACGGCGAGGCGCCGGATCGCCTCGGCCTCGCGGGTGACGATCCGCCACACCTGCGCCCAGCCGATGAGCACCCGCTGCAGCCCGGTGAATCCGTCGATCACCGGCGCCTCCTGGCCACCGAGTGCGATCTTGTAGGCCTTGATCGCGATCGTCAGCCCACCGAGGTCGCCGATGTTCTCCCCGACGGTGAGCGCGCCGTTGACCTTGTGGTCCGGCAGCCCGGCGGGGGAGAGCGCGCTGTACTGGTCGATCAACCCCTTGGCGCGGCGCTCGAACTCGGCGCGGTCGCCCGGCTCCCACCAGTCGGTCATGTTGCCGTCGCCGTCGTACTTGGAGCCCTGGTCGTCGAAACCGTGCCCGATCTCGTGGCCGATGACTGCGCCGATGCCGCCGTAGTTGGCCGCGTCGTCCGCCTCCGCGTCGAAGAACGGCGGCTGCAGGATCGCGGCCGGGAACACCACCTCGTTCATCCGCGGGTGGTAGTAGGCGTTGACGGTCTGCGGCGTCATGAGCCACTCGTCGCGGTCCACCGGCTTGCCGATCTTGGAGAGCTGGAAGTCGGTGTACCAGGCGCCGGAGCGCAGTGCGTTGCCGAGCAGGTCGTCGGCCCGGATCTCCAGCGCCGAGTAGTCCTTCCACTTCTCCGGATAGCCGATCTTCGACCCGAACTTGGCGAGCTTGGCGAGCGCGCGCTCGCGGGTGGCCGGGCTCATCCAGTCCAGCTCGCTGATGCTCTGCCGGTAGGCCTCGACGAGGTTGGCGACGAGCTCGACCATCCGCTCCTTCGCGGCGGCGGGGAAGTGCCGCTCGACGTAGAGCTTGCCGACCGCCTCCCCGAGCGCGCCCTGCACGACGCCGACCCCGCGCTTCCACCGATCCCGCAGCTGCGGCGTGCCCGACAGCGTGCGGCCGTGGAAGTCGAAGTCCTCCTCGACGATCTCCTCCGTGAGGTAGTCGGCGCATGCGGCGGCCGTGTGGATCGCGAGCCACTCCTGCCACTGCGACAGCGGCCGCTCGGCCCACAGCTTCGCGGCGGCGACGACGAAGGTCGGCTGCCGCACGACGATCTCGTCGAAGGCGCCGTCCGCAGCGCCGAACTCCGCGAGCCACGGATCCCAGTCGAACTCCGGCGCGTTCTGCCGCAGCGCCGGCAACGTCATGAGCGTGTAGGTCTTCTCCGCGTCGCGGTTGGTGACGCGGTCCCACGAGACGGCGGCGAGCGCGGTCTCGAGGTCCAGCACGCGCTCGGCGAGCCCGGCCGGGTCGGGCAGCCCGACGAGCTCGGCGAGGCGCGTCAGGTGCGCGACGTACTTGGCGCGGATCTCGGCGTAGGCGTCCTCGCGGTAGTAGGACTCGTCAGGCAGGCCCAGCCCGGACTGCTCGAGCTGCACCAGGTACCGCGTGGCGTTCTTCGGGTCCGTGGAGACGAACGCGGCGAACAGCGCGGTGCGGGCCTCCCGCTGGCGGCGGCCCAGCACCGCGGCGAGCGCCGCCTTGTCCCCGGCGCCCGCGACCTCGTCGAGGAGCGGCTTCAGGGGCGCCGTACCGAGCGCCTCGATCCGCTCGACGTCCATGAACGACGCGTAGAGGTCGGCGATCTTGCGGGCGTCGGTGCCCGGCTCGCCGGCCGCCTCCTCGATGATCGCGAGCACGTCCTCCTCGGCCTTGTCGTACAGCGCTCGGAACGCGCCGTCCTGCGCCCGGTCGTCCGGGATGACGTGGGTGCGCAGCCACTGGCCGTTGACGTGGGAGAACAGGTCGTCCTGAGGGCGGATGGCGGGGTCGACCCAGCGCAGGTCGAGCCCCGAACGGAGAGCCGAGGTCGTCACAGCCGTCCATCATGCCCGTGTTCTGACGGGGAGGATGGACACCGATCGGATCGCAGGCGTGTTGCTCGGCGTCACGGTGGACGACCTCACGGCCCTGGCCGCGAAGATCGTGCAGCGGCATGATCCCGGATGTGATCACTGATCTCCGCGGCTACCTGCGGATCGCGGCGACGGCGCTGGCCGTCGCGAGCCTGACGAGCTGCAGCGCTGCCCCGAGCTCTGCGCAGCAGGCCTTCGACCAGCGCTACCCGGCATTCGACGTCGTGACGTGGGAGCGGCAGCCCTACGGCTGGGAGGCCGCCTTCGGTGGCGACGACGGCGCGTACGAGGCCGAGTTCGACTTCTCGGGACGGTGGCTGGAGACCGAGGTCGAGGTCGTGGACGCGGCGGGCTTCCCCGCCGCCGTGCGCCAGGCGGTCCACGGGGTGACCGGTGGCGTGCACGTCGACAAGTGGGAGATCGAGGTCACCCCCGCGGGGGAGTTCTACGAGGTGGAGTTCCTCGGTTCGGACGGCGAGTACTACTTCGACGCCGCCGGGCGGCCGGTGGACAACCAGTTCGAGGACGCCTGAGCGCTGCGGGAATCGCGGCCCGTCCCGGTGATGTTGGAAAGCGACGACCGAGCAGACAGGAGACCAGGTGACCACTGCGACCGAGATCATCCCCGAGGAGTTCCGCGACCTGCTGGAGCGGCCGCTGATCGCCGACCTCGCGACCGTCCGCGAGGACGGCACCCCGCAGGTCAACCCGATGTGGTTCGCGTGGGACGGCGAGTTCATCCGCTTCACGCACACGAACTTCCGCCGCAAGTTCCGGAACATCCAGGCGAACCCGGCCGTGGCGATCTCGATCGTGGACGCGGAGAACCCGTACCGGTACCTCGAGGTGCGCGGTGTCGTCGAGCGGATCGAGCCGGATCCGACGGGTGCGTTCTACGTCGAGCTGGCGAAGCGCTACGACGCCCCGTTCGGTACGAACGCACCGAAGGACGCGCCCGACCGCGTCGTCGTCGTGGTCCGGCCGACGGCCGTCGGGAAGCGCGGATAGCGCAGGAGCTGGGAAGGCTGCGGTCGGCGTGGTTCGCTACACCGATGGACCACGTCTACCGCGTCACCGAGATCGTCGGCAGTAGCTCCAACAGCGTCGATGAGGCGATCCGCCACGGGATCGGCCGAGCCACCCAGACCTTGCGCAACGTCGACTGGTTCGAGGTCACTGAGATCCGCGGGTCGGTGCAGGACGACCAGCTGACCTACTTCCAGGTCGGCATGAAGGTCGGGTTCCGCCTCGAGGACGGCTGACCGGCCGCGACACCGCTGGTGTCGGTGGTCGGGCGTAGCGTCCCGGCCGTGGCGTACGACGAGGATCTCGCGGAGCGGATCCGCGACGTTCTGCTGGGCGAGCCGGAGCTCGGCGAGCAGAAGATGTTCGGCGGGCTCGCGTTCCTGCTCGGCGGCAACATGGCGGTCTGCGCCAGCCGCGAGGGCGGGATCCTGGTGCGCATCGACCCGGCCGAGCGCGAGCACCTGCTGGCCACCACCGCCGCGTTCCCGATGGTGATGGGTGGCCGCACCATGAAGGGGTTCCTCCGCGTCGAGCCCGACGACCTGCGAACTGAGGAGCAGCTCGCCGCGTGGGTCGAGCGCGGGCGCAGCTACGCGCGCAGGTTGCCGGCGAAGTAGGGACCGATTGACGCAATCCGCGGGTTGCGATAGCGTTCGTATAGCAACAAGTTGGTTGCTATACGAACGTACGCGCTCCCGTGGGAGGTCCGGGTGTCCCCTTCCCTGGTCTCGGCGCTCGCGTTCACGGCGGCTTTCGGGGTGTCCGCGCTGTCCTCGTCGGTCCGGCTGTTCGGGCCGGCCCCGGTCTCCGGCGGCGGCCGGATGGCCGCGCTGTCGCACCTACTGATGAGCGTCGCGATGGTCGGGATGGCGTGGGGGTGGCCGGCTCCGGGCACGCCGGCCGGCGTCGCGCAGCTCGCGATGGTCGGGCTGCTCGCCGCCCTGTTCGTTCGACGTGTCCTGCATCCCGCGGGGAACGGACGGGCCGGCGACGCCCGTCACCTGCTCGTTCTGGTGGCGATGGTGTGGATGCTCGCTGCGATGCCCTGGGCGATGGGCACCGACCCCGCATCCCACGACGCTCCGGTCCCGGCCTGGATGCAGGTGGTCACCCTCGCCATCCTGGTGCTGCTCGGCAACGCCGCGCTCGCCTCGGTGGTCGAGGAGCACCGGAGCTCGCCGGTTCTGGTCGCGGCCGGATCGCGCGCGGGAAGGGGCACGAGGCCCGCGCAGCCCGTCGGGTCCCGGCTCGATACCGCAGGCCACGTCCTGATGAGCGGTGGGATGGCCGGGATGCTGCTGACGATGCTGTGAGCGGTCAGCTCGCCTCGATGCGCCGCCGCAACGCCTCGGCGGCCGCCGCCGTCCGTGGTCCGGGAGTGGCGGGGAGCGGCCGGCCGTCGATCGCGGACACCGGCTGGACCTCGCGCGTCGTCGAGGCGAGGAACGCCTCCTCCAGCTCGACGAGCTGGTCGCAGTGCAACACCCGCGCGGTCGCGCCGGTCAGCTCGAGCACGTGGCGCCGGGTGATCGAGTCGAGGATGTGGTCGGCGAGCGGCGGGGTGTGCAGGCGGCCGTCGAGCACGTAGAAGAACGCCGACGTCGGGGCTTCGAGCACGCGGCCGTGCGGCGTCACCAGCAGGGCCTCGTCGGCGCCGCCCTCGCGCGCGACCCGGGACGCCAGCATGTTCGCCGCGTAGGACAGCGACTTGACGGCGTCGAGCACCCGCGTCGGGGCGTACTGGATGGTCCCGAGCGTGATGGCGGGCGGCCGCTGCGGGAGAGGGCCGACGATCACGACCCGCCGCCCGCCGCGCGTGATCAGCAGCCGGAGCGCACCGTCGACGGCCCCTACCCGTTCCAACAGCGCGTCGACCTCGGCCAGCGCGGCGTCCAGGTCGAACTCCAGGCGGACGTTGGCCGCCGAACGCTTCAGGCGCTCGACGTGCTCGTCCCACGCGAACGGCCGGCCTGCGTAGAGGCGGGCGACCTCGAACACGCCGTCGCCGCGCAGCAGGCCGTCGTCGGTGACCGGGATCCTCATCTCGTCGGCCGGGCCGATGGTGCCGTCGACAGATGCCAGCTCGTCCACGGCGGGAAGCCTACGTTCGGCAGGTCAGCAACAGGGCCCGGCTGCGGGCGCGCTGCTCACTCGACCCGAAAGTGGCCCCCACGAACTCGTCGACGCCCGCCGCCCGCAGCTCCTCGATCCGCTCGGCGACCTCGGACTCGGTGCCGATGAGCGCGGCGTCCTCCGGCCCGGCCCAGCCCTCCCGGTCGAGCATCGCGCGGTACGAGGGCAGCTTGCCGTAGATCGCGTACTCGGACGCTGCGTGTGCGCGGGCGGCCGCGGCGTCGTCGGTGACGCAGGTCGGCAGCGCGGTGACGACCTCGACCGCCCGCTCGCCCGCCGCCTCGCGAAGGGTCGGGCGGACGTGCTCGGCGACCGTGCGCGGCCCCGTCATCCAGGTGACCGTGCCGGCGGTGCGCCTGCCCGCGAGCTTGAGCATCTGCGGGCCGAGCGCGGCGATGTAGACGGGCGGCGTCGGCGCGTCGGGGATCCGCAGCGCACCGCGCGTGCTGGTGAACTCGCCGGTGGCGTCGGCCTTGTCGCCCGCGAGCAGCGGGAGCAGCCCGTCGAGGAACTCCGACATGCGCCGCACCGGCCGGTCCCAGGACACGCCCCAGGTGTTCTCGGCGACCACCTTGTGGCTCAGCCCGAGCCCCATCACCAGCCGTCCACCGGAGATCAGGTTGACCGTCAGCGCGCGCTGAGCCAGCTGCATCGGGTGCTGCACCTGGATGGGCAGCACGCCGGTGGCGACCTCGATCCCGTCGACCTCCCGGGTGGCCACCGCCATGGTCGTGAGGAGGTCGGGCTCGTGGGGCAGCTGCGCGGTCCACAGCCGCGTGAAGCCCTCGTCGCGCACGCGGCGGAGGTACTCCACGTAACGGTCGACGGGAGAGCGCCCGCCTCCATCGCCGAGGAACCCGAAAACGCTGATCCGCATGGCGCCACCTTGCCATCGCGGCGCCGCATCCGAATCCGATTACTGCGGCTCGGACACGTTCGCCCCCGGATGGGTGCCGCGTAGGCGTCAGCGAGGCCCGAGCGCCGTCCACTGGTCGACGAGGGCATCGAGCACGGAGGCGTAACCCTGGAACCCGTACGACCCCACCGACTCCTGCGAGTTCACCTTCACCACGCGCCCGGCCTGCACGGCGGGCAACGTCGGCCAGAGCGGCGAGCCCTCCAGTTCGGCGAGCGCGGCCTCGCCCGCAGCGCCGGTGTTGTGCATGACGACGATCGTCTCGCCGGTGATCTGGCCGAGGTTCTCCGGGCTGATCAGCACGAGCTCGTCGCCGGACGGCTCGCCGATGGCGGACGCGATGTCGGGCACGAGCCGCCCGCCCGCTTCGGCCAGCCAGCGGGCCACCGACGACCCGGCCGGCTGGTACACGCGGAACTGCTGCCCGCCGATCCCGAGCACCACCGACACGTCCCCGATCTCGCCGATCTCCCGCAGGCGCACGGCGCGGCGCTCGTCGAACGCGCTGATCACGGCTTCTGCCTCGGCCTCACGCCCCAGGGCCGCCGCGATCGCGCGGAGGCTCACCGCGGCGTCCGTGAAGTCCACGTCGACGGCAACCGTGGGCGCGATCGCCGACAGCGCTGCGTACTTCTCGTCGATGCCGCCGGTCCAGCCGATCACGAGGTCGGGCCGCAGGGCGGCGACGGCCTCCAGGTTCGGGTCGTCCGCACTGCCCGCGACCGGCAGGACCGCCACATCGCGGGCCTGCTCGGCCACGAGCGGCGGGAACGGCGTGCCGATGATGCTCTCGTAGGTGAGGGCGCCGATCGGCGTGACGCCGAGTGCGAGCAGGTGGGGGAGCGCGGCCCGGCGGTCGAGCGCGACCACGCGGGTGGGCGCGAGCGGTACCTCGGTGGTGCCGAGCGGGTGATGGACGGTGCGGGTCGCCGGCGCAGCTGGCCGGTCCGTCGTGGCGCACGCGGACAGGAGCCCGGTGGCGGCCAGGATGGCGAGGAACTCCCGGCGGGTGGCGTCGGTCGAGGGCATGGCGGGAGATTAAGTAAGGCTCTCCTTGCTTGTCGAGTGTGGATTCGTCGTCTCCCGCCGCCGGCCCCATGCGACGACGAGGGCGAGCGCCGCGAGCAGGACGTTGAACGGCGTGTCGGCGGCTTCCCCGCGGGAGAGGTGGAAGGCGATCGCGCCCACCTGCAGCGCCGCACACCCGAGCGCCGCGAGGACGGTGAGTCCGGGTGCGACCCCGGTGACGGCGGGAAGCAGGATGCCGAGGCCGCCGAGCAGGTCGAGCAGCGCCGTCGCGTACAGGAACGGGGCGGGAACCTCCCCGGCCCAGGGGAAAGCGGCAGCGATCTGCGGGATCGGGGTGAGCAGCTTCCACAGGCCGGTGCCTGCGAAGACGAGGAACAGCAGGATCTGGACGGCCCACAGGCCGATCCGAAGGGGACGGGACACGCGACCACTCCAGCGCGGAGCGGCCGCCACGTGCCAACACCTCTTCGGGTCGCCCGATACCGCGCCGGTATGTTCGCTGGTGATGGATCTGCGGCTGCTTCGCTACTTCGTCGCGGTCGTGGAGGAACGCCACATCGGGCGCGCCGCTGCCCGGCTCCACATGACCCAGCCGCCGCTGAGCCGGGCCGTCAAGCAGTTGGAGGCGGAGCTGGGCGCCGTGCTCCTGCACCGCACGGCGAGCGGAGTCGCGCCCACCGCCGCGGGCGCCGCGCTCTACGACGAGGCGCGCACCCTGCTCGCGCAAGCCGACCAGCTCCGCATCCGCGTGGCCGCGGCCGCAGGCGCCGCAACGATCACGATCGGCACCCTGGCCGACAGCGCCGAGCAGGCCGGGACCCGCCTCGCCGCCGCGTTCCACGAACGGCACCCCGGCGTCGACGTCCGCATCAGGGAGGCCGACTTCGCCGACCCGACCACCGGCCTGCGGGCCGGCCTGGTCGAGGTCGCCCTCACCCGCGCCCCGTTCGAGGACAGCGGGATCAGCACCCTCGTGCTGCGCACCGACCCGGTCGGCGTGGTGCTGCGCACCGACGACCCGCTCGCCCGCCGGGATACCCTGAGCCTCGGTGACCTGGCCGATCGACGGTGGTTCCGGCTGCCCGACGGGACCGATCCCGTCTGGCGTGCCTACTGGGATGCCGGCGAGGTCCGGGGCGACGGTCCCGTGGTGCGGACCGTCCACGAGTGCCTGCAGGCCGTTCTCTGGAGCGGGACGGTCGGGCTGGTACCGCTCGGGCACACGCTCCCCGAAGGACTCACCGCCGTGCCCTTGCTGGACATGCCCCCGAGCCGCCTCGTCGTCGCGTGGAACGAGGCCGACGCCAACCCGCTCGTCCGCTCGTTCGTCCACATCGCCGCGGCCCTCTACGGTCGCTCCTCGTGATCAGCCGAGCGGCGGGATGTTGTGGTTGCGGTGGAAGAAGTTCGCCGGGTCGTAGGCGGTCTTGATCTCCCGCAGCCGCCGGTGGTTCTCCGGCGTGAACGCGGTGTGCGTCAGCGTCGTGTCGTGCAGGAAGTTGAGGAACGACCCACCGGTGGCCGACGCGGTGATCGCGTCGGCGGCCTGCGCGGCGATCTTCATGACGAACCGGGCGTCGCGGTGGCTCACCGGGCCGGGGTCGTCGTGCGCGGGCCGCGCGATCGCGCCGCCCCAGTGCTTGACCTCGACCGGCACCCCGCTCCGGACGACCGCGGCGATGGTGTCCTCGGAGAGCTCGTCGAACATCGCGAACGTGATCGGCGGCGTCCCCCCGATCGTCGAGATCTCGGAGTAGCGCATCTCGCGGAACCGGTCCACGACCGGCGTGCCCGCGGCGTCGAGGAGCGGCTGCAGCGCGGCCCGGCCGCCCTCGCCGGCGTAGACGCCACGGACCACCAGCGACTCCTCGCTGACCACCACCGAGACCGACAGCTCGTCGGGCAGCTCGTGGTCGGCCAGGTACCGAAGCGCGCGCTCGGCCCCCTCGACCGGGAACTCGGCCCAACCGCCGTAGACGCTCGGCACCGGGTGGAGCTGGAGCTCCAGCGAGGTGACGACGCCGAAGTTGCCGCTCCCGCCGCGGATGGCCCAGAACAGGTTGGTGTGGTGCTGCCGGTCGGCGACGACCACGCGCCCGTCCGCCGTGACGAGCTCGGCCCGCAGCAGGCTGTCGGCGGCGAACCCGTACTTGCGCGACAGCCAGGACAGCCCGCCACCGAGCGTGTATCCAACGACGCCGACCGACGGCGTGTCCCCGGAGAGCGGCGCGAGCCCGAACGGCTCGGCGGCGGCGATCACCTCGCTCCACCGCACCCCCGGCCCCACCCGCGCGATGCGGCGGTCGGGGTCGACCAGCACCTGTGCCATCCGCGAGGTCCGCAGCAGGATGCCGCCGTCGGGAGCGACGACCGTGCCGTGGCCGGTGGACAGCACCGTGAGCGGCAGGCCGTGGCGGCGGGCGGCGCGGACGGTGGCCTGCACGTCGGCGACGGTCTCGGCGTCGACGACGGCATCCGGCGCGCCGCGGAAGCTGTCCCGCTGCCGCTCGTACTCGGCGTCGCCGGGCAGGTGCAGAGGGCCGGTCAGCGTGGTCTCCAGCTCGTGCGCGATCTGGCCGAGGCTCGGTGCCTGCGCCAGCTGCTGCGTCGGGGTGCTCATCGCACGGCCTCGCTGCGCTCGGCCGGCGCGTCGCGCAGGCGCTGTGACATTGATTCGCTCGCAAGCTCGCTCATCGCCATCTCCTCGGACCGTCTCGTCGCCGGTGATGACCGGCGCCCGGTCCGGAACTGATCGGCCGGGTACGAGAAGGCTGGTCCGAGGGGGCGTCGAGGGCGTCCGACCGGTGTCGGCTCCTCGGCTACGTCGCCGCGCCCACGCCGATGGGGCGGCCTACGCCGCTGGGCGTAGCCGCTCATGCCGGCGATCCTCGCTTGGCATTCGACGAAAGGTGCGCTCGCTGACAGTTGGAGCTGGAGATGATCGGTACGCTCGATGCGACTTCACGGCATCGCTGATTCGCGCACGGGGATGGGACGGTCTATGTGGAGTACGTGGCTCGCTCTTCGACGAACAGATGCGGCCCCGCAGGTATCCGGCCACACTCGCGAGCAATCCAGCGCGATCGTGACAGCTCGACGCGCCGACCCCGTAGCTGCTGCGGGTGACGGCGATACCGGTGCGTCTGAGCGCATTGCCACGGATGATGCGGTGGTCGGTAGTCATTACGCCACCGGTCGAGAGCTCATCGAGCGAGTTCACGAAGCGGTCAAGCGTGACCCGTCTCTTGCGGACCACCCGGATCTGGCCGATTGGCTGCTGGTCCTGGCACACCTGGACGCAAGCCCGATCGATGTGAGCGGCCCGGCCGCCGTCGCCATCGAATCGATCATCGGTCGTTCAGGGGACGCTGCTTCCGCCTCCCTGGCGAGGAAGCTCCATCCCCTCGTCAGGGTGCGGCTGGGTCTCACCTCACCGGCCCTGTACATGGTCTGGGGGCTGACCTGCGTCGCCGCGTTCCTCGCGCCCGCATTCTTGGTGGTGAACTTCTTCCTGATCCCGCATCAAGGCTTCCTCCTCGGCCTGCCGGCGGATGTCGTCGTACTGGTGACGCTGGCCGGGGCGGCCGGGAGTGTCGTCAGCCTGTTGACCCGGGTGCGGGAGTTCGATCGCCAGCGCAAGTCCCCACGTGCGGTTCTCTTCTTGACGGGCCTCTTCCGGCCGATCATCGGAACCATATTCGGCATGTTCGTCTACCTCCTCCTGCTGTCGGAGTTGTTGCCGATCGAGGTGCCTGCAGGCCCAGCAGTGGGCTTCTACCCGGCCATTGCGTTCATCGCGGGATTCAGTGAGCGCTTCGTGCCCGATGTCGTCGACCAGGCCGAGCGCGGGATCGTGGGTAGAAGGCTCTAGGCCCGTGGCGCCAGACGTGCGACGAGCGGTGGAACCGAAGCGGGTCGGCCGTCGTCCATGCCGGCCATGGACAACTCTCACCGTTCGACCTACCAGTGCCTGGCTGCCCGTGCACGCCGTTCCATCGTGCGGATTCGACGCTTGCTGGTCTTCGTCGGTCTTGCGCTCGTCGCGATGACACCAACCACAGCCGCCGCCACGGTGCCCGGCGCTGTCGCCCAGTATCTGCCGTGTCCCGTCCCGACGGACGATCCCGCGCGGTACGACGGCCCGAACGCCCCCTTCCGCTGCCACTCGGCGGTTGCCGACCCGAACGGCCTGGTCGTCATCCTCCGCGAGGGACGAGCCGCTGTCGCCGGCCCCGGCCCGTTCGGGCGCCAGCACGCCGCGATCGACCGCGGCGTCAGCGACGACGTGATCGCACGGGTGGTGAGCACCGTCCAGCCGCTCGATGGGCAGCAGCGGAGGTTGCACTACGTCGAGGAGATCCGGATGGGCTCGGAGGCCGTCGAGGTCTGGGTGGTGGTCGACCGCGCGCCGTCGAGGCAGGCGCCGGACACCCGGCCGTTCGGGGTGATCACGGCATTCTGCCGGGATGTGGGAGGCGGGGAGTCGGAGAGGTGCCCGTCGTGGGTGAGCGCCGGATGATCTCGACGACGCCGGCTGCGACCTCCGTGACCGAGGGCAGGGGGCAGGGGGCAGGGGGCAGGTAGATCAGCGAGGAGCCCGTTGAGGAACCTCATCGCCCGGGCCTCGGCGGCGAGGTTGGAGGGGAGGCCCGACAGGATTCGGAATCACTTGCCGTCGGGATGAGAGCTGATCACTGAGCGCGACCACCGGGAGGCATCCGGCTGGAGCCATTAGGGCCGATCGCGTGTTGGCGCAGGCCAACTCGTAACGCTACAGAGAGGACGAACGGTATCCAGCTCGCTGCCGACCGTCCGGCCCGAGCGGACGGTTCGGCACGGGACAACGGGTGGGCAGCCGGGGGGACAGGCGGATGGCGCAGTCGAGCACGTCATCGACCAGATGGATCGCCGGGGCGGCACGAGTGCTCTGACGTGCCTGCGAGCATGACCGGTATCCCTTGGCGCGCGCATCAGGGCCGGTTGGAGAGGACTACGTCCGCGTGCTTGCCACCGCGGCCGGACTCACCGTCTCGAAATGCGACCTCGACGTCGACGGGGTCGACCTGCAGATTACCTTGCCGGACGACGTCGGTTCGGTGCGCTCCCCTCGCATCGAGGTTCAGGTCAAGACGCCATCGCGGCTCTGGCCGGTGGACGGCGTATTCCGCTACGACGGCCTCAACGGCTGGCAGTTCAACAAGCTCGCCGGGCGGCTTCATGGTGCCGCGCTACTTGTTCCTCCTGACAGTGCCGCGAGAGGCAGCGCGGTACGCCGACCTCAATCACCACGGGTTGCTGCTCAGGCACATCGATTATTGGACCTCGCTGCACGCGCACCAGACGGTGCCGGAAGGCCTGGCGAGCGTCCGAGTCAAGGTGCCGACGGCCAACGTCCTCACCGTGCCGCGGCTGCGGGACCTCGTCGAGGCGGCCCGATGACCCTCCGCGTCGCCGATATCTCGAGCTACCTGGATGCCACCGGTTGGCACCGCACTCCCGAGACATGGCGTGGCGCCGTGATCTGGTCAGCTGGGCAGACCGAGGTCCTGGTCCCGCCGACCGACGACCTGGGGGACGCGGACTTGCGCATCCGCGAACTGCTCGCCGGGCTCGCCACTGTTGAGGCGCGTGACCCCGCCGATATCGCAAGGGACATCGGCTCCCCGTTCGCCGACACGACCACCTTCCGGACGGGCCCGCTTCCCCTGGCGGAGGGAGCCGACGTCGTGGCCGGACTCCACAGGATGGTCCTCACCGCGGCCCGCATCGTCGTCGAAGGCCCACGGCGTTCGTTCGTCGGGCGGCCACCCGCAAAGGTGTCCGGGCTGCTCGGATCGACCGGTCTCGCCACTGGGCACATCCCCGGCTTCAGCGTGTCGTTGTCGCTCGACGTCGCTTCGGACATCGGTCGAGATGTGGCGATCCAGCTTTTCGACGCGACGAGCGCGGTCCAGGAGTCGATCGAGCAGCCCGACGACGCGGCGCTCGACGGCGTGGCCGCCGCCGGTGTCTCCGCCGGCTTTGCGCTGCCGTGGGCGATCTCGGCCAGGACTCCTTCGAGCTCGACTTCCGGTGAGCGCACGGCGTGCGCACCGGTTTGCCCACCCGGACGCTGGCGCGCAACCGCACCCCTCCCACCGCGACCCCCGGGCTGTTCTACGTCGCTGACGATAGAGGAGGCGCCGCCACCACGCGTCCGGCGCGCTCACGGAGGAGGAGGTGCTCCGGCGGGCGAGAGCGGGGTCGGAGTAGCGCCGCGATCTCCCAGAAGCTGTGGGCGGCCGGTGGCGGCAGCCCCGACAGCTGCAGGGCCAGGCCGCTGCGGTGGGCGGTCTCGATCAACAGCGTCGTGCCGTCGGGCGATCGCGACGGATCCTCTCGATGAGTTCCATGGTCGGTAGCTCATGAAGATCACGCGGTGGCCGTCTCAGATCACGACGCCCCACCGCTCACCGGTGGGGAACTCATGCACCACCTTCGAGGAGACGACCCTTGTAGTCTCGGCCACCACGTTCGCCACGATGGTCAGGACGAGTGTTTCGGGACGTGGGGAGGAGGCCACGATGGATGAGCAGGTAGCAAGAAGCCCAAGGTCGGACCATCGAAGGGCCGGCGAGCGACCTGACGCGGCCTGTCAAGGGCTCGAACGAGGCGCGTGGCGCCCCAGCGGTCACGACGGTTCGAGGTCCTTCCGGTGACCGTGATGGACGATCGTCTCCGCGAGCATGCCACCGAGATTGTTCCGGGCGATCGGTCCGGCGGCCCCAGCACCAGCCAGACGATCATGGTGTCGAGTCTGAGCACCCTCCTGCAGCTGCTTCCTCCGGAGGCGCCAGCCAACTCCTACCGCATTGCGGTCATCGACGAGAACGTCCTCGGAAAGAGGACAGCCGGTGCTCGCGAATGGGCATTCCGCCAGCTACGCCGCTTCTACGTCCTCGACCCGGCGTCGCTGCTCTTCCGCGCACTGCGCGATCTCTGGCCTGACCCCGAACCAGATCGACCGCTGCTCGCGATGCTCTGTGCGATGGCCCGGGATCCCGTCCTGCGGGCCAGCGCGCCGATGGTTCTGGCCTCCGACATCGGCACCGTTATCGGGCCGGACGACTTCGAGAAGATGATCGATGAGACCTTTCCCGGGGCCTATCGCGCCAGCACACGACGGGGGACGGCCCAGAAGCTGGCGTCGTCCTGGCAGCAGTCGGGCCACCTCGATGCCCAGACCCCGTCGCGCAAGATCCGCGCCCGCGCAACGAGCTCGCCATCGACCTTGGCCTACGCATTGCTGCTCGGGCATTTGCAGGGCGTGCGTGGCGCCGCTCTCCTCGAGACGCCGTGGGCGCAGGTACTCGACCAGCCTAGGTCGCGCCTCGTCGACCTCGGTGTCGCCGCATCGCAGCGTGGGATGCTGGAGTTCCGCCATGCCGGGGGGTTGATCGACGTGAGCTTTCACGAGCTCCTCCGCCCGTTCGACGACGATGGGCAATTGCACCTATGAGCTACGTCGACGGCCTTCTGCACGCGTACTCGAAGTTCGTCGCGCTCCCATGGCAGCGCAATCTCGCACCTCCGCAGCGCGTATGGATGGCGGTCTACCCGCCCGAGCACGAGCGGCGGCTCCGACTCTACGTTCCCGAGTTCGGCACCGCCACGAACCGGCACGGCCATTCCTGGGCCCTCGTCGACATCAGCAGAACGTTCGAAGCGTGGATGGCTGCCCTGAGCTACCGCGACTCGTACTTCGAAGACCCCGAGCTGCTCGAGACGGCTCTGCCGGCGTACTTCGACCATCTCGTTGACGACGTTCGCGCTCGCTTGACCGCACACTCCGACCCCCATGGCGTGGTCGGACTCCTTGGAGCCGGCACCCTGTTCGGCCTCGGTGCTGCCGTCAAGGTGTCCGCCCTCGTGAACGCGGTCCACGATGCCGTCGCCGGCCGGCTGCTGGTCTTCTTCCCGGGCGAGCACAGCGGTCACAGTTACCGTCTGTTGGATGCTCGTGACGGATGGAACTATCAGGCGACAGCGATCACCCCCGACGGAAGTAGTCGATGACGATCACCAATCGAGACCTGTTCCATCGCGACCCGACGACGTCGACGATCCCGAACGACGGAGTTGCGCAGGTCGGGCGTCCGGAGACCGATCAGCAGTGGGACGTGCTCCGGTGGGAGCTCGGGAGCTTCGTCTGTGACGGCCAATACGAACGTGGTCTCGAGCGCATACTTGACAGCTTCCTCACCCACCTAAGCCAGGATCAGCAGCCGGCTGTGTGGGTGAGCGGCTTCTACGGCAGCGGCAAGTCGCACCTGGCTCGGGTCCTGGAACATCTTTGGCGCAACGTCGAGATTCCTGGTGGCGGCCGAGCTCGTGACCTGGTCAAGGTTACGGACGACATCCGCGATCACCTCACCGAGCTGGCGACGGCCAGCAAGCGTTTGGGCGGCCTGTGGTCGGCGGCGGGCACCCTCGCAGCCGGGCGCCGCGACGCAGTCCGCCTCGCCTTCTTGGCGATCCTGTTCGAGAGCGCCGGCCTGCCGGCCGACTACTCGCGCGCCCGGTTCACGATGTGGGCTGCAAAGAAGGGCTACCTCGACGCCATTCACACCGCGCTCGCGGCCGCGGGCGAGACGTTCGACAAAGAGATCCACCACCTCTACGTCTCGCCGATCATCGCGCAAGCCCTGCTGGACGCGGACCCGAGCCTCGGCAGCTCCGTGAAGGACGTCCGTGACCTGCTCAAGGCACAGTTCCCGGCAACCACGCGCGACATCACCGACGACGAGATGTTCAACGCGATGGACGACGTACTGCGTCTCCAGTCCACAGCCGATGGCAAGCGGCCGCTCACCCTGATCGTGCTCGACGAGATGCAGCAGTATCTCGGCGACGACAACACCATGGCGTTGGCCGTGCAGAACATCGTCCAGGGGTGCTCGGCTCGCTTCGAGAGCCAAGTGCTCTTCGTCGCCACTGGACAGAACGCGCTGACCTCCACCCCGACCCTGCAGAAGCTGACCGACCGCTTTACCGTGCAGGTGGCACTGTCCGATACCGACGTCGAGACCGTCGTTCGTGAGGTTGTGCTCCGAAAGAGGCCCGAGCGCGTCCCCGAACTGCGAACGACTCTCGACGGCGCGAGGTTCGAGATCGACAAGCACCTCGGCGGCACTCAGCTCGCCGCGAAGGCGGCCGACCAGCCTGACCTTGTGCCCGACTACCCGCTGCTACCGACCAGGCGCCGGTTTTGGGAGCGGGCACTGCGCGCGATCGACAGCGGCGGCAAGGCCGGTGTTCTCCGATCGCAGCTTCGTATCGTCCACGAGGCCACCCGCCTCGTCGCCGACGAATCGGTCGGCCACGTCATCGGCGCGGATTTCCTCTATGACGAGCAGTCACCCCTCATGCAGCAGAGCGGAGTGCTGCTCAAGGAGATCGACGAGCTCATCCGCGGTCTGCGCACCGACGGGCCCGACGGCGTACTGAAGTCCCGGATCTGCGCGCTGGTCTTCCTCATCAACCAAATTCCGCGAGGGTCGATCGGCGGCGAGACCGGCCTGCGGGCCACCGCGCCGTTCCTCGCCGACCTCCTTGTCGAGGACCTCGCCAACGACGGCGCCCGGTTGCGCAAGAGAGTCCCCGAACTACTCGACGTGCTCGTCACTGAGGCCAGGCTGCAGCGCATCGACGACGAGTACAGGCTCCAGACCGAGGAAGGGGCCGAGTGGGAGAAGGACTATCGGAGCCGCCTGGCCGTCGTGCGCGATGATGCAGCTCGCCTGACCTTGCTCCGCACCGAGCGTCTGGTCGCAGCCGTCAACGCGGCTCTCGGCGGGCTCAAGCTCCCAGCAGGGGCGAGCAAGACCCCACGCACCCTCGGCGTCCACTGGGGGCAGGATGAGCCGACAGCCGGGACCGGCGACGTGCCCGTATGGATCCGCGACGAGTGGTCAGTCACCGCCCCGGCTGTGCGGAAGTCGGCCACCGAAGCCGGCGTCGACAGTCCGATCGTGTTCGTCCTACTGCCCAAGCACGAGGCCGAGCAGATCAAGCACACCCTGGCGAGCCACGCGGCCGCGGAGGACACGCTGCGGCGGCCCACCCCGCAGACCGATGAAGGTAAGGCGGCCGAGCGGGCGATGAAGACGCGGCTCGCGCTGGATGACGAGCGGCTCGTGACGCTGTTCGCCGACGTGGTGGCCCGGGCGCGCGTATTCCAGGGTGGCGGCACCGAACCTACCAAGACCACGCTGCGCGACGCCGTTGAGGCGGCGGCGGAGGCGTCCCTCATCCGCCTTTTTCCGAGGTTCGGGGCGGGGGACAACGCAAATTGGGACAAGGTCGTCGCCAAGGCACGCGACGGCGCCCCCGACGCTCTCCTTGCAGTCGGCCACCATGGCGAGCCCGCAACGAACGCCGTGTGCAAGGAGGTCCTGGCGGCGATCAGCTCGGGCGGTATCAAGGGCGTCGAGCTGCACAAGCTCTTCGCCGCGCCGCCATACGGCTGGCCGCGCGACGCCGTCAACGGTGCCGTAATGACTCTGCTCGCCGCAGGCAACGTCCGCGCGGCCCAGGACGGCAAGAGCCTCGCCGGGCCGAAGGAACTTCCTCCCAACCAGATCGGCCGGACCACCTTCTACAAGGAGGACGAACCCCCCACCGTCGGTCACCGCCTCGCCGTCCGTGGCCTGCTCACTGCCGCCGGAATCAAATTCGAGTCCGGGCAGGAGGGCGCCCAGCTCGCCGCGCTCCTGCAAAGGCTCAAGGACCTGGCAGCCCAGGCCGGTGGTCCCCCGCCGCTTCCCGAGCCGCCGACCACTGACCACGTCGACGCACTCCTCGCGCTCGGCGGGAATCAGCGATTCCGCGCTGTCGCCGACAGCAACGATCGGCTGCGCAATGACCTGAACCGCTGGCGCGCCGCTGAGCAGCAGCGCGCGAAGCGGGAATCCGAGTGGCAGGACCTCCAGCGGCTCCTCCGCCACGCTCAGAACCTCTCGGTCGCCACCGAGGTCGCTCCCGCGTACGACGCCATTCGGGACGGTCGCCAGCTCCTCGACGACCCGAACCCAATGACCCCGGTGCTCGCCGCGCTCACGGCCGCGCTGCGCGACGAGTTGAAGAATCGTGCCCAGCGGCTTGCAGCCGCGAAACGAGACGCCGTTGCCGAGCTTGAGGGGTGGGACCGGTGGTCGGCTCTCGACCCAGAGGATCGCCAGTCGATCCTCGCCGAGGCCCAGCTCCAGGCGGTCGAGCAGCCCCACGTGCCAAACGACACAGCCCTGCTCGAGGTGCTCGACGCGACTCCCTTGAAGACGTGGCAGGACCAGATCACGCTCGTTCCTGGTAGGCGTGACCACGCACGTCACCGTGCCGCGGAGCGGCTCGAACCGGAGAGCATCACGGTGTCCCCGCCCGCAGCCATCCTGAAGAACGCCGACGACCTGCAGGCGTACCTCGATGAGCTGCGAGGCCGCGTGGAGCCGCACCTTGGCGCAGGCAGGACCGTGATTCTCTGATGCGCGCACTTCCCGCGAAGGACCGAAAGCGCCTGGAGTCGGCCGTGCTGGCCGCCAGGCGGGTGTCCGAGAGTGCATGTCGTGCCGCGATCGACATGCTCGGCGTGTTCGCCGACAAGCGCCCCGACCATCTCGGCAGCGAGCAAGCCGCGCTGCGCAACGGGCTTCGGGCGAGGTGGCGCCAGCTCGGCCTCGACCGTGAGCTGCTCGTCGCCGAGTGCGCCTACGAGCAATGGCACCGGCTGCTGTTCGCGCGGTTCCTCGCCGAAAACAACCTTCTCCTGCACCCGCAGTACGAGGCTCCCGTCACGCTCTCCGACTGTGAGGAGCTGGCCGCCGACCTGAGGGAGCCCGACGCCTGGGCGGTGGCGGCGCGGTTCGCGTCGGAGATCCTTCCTGGCATCTTCCGGCTAGCTGACCCGTGCGTGAGGCTGCGCCTTGCCCCCGAGGGCCGCCACGCGCTCGAAGAGATCCTCGACGGCCTCCCTGCGGAGATGTTCGCAGCAGACGATGCGCTGGGGTGGGTTTACCAGTTCTGGCAGAAAAACAAGAAGGATGAGGTGAACGCCTCGGAGCGAAAGATCGGTGGTGCCGACCTTGGGCCGGTGACCCAGCTATTCACCGAGAACTACATGGTCCGGTTCCTGCTGGAAAATTCGCTCGGCGCGTGGTGGGCGGCACGATACCCAGACAGCCCCCTGGTTAAGGGATTCGACTATCTGCGCTTCGCAGATGATGGCCAGCCGGCAGCAGGATCGTTCGAGGGCTGGCCGGAGCGGGTCGCCGAGGTGACGGTGATGGACCCGTGTTGCGGGTCGGGACACTTCCTCGTCGAAGCATTCTCAATGCTCTCGCAGATGCGGGCGGAGGAAGAGGGGCTGTCGGTCGCCGATTCGCAAGACGCAGTTCTGTGTGATAATCTGTACGGTCTCGATATTGACCCCCGATGTGTGCAGATCGCCATGTTTGCGGTGGTGCTCCAAGCATGGAAGACAGGCGGCGGATGGCGTCGACTTAATACGCCGAATATTGCATGCTCCGGACTTCCAGTGAAGGCATCGATTAACGAGTGGAACGAACTTGCCGGCGGAGACGGTAGAATTGAGGGTGCTCTCAGTCGCTTGCACGTCCTTTTTCGTGATGCGGACAGCCTTGGTAGTTTGATCGATCCGTTGCGCATGACGAGCATTGGCGCCCAACGCGGATCACAGCAGTCGCTACTGGAGATCGACTGGTCTCAGCTGGCGCCGTTACTCTCGGCGGCAATGACCTTGGAAGGGGGTGAAAACGAAGCAAGCGTCCTCGGAACCAGTGCGCTAGGAATCGCCGCAGCAGCGGAATACCTGTCTCGCAGCTTTACGCTGATCGCGACCAATGTTCCGTACTCGAGCCGTGTATCGCTCACCCCGCAGATCCTTGGATACATCGACTCGTCTCATGCAGATGCGGCAGGCGATCTGGCCACGACCTTCCTCGACCGCAGCATGGCTCTCGGCTACACGGTCGCCATTGTTTCGCCACAGAACTGGCTCTATCAGCCTTGGTATAAGCGATTTCGACAGCGACTACTTCAGAAGGCAAGCTGGAGACTGCTGGCCCGCCTTGGCGCAGGCGCGTTCAAGCAAATTAGTGGCGAGGTCGTGAATGTTGCACTCATAGTTGTTGACAACGTCAGGCCATCCGATTCGCATCTACTCGGATATGTGGACGTTCAGGAATTCGGAGCGGCAGATGTCAAAGACGGAAGTCTTAAGTCCGAGCAGGTATCTGAGCTTCTCCAGGGTGACATGCTCAATAACCCCGATGCCCGAATCGCCCGTCCCGCGGCAGACGCGACGCCGCTCCTCGCAGAGAGGGCCGATTCCGCACAAGGAATTTGCACCGGCGATTATGCGCGATTTGGGCGCAATTTTTGGGAACTAGATAGAATCAACAACGGCTGGGCCCGCCAGCAGAGCACTGTTTCGACGCCCAAGGCCTATGGAGGGCGTGAATGGGTCCTGCTATGGCAGGGCGGAAACGGCGAGCTTCAGGAGCACGTTCGGCTCCGGCTTGGAGCTGGTCGGGAGGGCTCCTGGATTCGAGGGATCGAATTCCTTGAAAGGCGCGGTGTCGTCGTATCGCAATCGGGCGACCTCAAGGTCACCCTTTATACGGGTGACCTTTTGGACAACAATGCGGCGGTGATTGTGCCATTCGACGAAGAGCTCCTGCCGGCATTGTGGGCCTACTGCTCGTCGCCAGAGTATCGACTAAACGTTCGAAACATCGACTCGGCACTCAAAGTTACAAACAAGACACTCCTCAAGGTGCCCTTTGATGAGGCTCGATGGCGCAAGGTAGCGAATGAGGTGGGTCCGCTCCCGGCGCCTTGGTCGGATGATCCGACACAATGGTTATTCGCCGGTCGGCCGGACCAATCCACAGCATCCTTGCAGGTGGCTGTCGGGCGGCTTCTCGGCTATCGCTGGCCTGATCAGGCGGAATCCGACGAGCTCGACTCTTTCGTCGATAACGATGGAATCGCGTGTATTCCGGCGGTCGCAGGGGAGGCGCGGGCCTCAGACCGGGTGCAGCAACTGCTCGCCACGGCATACGATTCCTGGTCCCCGGCAACGCTCAAGGGTATATTGGAGCAGGCTGGGAGCAAAAAGCCGAACCTTGCCGAGTGGTTGCGGGACGAATTCTTCAAGCAGCACTGCGCTCTGTTCGGGAACCGGCCGTTCATCTGGCACATCTGGGATGGACTGAAGGATGGCTTCTCGGCGCTCGTGAACTACCACCGGCTCGACCGCAAGACCCTGGCTAAGCTCACCTATTCTTACCTCGGCCAGGACTGGGTCGAACGTCTGCGGGCCGAGATCCGCGACGAGGTTGCCGGGGCCGAGGCGCGGCTTGCGGCGGCGCTGGAATTGAAGCGCAAGCTCGAGCTGATCCTCGACGGCGAGCAGCCCTACGATATCTACGTGCGATGGAAGGCGCCGCACGAGCAGCCTATGGGCTGGGAGCCCGACCTCAACGACGGGGTCCGCCTGAACATCCGACCGTTCGTGACAGCAGGGGTGCTGCGGACTCCGTTCAACATCCACTGGAAGAAAGACCGCGGCAAGGATCCGGACGGCTCAGAGCGGCTCAATGACATCCACATGTCCGTGGCCGAGAAGCAAGAAGCGCGAAAGCGGGCCGGTCTACCGTGAGCGACACCGTTCTCGACCGCCTAGTTGAGTGCCTGGCCAAGGCGTCGGCGTTCGACCCCAACGTGCAGGAGGCGCCCGTCGCGCTGCTGTGGCCCGACGAGGAGGCGCGGTGGCAGTCGGTGATCGGTCGGATCGCCGGCCGGGTACCGCTGGTTTCTCTCGGTGCCTTCGAGCCGGCGCAGCAGCGTGGGCCGGCGTATTGGGTCCGGTGTGTGGTGGCCGGGACGATCGACGCGGGACTCGCCGATGGGCGGCCCGTCATCTACCTGCCGGGGGTGCCGCAGGGCGCGGTCCGCGCTGTCGAAACCTGCGCCCCGGAGCTCGCGCCGATCGCCGAGCTGCAGTACCGCAGCAGATGGTTCGCCAACCCCAAGGGGCGGGACTGGACCGTGCGGGCACTGCTTGCCGATGCCGAGCACGGCCTGGGACTGATGGTGGCCGACAACGCCCAGACAAATGCGGCCTTGCTTCTGGCACTCGATAAGCTTCTCGACGTCCCGATCAACCGCCTGAAGAATCAGGTGCTCGACGCCGACTACTGCAATCAGTTGGTCAACCCCGATCCGCCCAGCTTGCTGCTCGGATGGCTCGACGACCCCGCCGGCTATCGCAGCCGGCTACCAAGGGCGCAGTGGGTGGCATTCGTGCAGCAGTGCAAGGCCGATTACGGCTTCGATCCTGAGTTGGACGGCGAGATCGCCGCTGCGCGCCGACTTGCTGCGCGGGACGGGAATTGGGATCTGGTCTGGAAGCGCTTCGCGGAGATGCCGCAGGGTTACCGAGGGGTCCCCGAGCAGCTCCGCAAGGCTCGCCCGCTGGAGTTCCACGTCGACAACCCGCCGGCGTGGCCGCAGGACAACGAGAACGATGAGGACCACCTCCGGAGCAGGCTCGCGGACTGCGCCATCTTGAATCCGGAGGGTGCTCGTAAAGAGATCGCTAGGCTCAACGATGAGCACGCGCGCCGCCGCACTACCGTCTGGGCCGGCCTGGGTCAGGCACCCCTCGCTTTCGCCCTCGAGCAGCTCGTCGCACTGGCCGAACTTACCGCACAACCGCTCGCCGCGAACGACCTCATTTCACTTGCGAGCGACTACACCGATCGCGGTTGGCGAGTAGATGACACTTTCCTGCGTGCGCTTGGAGCAGCGCCCGCACGAGCAGATCGAGCGGCGGTCGCGGCGGCGGGCACCGTCTTGTACCGCGCGTGGGCGGACTCAGCGGCCCGGGCAATGCAGACGATCATCGGTCCGATGGCGAATGCGTACAACTACGAGGCGACGGGACCGGCGTCCACGGCACCCGGTGTGGTGTCAGTTTTCGTCGATGGCTTCCGCCTTGACATCGCCCACCGGGTCCAGGATCGCCTTGTCACCGCCGGGCTGGCCGTGGAGTGCGCGACAGGGCTCGCCGCTCTTCCGACCGTGACGGCTACGGCAAAGGCGGCATTGGCTCCCGTGGGGAGGGATGCGTTGACGGCCGGCCCGGGCCTGCAGTCGAGGAACACCGCCACCGGGACAGCGGCGTCGATCGCGGTTCTTCGTTCCCTCATGGGCGACAACGGAGTGCAGGTATTGGGGTCGACCGAGGTCGGCGACCCGACCGGCTCGGCATGGGCCGAGGCGGGCGAGCTGGACCGTCGTGGCCATGACGTAGGCAGTCGCCTGGTCGACTACCTCGATGAGGAGGTCGACAGGATCGTCGGTCGTGTCCGCGAGCTCCTCGACGCCGGCTGGTTGCGTGTGGACGTCCTGACCGATCACGGCTGGCTGCTGATGCCCGGCGGCTTGGAGAAGGTCGAGCTTCCGGCGGCCACCACGGAGGTCAAGAAGGGCCGTTGCGCGCGGGTGAAGGACGGCGCAGTCGTCGAGGTTCCAACTGTGCCGTGGTTCTGGGACCGGGATGTGCGCATCGCTGTCGCACCGGGTCTGACGTGTTTTGAGGCAGGCAAGGAGTACGAACACGGCGGCGTCAGCCCGCAGGAGTGCATAGTGCCGAGGTTGACGGTCACGGCTTCCGCAGCAATGACTGCGACCGGTGGCCCGGAGATCAGGAAGGTGACCTGGCTGGGATTGCTGTGCCGGATCGAGCTGTCCGGCGCCGGGCACGGCGTGGTCGCTGACCTGCGCGGCCTCGCCGCTGATCCGAACACGAGTATCGCGGCCAAGGCCAAGGAGACCTCCGCGCCGGGAAGGGTCTCGCTCGCCGTGCCTGACGAGGATCTCGAAGGCCAGCGTGCCCACCTTGTGCTGGTCGGACCCGATGGCGAGATTCTCGCCGATCGCGATGTGATCGTGGGGAGGAACCGGTGAGTGACCCCAGGCCGGATCGTTGGACGGGCGAACGTGGGCCGAACGAGTGGAGTGCGGGCAGCGTGCGCACCGAGGCGTGGGGCGGTGTAGATGCCGATCGGCTGGATGCCGTGTGCCGGCAGTACCGTATCTCGGCACTGTACGTCTTCGGCTCCGTTGCCCGCGGCGAGGCGGCATCGACCAGCGACGTCGATCTGCTCTATGACCTTGAGCTGGGAGCGCACCTGGGCTGGGAGATCGAGGATCTCTCCGACTCGCTGGCAGAGATCTTCGGTCGGCCCGTCGATCTGGTTTCTCGGGCGGCCCTGCACCCGTTGCTCAGGGCCACGGTCCTGGAGGAGGCGAGAGTCGTCTATGAAGCGTGACCTTATCCTCCTGCGCGAGATGATCAACGCGGCCGAGCAGGCCCAGAGCCTTGTTGAAGGGCGCACCGCCTCCGAAGTCGACGGCGACCGCCTGCGCCGCGACGCACTCATGTGGAACTTTACGGTGCTCGGCGAGGCGGCAACGCTCGTGTCGGATGCGACGAAGGTCCGGTTCCCGACGATCCCTTGGCGGAACCCGGCCCGGCTGCGCAACCGCGTCGTCCACGGCTACTGGTCAGTGGACGTAAGTGTCCTGCATACCACGGCCTCGGAGCAGCTCGGTGAGTTCGTCCGTCAGCTTCGGGACGCGGCGGCCGTGCTGGAAGTCGAAGACGAACAGCCACCGGTATCCGGTTCGGAGGCGAGCGGAACCGATGAGTGACCTCGACGCGCTCGATCGGCTCGCGGCGGAGGTGTTCGAGGGCTACCTGGTCCGCAAGGACCTGGCCCAGCAGTTCCGGGGGCAGTACCCGGTGCCCACCTATGTTGGGGAGTTCCTGCTCGGACGCTACTGCGCGACTACAGATCCCGACGAGCTCGCGGAGGGCCTCGCCATCGTCGAGCGAGTCATGAAGGAACGCACGGTGCGTGCCGGCGAGGAGGAGTTGTTCAAGTCCCGGGCCCGCGAGCAAGGCACGGTCAAGATCGTCGACCTACTGCGGGCGCGGCTCGATGCCAAGGCCGACTCCTACAAGGCCGAGCTCCCGAGCCTGCAACTGGGCGACATCCATATCTCCGCGGACCTCGTCAACGCCCACGATCGGATGCTCACTGGCGGGTTCTACGCCGAAGTCTCCCTCGAGTACATCGCCGCGTTGGCTCGTGACACCGGTGGCGCGCCGTTCCGGGTGGACGCGGTCCGACCTATCCAGATGTCCACCCGCGACGCCCTCGACACGTTCGTGCGGGGCCGGAGCCAGTTCACCCTGGACCAGTGGCGCGAGCTGTTGCTGCGCAGCGTCGGCTTCGAGCCGGCACGGTTCAGTCGCCGCGAGCAGGACGTCCTGTTCGCGCGCATGGTCCCGTTTGTGGTGCCGAACTACAACGCAGTCGAACTCGGTCCGCGCGGCACCGGGAAGTCGCACCTGTTCCAGCAAGTTTCGCCGTATGCGCATCTGGTCTCCGGCGGCAAGGCGACCATCGCCAACATGTTCGTCAACAACGCGACGGGACGTCGCGGACTCGTTGCTCAGTACGACGTCGTCTGCTTTGACGAGGTTTCTGGTGTCTCGTTCGACTCCAAGGATGGAGTGAACATCCTCAAAGGATTTATGGAGTCCGGGGAGTTCAGTCGTGGCAAGGAGAGTATCCGCGCCGACGGGGGCATCGTGATGGTGGGCAACTTCGACGTCGACGTGGCCGACGAGCTGCGCCGCGGCCACCTGTTCGGGCCGATGCCGAAGGAGATGCGCGACGACACCGCGTTCCATGATCGAATCCATGGCTACCTGCCCGGTTGGGACGTGCCCAAGCTCGACCCGTCGTACTTCACCGCTCACTACGGGTTCGTCAGCGACTTCCTGGCCGAGTGCTGGAGCCAGCTCCGGCGTACGTCCCGCATGGGCGTGATCCAGGACCGTCTCGAGTGGAGCGACCAGCTATCCGGTCGCGACCGTAAGGCGGTGAACAACACCGTGAACGGGCTGATAAAGCTACTGTGGCCGGATCCAGCAACTGATGTTCCTGATGACGCGCTGGCGTGGGCCGCCGAGCTCGCGCTAGAGCTGCGCCGGCGGGTGAAGGAGCAGCAGGCGCTCATCGGCGCCGCCGAGTTCGGCAAGGTCGATCTCGGCTACCGCATCGGTGACCGACCCGAGAAGATCGTCTACTGCGACGAATCGGTACAGCACAGACGGCGTGATACGGGCGAGCCGGACTCTGCCGCCAGCAGGAGGACACGGGACAGCGAGGTCCTGCCCGAGCCTGATCCGGCGGAGGTTCGATATTCGACTGGCGCAAAGGCCACTTCCTATGCTGCCGGTGACGTCATCGATGGCCGCTTCGAAGTCCTTAGCATCCTTGGCCAAGGGGGCTTCTCGAAGGTGTACCGAGTCCGCGACGATGTCGAGGAAGAAGAGCGCGCGCTCAAGCTATTCGACAGCGCTGCGGGCTACAACGCCGTGCGGCGCGAAATCGCGGCTCTGCGCAAGGTGAGGCATCCAAACATCGTCGAGGTGTTCTGGGCTGGCAAGACGGGCGCAGGCGAGTGGTACCTCATCACAGAGTACATCGACGGCGAATCGCTCGACGAGTACGCTACAGGGCGTCGCCACCTGCGTGATCGCGAAGCCGTCGATGTTGCCCTGGACATACTCGACGCGTTGATCGCCATCCACCCCGACTCCGCGCGCATCGAGGAGCTGGACCGAAAGAAGCACGGTGCCGACGGCTTGTCTGGCGCCGAGTTCGAGGAATGGATGGAGCTCCAGGACAAAGGGCTCGTGCATCGGGACATCAAGCCACTCAACGTCATGCTGACCCGCACCGGCGCGAAGCTGCTCGACTTCAACATCGCCTCGCGCGTCGGCGATCCGGTGCGGACCCAGTCCGGGACGCCCCCCTACCAGGCGCCCGACGCGAACCTCACCCGATGGGACGTCTCCACAGACCTCTTCGCGGTCGGCGTGATGCTGTACGAGTTGCTGTGCAATGGCGAGCATCCGTACCCCGGATCGTTGCCGTTGGCTGGCGAGTCGGTGATCGACCCGCGGACGTTCCGTCCAGACCTCCGGCCCGAGCTCGCCGATCTGCTTGTCAGAGCATGTGCGCCGTATCGAAGCGAGCGGTTCTCGACAGCTCAGGAGATGCGGGCCGCCCTGCACGGCGTGCGCAACGGCAAGACGTCAGGTTGATCTCGTAAACGGGAATTCAGGCGACCGAAGCATCTGTCGCGAGTTCCCGCGGGGAGTCGGGGTGGGCGAAGGAGACAGGCATCGAGCCCTTGGTGACGGTTGCGTGCGCGGCCATCTCGGCGCCACAGTCCCAGCCGCCCACGATCAGGCGTGCGGCACGGGTCTGACCTCAGGTCATCTGGTCAAGATCAAAGAGCCTCGCTACGCCCAGCAGCTACACCCAGACAAGCAACCTGCTCGAGCCCAGGCGCTGCCACTAGCTGGACCGAGCACAGGCTGGGTCAGGTCGGTCGGTCGGGCGATGCGCAGCGGCGCCTGTGGTGGCACGCGCTTCGACCTGGGCGCCGCCTGGAGATCGCCTCTGGGATCGGAGGATGACCCGGTCGCTTCTGTATGACGTGCCAACGCTGGTACGCGACGTGCAGCCAGTCGCCAAGGTCGGGCATTTCTGACCGCGCCGCCGAGGAGACAGCGCGGGCGGAGCGAGGTGTTGCTGCGATCCGATCACAACACGGCGGCAGACCCTCGCTGCGGCCGCGCTGTGCCACCATCGACCCGTGACCGAACCGATCGGCCGCCGCATCGCCTTCCACCGGCGCCGCCGGGGCCTCAGCCAGGCTGCCGTGGCAGGCCTGGTCGGTCGATCGGAATCGTGGTTGTCGCAGGTGGAGCGGGGTCTGCGCACCGTCGACAGCTACTCCGTGCTCCGCGACCTTGCCCGCGTTCTCCGGGTCGACATCGGCACGCTGACCGGGAGTGGCAGCGAGCCCGAACGGTCGGTGTGCCACAGCGATCTGGTTGCCATCGAACGGGCCCTCCTGAGCAGTTTCGCGAACGCGCCGATCGCGGACGTCGGGTCGGCCGTTCCGGCGCTGCACGGTGCCTATCAGGCCGCCCACTACGACGAGGTCCTGGCCGCGCTGCCAGGCCTGGTCGAAGCCCTCGACGGGCAGGAGCCGCAGCTGGTCGCCGCCGGCTACACGGTTGTGGCAAAGACCCTCACGAAGATCGGTCAGCACGACCTAGCGCTGGTCGCAGCAGACCGGGCCCGTACTGCGGCACAGCGAGGCGGGGAGCTTGCAGACGTCGGCATGGCCGTCTACCAGGTCGCGTGCGCGCTCCTCCCGACCGCGCGGGCTCCGCTCGCCGAGGAGCTCGCGGTCACGACCGCGACGGAGCTGGACGGCGACAGTCCGGCGATGTGGAGCGTCACCGGCGCGCTCTGGCTCATCGCCGCAGTCGCGGCGGCTCGCCGGATCGATGCAGCGGCCGCCGAGGAGCGGCTCGACCGCGCGCATCAGCTTGCCGACCGGCTCGGTGAGGACGCCAACCACCGCTGGACGGCATTCGGTCCGACGAACGTCGCCATTCATCGGGTCTCGGTCGCCGTCGAGCTCGGCGACGCGCCGGCCGCGCTGGCCGCTGCGGAGGCCGTTGACCTCGACCGGCTTCCGGAGGGGCTGCGTAGCCGCCGGGTACAGGTCCAGCTGGACATCGCCTGGGCGCAGGCCCAGCGGCGGCGGGACGCCGAGGCACTCGTCGCGCTCCTTGAGATCGAGCGGGCGGCGCCGCAGGTGACCCGGCGCAACGCCGTCGCGCGCGACACCATCCGCCAGCTGCTTGCCCGCGCGCGGGGGACGAGCGGGGCGGCAGTACGTGGCCTGGCGCACCGGGCTGGGGTCGCCGTCTAATGGGGGAGCGGCCACTGACGTTCGTCGTGTGCGGGGCGCCCCTCGCCGCCCGTGCGGGAGAGGTGGCCGACGCCCTCCGCGAGGGCTGGAGCGTGTCGATCGTCGTTACCGACGCAGCGGGCCAGTGGTTCCGCGAGCCGTCTGAGCACGACCGGCCTCGGCCCGGTCTCGTCGTCGCTTGCCCGCTCACGTTCAACACGGCCAACAAGGTCGCGGCCGGGATCATGGACACCAGCGCGGCTGGTGCGCTCTGCGACGCGCTCGGGGCCGGCGTGCCGATCGTGGCGGTACCGATGGTCAACAACCGGCTCTGGGGCCATCCGGCGTGGGCGTCGACCCTGCAGACGTTGGTCGATGCCGGCGTTCGCTTCGTCGACCCGCAGTCGGGGCACGTCGGCGATCCCGCACCTGTCCAGTCGGGGACGGGGCAGGAGGTCGTTGCCGCATTCGACCCGGAATGGGTCGTCGCCGCCGTCGGCTGAACCCGCACAATTGTGCGGGTCGCATCGTCCTGTGGGACGAGTAGCCGAATCGCCGGTGTGCTGGCTCGGTGATGAGTCCTTTCGCTCGTGTCCTCGCCGATGGAGACCCACTCGTGTGGCAACGACTGCTGGGCGAGCATGTGCCGCGTGTGGACGGGCGGTGCACCCTGTGCTCGCTCGGAGCGAGCCAGGGCCGACCGCTGTGGCCGTGTCGTCTGTACGAGGAGGCGGCGTCTGCTGCGGAGCTGGTCCGGATCGAGCGATCAGCCGGCAAGCGAGACGAGCGCTCCGCTGGAGAACATCGACTCGTGCAGCTCGATGGACGCCGGTGAGAGGCCCTCTGGTACGTCGAACACGAGCACGCCCTTGACGCTGTTCCCAGGGTTGATCGGCGTGAAGAACGACTCGCTGTCCGGCACATTCATCAGCGCGGCCGACGAATCGGTGGTGAACTCGCGGCCCTGGGTGTCAAGCAGGGTCTGGTTGGCGCCCATGAACGTCTGCGACTCGGAGCCGATGTTCCGCACGTTCACGTGGACCAGCACATACATGCCCTGCGCCTCGGTGCGCAGGAAGGAGTCGCCGAGGACTCGAACTCCGGTCTTCACGTCGGTCACGGTGAACGCGAGCGACCCGTCCTGCACCTCGGTGCCGATGCCGGCGGAGGCCGCGGGTGCGGAGTTGTTCGGGGCGGGCGCGGCGTAGGCCGTCGCCGGTCTCGAGGCGGAGGACGGGGAGCTCGAGACCGCCGCGCTGAAGATCGCGGCGTACAGGATGCAGATCGCGAGGCCAATCAGCGCGCAGACGAGGCCGGAGATTGCCATGCCCTTGTTGGTCGCACGGCCGTCCCGAGCCCGGGCCAGGCCGAGTCCCGCGAACACCAGCGCGAGCAGCACCAGCGGCCAGGCGATCAGGCCGATGATCGGGATGAACGAGAACAGCAGCCCTAGCAGCCCGAGCACGAAGGCCGCCACACCGAACCCGTTCTGCGGCGGCGGGGGCGGCGGGTAGTACCCCGAGGGCGGGTATTGGGGCATGTACTGGGTCACGGGGTGCCTTCCGCGTTGTCTGAACTGCTCGCGCACCCACCTCGGATCCAGCCCTGCGTTCGTTAACGATCTCCTCGCGGCGCCCGATCAATGATCCGATCACACAGGATGGGAGCGATGGATCAACGAACCGCCGCTCGGGGCAATGTCGGCTCCGCGGCTAGGGAGACGATCGCTGCCGTTCGTAGTTTCGCTGAACGGGCATCTGCGCTGCTTACGGCGCCGCAGGTGCTCCGTGACAGCGCCCGGCACCAGATCGAGATCGTGAACGGTGACCACGTCGCCGCGCGGCTGCGCGAAATGCCGATCGACGCGCTCAAGGACGTGGCCGGTCGGGGAGTGCGGTTGCGGGCGCTGGAGCAGGCCGGCTATCGCACGGTCGCCGATGTCCTGAACGCGCCCGACTACCGGCTCCAGCAGGTGCCCGGTGTTGGGCAAGCGACAGTGCAGGAGGTTCGGCGGGCTGCGCGGACGGTCGCTGTCCGGGTGCACCAGGACGTCCGCTTCCGCTTCGATCCGGACCGCCGTGACCCCGCGCAGACCCAGCTGCTCGCTACCCTCGCCGCCGTACGAGCCGCGGACGGAGCGGCAACGGCGTTGCACGAGCCCTTACAGGCGTTCCGCACGCAGGTCGCCCCGCTGGTCGTGGAGGCGGAGCGGGCGAGCAGCCGTCTGAAGATGGCCTTCTCCTGGCGGTCCAAGAAGGACGCCGCGCTCGACGCGCTCGCCCAGCTCGACGCGATCCTCGCCGACCCGCGCGTCCGTGCCCTCCAGCAGACGGTGCACCTCCGCGAGCAGGCCGTCGACCCGCGCAGCTACGACCCGGAGCAGCTCTGGCGCGACTACCTGTCCGACGCGGCGTCGGTGAACGCGGTGCTGTCGACCGTCGCGGGCATGGGCGGGGTGGAGGACGAGGAGGCGGCGCGCGGGTTCGTCCCGGAGGAGCTGCGGCAGCGGATCAGCGCGATCCCGCTCGACACCTCGAAGCTGACCTCGACCCTGCGCGGTTACCAGGTCTTCGGCGCGCAGTACGCCATCCACCAGGAGCGCTCGATCCTCGGCGACGAGATGGGCCTGGGCAAGACGATCCAGGCCCTCGCCGTGTTCGCCCACCTCGCCGCGAAGGGACAGCGGCGCTTCCTCGTTGTGTGCCCGGCGAGCGTGCAGATCAACTGGCTGAACGAGACGGGGAAGCACACCCTGCTCGCTGCGCACAGCCTGCACGGCCCCGACCGCGATGCGACCGGCCGCCGCTGGCTGCGAGAGGGCGGTGTCGCCGTCACGACGTTCGGGACGCTCGCGCGGCTGCCCGACGACGTCCGCAATGCCGACGTCGCGATGCTGGTCGTCGACGAGGCGCACTACGTCAAGAACCCGAACGCCGCCCGCTCCCAGACCGTGCAGGCGGCGGTGAAGCGGTCGCAGCGGACGTTCTTCCTCACCGGCACGCCGATGGAGAATCGGGTCGAGGAGTTCCGCACTCTCGTCGGGTACCTGCAGCCGAACGTGGCGCGAAGCATCAACGCCACTGACGCGGTCGCCGGCGCGAAGGCGTTCCGCCGGGCCGTCGCGCCCGTGTACCTGCGGCGCAACCAGGAGGACGTTCTGACGGAGCTGCCCGACAAGATCGAGGTCGAGTCCTGGGTGCAGCTCAGCGACACCGACGAGGCGCGGTACGAGGCGGCCGTGTCGAAGCCGAACCTGATGGCGATGCGCCAAGCGCCGTTCAGCACGCCGAGTTCGGCGAAGCTCGAACGGCTGCGCGACCTCGTCGAGGAGGCCGCGCAGGACGGCATGAAGGTGCTGGTCTTCTCCTACTTCCTCGACACCCTCAAGCTGATCCACGAGGCGCTCGGGGACGCGGTGGTCGGGTCGATCACGGGCGCGGTGCCGCCGGCGCTGCGGCAACAGCTCGTTGATGACTTCGCGAAGCGGCCCGGGCACGCTGTCCTGCTCAGCCAGATCGAGGCCGGTGGCGTCGGGATCAACATGCAGGCGGCGTCCGTCGTGATCCTGACCGAGCCGCAGTGGAAGCCGAGCACCGAGGAACAGGCGATCGCGCGGGCGCACCGGATGGGGCAGGTGCGGACGGTGCAGGTCCACCGGCTGCTGGCCAAGGACTGCATCGATGAGCGGATCCGGGAGATCCAGGAGGGCAAGCGGCTGTTGTTCGACGAGTTCGCGCGCAAGAGCGAGGTGAAGGACGCCGATCGCAGGGCGGTGGACACGGCCGACCACCGGCCGGACGTGTTGGACGACGAGTCGGTGCCCTTGGAGCGACGGGTGCTACTCGCTGAGCGATACCGGCTGGGTCTCGAACGATGACAAGCGTCGTTCCTCCGCGACGAGATGATTTCGACGCCGTAGTCCGGCGGGAAGCCCAGAAGTGGCTCACCATCCGTACGAACGACGGGCAGCGGCCGATCTCGTCAGCTGAGTTGCTCGACTTCGAGGTCGACGGCCTTCCGTTCCGCCTCATGGACGCGCAGCGCGGCATCCGGAAGCCAGCCGCGCTGTCGTCGGCGTTGTCGATCCGCACCGTCTACCGGGTCGATGCCAACAGCCGGCCCTACGCGGATGAGGTTGGCACCGACGGCCTGCTCCGGTACAAGTGGCGCGGCGACGATCCACTCCACGCCGAAAATCGAGCGCTACGCGACGCAATGCGCGAAGGCGCACCTCTGATCTGGTTTTTCGGCATTGCAAGGTGTTTACAAGCCGATCTACCCGGTCTACGTGCTGTGGGAGGAGCCTGAGGAGCAGCAGTTCGTCATCGATCCGGACGTCGCACGTGGACTCGTTTCGCAGGGAGGGCACGTCGAGGAGCAGATGCGGCGATACATCGTTCGCGAGACGAGGCAACGGCTCCACCAGCCGGTGTTCCGGGCGACAGTGCTGCGTGCCTACGAGACGCGGTGCGCGGTGTGCGCGCTGCGACACGAGCAACTGCTGGATGCTGCGCACATCGTGCCCGACCGGGAGGAGGCGGGGATTGCCGCCGTCCGCAACGGGTTGGCTCTGTGCAAGATCCATCACGCCGCGTACGACTGCCTCGTACTCGGCATCCGGCCGGATCTCGTCGTCGAGATCCGCGCGGACCTGCTCGAGGAGATCGACGGGCCCATGCTCGAGCACGGGCTCAAGGGTCGGCACGAGCAGCCCCTGATGGCGGTCCCCAAGGTCCGTGCGGAGCGACCGGATCGTGACCTGCTCGATGAGCGGTACGCCGCCTTCCGGGCTGCGGGCTGAGATCAGCCCACCGATCGATCTTCGCGGAACGAGGAGGGCACCTGCACCGTCCGCAAGATCCGGCCCGCAGCAGGTGTACAGGCGGACGTTCATCGGCTGTGATCCTGAAGACGCCCACTGATCCGTAGCCGGACTCATGCCATGGATGCCCGACGGGTTCGACGATGCAGGCGGGTCGGCGCGCTGGACGTCCTCAACCGCACCATCCAGCTACTCGTTGCCGGTCAAGAAGTCCGTGCGTGACAGGGAAGGGATCGACGACGGCGATCGGGTGACGGTCCGGCTCGACGTGGCGAGCTGACGACTGTCGGCTGTCAGCCCGGAGCCATCGCGCTACCCGCCCCCGAGCAGTACGAGCGAGATCGCCGGGACGTAGGTCACCAGGAACAGCGCGGCCAGCAGCACCAATGCCGTGGGTATCGCCGCCCGCGCGACCTGCAACACGCTCATCCCCGACATGCCGCTCGCCACGAACAGGTTCAGGCCGAGCGGCGGGGTGACCATGCCGATCTCCAGGTTCATCACCATGATGATCCCGAGGTGGATCGGGTTGACGCCGAGCTCGAGCGCGATCGGCAGCAGGATCGGCGCGAGGATGAGGATCGCGCTGGAGGTCTCCATGAAGCAGCCGGCCACCAGCAGGATGACGTTGACGAGCAGCAGGAACGTGAACGTGTTCAGCTCATAGCTCAGGAGCAGCTCGGTGATCTCACCGGGGATCCGTTCCGAGGTGAGCACGAACGAGAACAGGATCCCGTTCGCGATGATGAACATGATCATCGCGGAGGTGCGGGAGGACGAGAGCAGGATCCCGCCGAGGTCCTTGAGGTCCAGCTCCTTGTAGATGAAGACGGACACGATCACCGCGTATAACACGGCCATGGCGGCCGCCTCGGTCGGCGTGAACACACCGCCGTAGATGCCGCCGAGTACGAGCGCGGGGAGGGCGAGGCTCAGCACCGCGTCCCGGAGGGCGCGGAACTTCTCGGCCGTCGTCATCTCGATCGCGTGGTCGCCGGTGCCGTAGCCGCGGCGGTGGGAGACCAGGAACACCAGGCCGAGCAGCATGAAGCCGGCGAGGAGGCCGGGGAGGACGCCGGCGACGAACAGGTCGCCGATCGACTCCTCCGTCGCGATCCCGTAGACGATCATCGGGATCGACGGGGGGATGAGAATGCCGAGCGAGCCGGACGTCGCGATCAGGCCGGTGGAGAAGCGCTTGGGGTAGCCGCTCGCGACCATCGCCGGGATGATGAGGGTGCCGACGGCGACGACGGTGGCCGGGCTGGACCCGGAGATCGCGGCGAAGAACATGCACGCGAGCACACCGGTCATCGCCAAGCCACCGCGGAACTGGCCGACCACGGCGTTGCACGCGGCGATGAGGCGTCTGCTGATCCCGCCGCGGCTCATGATGCTCGCCGCGAGCACGAAGAACGGGATCGCCATCAGCGGGAACGTGTTCAGGGAGTTGAACAGGCGTTCCGGCACCTGGGTGAGCGGGATCGTCGTGTAGTAGAAGAAGTAGGCGAACGAGGTCAGGCCCAGCGCCACCGCGATCGGGGTGGAGGAGAACAGCAGCGCGAAGAGGATGACGACCAGCGCGATCGAGGCTTCGGTCACCGGTCGTTCTCCTCGGGGTCGTCGCCGAGCTCGCGGCGGGTTCGCTCGACGTCACGCACCTCGAGGCCCGTGGCTTCCGCTTCGACCTCGAGGATCGAGCGCTGCGCCTCGGCGAAGGCGTCCTCGCCGCGGGCGTTCCGCACGAGCATCTCCAGCGCGCGCAGGAGCATCAGCGTCAAACCGATGGGGACCGCAGCCTCGACGACCCACAGCGGAAGCTTGAGCGACGGGGTGATCGTCGAGGTGGAGAACGGCTCGAACAGCAGCAGCCATGCGAAGTAGCCGATGCACACGAGGTACACGACGGTGAGGGAGGCGGCGAGGACGGCGAGCGCACGCCTGCCGCGCGCCTTCAGGAACGCCCCGAAGATGTCGACGTTGACGTGCTCGTTGTGGCGCAGCGTGATGACGGCGCCGAGGAACGTCGAGTAGATGACCAAGTAGATGATCGCCTCCTCGGACCAGAAGAGGAAGATCCCGAAGACGTAGCGGAGCACGACCGCGACGATGGCGATGACCGCCGCCAGGCCGAGGGCCGACGCGGCCAGCACGTTCTCGATCAGGGTCAGCACCCGGTCGAAGCGCTGCAAGCTGACCTCCATGCGGGGGACGGGGATGGCCTTCTCGGCCATCCCCTTCCCGTGGCGGGTGCTACTGGGCGTTCTGCTGGGCGAGCAGGTCGTTGACGAGGTCCGGCCCGATGACGTCGGCGTACTGCTGCCACACCGACGGCACCACGCGGTCCCTGAACGCCTTGCGCTCCTCGGGGGTCAGTTCGAGGATCTGCGTCGTGCCCGCCTGCTGGATGGTGGCCTTGGCCTCCTCGTTCAGCTTCGCGGCGACCTCACGGTTGTGGGTGCTCGCCTCGCCGGCGGACTCCCGAACGATCGTCTGCAGGTCGGCGGGGAGGCTCTCGAGGAACTGGTTGTTGATCACGAGGACGTACCCGATGTAGCCGTGGTTCGACTCGGTGATGTGGCTCTGCACCGTGTGCATGTTCTGCGACTCGATGTTCGAGTACGGGTTCTCCTGGCCGTTGACCACGCCCTGCTGGAGCGCGTTGTACACCTCCGAGAACGCCATCGGCGTCGAGCTGGCGCCCCATTTCTCGAACTGGCTGCGCAGCACGTCGGAGGGCTGGATGCGGAAGCTCAGCCCGGCCAGCGAGTCGGGCGTGCGCATCTCGGTGTTGGACGAGAGCTGCTTGAGACCGTTGTCCCAGAGGCCGATCACCTTGATGTTGTTGGTCGCGAGCGCCTCGTTCTCGTAGATCGCCCGGCCCGCCGGGGAGTCCGGCGACACGACGGCAGGGATGTCGTCGACGCTGTCGAACAGGAACGGCAGGTCGAGCACCTGCAGGGCGGGCGCGATCGTCGTGAACTTGGCGCTGGCGGGCGCCAGCATCTGAACGCTGTTCGACTGCAGGGCCTGCAGCTCGTCCTTGTCGCCGTAGAGCTCGGAGTTCGGGTAGACCTCGACGGTGATGCGGCCGCCGGAGCGCTGTTCGACGACCTCCTTGAACTTGTCCGCGGCCTGGCCCTTCGGCGTGGCCGGGGTCACGACGTGCGAGAACTTGATCGTGAAGGTCTCGCCGCCTGCCGCGTTGCCGCCGGCGCCTGCTCCCCGCGCGCCGCACGCGGCCAGGGTGAGCACCCCGGCGAGTGCGAGCACGGCGAGCAGTGCACGACGCCTTTGTCGTCCCATCATCTCGTCCTTCCACAGCGGACCGTTGGCGCGGATACTCGCGGAGGAGCCCCGACTTGGGAAGGTTCGGTCGTTAACGGTCCGATCCCAGGTTCACTTCCATGACCGTGTGTGGCCTCTCGGTCACCGCTCGACTTGTGGACAACTCCGGTCGACCCGCCCGCCACCGAGTCGGTGTCCAGTGGGCCGAGCGCCAGATCAGGCCCGGCTCTTGTGCTTCATCAACGACTTGCGCGCGGCCTTCGCGACCGCCTTGTCGGGGTGGTGCGAACCGATCGCCTCGAGCACGTCGTCCAGCCGGGGATGATCGAGCCGCCAGATCCCGTCGAGGATGGCGGCACCGCCGTCCGGCGCCCCGTTGCTGAGGACGGCGACGACCTCCTCGGGTCCTGCGATGTCCAGGGCGACGGCCAGGAAGTCGACCAGTCCGGCCGCGAGCTGCGTGGGTTCCACCGACCGGGGGTCGAGCACGTCCTTGTCGACCAACCATTGCAGGACCAGCCCGCCGTGCGGGCCCTCCAGGTGGGGGCGGAGCGCGTCGACGACGTGGTCGGCGGCGAGATCGCCGAGCAGAGCGATACCCGTCATCGCGGTGACGGCGTCGCGGTGCTCGGCAAGGCTCTCGGCGGCCAGCTCCATCGCGGCGGCGCGCCGGTCGGGCTGTGCCGCCAGCCACTCGCCGACCTCGCCCCGCAGCTCCTCGTCGCCGAGGTGCGCGAACAGGTCGACGATCGCCGCGGCGTCCGCGTCGGCGGGTTCCGGGCGGATCGGCACGTCGAAACCGGCCTGCCGCACCAGCTCCACCGCGACCGGAACCCCGGCCGGGGTGAGCGCGGTGCGCCCACCCGGGTGGATCTCGCCGCAGTCCTCGCACGGAACGGGCTCGCCGTCGACGTACGCGAGCACGCCCAGGTCCAGCAGCTCGTCGAGCTGCGCGTAGGCCAGTTCGGCGACGGCGTTGGACATGAACTCGGACATGCCCGGCGCGACCGTCTCCACGAAGCTGCCGGTCAGCTCGTCGACGAGTCCCGCTTCGACGCCGGTGCCGGGGTGGCGGAGCATCTCGGCGAGCAGGGCGGTCGTGAACGCGTGGGCGACGGAGTCGAGCTCCGCGAAGGCGCCGAGGAACGAGTTCCTCGCCCCGGCGGCGGCGACCCCGGCGAGCGCCACCTTCTCGTAGGCCGCGCACTCGTCGAGGGTGGCGAAGCGCGCCACGGCGACCAGCCGGCCCTTCTGCCGGCGCACCACTCCGGCCTCGAGTGCGGTGTGGAAGAGCCGGCGCAGCCCGGGCAGGTCCTCGCTCGACCGGAAGCCGCCCACCGTCAGGTCGTCGCCGGTCTCGAGCGCGTCGACGAGGTGCCGGGCGTCGGCCAGCTGCAGGTTGCCCTTCGGGGTGAGCTTCCGGCCCGGCGGCGCGCAGTACTCCGCGAGGGCGCGCAGCCGGCGCATCACCGGGATCGCGCGCACCGCGGCGAGCCGCTCGTCCTCGGGAGGCATCCGCACCGGGGGGATCTCCGGAAGGCCGGCGTCGAGCGCCATGCCGAACTCCGGAGAATCGCCCATCGCGTGGACGAACGCGTCGACGCTGCGCTCGCAGTGCTCCCGGATGGCGGACGGCGCGGCGCCCCCGGGCGCGAGCAAGTCGGTGTCGGCGAGAAACTCGACGAACGCGGCCACGGAGAGCGGGATCTCCCCGCAGACCTCGGGCGGTGCGGCGACCTTCCGCGGGCACCAGTCGAGCAGGAACGTGTCGATCTCGCCGACGGACCAGCGGTCGAGGTGGCCGTCGGCGTAGCCCCACTTCCAGTCCATCAGCAGGCCGGCGTCGTTCGGGTCGCCGGGCACGCCGTGCTCGTTCAGCCACTGCGCGAAGGCTTCGCCGAGCTCGTCACGCCTCCGGTAGTAGGCGTCCTCGTCCTGCGCGCCGAACCTCATCCGCATCGGGGCAGTGTTCCGCAGAACCACCGGGGCAGGCAGGTCGCGGTCGGATCGCCGATCCGGTCCTGGGGCCGATTGTGGATAACTCCGGTCCGCCCACCCGGCATCGTCGGTGCGCCCGGGCACCGTCGGCGCCATGACGAACTTCTTCGACGACCTGCCCTGGCACGACTACGACGACCCGGACGGCGACCCGGAGCACGACACCCCAGAACTGAGCCTCTCGCTGGAACAGCAGGCGGCACTGGCCGCAGCGGTAGAGCAGGCGCGGCGTTCGTGCGACGGCACGCTGCGCGCCGCGCAGGAATGGGCGCGGCGGGCCGGGGTCGACTGGCCGCCGCTGCGGCGCGAGCTGGAGGAGAACGGCGGCTACTGCGACTGCGAGGCGGTGCTCAACGTGTTCGGTGGCGATTTCGACCGGGTCTTCGGCCTCCACGACGCCGACCCGGACTGACGGGGCACGGCGTCCGCCACCCGCGCGCTCGCCGGCCGGCCCTGGGCCGCGTGGGCCTCGGCGGCGGTCCGATGTTGATCACGCCGAGCGGCATCACGTGTGGGCTGCAACGGTCCGCATTCATCGGTACCCACGAAGGAGGTGAGGACGTGGCGCACGGGGAGTAGTCACTTGTCGCGTGCGCGCCGTGAGCGAATCGCTCTCCGTGACCGTCCCGCGGTGGTTCAATCGTCCGGGGGTCGTGAACGGGGGACGGATGGGCGGGCACTGGAAGGCGGACGTCGTCGCGGCCGTCGAGCGATGGGCCGCCGTGGAGGCAGGGTCGAGCCGCGCGGGGTCGTGGGTCGACCTCGGCCCCGCGGATCCGCACGCCGACGGCCGGCTCCTCGTCGACGCGCGCGACCGGCGGGTCGCCTTCCTCGACGCCTGCCTCGCGGGTGAGCGCGGGCCGGAGCACGAGCGGACCCACCCGGTCGAGGAACTGCGCGACGAGGCCGGGGTGCTCGTCGTCCGTCCGGCGGCGGGCACGCCGGAGGAGGGGCGGCGGCTGTGGGTGCGGGCGGCTCCCATCGTCGGATCGCTGCTGGACGGCCTGCGCGCGGTGGAGGAGGCGCCGCTGGCAGAGGCGCTCGCCGAGAAGCGGCCGGCCGGGAGCCCGACGTCGGACGCGACGGCGGAGGGGCTCGACGAGGAGCAGGTCGAGGCGTTCCGCGCGTGCCTGAGCCCCGGCCTCCGCCTGGTCTGGGCGCCGCCGGGGACCGGCAGGACCGAGGTGCTGGCACGGGCGATCGAGGCGCTGGTCGACGAGGGCAAACGGGTGCTGCTCGTCTCGACGGTGGAGGAGGCGCTGGACGCGGTCACCGAGCAGATGTCTGCGGAGCCGGGCGTGGCCGTCCGGATCGGGCGGGAGGTGCTCGGCGCCGAGGCGGCCCGGGAGGTGGAGGAGGAATGCGCCGCGGTCGCCGCGGAGCTGCGGGCGATCGAGGAGCTGATTCCCGAGGCCGAGCGCCTGCGCGCCGAGCTGGGCGGCTTCGACGAGCGGGGCTACCGCGTCGCCTGCGCCCGCCTCGTGGCCGGACGTACCCTCGCGGAGCTCCGCCCGCGTCTGCGGGACGCCGAGGCGTCGGCCGACGCCGCGCGGCGGGGTGTCGTCGGCGCTGCCAACGAGCTGCGGGAGGCCCTGAACGCGCAGGCCGCACTCGGCCCGGTGCGGGACGCGTTCGAGCACCAGCGGCTCGCGGTCGAGGGCCTCGCCGTGCTGGCCCAGCGGCAGCGGACCCTGGAGGAGGAGCGCGACGCGCTCGCCGCGCAGGAGCCGCCCGGGCTGCGGGCGCGGCGGCAGCACCGCCGCCTCGTGGAGGCCGCCGACGCGGAGCTGCGGCGGTTCACCAGCGCGGCGGCGGCGGGCCGGCGGCGGTGGCTGGACGTGCAGCTGCAGACGCGTGCGGTGATCGGCGAGCACACCCAGGCCGAGATCGACGACGCCGACCAGCGCGTCGCGAACGCCGAGAACCTCGTGGCGGCCGCCGACGAGGGCTATCGGCATGCGCGTGAGCTGCTGATCAGGCTCCGCGGAGAGGTCGACGCCGCCGAGGCGCGGGGCGAGCCGACCGAGGACGATCGGCGCCTCGTCGCCGAGAGCGAGGCGCGCGGGCTGCCCGACCGCCATGCGCGCCTGCGCGAGCTGCTGTTCCGGCTGAACGGTGGGGCGGCGCTCGGCGCCAGGTACCGCGAGCTGGCCGGCCGGGCCCGGGAGCTGCGGGCGGATGCCGAGGCGCGGCTCGTCCACGAGGCCAGGGTGGTCGCGACGACGCTCACCCGGTCACGTCTGCACCCCGCCCTCGCCGACGCCGCGTTCGACGCCGTTCTCGTCGACGAGGCCGGTGGCACGCCGGTGGCCGAGGTCCTGCTCGCGCTGTGCCGGGCCTCCACCACTGCCGTGGTGTTCGGCGACTTCCTGCAGGCCGGCTGCGCGGTGCCGGACGACCAGAGCCCGGACTTCCAGCGGTGGGTCCGCGGCACCTGCTTCTCACACCTGGGGATCGCGACGCCGGCCGACGTCGAGGCGCACGAGGGCTGCCTGGCGCTCACCAACCAGTCGCGCTTCGGTGCCGGCGTGCGCCGGCTGGCCGACGAGACGCTCTACGAGCGGCTGCGCGACGTCGGGGAGCCGCGCACCGACGTCGTGCTGATCGACGTGTCCACGGTTCCGGACCTCGCCGCGGCCCGCCCCGGTGCCGTCGTCGGGAGCTGGTCGGCCGCCGGTGCCGTGCTGGCCCGCGCGCTGGCCGAACGGCATCTGCGCGACGGGTCGGTCGGCGTCGTCACCGCGGACGTCGTGCAGGCGGACCTCACCCTGGCAGCGCTGCGGGACCGCGGCCTGGTCAGCGGGGTCGCGGTCGGTCCGGTGGCCGCGTTGCAGGGCCGCGAGTTCGCGACCGTCGTGCTCGATCTCGCCGCGGGGGATGACGGGCCGCGGACGCTCGGCGCCGGCATCACCTTGGCCCGAGACCGGGTCTACCTCGTTGCCGACGGTGTGGCGGACGGTCCGCTGCGCGCCGCCGTCGAGCGCGGCGACGTCCGGGTGTGGAGCGCGGCAGCGTTGCTGGGGGTTGCCGAGCCGCCCGCTGACGACCCGGCGTTCACCGAGGTGAGCGAGCTGCTGCGGGCCGATGTCCACGACGGGCAGGAGCTGGCGCGGCACCTCGCGGCGGCGCAGCGGTCGGTGTGGGTGTGTGCGCCGTGGGGGGACGCCGACGGAGCGCTGCAGGAGGCCGCCGGTCGCGGCGTGCGCGTGCACGTGAGCCCCGGCTCCGGTGACGTCGCCGCGGCCGAGTCCGGCCACCAGGACGGCGGGATCGTCGTCGTCGACGAGCAGGTCGTGCTCCTGGAAGCCGGCCAGAGCATGGTCGCGATATCCGGACCGGCGTTGGCGGGGCGGCTGCTGGCGGAGCTGCAGGCCGACTCGAGCGGGGAGCCCCAGGTCGGCATCCCCGAGCAGCGGCAGGAGCCGGTCGCGGCCCCGGCGGTCAGCTGACCAAGTCGTCGCGGGCGGCGCTCACGGTGGCGGCGAGGTCCTCGAGCACTGCGGCGAAGCCCTGCGCGCTGAGCCGCGCCTCCGCGCTCCACCGCCCGACCTGCCCGGCCTGCACCGCAGGTAGCGCCGCCCAGGTGGGGTAGGCGGCGAGCTGGTCGGGCTGCAGGCTGAACGCGCGGGTGTCGTGGAGGACGAGGTCGGCCGGGTACCGGCCGGCCTGCTCCCAGCTCAGCGACTCGTAGTACTGCTCGCCCCCTTCCGGCTCCACCAGGTCCAGCCCGAGAGCGCGGAAGCTGAGCAGGTCGGGGAACTGGCTCGGCCGGGCGATCGACAGGCCTTCGGGCTCCGCGTACGTCACGAGGACACGCAGGTTCGGCTTGGCCGCGATGGCGGTCCGCGCGGCGGTGCCCGCCTGGTTGAGCCGCACCCGGGCGTTGATCAGCTCGGGGGTGTCGGTGTCGGCGCCCAGCAGCCGGGCGAACCGTTCGTAGCCGGCGATGATCTGCTCGGCCGGCACGCCGTAGCCATCGAGCGCGACGAGCGGCGCGATGCTCGTGACGCGGTCGACGGCGTCGTCGGCGATCACCCACATCGCCTTGTTGCCGCTCATGCCGGTGACGACCAGGTCGGGGTGCAGGACGGCGAGGGCCTCGTAGTCGAGTGCGTCGTAGCCCTCGCCCGCGGAGCGGACCGAGGCCAGGTCGACGTCGCCGACCGTGCTGTCCGGGGAGCCGTCCTCCCGGCGCTGTGGCCCGAAGATCCCGACGGGGCGGACGCCGTAGTGCCAGAGGACGGCCGCCACGCCCGAGTACGCGACGACGCGCTCGGGGCGGCGGGGGAGCTGCACCCGCACTCCGCGGGAATCGGTGAAGCTCCAGCCCGGCTCGGGAGCGGCCGGGGCCGCCTCCTCGCCGGAACCGCAGGCGGGAAGGCCCAGCAGCCCGCCGAGAGCGGCGGAACCAGCGAGGAGGCGGCGTCGGCTGATGCCGGCGGCGAGCGTGGTGACCACGTGGGACCTCCGAGGGTGAGCGCTGGTTTGCTACCCTAAGTTGTCGGAACGATCACGGGAAGAACGGGTCGGCCTGGAGCGGAGGCAGCGCGCCCCGGGTGCGGCTGGTTCCGGTCACGTGCACCGGGAACTGCCGTCGACGGACGGCCACCAGGTCCCGAGCGGGGGCGCGGGAACCGTGGTCCAGGTGATCTTCGCGCACGCGTCCCGGTTCTTTGCCGAGTTGGCAGTCACGGCCAACGCCGCGAAGCCGATGCCGCACGCGATGTTCCCGGGAGTCGGAACCGCTGCACAGGCGGCGCTCGCCGCGCCCCCGGTCGCGATGTCGTTCGTCGCCGCCCTGCTGAATACGAAACTGCAGGTGGCAACACCACATTCGAACTGCGCGTCTGCATCCGACGCCGTCGCTGCACTCGCCGTGCCGCCGGCGATCGAGAAGATCGCCGACAGCACGACCACGAACAGGATCCGTATCGAACGATGCGAACAGGTCGATCCCATGGAGGCCCCCGGTGAATGGTGAATGCTCACACCGTCCCGGTGCACGTCGGACGAAGCGCGTCGGCGTGCGAGCGTTTCGAGCCTCGTGAGCTTCTCATTCCCGCCCTCGTTCCCGTGGCGGTTCGGGAGAACTTGCGGCGATGGGCTGCGGCCGTCGTGAACGGGGCAGGCGGCCGATTCAGGCCGCGACGACCGCCACGCCGGTGCGGCCGCCGTCGACGTCGATGACGGTGCCGTGCACGAAGATCGCGTCGTCGCTGGCGAGGTAGACGGCCGCCTTCGCGATCGCGTCGGGGGCGCCGGGGGCGTTCGCCGGGGTGCCGCGCATCATGCTCTCGCCCGGCGCCGCGCTGCCCTCCGGCGTGCTCGCCGGGCGGATGACGCCCGGTGAGATCGCGTTGACGCGCACCCCGGACGGTCCGAACTCGGCTGCCCACGCCCGGGTCAGCGTCTCGACCGCGCCCTTCGTGGAGCTGTAGAGCGCGGAGATCGGGATGCCGAGCCGTGCGATCCACGATCCGAGGTCGATGATCACGCCGCGGCCGGCCGTTGCCATCGCGGGGGCGATCGCGGCGGTCAGGAAGTACGGCGCCTTGACGTTGACGCCGTAGACCTCGTCGAAGGTGGGCTCGTCCGTGGCCGGGGTGGTGGTGGGCGGGTAGGTGCCCGCGTTGTTCACGAGGACGTCGATGCGCCCGCCGAGCACGCGCATGGCCTCCTCGGCGAGTGCCCGGCTGCGGGCGGCGCTGCCGTCGTGGTCGGCGTGGACGAAGTCGGCGCGCCCGCCCGCCGCGCGGATCGCGTCGACGACCTCCTGGCCTCGTTCGGCGTTGCGACCCGACACTGCGACGTGCGCGCCTTCCGCCCCGAACGCGGTGGCGATCGCCCGGCCGATGTTGCTCGTGGCTCCGGTGACCAGCGCCGTCCTGTTCTCCAGGCGTCCGCTCATGGTGCTGCCCTCCAGGGCTTGGATTGGACTGACCGGTCCAGACTGGCAAGAGAATGGACCGTTCGGTCCAGAGCGCCTATCCTGGCCGCATGCTGACCTCGAAGGGCGCCGCCACCCGGCAGCGGATCATCGAGGGCGCCGCCCGGTTGATGCGGGAGCGCGGGCCGGCGGGCGTCGGTCTCGACGACGTCCGCGCCGCGACGTCGACGAGCAAGAGCCAGCTGTTCCACTACTTCCCCGACGGGAAGGCCGACCTCCTGCTCGCCGTCGCGCGCCACGAGGCCGACCAGGTGCTGGCCGACCAGCAGCCCGAGCTCGACCGGCTCGCCACGTGGGCCGACTGGGAGGCCTGGCGGCAGCGCGTGGTCGCGAGGTACGCCGCCCAGGAGCGGGCCTGCCCGCTGTCGGCGCTGACCGCGCAGCTCGGGACGGGGGATCCGGCCACGGTCGCCGTGGTCACCGACCTGTACGACCGCTGGCACGCCCAGCTGCGGGCGGGCGTGCAGGCGTTGCTGGACGCCGGCGAGGCGGCCCCGGACATCGACGTCGACCGGGCGGCCACCGCGCTGCTCACCGCCGTCGCAGGCGGCGCCACCCTGCTCATGGCGACGGGGCGCATCGACTACATGGAGTCCGCGCTGTCCGAGGCGCTCGACGGGCTGCGGTCGCCGGTCAGTCCGGCCGGCTGAGGGCCCGCGACCGGGTCCACGGCCAGGTCAGCAACGCCCACGCGGCCAACCCGACGACGAGCTCGACGCCCAGGTACCAGGGCCATTCCCCCATGAGGTCGAGGAGCGAGGGGTTGTCCGGCCTCCTGCTGACGAACAGGTAGTTGGTGCCGGCGGCCTCGTTGAACGCGAGCATCGCGACGCCCCACGAGACCGTGACCGCGGCGGCGACCGCGAAGCCGCGCCACGTCGGGCGCATGCCGGCCCACCACGTCAGGTACACGGCCGCCCAGATCACCAGCAGGTGCTGGCCCCAGAAGCTGAAGAAGTCGACGCTCGGGACGTCCGGACCGTCCAGGGCCGGTGTGATCAGCGCCTGCGGGACCAGTGTGAGGCCCCAGTAGTAGGTGAGCGAGTAGGCCCACTGCCGGTGGGACCACAGGGCGTAGGCGGCCGCCATCCACGCGAAGTCCGAGATCTGGAAGGGGAGCGAGTGCTGGATGTCGAACCGGCCCGGTGACAGGTCGTAGACGAGTATCGGAACGTGGAAGGCCACCAGGACGGCCGCGAACGCGCGACCGACCGTCCACACGGTGCGCGTATCGCTCCGGTGCCGGCTGCCGAACCAGGCGAGAACCAGCACGCCCACGGCCAGGACGATCAGCACGATCCAGTGCGAGGCGCCGTAGGCGGCGAACGATGGTTGTGCCGGCAGCGGCCTCACTGACCCAGGTTAGGGCGATGGCTTCCGAGGCGCTCGCCACTTCGCCCCCGCACGGCTCGTCCGAGGAGCGGGTCAGAAGTTAGCCTAGGCAAGTGATCCTCACGCGTCGGCGTCACGTCGACCACTGCACGCAGCGCGCGGCGGCCTGTCGTCCCTGACGACCCGCCGCCATCTCCCTGCGCCCGAAGAGGATTGTCGTGACGACCACCGCTCCTGCCCGTTCCTTCCTCGCGCCCGCGCCCACCTGCGCCGCTCCGCCCGTCCCCGATCCCGCTGCGCCCGCGCAGTGGCGCCCGCTCGCCGCGCTCGGCGTGCTCGGCGCCGCGCTCGTCACGTACGTCGGGCTGACGCACGGCGCCCGGCAGGCCGTGCTGCTCGCGCTGGGCGTCGGGCTCGGTGTCGCGCTCTTCCACTCCCGCTTCGGGTTCACGTCGGCCTGGCGGCAGCTCGTGGCCGTGGGCAACGGGGCGGGTCTGCGCGCCCACGCGGTGCTGCTCGGCACGACGGCCACGCTGTTCGCCCTGGTCATCGGGACCGGCACCGGGTTGTTCGGGTCGGAGCCCGCGCCGTCGGCCGGGCCGCTCGGCGTCGGGCTGGTGCTCGGCGCCTTCCTGTTCGGGATCGGGATGCAGCTCGGTGGGGCGTGCGCCTCCGGCACGCTGTTCGCGGTCGGCTCTGGGCAGGGCACGGTCGTGCTCACCCTCTTCGGCTTCATCGCCGGATCGGTGCTCTACACCTGGGCGTACCCGCTGGTCGCGGACCTGCCGGCGCTGCCGGCCGTGGTGCTGTCCGAGCACATCGGGTGGTTCGGGTCGTGGGCGGTCACGATCGTCGCGCTCCTGGCCGTCGTCGGGATCAGCCGGGCCGTGCAGGCGCGGCGCAACCCGCCGCCCACCGGCGTGCCGCCCACGGCGCGCGGTGTGGCCCGGATCCTGCGCGGGTCGTGGCCGATGTGGGTCGGCGGGGTGACCCTCGCCGTGCTCGGTGCCGGCGTGCTCGTGGTCTCGGGCGGCGCGTGGGGCATCACGAGCGCGTTCGCGCTGTGGGGTGCCAAGGCGCTGCAGGCGATCGGCCTGCACCCGGAGACGTGGGCCTACTGGCAGCAGCCCGCGCAGGCCAAGTCCCTTGCCGGCCCCGTGCTCGCCGACAAGACCTCGCTCACCGACATCGGGATCATGATCGGCGCCGCGTTCGCGGCCACCGCGGGCGGCGCCTGGGTGCTGCACCGCTCGATCCCGTGGCGCACGGCGCTGGCCGCGGTGATCGGCGGGATCGTCATGGGGATCGGTGCCCGGCTGGCGAGCGGCTGCAACATCGGCGCGTACCTCGCGGGTATCGCGTCGGGCAGCCTCTCCGGCTGGGTCTGGGGCCTGGCCGCGCTGGCCGGCACCTGGGTGGGCCTGCGTGCCCGCGGTCTGTTCGGCCTGGCCAACCCGAAGCCGTCCGACTCGGCCTGCTGACCGTTCCGACGAGCGGCGCGTTCGTCGGAACCTATCCGACGAACGCGCCGTTCGTCGGACTTCTAGTGGGCGACGGGGCGGTCGCCGCCCCCGCCCGGCTTCCCGGACCGCAGGAACAGCGCCAGGAACACACCGACCAACGTGGCCGAGCCGGCGAGGAAGAAGCCGCTGCTGTAGGCCGCCGCCTGGACCTGCCCCGACACCTCCTGGTACAGCGGGAGCAGGCCGGTGGCGCCTTGCTGCTGCAGCTCGGTGAGCTGGGTGTTCGAGCCGGTTTCCAGCAGGGTGGCCCGGTCGGCGATGTACTGCGCGCTGTTGTCCTGGACCATCGCGGTCATCATGGCCAGACCGAGCGCCGAGCTCACGCGCTGCGTGAGGGTGTTGAACGCGCTGCCGCTGTCGGAGACCTCGGGCGGGAGGACGGACAGGCCGCCGGTCATGATCGGCATCATCCCCAGTGCCATCCCGGTGGCCATGACGACCATCCCGAGGATGAGCTCGCCGCGGGTGATGTCGACGTTGATCCGGGACAGCAGCAGGATCCCGGTCCCGACCAGCGCCAGCCCGACGACGGCGGGCCACCGGGCGCCGATCTTGTCGTAGAGCAGGCCGGCGAAGGGCATGAGCAGCATCATCGCGAGGGCCTGCGGCAGCAGGGTCAAGCCGGTGTTCAACGGTGTCCAGCCCTGCGCGTCCTGCAAGAACGACGGGACGTAGAACAGCACCGCGAACAGGCCGATCGACATCGCGCTGATCAGGAGCAGCGAGTTGACGTACGGCCAGTACTTGAACACCCGGATGTCGAGCACGGGGTGCTCGACGTGCAGCTCGACCACGATGAAGAGCGCCATGAACACGGCTGCGCCGAGGAACAGCATCACGGTGCGGTAGTCGGTCCAGCCCCAGTTGTCGCCCTCCTCGAGCGCGAGGAGCAGGGAGAACAGGCTGGCGGCGATGAACCCGAACCCGACGAAGTCGAACGGCTTGCTCTTCTCGGCCGGGAACTTCGTCAGCCAGATGGCGGCCGCGATCGCGCCGAGGATGCCGACCGGCACGTTGATCAGGAAGATCACGCGCCAGTTCGTGTGCTCCACGAGGTAGCCGCCCAGCGTGGGCCCGATGCCTGGTGCGACGACGATGCCCAGCCCGTACATGCCCATCGCCGCACCGAGCTTCTGCGGGGGCACGATGCGGAAGAGGATGGTCATGCAGGTGACCGGGAGGACGCCACCGGGGATCGCCTGCAGGATCCGGAACGCGATCAACCCGCTGAGCCCGGTGGACACGGCGCACAGGAGGGACGCCAGCGTGAAGAGCACGATCAGCGCGACGTAGAGGCGCTTGAGGCCGAACCGCGCGCCGAGCCACGCGCTCGCCGGGACCATGACGCCCTCGGTGAGGCTGTAGGCGGTGCTGATCCACTGGACGCTCTCGATGCTGGCGCCGAGGTCCTTGCGGATCGAGGGGATCGCGACGTTCACGATGCTGAGGTCGAGCACCGACATGAACATGCCGGTGATCAGCACGGCGAGCGGGAGGCCCCACCCCGTCGCCGGGGGAGTGGGCGGCGGCGGAGGGGCCGGCGGCTTGCTGGCCGGCGGAACCGGGCGGCCGCCCGCGCGTCGCTCGTTCGCGGCGACGTCCCCGCGCACGAGCTCGTCGTCCAGCGACTTGGTCATGAACGTGCCCCTCGAGACCCGGAGGTGGTGCCGCGCGACGCTGCCCGACAGATGCGGGGTCCTTCCCCCCTTGAACTGCGGACACTGTACCGACGGAATCGGAGGACCCGCCACGTTTTGTAGATACAATCACGGGCGATGCCTGCTCCTCCTGACACCCGGCCCGGACTGCGCAGCGACGCGCGGCGCAACCGCCGCCGCCTGCTCGAATCCGCTCGGGAGGTCATGCGCGAACAGGGTCTCGACGCCTCGCTGGGGGAGATCGCACGCCGGGCGGGTGTGGGCAACGCCACTCTGTACCGGCACTTCCCGACCCGAGAGGCGCTGTGCGAGGCGGTCTTCGCGGAGTATGGCAGCGAGCTGGAGCAGATCCGCGAGCGCGTGCTGCGGATCCCCGACGCGTGGGATGCCCTGGCGGCCTGGCTCGAGGAGACGTGCACCGCGTTCGCCACCGACCAGGCGTTCGCCGACCTGGTGACCAGGGGCATGCCGCTGTCGCCCGCGCTCAACGAGCTGTGCATGTCCGCGATCGGGTTCTCCGACACCCTGTTCCGCAACGCGCAGCGCCAGGGCGTGATCCGCGCCGACGTCGAGCTGACCGACCTGATGATGGTCACCTACTCGCTGCAGCAGGTGGTCGCCGCCACCGCTCAGGTGGCTCCCGACGCGTGGCGGCGCCACCTCGCCATCGCCCTCGACGGGCTCCGGCCCCGCGAGGGCGCCGCCCTGCCGCCCGTCGCCATCACGCTCGAGCAGCTCATCGCGATCGGTGAGCGCCCGCAGCACCGTCGTCCCGTCGAACGGGTCCTCACGGCCGAGCAGCGACTCCCGCACTCCGGCCGTGATCGGGCTCCCGCGATCAGCGACGAGCTGTGGGAGCTCATCGAGCCCGAGCTCCCGTCGAGCGAGGGTCGCCGGGGGCGGCCGTGGCGGGACCACCGCCAGACCCTCGAGGCCATCCTCTGGCGCTACCGCACGGGATGCCCGTGGCGGGACCTGCCCCCCGAGTTCGGCCCGTGGCAGACGTTGTGGAAGCGGCATCGGCGCTGGTCGACCGACGGCGTATACCAGCGGATCCTGGAGCGGCTGGTGCAGAGCTAGGCATCTGTTCGGCCACGTCGGCGGCGGTCAGCGCGACGGGGTCGGCCCCGACGAGGGCCAGGGCGCGCGTTCCGCACCGTCCCTAACCGGTGACGGCGCGCAGCTCCGCGTACCGCTCCTTGAGGGCGCGGTCCTTGTTGATCGGGTTCTGGGCCTCGTCCGGCTCGACGCCCGCCTCGACGGCGATCTGGTTCATCCGGCCGAGCATGCGGACCAGGTGGGCGATCCGGGCCTCGTCGACGTCGACGGGCCGGGTGAGGTCGGCGGCGAGCGCGAGCGTGCGGTCGACCCAGAGCGTCTCGGCGTGCAGCCCGGCCTCCTGCAGGACCCGGCGCAGGCGTTGCCCCAGCTCGCGGACCGGCACGTCGTGCCAGCCGGCGAGCGTGCGGGCGTCGACGGGGAAGAGCCGCCCGCGGTCGCGCAGGTAGATCAGCTCGAGGGCGAAGGCGTGGCCGTAGGCGCAGTACGTGCAGCCGTTGTGCAGGGAGATGGCCACTGCGGCGAGGTGGGTGCGCAGCGGGCCCAGTACCTGCATGGTCCACAGCAGGCGGGGCATGTTGGCCGCGAACCAGGTCACGGAGCGGCCCGGCCCCAGGTTGCGGACGACGTGGGGGATCATCCGCGGCGCGAAGCCCCACATCATCCGGCACATGGACTCGAGCAGCCGGGTGACGAGACCCTCGAGCTCTGCGCGCGACATGCGAGCTCCTCACGACGGGTGATCAGTAGGTTACCTAACGGCACCAGTCGGAGGTAGACCGAGGTCCATGGTCCTTTTCCCGGATTAGGGGCTTACGGTTTGTGGGGTGACTTATCTTTCGTTAGTGTCCCCGGCGTGGACGTCACCGACACCGCCTTCTGTCCGCGCTACCACAAGGCCGTCGAGCTCATCGGCAAGCGCTGGACCGGGGCGATCCTGCGGGCGATGCTGCTGGACGTCACCCGGTTCGCCGACCTGCGCGAGGTCGTACCGGGGCTCTCCGACCGCATGCTCACCGAGCGGCTCAAGGAGCTGCAGGAGGAGGGCATCGTCGAGCGGATCGTCCACCCGGAGACCCCGGTGCGGATCGAGTACCGGCTCACCGAGAAGGGGCGCGAGCTGCACGACGCCGTGTACGCCCTGAGCCGGTGGGCCGACCGCTGGATCCCGCTGGAAGCCACGGCGTCCACCTGATCCCACTCCGATGACATCCGCCGGCGGGGCGTCGCGCCCCGCCGGCTGAACACACCTGTCCCTCGAACCCGGCCATCCGGCGCGGGTCGATCCGTCCTGCCCGGAAACGGAGGTCCGTCATGTCCATGACCACTCCCCAACGTGGGGAGACCGACCGCCCGACGCCCCGGATGTGGCTCGGCGTGCTCACCGTCTCGGTCGGCATCTTCTCGATGATCACGGTCGAGCAACTGCCCGTCGGTCTGATCCCGGCCATCGCGGGCGAGCTGGCCGTCTCGACGGGCACCGCGGGCCAGACCGTCACCGCGCCGGGCCTGATCGCGGCCTTCGCGTCGATCGGGATCCCGCTCCTCGTCGGCCGGCTGGACCGGCGGGTGCTGCTGGCCGTCCTGCTCGCGGTGATGGCCGCTGCGAGTGCGGTCTCGGCGCTCGCCCCGAACTACGGCGTGCTGATCGGGTCGCGGATGCTCGTCGGGATCACCATCGGCGGCTTCTGGGCGATCGCGGGCAGCCTCGCGATGCGGCTCGTTCCCGGGCCGTACGTGCCGCGGGCGATGGTGCTGATCTTCGGTGGGGTGAGCGTCGCGGCCGTGCTCGGCGTGCCGGCCGGGACGATCCTCGGGGAGTGGCTGGGCTGGCGGGCGGCGTTCGGCGCCCTCGGCGGGCTCTCCGCCGTCGTCCTCGTCGTCGTCCTCGTCTTCCTGCCCCGCCTGCCGGCCGCCGAGCCGGTGCGCCCGCGCGCACTGCTGGCGCAGCTGCGCAACCCGGGGCTGGTCGCGGGCATCGTCGCCACCGGGTTGCTGGTGGCCGGCCACTACGGCGCCTACACGTTCGTCAGCCCCGCGCTGCTCGACGTCTCCGGCGTCCCCGCCGGGATCATCGGCGTGCTGCTGCTGGGCTACGGCGTCCTCGGGATGGTGGCGAACGTGCTCGCCGGGCCGCGGGCGGCGCGCTCGCCGGGCCGCACCGCCGCCGTGATCGCCGTCGTCCTGGGAGCGACCCTCGCGCTCTTCCCGGTGCTCGGCGCGAGCCCGTGGGGCGGCGCCGCCCTGCTCCTGGTGTGGGGCCTCGCCTACGGCGGGGCGCCGGTGACGCTGCAGACCTGGGTGATGACGGCGGCGCCGAACAGTGCGGAGGCGGCCACCGCCGTCTACTGCTTCGTGTTCAACCTGGCCATCGCCGTGGGGGCGGCGGCGAGCGGCCTGGTGGTGGACGCGCTCGGCGTGCCGAGCGTGCTGTGGCTCGGGGCGGTGCTGGTGCTGCTCGTCATGGTGACGGTGCGGCGGGCGCCGGCCCGGGCGCGCCCCTGATCCCCTGCGAGTTCCGACGAGCGGCGCGTTCGTCGGATAGGTACCGACCAACGCGCCGTTCGTCGGAAGGGGGGCGCCGCGCCCGGCGGGGCGCGGCCTCCCCCGTCCCGCCGGTCGCTATCGTCGACCCCGAGCCTTGGAGGAGCCCTGTCCCAACCACCTGCTCCCGCCGTCGGCCGCGTGGTCGGCACGGAGGACTCCACGCCGCTGCAGTTCAGCGTGGCGCTCGCGCCCGAGCAGTACCTGCAGCTGGACGACGTCGTCGTCACCGTGCGCCAGGTGCCGGGCATCGGGCCGGTGATGACGGCGGGCGTCGTCACCGAGGTGCGGGCGCGGCACGAGGGCGCGACGTTCGGCTCGGACGTCTTCCTCATCGCGGACGGGGTGCTGCCCGCGCAGGTGCAGGAGATCGCCGAGGTCACCACCACGCGGGTGGAGCCGGAGTGCTACGTGCCGCCGACCCCCGGCTCGATCGCGAGCCGGGCGACCGGGGAGGAACGGGCGCGGGCGCTGTACTTCGACCAGATGGACCTCAAGGTGCCGGTCGGGCTCGGCCGTGACGGCGACCCGATCTACGTCAACCTGGAGTTCCTCGACGGGACCCGCGGGGGCCACGTCTCGATCAGCGGCATCTCCGGCGTCGCGACGAAGACCAGCTTCGCGCTCTTCCTGCTCTACTCGATCTTCCGCAGCGGGGTGCTCGGGCGCCGGTCGGTGAACGCGAAGGCGCTGGTGTTCAGCGTGAAGGGCGAGGACCTGCTCTTCCTCGACCACGCCAACACCAGGCTGGACGAGGACCTGATGTCCGCGTACGCGACGGTCGGGCTGCCCGCCGGGCCGTTCTCGTCGGCCGGCTTCTTCGCGCCGCCCATCCCGGACGACCTGTCCGGGCGCCCGTTCGTGTCGGGTCGCACCAGCGGGGTGAGCGCGTTCTGGTGGACGCTCGCCGAGTTCTGCGCCGAGGAGCTGCTGCCCTACGTCTTCGCCGACGCCGAGGACGAGCGCAACCAGTACACGATGGTGATCCACCAGGTCGCGGCCAAGCTGCGGCGCGAGGCCACCCCGGTCGCGGACGGCGCGATCGTGCTCGGCGGGCAGGTGCTGCGCACCTACGACGACCTGGTCGAGTTCGTCTCCGACCGGCTCACCGACGAGGACGAGCGCCGCGACTGGGCCGGTCCGGTCACCGGCACCGGCACGATCAACGCGTTCCTGCGGCGGCTGCGCTCGAGCCTGCGCCCGCTGCGCTCGATCGTGCGCGGCGACCTCACCGACTCACCGGGGCGCCGGGTCAGCACCGACGCCCACCAGGTCACGGTCGTCGACCTGCACAACCTCCCCGAGCGCGCACAGCGGTTCGTCGTGGGTGTGGTGCTCGCGGCGGAGACCCGCAAGAAGGAGGCGGCCGGGCCGGGCGGGCTGCTCTTCACCATGATCGACGAGCTGAACAAGTACGCACCGCGCGAGGGCTCCAGCCCGATCAAGGAGGTGCTGCTCGACATCGCCGAACGCGGCCGCTCGCTGGGCATCATCCTCATCGGCGCGCAGCAGACGGCGAGCGAGGTCGAGCGGCGGATCGTGTCCAACTCGTCGGTGAAGGTCGTCGGGCGGCTCGACCCCGCGGAGGCGGGGCGGCCGGAGTACGGCTTCCTGCCCCCGTCGCAGCGGCAGCGGGCCACGCTCGCCAAGCCCGGCACGATGTTCGTCTCGCAGCCGGAGATCCCGGTGCCGCTCGCGGTCGAGTTCCCGTTCCCCGCGTGGGCGACCCGGCTTTCGGAGTCGGCCGGGCCGCCACCCAGCACGAACGGCCACACCAACGGCGCGGCACCGCGTGACCCGTTCGCCCGGCTCCCCGCGGCCCCGGCGGACGAGGACGACGACGCGCCCTTCTAGTGCCCCGGCACCGGTGTCAGGCGTTCTCCCACAGGCCGAGCGTGTTGCCCTCGGGGTCGGTGAAGTAGGCGAACGCGCCCATCCCGGGGATCTCGGTGCGCGGGCGCACGACCTTCCCGCCCGCCGCCTCGACCTGCTCGAGCGACCGGTCGATCGACTCGACGTCGATGGTGATCACCGGCGTCGGGGTCTCGCCGGACCGGCGCATGAGGCCGCCGTTGATCGCCCCCGGCGACGTGGGCATCTGGGTGGCCTCGTCGACGTCGGTGGTCCGGACGATCGTGTAGTCCATCTCCGGCATGTCCTGCAGCTGCCAGTCGAAGATCGAGCTGTAGAACTCCTTCGCCCGTGCTACGTCATCGGCGGGGATCTCGAAGTGCACGACGCTGCGCATGGCGTCGCTTCTACTCCTGCCGCGCGGGCTTGACCAGTCCCGCTCACCCGGTCGCCCGCTTCCCCGACACGATCGGATCACCGCTGCTCAGAGCCGCTAACGCGGCCTGGACCATCCGCGAGTTGCCTGCAACATCCCTGCGGCCGAAGGGACGGCCAATGAAGTCTGTGTACCGCGTCCTCGCCTACCTGATCGCGCTCGAGGTCGTGATCCAGGCGGCGGCGATCGCGTTCGCCGTCGCGGGCCTCGGCAAATGGGTCATGGAAGGCGGTGTGCTCGACGCCGCCGCGATGGAGAGCGAGACGACCGAGTTCACCGGGATCGCCGGGTTCATGATCCACGGCATCAACGGCCAGATGATCGTGCCGCTGATCGCGCTGCTCCTGCTGGTCTCCTCGTTCTTCGCGAGGATCCCGGGCGGCGTGATGTGGGCCGGGCTCGTGCTGCTGACGGTCGTGGTCCAGGTGCTGCTGGGGATCTTCGGACACGGCGCGCCCGTGCTCGGGTTGCTGCACGGGGCCGTCGCGCTCGTGCTGTTCTCGTTCGCCGTGATCGCCGCCCGCAAGTCCGAGGCGTCGCTCGGCGGGCTGGAGCGCACCCCCGCGCGCGGTACCGCCGGCGTCGCGTAACCCGTTGCTCGCCCCACCCGAGACCCCCGCGTCCGGCCTCGTCGTGACGCCGTCGCGGCGGGAGCGGCGCCGCCTGGTCACGGCCTGCGTCGCCGCTCTCGTCGTGCTCGCGCCGCTTGCCTACCTGTGGCAGGCCAGCCTGCTGCCCGGTACCTACTCGGTGACCGAGATGGGGATCGGCGACGACGGGCGGGGCGGCGGGCACGAGGGGCACGCCGGGCCTGCGGCGACCGGGGGCCGGAGCGTCGACTCGCTGACCGAGCCGTCTCCCGAGCCCGCCGACGTGCGGGTGGAGCTGGTCGCGCGCGAGGAGCCGTTCCGGCTCGCGTCCGGCGAGGAGGTGGAGGGCTACACGCTGAACGGCACGTCGCCCGGCCCGGAGATCCGCGCCGAGCTCGGCCAGCTCGTGGAGGTCCGGCTGGTCAACGAGTCGGTGCCGGCCGGCGTGACCCTGCACTGGCACGGCCTCGACGTGCCGAACGCCGCCGACGGCGTAGCGGGCGTCACGCAGGACGCCGTGCCGGTCGGCGGTTCGTTCACCTACCGGTTCCGGGCGGACCAGGCGGGCACCTTCTGGTACCACTCCCACCAGGTCTCGCACGTCCAGGTGCTGCGGGGGCTCCTGGGTGCGCTCGTGGTGACCCCGCCCGGTGGGGTCGGCGCCACCGACGCGCTCGCCCTCGTCCACCTGTACGGCGGCACGCGCACCGTGAACGGGCGCAGCGGGGAGACCCGCGTGACCGCCGCGCCGGGCGAGCGGGTGCGCGTGCGCGTCGTGAACACCGACAACGGGCCGATGTCGGCGTGGGTGCCGGGCAAGCCGTTCCGGGTGCTCGCGGTGGACGGCACCGATGTGCACGAGCCGGGCGAGGTGCGCGACGAGGCCGTCGTGGTGACCGGCGGCGCCCGGGTCGACCTTGAGGTCGTGGCGCCGGCCCGGATCGACTTGGGTGGCGCGTCCGTGGTGGTCGGCGAGCAGGCGCCGCCGGCAGCGCCGCGCCCGGCGTCCGCGCTGGACCTGCTCACCTACGGCGCGCCCGCCCCGCTGGGCTTCGACCCGGCCGCGGCCACCCGGTCGTTCGACTACGTGATCGGCCGCAGCCCCGGCTTCCTCGACGGCTACCCCGGCATGTGGTGGACGATCAACGGCCACATGTACCCCGACGTCCCGATGTACATGGTGGCCGAGGGCGACGTCGTGCGGATGCGGCTGGAGAACCGCAGCGGTGAGGGCCATCCCATGCACCTGCACGGCCACCACGCCGTGGTGCTGTCGCGCGACGGCGTGCCGGCCACCGGCAGCCCGTGGTGGGTCGACTCCCTCGAGGTCGGCGACGGCGAGACCTACGAGATCGCCTTCGTGGCCGACAACCCCGGCGTGTGGACCGACCACTGCCACAACCTCCCCCACGCGGTCGAGGGGCTGGTTGCGCACCTGATGTACGAGGGCGTGACGACGCCGTACCGGATCGGCGGTCCCAACACGCCGGAGTGAGGGCCTCTCGGCGCACGCGAACGTGTGTTCGGCCGACGCACCGGCGCGCGTCCCCGGACGCGCCGGGCATCACCCTTACGATCCGCCCGATGCGACTGCTGCACACGTCCGACTGGCACGTCGGCAAGACGCTCAAGGGCCGCTCCCGGCTCGACGAGCAGGAGCAGGTGCTCCGCGAGATCGTCGGCATCGCCCGGGAGCACGAGGTCGACGCTGTTCTCGTGGCTGGCGACCTCTACGACACCGCGGCGCCGTCGGCGCAGGCCCAGCACCTGGTGGTCCGCACGCTGATGGGGCTCGCCCGCGACCGCACCGAGGTCATCGCGATCGCCGGCAACCACGACCACCCCGCCGCCATCGACGCCTACCGGCCTCTCGCCGGTGCCGCCGGCATCACGCTGGTCGGCACGCCGCGCACGGCCACGCGGGGCGGCGTCGTGGAGTTCACCGCCAAGTCCACGGGGGAGCGGGCCACCGTCGCGGTGCTGCCGTTCCTGTCGCAGCGCTACGCCGTGCGCGCCGCCGAGCTCGTGGCCAACACGCCCGCGGAGAACACCGGGGCATACGACCAGCAGCTGCGCGACATCCTCGGCACGCTCACCGCCGGCTTCCGCGACGACTCGGTCAACCTCGTGATGGCCCACCTCACCGTGCTGAACGGCGTGTTCGGCGGCGGCGAGCGGGCCGCGCAGTCGATCTTCGAGTACGCCGTGCCGGCCACGATCTTCCCGATCGAGTCGCACTACGTCGCGCTCGGGCACCTGCACCGCCGCCAGCGCATCGACGCCCCGTGCCCCGTGCACTACTGCGGCGCGCCGCTGGCCATCGACTTCGGCGAGCAGGACAACACGTCCGTCGTCTGCCTGGTCGAAGCCTCGCCCGGTACTCCCGCCCAGGTCACCGACATCCCGATCACATCGGGACGCAGGCTGCGCACGGTTCGCGGCACCGTCGCCGAGCTGGCGGCGCTCGCGGAGAAGGCGGGCGACGACTTCCTCCGCGTCTGGGTGCGCGAGCCCGCCCGCGCCGGGCTGCGCGAGGAGGTGGTGGCGTTGCTGCCGAACGCCCTGGAGGTGCGGATCGACCCGGAGTTCACCGCGCCCGTCGCCGCGTCCCGGCCGTCCTCCGGTCCGGAGCGCTCGCCGTCGGAGCTGTTCCGGGAGTACCTCGGAACCCGCAACGTGGCCGACCCCCGCGTCGAGCAGCTGTTCGCGCGGCTGCACGACCGGGTGACGGGAGCGAGCTGATGCGTCCGGTCCTGCTGGAGATGGCGGGCTTCGGCTCGTTCCGCGAGCCCACCACCGTCGACTTCACCGGCGCCGACTACTTCGCCTTCGTCGGCCCCACGGGTGCCGGCAAGTCCACGGTGATCGACGCGATCACGTTCGCGCTGTACGGGTCGGTGCCGCGCTGGGACAACAGCCGCACGGTGGCGCTCGCCCTCGCGCCGACGGTCAACCGCGGCACCGTCCGCCTCGTGTTCGACGTGGGCGGCGCCCGCTACGTGGCGGCGCGCGAGCTGCGGCGGGCGGCGAGCGGTGGCGTCTCGGTGCGCGGCGCGCGGCTGGAGAAGCTGCGCGACCCGTCCGGCACCGGTGGCCCAGACGAGGAGAGCGAGCCGCTCGCCGACGGCGCAGGTCCGGTCACGAAGGCCGTCGAGGAGCTGCTCGGGCTGCCGTTCGGCGACTTCTGCACGTGCGTGGTGCTGCCGCAGGGCGAGTTCGCCGAGTTCCTGCACACCGAGCCGCGCAAGCGCCAGGAGAAGCTGGTGCGCATCCTCGGGCTCGGCGTCTACGACGTGATCGCGCGCGAGGCCAACAGCGAGGCGGCGGCCCAGCGCCAGCGCGCCGAGGTGCTCGCGGGAGAGCTCTCCGGCTACGCCGACGCCACCGAGGAGGCCGAGCAGGCAGCCGCCGGGCGGGTGGCCGAGCTCGCAGACCTGGCCGAGCGGGTCGACGCGGCCGTGCCGGAGCTCGCCGCGGCGTCGGCGGCGCTCGACGTCACCGAGGCAGGGGCCGGTCAGCTGCGCGCCGAGCGGGAGCGGCTGGCCGCGCTCGCCGTGCCCGACGGCCTGGCCGACCTGGACGCCCGGCACCGAACCGCCGCCGAGCAGCGAGCGCTGGCCGCCGAGCGGGCCGGCGAGGCCGAGGCCACCGACACCGCGGCCCGCGAGCGGCTCGCCGCAGCGCCCGCCCGCGGGCCCCTCGAACAGGCGCGCCGGGACCACGCCGAGCTGGCCACGCTCACCGCCGAGCTGCCCGGGGCGCGCGAGCGGCACGAGAAGGCCGCAGCGGCCTACACCACCGCCGCGAACGACGCCGCCGACGCCCGCGCGGGCATGGAGGAGGCCCGGACGGCCCGCGATGCCGCGGCCGCGCTGCTGGTCGAGCGGCAGGACGCGGTGCGCAGGCTCATCGCGGAGCGCGACGCCCTGCGCGCGCTCGCCGTGCCCACCGGGCTGGACGCCCTGCAGCAGCGCCGCGCCGCCGCCGACGCTGCTCTCGTCGATGCCACCTCGGCGCTGCAGCTCGCGGAGACCACCGACGCCGCGGCGCGCGCCGCGCTCGCCGCCGCCCCGGCCAGGGGGCCCCTGGAGCAGGCGCTGCGCGACCGGCGCGAGCTCGACCGCATCGAGGCCGACCGCGCCACCGCGGCGATGCAGGCCCACGCGGCGGAGCAGGCCGCGCAGGCGGCGGTCGTCGCCCTCGCAGAGGCCCGGCACCGGCTCGACCACGCCCAGGAGCGGCACCGGCTCGCCCTGCGCGCCGACCTCGCGGCCACGCTGCGACCCGCGCTCACCGTCGGCGACTCGTGCCCGGTGTGCGCGCAGGCCGTGGCCACCCTGCCGCCGCCCGCCGCACCGAGCGACGATCTCGCCGCCGCCGAGCAAGCGGTGGCCGCGGCCTCCCACGCCCTCGACGAGGCGCGGCGGGACGAGGCCGCGACGGTCTCCGTGCGGGAGCGCGTCCGGGGCGAGGTGGAGCGGCTCGACGCCGAGGTGGCGCGGTTGCGGTCGACGCTCGCAGACGTGCTGCCCGGTGGCGCTCCGGCGTCGGACGACGGCGGGCTGTTCCCGGTCGAAGCCGGTGCATCGATTCCCGGTGTCGGCGATCTGCATGCGGTGCTGGCCGACCTCGACCGGCTCGGCCGCGAGGCAGAGGAGGCGGCCGAGGACGTCCGGAGCGCGCGGCGGGCCCGGGACGCCGCCGCGGCGGCCGTCGAGGACCTGCGGGCCGAGGTCCAGGCGGCCGCAGCCGGACTGCGGGCCGCCCGCGACCCGCTCGTGCCGTTCGGCGCGCCCGCCCCGGCAGACACCGACGTGCTCGCCGGCTGGACCGCGCTCGTCGACTGGGCTCGCGCCGAGAGCGCCGCCCGCGAGAGCGCCCTGCCCGCTGCCCGCGCGGCCGTCGCCGACGCCGAGCAGCAGCGGGACACCACCGAGCGGGCCTGGCGGGCCGCCGAGCGGGCCGCCGCCGAGCGGCACCGCGACGAGACCGCCGCCGCGCGGGCCGAGCAGGAGGCCCGCAGCGCCCTCGACATCGCGGAACGGCGGACCGCCCAGCTGCAGGCCGCGCTGCGCGACGCGCCGTCCGACCAGGACGCGGCCGCGGTCCTGGAACGGCTCGACGCGCTCGAGGCCGCCGTCCGCGAGGCCGACGCGCGGCTGCGCGCGGCCCGCGCCGCCCTGCGTTCCGCGGAACACACCTCCACCGACGTCGCCCGCGAGGTCACGGCCGCGTGGAACGCGCTCCGCGCGGCGCGCGACCCCCTCGTCCCGCTCGGCGCGCCGGCCGTGGGCGGCGACGAGCTGCTCGCCGCCTGGCAGGAGCTCACCGGCTGGGCGCACCGGGAGGCCGAGGCGCGCGCCGGGCGCCTGGCCGAGGCGGCGACGGCCGCACATGACGCCCGGGAGGCCCGCGACCGCGTCGAGCGCCGGATCGCCGACGACCTGGCCGCCCACCAGGTGTCCGCCGCCGCCCCGCTCGGCGGTACGGCACCGGCCGCCGTCGCCGCGGCGCTCGCCCGGGCACGTTCGGCCCAGGAACGGGTGGCGGAGCGGCGGGCCACGGCGGAGCGGATCCGCGCCGACCGCGACGAGGCCGAGTCGGCCCAGCAGGTCGCCAAGCTCCTCGGCAACCTCCTGCGCTCCGACGGCTTCCCGCGCTGGCTCGTCGCCTCCGCGCTGGACGCGCTGGTGGCCGACGCGTCGGAGAGCCTCTTGGAGCTGTCGGGCGGCCAGTTCGCGCTCACCCACGAGGGCGGCGAGTTCCTCGTCATCGACCACGCCGACGCCGACGCGCGCCGCCCCGTCAAGACCCTGTCCGGCGGCGAGACGTTCCAGGCGAGCCTCGCGCTCGCGCTGGCGTTGTCGGCGCAGATGACGGGGCTGGCCGCGCAGGGCGCCGCCCGCCTGGAGTCGATCTTCCTGGACGAGGGCTTCGGCACGCTGGACGAGGCCAACCTCGACGTCGTCGCGAGCACCCTGGAGAACCTCGCCACCCGCGGCGACCGGATGGTCGGCGTGGTCACCCACGTACCCGCGCTGGCCGAACGCGTGCCGGTGCGGTTCGTGGTGAGCCGTGACCAGCGCACGTCGAGCGTCGTCAGGGAGTCGCTGTGACTTCGGAGGTGCTGTGAGGTTCGCCGTCGACCCCTGGGACCCCTCCTACGGCACCAGCCTGGACACCGAGCTCGGCGAGTCGGCCGCGCAGGTCGCGCTCGACGTCGAGCTGCCGTGCGCGGAGTGGCAGCCGATCGACCCGGACCCATCGGCCGTCCCGCCGGACGCCGTGTTGTTCGTGGACGGTGTGCGCCGCGTCGACGCGCAGCTATGGGTGGAGGACGGAGGCCATGACGCGTCCCCCGCGCTGTGCGCCTCGTACGCGGCAGGCGTGGTCTGCTGCTGCCGGGACGGTGGCGCGCACCTGCTCACCTCCGAGGTCCGGCGCGGCCTGTTCACCACCGCCGAGTCCGCCGACGACGTGCGCACCGTGGCCGGGACCTACAAGGCCACCCGCACCGCGCCCCATCCGGACGTCGCGCCCGCGCAGCTGCTCAGCCTCGCCGTGCAGCGGGAGCTGGCCGACACGGAGCTCGCCGCGGCCGCCGCCGCCCGCAGTGGTCACGGGGTGGCCGACGACCTGCTCGTCGTCGACGGTCCGCTGCGCGGGCGGCAGCACCTGCCGCGGGTGATCGGTTTCGTCAAGACCCACCGCAGCGACTACCTGCCGCCGCAGCTGGGTGGGGTGGTAGCCGCGCTCCGGACGGGGCAGCGCACCCCGGTGTTCCGGCTCGGCAGCTCGTGGGAGCGCCACACCTGGTACCTGCGGCTGCCCTGCCGGCCGGGGGCGCCGTGGGCGGGAGTCGTGCGCGTGGAGTGCAGCGCGGACCTCTCCGCTGCCGAGGCCGTGGCGCACGCGGCGCGGAGCCAGGTGACCCTGCCGAGGTTCGCCTCCACCGAGTACAAGGACTCCCGCGCGCCGCAGAACCTGTATCCGATCGCCGGGTTGGAACGGGAGCTGCGCCGCAGGTTGGGCGAACCGAACCTCCTCTACCGTGCACTCCGGAGGGCCGCGGCCGCCTGACTCCGGTTGACGCGGCGTGCCGGGCGGGGAACCGTGGAGTCCGGAGCCCGGAAGGGGGTCGCTGTGCAGGAGATGCGGGTGGTCGCGCTCGGCAGGGACCCGATGGCGGTGCAACCGGTACTGCTGCTGCAGGAGACCGGTGGCAGGCGGCGGGTGCTGCCGGTGTGGGTGGGCGTGCCGGAGGCCACGGCCATCGAGCTCGCCCGCAGGCACGTCGAGCTGCCACGCCCCCAGACCCACCAGCTGATCCTCGACGTCGTGCGCGCGTTCAGCAGGCGGCTGCAGCTGGTGCGCATCACGATGCTGCGCGACAGCGTCTTCCACGCCGAGCTCGTGTTCGACGGGGAGACCCGCGTGTCGGCCCGGGTGAGCGACGCGGTGGCGATGGCGCTGCACGTCGGCGCCCGGATCGAGGCCGAGGACGCCGTGCTCGACGAGGCCGCGGTGGCGGAGGTCGGCATGGTGGGCCCCGGCGACGACGAGGAGGCGTCCGGCGAGACGCCGTCGGAGCACGAGGAGCTGGAACGCTTCCGGCGGTTCCTGGACGACGCATCGCCCGAGGACTTCGGCGGCTCCGGCTGACGCCCGCCGCCCCTGGACGTTCAAACTGGGGAGCGTGCCCGAGCTACCCGAAGTGGAACGCGCACGCCAGGCGATCGAGGCCGCGCTCGACCGGAAGATCAGCGCCGTCGACGACGGCGACGAGTGGGTGTGCCGGCCGCACCGGCCGGGGGACATCGCAGGTGCCCTCGCCGGGGGACGGCTCGTCGCCGCACACCGGCGGGGCAAGACGATGTGGTGCGACACGACCGGGGCGGACGGCGAGCCCGGGCCCCGGCTCGGCGTCCACCTCGGGATGGGCGGCTGGATCGTCGTCGAGAGCGACGACGGCGAGCGCGTCGGCGGCGAGCCCTTCCGCCCCGAACCGGACGCGATCCGGCCCGAGTGGGAGCGGTTCTCGATCACCTTCGCCGACGGCGGGCGGCTGCGGCTGCTCGACAAGCGCAGGCTCGGCCGGGTGCGCCTCGAACCCGACGTCGACGCCCTCGGCCCGGACGCCCTGACGATCTCGCAGGCCGAGTTCCGGGAGCGCGTCGGGCGTGGCAAGTCGCCGGTGAAGGCACGCCTACAGGACCAGGGCGTGCTGGCCGGTGTGGGCAACCTGCTCGCCGACGAGGTGCTGTGGCAGGCCCGTATCCCGCCGCGCACGCCGGTCGGCCAGTTGGGCGACGACGTCCTCGACCGGCTGCACGCGACGATGCGCCGCACCGTCGAGGCGGCGATCGCGAACGGTGGCGCTCACACCGGGCAGGTGATCCCGTTCCGCAAGGCCGGCGCCGGCTGCCCGCGCTGCGGCGCGCCGATGGAGCGGGGGCAGGTCGGCGGCCGGACGACGTGGTGGTGTTCCGCGGAACAGGTGTGAGGCCGTCGGTTCGCGACCTGCACCTATCGCCTGGTCGAGCCGCGCAGGCTGGAGCCGGTCCCGGGAACCCTCACCCTCAGCGATGTGCCCGAGGCCGATCGGTCGCTGTTCTTCGACTTCGACCGCGACGTACCTCTGAGCGGGCAGGACGCCGACCGGCAGATCAGCGTGGGCGTGCTGCTGGACATCACCGTGCCGTGACCACCCAACGGCTCGCGAGGGGCGCAGAGCGGGGGCCATGCGATGTAGGAGAGTCGCGTGTCATGCGAAGGCGACCGCGGCTATCCACCACATCACTGCGCCGTGCGCACTGATCAGTGCGACCCGGATCCAGTGCGTGACGAGCAGTCGCTGCAGCAGCAGACGGTCCGACCGGACGGACAGGCGGAACTGCAGCGGCGCCCAGTACGCCGCGGTCGCGGCCGCCATGGTGACTGGAATGGCCAAGGCCAGCCACACCATCGATGCCGCTACCCCGTCGGGCGGCCATCCGACGAGCAGCGCTGAGCCCACGATACCCAAGCCGTGTGGCACGAAGGCCGTCTCGAGAAGTCGCCGCTTGTGGGCTTCGTGATAGGCGCGCCATTCGCGCTCGCCGACCAGTGCCCACACGGGATAGACCACGCGCTGCGTCAGCCAGATGACCCCGACGTTGAACATCGCCACTGCCAGTGTTCCCAGCACCACTATTTCGCGCGCGTCCACTGCGCCTTCCCCGGTCGACGTCTACGTCGGCTGATGCCCGCCGTCAGTGTTCTTCGCGTGTGGTCGAGTGCGACGGAAGTCCGGTTGACGGTCGGTAGCCGTCGTAGTCGTGCCAGCTGGGAGGTGAGGTCATCAGCTGTTCCCAGGTGGGCCAGGTTGCCTGGGTTCTCTGGCGGACGAGCTCGCCCGTCATGGTGTACGGCGGAGCCTTGTGCGGCTTGTCGAGTGCCTGACCGACGATCGTGTCGTAGAGCACCGCCGTGGTGTGCAGGCGCGGCAGCGCTGCATGGACCTGGTTGGCGTAGCCGGCCGGGAGGGGAGCGGACCCGGCGGGGCTGAGGTCGTATCCGGCACCGGCGCTGACCAGAGCGATCTCGGGCCGCTTGCGCACGGCGATGTCGTGGTGGAGGTGCAGCGCTACCGCGTCCCAGACGATCTCGACCCGGTCGGGTGAGAGCCCCTGGTCGGTGAGGAAGCCGGCAGCCAGGTCGGCGCCGTCGAGATCGAAGGACTGATCGCCGTTGCCCTGGCCACTGAGCCCGGCATCGTGCAACACGCTGCCCAGGAACAGCAGCTCGTCGTCGTAGTCGTGATCGGGTCGCAGACCCTGCTGCTCGCCGAGGAAGCGACCGTAGAGATAGGTCCGCATGCTGTGGTTGAAGATCGCCGGTTCCTCGATGTCCCGAGCGAAGCGGATGGCGTTGCCCGTCAGCTCGGTCCGGGGAAACGGCAGTTCCTGGTATGTGTCGGTCACATCAGCTTCCTTCGAATTGCGATCTTCCGTGGTGGGAGCAGCGCGCCGAATCCCGGAATGGCGGCCTGCCACCGCGCGCCGGACGAGAAGGATTCTCCAACCTTCAGCGCGACTGAACCCTACCAGGCAAGCTTCAGTGGCACTGAAGGTGTCATCGTTGGAAGATCACGCCCGCTACGACGTCGGGCGACAGAACCGCTCGTCCGACCTCCTAGGGAACGAGGACGATCGAGTTGATCGGCGTCAGGTCCTTGTTCACGAACGTCTGCGGGCCCATGAAGCCCTGGCAGTCACCGGTGCCGTTGAAGCCGGTGCAGGTGCGCGCCTTCGCGCCGTCCACCTGGTTGTTCGAGACGATGTGGATCCCGAACTGGTTCTCCAGGTTGTGGGCGCCGTAGCTGAAGAAGGCGTGGGACGGGCGGCCCTCGTTGAACCCGGCGCCCTCCGGGTAGATGCACACGGCGCCTGCCGGGCAGCCCTCCCACGTCTCGACGGCCTGGGCGCTGGTGGCTCCCGCCATCATCAGCGCACCCGTGGCGACCGAGACCGCGGCGAGCCTCCGGAACCTGTTCATGATCATTGCTGTCCTCCCCCGAGGAACTGTTGTGACACCGGAGACACGGGGGACAGCGACAGCGGGTTCATACTCGGGACCGGCTGCGCTCCTCACCCGCGAACGGTCGCCTCGTCCTCGAGGAGGCGGTCGAGCGTGCGCCGGCCCAGTTCGCTCATGCTCGGGTTGCTGTCGAGGTAGTACCAGACGAGCCCCATCGCCTGCGCGAACGCCCACGCCTTGCCGCGCTCCCACTCGAGGTCGTCGCACCCGAGTTGGGTGCGGAGCAGCGGGCGGACGCCCGCGTCGAGCAGGTGCCAGGCGCCGACGAGGTCGAGGGCCGGGTCGGCAGGCGTCAGGCCGCCGACGTCGAGCACGCCGGCCAGTCGCCCGCCGGACACCAGCACGTTCCCGGGGACGAGGTCCCCGTGGTTCATGACGTCCGGGGCGGCGCGTGGCAGCTCGCGGAGGCGGCCCCAGAGCCGGCGCAGCCGGGGGACGTCGAGCAGGTGCGCGCTGTGCCGGAAACAGGTCTCCATCCACGCGTCCTGGGAGCGCAGGTCGCCACCCCGGCCGTGCCCCGGGAACGTCCGGCCCCGGGTGTCGATGCCGCGGACGTCGGCGATGAGCTCGGCCAGATCGTGGGCGAACCCGGCCGACGCGCCGCCGTCCTCGGCGGTGGCGGTCGCCCCGGGCAGCCAGGTCTGCACCGACCACGGGAGCGGGTAGCCCTGCCCCGGCCGGCCCAGCGCCACCGGCGCGGGCACCGGGAACCGGGTGTGGCGGCCCAGCTCGCGCGCGGCGTCCGCTTCGGCGACGAGCGTCCGCCGCGTCTCGTCGACGTCGCCGGGCCGGAGCGGGAACCGCGCCACGAGCCGGTCACCGATCCGGAAGATCGCGTTGACCGTGCCCTCGGAGTTCACCGCCGTGATCGGCAGCAGCGCCCACTCGGGGAACTGCTCGTGGACCAGCGCGCGGACCGTCTCGGGCGAGACGGCCAGCTGGTCGGTGTGCATCGATCGGCGCGCGGCCGCGCCGGGTGCGCCATCCCTGCTGATCACCGAGCCATCATCCGAGCATCTCCTGGGGCCCGGCCAGCGCATTGCAGAACACGAGGTCGGGCAGGCCCCACTGCGGCCCGGGGGCGCGCCGTATCGTCCGACGGGCGTCGCCGCCCCAACCTGATGACCATGCAGATCTTGCGCTGGACGGCAGCTGCGATGGTCGTCACCGTGGCCGCCTGCGGCGTGGGCGTGGAGGCCGGCGACGGCCCAGATCAGGCCGCACTCCAACGGGGCGCCGATGCCATCCGCGACCTCGGTGTCACCGGCGTCCACGCCCGCCTGGTCACCGAGGGCGGCGAGCACATCGTCGTGACCAGCGGCGTCACCGACACCACGAGCAACGAGGAGGTGGACCCCGATGGGTACTTCCGGATCGGCAGCGACACCAAACCCTTCGTGGCCACCGTGGTGCTGCAGCTGGTGGGCGAGGGCGCGCTCTCCTTGGACGACGCCGTCGAGCGGCACCTTCCCGGCGTGGTTACCGGCAACGGCAACGACGGCAACGCCATCACGGTCCGCCACCTCCTGCAGCACACCAGCGGCATCCACGACGACGACCCCGGCCACGACACGCCCCAGCCGTATCTCGAGCGCCGCTTCCACCCCTTCCCGCCGGAGGAGCTGGTCGCCCGGGCCATGAGGCACCCGCCCGACTTCGCGCCGGGAACGGCGTGGGCGTACAGCAACACCGGCTACCTCCTGCTCGGCATGATCGTCGAGCGCCTCACCGGGCACCCCTGGTACGAGGAGGCCGATGCGCGGATCCTGCAGCCACTGGAGCTGGAGCAGACGGTCTGGCCGGGTGCGGATCCCCGCCTCCCCGAGCCGCACGCACGGGGCTACCAGCGGTTCGCGCCGGAGGGCCCGCTGTGGGACGTCACGGAGCTCGTCGAGGCGAACGCCGCCCACGGCATGGTCTCCACCACGGCCGACCTCAACCGGTTCTACCGCTCCCTCCTCGACGGCACCCTCCTCGGCTCTGCGCAGCTGGCGCAGGCCCAGCAGACCGTCCCGGTGAACGAGGAGGTGGAGCAGGTCTGGCCGGGTGGCCGCTACGGGTTGGGCCTGCGCGCGCGGCCGCTGTCGTGCGGCGGCGTCTACTGGGGCCACAGCGGCGGCGTGACCGGCTACATCACCGAGGGCGGCGTGACACCCGACGGCGCCCGCAGCGTCATCGTCTCCATGTCCAGCGCGCTGGCCGGCTCGGCCGAGAGCGCCATCCACCAGCAGCAGGCCGCCGACCGGCTCGTCGACGACGCTCTGTGCGGGGGCCGGCAGCGCGAATGACCCCTCCGAGGAGGGATCACGACGTCCCGGCGGCGATCGTGACCGTGTGGCGGTGCTTGCCGGGGCCCAGTGCGTGCGGTGGCTCGCCGTCGAGGTCCAGCACGCCGGTGGTGCCGGTCGGCAGCTCCGTGTCGACGGTGAGCGTGCCGTCGACCAGCTCCCAGCTGATGCCCACCATCCCGTACGGCGACCGGTGCCGGGCCGCGGCGCGGGTGAGGCCGCCGCCCGGCCGCGGCGCGAAGCGCACCTCGCAGTAGCCGGGGGCGAGGGGCGCGAGGCCCGCGACCACCCGGTGCAGCCAGTCGGCCACCGCGCCGAGGGCGTAGTGGTTGAACGAGGTCATCGAGCCCGGGTTGACGCGGCCGTCGGGCAGGAGGCTGTCCCAGCGCTCCCAGATCGTGGTGGCGCCCTGCGTCACCGGGTAGAGCCACGACGGGCACTCCCGTCCGAGCAGCAGGTCGTAGGCGGTGGCCAGCTCGCCGGTGGAGCTCAAGGCGTCGGTGACGAGCGGGGTGCCGACGAAGCCGGTCGCGATCCGGTTCCCGGCCGCGGCCACCAGCTCGGCCAGGCGGGCCCCCGCGGCGGCGCGGGCGTCCTCGGAGGGCAGCAGGTCGAAGCCGATGGCCAGGGAGTAGGCGGTCTGGGAGTCGCTGACCATCCGCCCATCCGGCAGCACGTACGCCGCGCAGAACGCCTCTCCGACGGCGTCCGCGAGCTTCTCGTAGTGGGCGGCGTCCTCCTCCCGGCCGAGCACGGTGGCCATCCGCGCCACCGCGCGGCTCGACGCCGCGAAGTAGGCGGTGGCGACGAGGTACTTGTCGGTCTGCCCGGCGGCCGGGTCGTCCGGGGGCGCCGACGGGTCGAGCCAGTCGCCGAGCTGGAAGCCGCTGTCCCAGAGGTGGTCCTCGCCCGCCAGCCGGTCGACGAGGTCGACCCAGGCCCTGGCGGAGCCGTACTGGGCCTCCAGCAGCCCGGAGTCGCCGGTGCGCTCGTAGAGCACCCACGGCGTCAGCGTGGCGACGTCGCCCCACGCGGCGCCCGGCCGGATCGGCGTCCACACCTCGTGGGCCGGGATCACCGGCACGTACCACGGCACGGTGCCGTCGGGCAGCTGCTCGGCCGCGACGTCCTGCAGCCACGAGGAGAGCATCCCGGTCACGTCGAAGAGGAACGCGGCCGTCGGCGCGAAGACCTGCAGGTCGCCGGTCCAACCGACCCGCTCGTCACGCTGCGGGCAGTCGGTGGGGATGTCGACGAAGTTCCCGCGCATGCTCCACACGACGTTCTCGTGCAGCCGCTCCAGCAGGGGGTCGGAGCAGGTGAACCAGCCGGTGCGCTCCAGGTCGGAATGGAGGACGCGCGCGATCGCGTCGAGGTCGGCAGGCCCCTCGACCTCGGCGTACCGGAAGCCGTGGAAGGTGAACCGCGGCTCCCACTCCTCGCCACCGGGTCGCCCGGCGAGGACGTAGGTGTCGGTGGACCGCGCGTCGCGCAGCGGTCGCTGGTACAGCTCGCCGTCCTGCAGCACCTCGGCGGTGCGGATCACCACCTTCGCGCCGCGTTCGCCGTGCACCCGGATCCGGAGTCGTCCGACCAGGTTCTGCCCGAAGTCGAGCACCCGCTTACCGCTCGGCGTGGTCAGCACGGCGACGGGTGCGATCTCCTCCGTGCACCGCACGGGCGGGCCGGTCGGGGCGACGAGGGTGGCCGGGTCGCGGTCGCGGACGGCGACGGGCGTCCAGCCCGCGGGGTCGAGACCGGGGCTCGACCAGCCGGGTCGCTCGTCGCGGGCGTCGTAGTCCTCGCCGTCGTAGTTGCCCGTGCGGACGATCGGACCGGTCGCGGCGAGCCAGTCGGCATCGGTGGCGACTGTCTGCGTGCGGCCGTCGGCGTACCGGATCTCCAGCTGGGCGATGAGGGAGAGGTCGGAGCCGAACAGGTTGCGGAACCCGCCACGCCAGCCGAGCCGCCCGCGGTACCAGCCGTCGCCGAGCCAGCCGCCGATCACGTTCTCCCCGGCGCGGAGCAGGCCCGTGACGTCGTAGGTGTAGTAGCGCAGCCGCTTCGGATAGACGGTCCAGCCCGGTGAGAGGACGTCGTCGCCGACGCGGGTGCCGTTGATCTCCAGCTCGTAGAGGCCGTGCGCGCTGGCGTAGACGCGCGCGCTCACGATGCCGCCGGTGACGTCGAAGGCGCGGCGCACGAGCGCGGGGCGCCGGTCGTCGGAGTCGAGGTCCTCCGGCCACGCGCCGCCGACCGGGCGGGCCACCCAGCCGGACGGCTCGAGCAGCCCCGTCTCGATCTCCGTCTCCGGGCTCCACATCGACCAGGACCGGTCGGTGCCCTGCACCCGGACCCGGACGGTGGCGCGCTCCCGGGAGGCGAGCGGTTCCTCCGGCCACGGCACCAGGATCTGCTCGGCCGAGAGCACCACGTGCGTGCGGGCGATGGATCGCCGGACGATCTCGATCTCGTATCCTGCTTGGTGCCACCCGTCCGGTGCGGGGGTAGTCCACGAGAGCCGGGGACGCGGCTCCCCAATTCCGAAGGGTTCCCGGTGGTGCTCGACGGCGGGACGGGACGGCGTGAACGCCAAGGGGCACCTCGCGCGGGTTGAGACGATTCAACGGATACTAGCCGTCCAAGATCCCCTTGTTGACACGTTTCAAGGCGCCGTCGAGGATCGGTGCATGCGCATCGCGATCACGGGGAGCAACGGCAAGATCGGGCGCGCCACCACCGCGCGGCTCCTCGCCGACGGCCACGAGGTGGTCGGCTTCGACCTCGACGGACCGCGCGGCCCCGGCTTCACCCGCGTCGACCTGCGCGACTACGGCCAGGCCCTCGACGCGCTCCTCGGCGTGACCGCCCGCCACGACGGCGTCGACGCGCTCGTCCACCTCGCCGCGATCCCCGTCAACGGGCTCGTCCCGGACGCCACCACGTTCCACCACAACATGGCGGTCTCGTTCAACGTGCTGTTCGGCGCCCACCGGGCCGGGATCAAGAAGATCGTCTACGCCTCCAGCATCATCGCGATGGGGTTCCCGTTCGAGGAGCCGCCGCCCTACCTCCCGCTCGACGAGGGCTACACGGCCGCGAACAACACCTACGGCCTGGTGAAGGTCATGGAAGAGACGATGGTCGGCCAGCTCGTGCGCTGGGACCCGCAGCTCTCGGTCACCGCGTTGCGCTTCACGAACGTCGTCGGTGAGAACGAGTACGGGTCGTTCGAGCGAGCGGGCGAGCTGGACTACCGCCGCGAGCTGCTCGGCTCCTACGTCGACGCGCGCGACGCCGCGCTCGCGGTCTCGCTCGCGGTGGAGAAGGCCCCTCCCGGCTTCGAGGCCTACGCCATCGCCGCATCGGACACCGGCCTGACCATCCCGTCCGCGCAGCTCGCGGCGGCGTGGTTCCCGGGCGTGCCGCTGCGCAAGGAGCTCGGGGAGTTCGAGACCCTCCTGTCGATCGACAAGGCAGCGACGCGGCTGGGATACGTGCCCCGGCACCTGTGGAGAGACCGTTGATCGAGCGGTGGGGCGTGTTCGAGGCACGCTTCCCCGGCTCGGAGGCCGCCGCCGTCGAGGCCCGTTTCACGCACGGCGACCGCGCGGTGCGCGTCCCCGGCTTCTACGACGGCGACGGCACGCACGTCGTCCGGTTCTCGCCCGACGCCGAGGGGGAGTGGTCGTACTCGACGACGTCCGGAGACGCCGAGCTCGACGGCCGGACCGGAACCTTCGAGGTCGGACCGCCCTCGCCGAGGAACCACGGGCCGGTCGGCGTCGCCGGCACCTTCCACTTCGCCTACGCCGACGGCACGCCGTACCGGCCGGTCGGCACCACCGTCTACAACTGGGCGCACCAGCCGGAGGACCACTACCGCGAGACGCTGGAGTCGGTGGCCGCGGCAGGCTTCACCAAGCTGCGCTTCCTCGTGTTCCCGCAGGGCGGCAACCACGTCGGGCACGTGCCGGACGCGTTCCCGTTCGCGAGGGACGGCGACCGGTGGGACGTCTCGCGGATCGACGCGGCGTTCTTCCGGCGGATCGACCGCGCCGTGCGCGACCTGCTCGACGTCGGTGTGCAGGCCGACGTGATCCTCTTCCACCCCTACGACGGCGGACGGTTCGGCCTCGACGGCCTCACCGCCGAACAGGACGAGGTCTACCTGCGGCATCTCGTCGCTCGCCTCTCGGCGTACCGGAACGTGTGGTGGTCGCTCGCGAACGAGTACGACATCCTCGACCGCCCCGACGAGCGCTGGGACGGTGTGTTCCGCACGCTCCGGGACGCCGATCCGCACACGCGGCTGCGCTCGATCCACAACTGGATCCGCCTGTACGACCACAACAAGCCGTGGGTCACGCACGTGTCGCTGCAGAACGGGTCGGCCGTGGCCGACTTCGGCCGGGCCCTGCTCTACCGCGACACCTACCGCAGGCCGATCGTGCTCGACGAGATCAAGTACGAGGGTGACACCGCCGAGCGGTGGGGCAACCTGTCGGCCCGCGAGCTGGTGCACCGCTTCTGGATCGCCACCGTGAGCGGCACCTACGCGAGCCACGGCGAGAGCTACCTCGTCGACGGCGGCACGCTCTCGATCGTGGCCGGCGGCCGGTTCCGGGGCGAGAGCCCGCCCCGGCTGGCGTTCCTGCGCCGGATCCTGGAGGAGGTCGACGGCGCCGGCCTCGACCCGATCGACAAGTGGGACGACCCCACCAACACCGCCGGGATCCCGCGGCAGGTCTACCTGCAGTACCTGGGCCTCGACGCCCCGCCGACCTGGACGTTCCGCCTGCCCCAGGGCGTGGTGGGCGAGCGGCTGCAGGTGGGCGACCGGTTCGCCGTCGACGTGATCGACACCTGGAACACGACGGTGGAGCCGGTCGGCCGCGAGTTCACGCTCACCTCCGTGGAGCGCAACGACGCCTGGGCCGACGGGGAGCCCGTCGCGCTCCCGGCCGGCGAGGCGCTGGCGCTGCGGATCCGGAGGATCGACGGCTGATCGACGTCGACCGACCGCCCCGTCAGCGCTCCATCATCGAGGGCACCGGCGGCGCTGTCGGCGACCCGGACAGCCAGCGGAGCGCGAGTGCCCCGAGTGCGACGTGCAGCAGGGCGGCCGCTGCGGCGGCCACGTGCAGGCCGGTGACGAAGGCCGTCTTCGCTTCCTCGACCGTCGCGGATGCGAGGCCGGGGAGCTGGAGCGTCTCGTCGAGGGTGGCCGCGACGTCGGGTCCCTGCAGCCGGAAGACCAGTGCGGCGAGGGAGCCGAGGAGCGCGATGCCGAGGGCGTTGCCGATCTCGTTGCTGGTCTCCGCGATCGCGCCCGCCGAGCCGGCCCGTTCGATGGGGACCGCGCCGACGGCGGTGTCGGCGACGACCGCGAAGGAGATGCCGTAGCCGACTCCCGCGACGGCCGTGGACGCGACGTACCAGCCGATCCCGCCCGTCACCGAGACGGGGAGCAGGAACAGGAGACCGGCCGCGATCGAGGCGTGGCAGACGATGAGCGCGGTCCGCTTGCCGATGCGGTCGACCACGACCGGCGTGACGATGCAGCTGGTGGTGAGCACCGCGGCGCCGGGGATCGCGAGGAGCGCGGCGTCCAGGACCGGCAAGCCGAGCACGGACTGCAGGTAGATCCCCGACAGGTACGCGGTCGCCGACCACGCGGCCAACGGCAGCAGTCCGGTGATGACCGCCACCGTGAACACGCGGTCGCGGAAGAGCGAGAACTCCATCAGCGGGTGCGCGAGGTGCCGCTGCCGGCGCGCGAACCAGACCAGCAGCACGAGGCCCGCGATGCCCACGGCGACCGCGGTCACCGACAGGCCTTCTGCGGCGGCGTGCTTGAGGCCGTAGATCGTGAGCAGCAGGCCGGCCGTGGAGAGCACGACGCCGGCCGCGTCGACGCGCCCGGGGCGGGTCGCGCGCACCTCGCGGAGCAGGACCGGTGCGAGGACGAGGAACACGGCGATCACGGGAAGGTTGATCAGGAAGACCGAACCCCACCACAGCCGCTCCAGCAGGACGCCGCCGAGGATCGGGCCGATGGCGAACCCGGCCGCGAACGCCGCGGCGAAGATGCCGATCGCCTGCGCCCGTCGTCGCGGGTCGGGGAACAGCTCGCTCAGCACGGCCAGCGCCGACGGCAGGAGCGTCGCGCCGGCCACCCCCATCAGCGCCCGCGCTGCGACGAGGAGCTCCGGGCTCGGCGCGAACGCCGCTCCCGTCGAGCCGATGCCGAAGACTGCCGCGCCGATCATGAGCAGCTTCAGCCGGCCGTACCGGTCGCCGATGTTGCCGAACGCGATCAGCAGGGAGCCGACGGCGAAGCCGTAGATGTCGAGGATCCACAAGGCCTGGTCGGCCGTGGGGGTGAGGGCCTGGCTGATCCGGGGCATCGCCAGGAACAGGATCGAGCCGTCCATGGACACCAGCAGCACGGGCCCGAGGATCACCGAGAGCCCGAGCCAGGACCGCAGGCCGGGGGAGTCGTGAGTCATGTGGGCGACGGTCCGGCCGGCTGCGCGCGACAGCCATCCCCGTGCTGTGGGTAGACCCAGCAGGTGCACCCATCGGCGTGCTTCGGCGGCTTAGCCTCGATGTCGTGGAGAGCCTGGGAGCGTTCCTCAAGAGCCGTCGTGACCGCGTCACGCCGGCTCGGATCGGCCTTCCCACGTACGGGACCGCCCGCCGGGTCCCCGGCCTGCGACGTGAGGAGCTCGCCCAGCTCGCGGGCATGAGCGCGGGGTACTACACGCGGCTGGAGCAGGGCCAGGCCGAGACCGCCTCCGAGCAGGTCCTCGACGCTCTCGCGCGGGTTCTGCAGCTCGACGAGATCGAGACCGTCCACCTGCACAACCTCGCTCGGCAACCCGCCGGCAGGGGGCTCTCCGAACCGCCCCGCGAGGAACCCCACCCGCGGGTCCTCGCGCTGCTGGAGTCCCTCGGTGACACGACGCCTGCGATCGTGCTGGGCAGGCGGGGCGACGTGCTCGCCTGGAACCGCGCCGGTCACGCGCTCAAGGCCGAGCACGTCGCCTTCGACGCGCCGGCCGACCCGGCACACCGGCCGTCGATCCCGCGGATGTTCTTCCTCGACCCGCTCACCCGCGACATGCACCGCAACTGGGACGAGGTCGCGAACGCCCACGTCGCGTTCCTCCGGCTCACGGCCGGCCGGTACCCCACGGACGCGCGGCTGGCCGAACTGATCGGGGAGCTCACGATGGGCAGCGACGAGTTCGCGACGATGTGGGCGGCCGGGGACGTCGCCGACTGCACCGTCGGGACGATGGACCTGCAACACCCCACGATCGGCGCCGTGAGCGTCGCGTACCAGGTGTGGCTCCAGCCCGACAGCCCCGACCACCGGCTCGAGATCTACACCCCGAACGATGCGAGCTCCGCCGACGCCCTGCGGCTACTGGCGTATCAGAGCCGTTCCGGGTAGTCGACGCCGCGGGTGAGGTCCCGCCACTCGTCGAAGCCGGCCCGCAGGGAGTCCAGCCTGGCCGATGCGATGTCGTAGGCGGCCCTGCCGAGCAGCAGCCGCAGCGGTGGCTGCGCCGCCCCGACCGCCGTGATGATCGCGTCGGCGGCGCGGGCCGGGTCCCCCGGCTGGTGCCCGTAGGTGGCCAGGGTCGTCGCGCGGCGGGCGCCCGCGGTGTCGGCGTAGTCGTCGATGTGTACCGGGGACTGCTGCATGGAGGGGCCCGACCAGTTGGTGCGGAACGCGGCGGGTTCGACGATCGTGACCCCGATGCCCAACGGGGCGACCTCGGCCGCGAGGGACTCGGAGAGACCCTCCACCGCGAACTTGGTGGCGTGGTAGTAGCCGGTGGCCCCGAACGCGACCAGCCCTCCGAGGGACGAGACGTTCACGATGTGGCCGCTGCGCCGCCCGCGCATGCCCGGCAGCACGGCGCGGGTGAGGTCGACCAGCCCGAAGACGTTGGTGTCGAACAGGGCGCGGACCTCCTGGTCCTGGCCCTCCTCGATCGCGGCGAGGTAGCCGTACCCGGCGTTGTTGACCAGGACGTCGATCCGGCCGAACGTGGCCTCGGCCTGCTCGACGACCTCCGCGATCCGGCCGGCGTCGGTGACGTCGAGCTCGAGGGCGAGCGCCCGGTCCTCGTGGCCTGCGACGACGTCGGCCACCTGCTCCGGCCGGCGGGCGGTGACGACCGCCTTCCAGCCGCGTTCGAGGACGGCACGGGCGAGCTCCCGGCCCAGGCCGGTCGAGCAGCCCGTGATGAGCCAGACGGGGGTGTCGTCGTCGGTTGTCATGACCCCAGGGTTCGGCCGGGCGGGGCGATCAGCCAGGCGTCCCGTCTTCGTGGGAACAGCGGTACCAGGACGGTCCGCCGGTCGTGGCGCAGACTGGGGGCGTGGCTGGTGACGGGGCGACGTCGGAGTTCGGGCAGGCGGTGCGGCGCTGGCGCGACCGGGCCTCCCCGGCCGCCGCCGGGCTCCCCGGCGGCCGGTACCGCCGCGCGGCCGGGTTGCGCCGGGAGGAGCTGGCCCAGCTGGCCGGGATCTCCGTCGACTACGTCACCCGGCTCGAGCAGGGCCGCGCCTCCAACCCGTCGGCGCAGGTCGTCGACGCACTGGCCAGGGCCCTGCGCCTGTCCGGCACCGAGCGCGCCCACCTGTTCCGGCTGGCCGGGCTCGTCCCGCCGGGACCGCAGACCGTGCCGACGCACATCACCCCGAGCGTCCAGCGGATGCTGGACCGGATGGCCGGTACACCGGTGGCGGTCTACGACGCGTCCTGGAACCTGCTGGCGGCCAACCCGGCGTACGCGGCGCTGATGGGCGACCCGGCGGCCTGGCGCGGCAACGAGCGCAACGGCGTGTGGCGGTACTTCTTCGGCCTGAGCAGGCGGGTCCGGCACACCCCCGAGGCCGAGGGGCCGTTCGCGACGGCGTTCGTCGCCGACCTGCGCGCCGCCGCCGCCCGGTATCCGGCCGACCAGGCGCTGCGGCGGCTGGTCGCGGAGCTGCGCGCCGACAGCGCCCGGTTCGCCGAGCTGTGGGACACCGGTGCCGTCGGGTCCCACGAGGCGTCGCACAAGACCATCGACCACCCCCACGTCGGCCCCGTGACGCTGGACTGCGACATCCTGACCGTCGCCGGCTGCGACCTGCGCGTGATGATCTACACCGCCGAACCCGGCACCGAGGACGCCGAGCGCCTGGCGCTCGTCACGGTGCTCGGCACCCAGACGCTCGTCGGGTAGGCGGCGGCACGCTCGCCTGCGCTTGAAACGTTTCGAACGACGATTGCGGCTCACAGGGGCCCGCATTCGCTAGGTTGAAACGATACGACGGCACGAGGAGATCAGAATGGGCCGCGTGACGATCCGCGACGTCGCGCTCCGGGCCGGGGTGGCGGTCGGCACCGTGTCGCACTACCTCAACCACCCCGACAAGGTGTCCGACGAGAAGGCGGAGCGCATCCGTTCAGCCATCGACGCCCTGGGCTTCGTCCGGAACGACGCAGGCCGCCGGCTGCGCCTCGGCACGAGCACGACCGTCGCCTACATCGCGCCGGACGTGAGCAACCCGTACTTCGCGGCGATCGCAGAGGGCGTGGAGCAGCGGGCGTCGGAGCGGGGCCTCGCCGTCTACATCGCCAACTCGCGCCGCAGCCGGGAACGCGAGGACGCCTACCTCGAGCTGTTCGAGCAGCAGCAGGTGAGCGGCATGCTGGTGGCCTCGCACGGGCCGATCGAGGATCGCCTCGCCCGGATCCGGTCGCGCGGCACGCCGTCGGTGCTCGTCGGGCAGGCCGCGCAGTCGCCGGAGCAGCCATCTCTGTCGATCGACGACGTGATGGGCGGGCGCCTCGCGGCCGCGCACCTGATCCAGCTGGGGCGACGCAGGCTGGCGTTCGTCGGCGGGCCGTTCGGCGTGCGGCAGGTCGCCGACCGGCTGACGGGGGCGAGCGACGCGGTGCACGCCGACCCGCAAGCCACCCTCGAGGTGATCGATGCGCGGGACCGGACGATCCGCGGCGGAACCGAGGTCGGCAGGACCCTGCTCGCCCGCCCGGCGACCACCCGGCCCGACGCGATCTTCGCGGTGAACGACCTGCTCGCGCTCGGCATCATGCACGTGCTGGTGGCGGGCGGGGTCCGGGCTCCGGAGGACGTCGCGCTGATCGGCTACGACGACATCGAGTTCGCCGAGACCTCGCTCATCCCGCTCAGCTCCGTGCGGCTGCCGCACGAGGCGTTCGGCTTCGCGGCCGTCGACCTGCTCCTGGAGGAGATCGCGGGCACCGTCGAGGAACGGCACCTCGTCTTCGACCCGGAGCTGGTGGTCCGGGCCAGCACGGTCAGCGGTCAGCCGTCCGGAAGTCCGCGGCTCGCCGCGTCAGCAGGTACACCGCCGTGACGAGGACGATCAGCAGCGTCACGATGCCCGTCTCCGTCGTCGTGTAGGCCATCGCGGCGGGCGAGGTCGCGACCACGACGCGGGGACCGCCTTGCAGCGCGCTGTTGAAGGCACTGTGGGCGTAGCTCACGGGCCAGATGGAGCCCGACCACAGCCGCAGCCAGCCGTACCAGACTCCGGCGAGGGTCAGCGTCACCATCACCATCGGCACGATGATCCACCGGCTCCCCTCCGCCTGGTACGTCGTGGTGAGCGTCAGCAGCGGTATGTGGAAGGCCGCCTGGCAGGCGCCCGCGGCCAGTACGGCGCGGCGGCCGGACATGACGGCGGCGAACCGGAGCAGCAGGAACCCGCGCCACCCGATCTCCTCGCCGAGGAGGACCACCCCGAACACCACGAGCGTGAGCACCAGCTCGAGCAACCAGCCTCCGATGCCGCCGTCCGGGGCCACGAAGCGGACGACTCCGACTGCGGCGGCGATCGCGTAGCTCAGGGCGAGGATGGCCATCGACCCGACCACGCCGACGACCATCGGCCGCCAAGGCGGACGCCCGAACCCCACCTCCGCCCACGCCGCTCGCCGCCGGCCGCGGGGGAGCATCACGAGCACGGTGATGGTGACCGCGACGACCGGCACGAGGATGCTGATCAGCGGGGCGATCCCGGCGCGCGGAAGCGCGATCGCGATCGCCAGCGCGAGCGCGTAGCAGATCGCGAGGAAGACTCCGGCCTCGCGGAGGGCGGACGAGCGCGTCGACGAGCCGGACAGCGTCATGTGAGTAGCTCGGTGGGGCGACGGGAATGGTTAGTCGTCGCCCGAGCTCCCCTGTCACGATCTGCGTCGAGCCGGTACTGCGGACGTACGGACGACCATCGGAGGGCCATGGTGACGGAGCGGGGCACGCTGGACCGGGCGGCCGGGATCGAGGTGAGACCGGTCGCCGGGTACATCGGGGCCGAGATCGCGGGCGTCGATCTGGCGGGCGACCTGGACGACGCCCAGGTCGCGGCGATCAGGGCGGCGGTGCTGCGGTGGAAGGTCGTCTTCTTCCGCGGGCAGCAGCTGGACCACGCCGGGCACGTCGCGTTCGCCCGGCGGTTCGGGCAGCCCGTTGTGCTCGCCAGGCGCGGGAGCGCGTCCCCGACGGACTTCCCGGAGGTGGAGACCACCGCCGACCGGTTGGAGCTGGGCGGCCGGTTCGGCATGGAGCACGACGAGTGGCTGCAGCGCCGCCGGCACAGCCTGCTGCGCGGCTGGCACTGCGACCACGGCGCCCGCGTCGACCCGCCCGCCGCGACCATCCTGCGCGCCGAGGCCGTGCCGCCCTACGGCGGTGACACCACCTGGTCCAACCTGGCCGCGGCCTACGCGGGACTGTCCGCGCCGATGCGGGAGTTCGTGGCCGGCCTCAGGGCCGAACACCGGCTCGGCGTCGGCTACCAGCCCCGGCCGGGCGATGACGCCTACGTCCGCCACCTGCTGGACCACCAGGTCGCCTCGGTGCACCCGCTGGTGCGCGTCCACCCGGAGACGGGGGAGCGGGTGCTGTTCGTCAACGGCTACTACGTCGAGCAGATCGTCGACCTCTCCCGCGCCGAGAGCCGAGCCGTCCTGGACATGCTGCTGGAGCAGGCCGTCCGGCCCGACTACACGGTCCGCTTCCGCTGGGAGCCGGGCAGCGTGGCCTTCTGGGACAACCGGGCCACGATCCACCTGGCCCCCAGCGACCACGCACACCTCGGTCTCCCGAGGACGATGCACCGGGTGATGCTGGCCGGTGACGTGCCCGTCGGCGCCGATGGCAGGCCGTCCGAGCCGATCACCGGCAGCGAAGCCGGGCGCTGGTGATCATCACCAGAAGGCGAGCTTGCGCTCGAAGTCCGGCTGGAAGCGGCGCATGTAGCCGGTGTCGTCGCGGCGGCGCAGGCCGCACCGCAGGTACTGCTCGTGCAGGGCGGCGACCGCGTCCTCGTCGACCTCGACCCCCAACCCCGGCCCGGTCGGCACCGCCACCCCGCCGTCGACGAAATCCAGCACGCCCGGCCGCACGACGTCCTCGGTCTTCCACGGCCAGTGCGTGTCGCAGGCGTATGTGAGGTTCGGGGTGGCGGCGGCCAGGTGGGTCATCGCGGCGAGCGAGATGCCCAGGTGGGAGTTCGAATGCATCGAGAGGCCGATGCCGAACGTGTCGCAGGTGCCGGCCAGGAGCTGCGAGCGGCGCAGTCCGCCCCAGATGTGGTGGTCGCTGAGCACGACCTGCACGGCGCCGGCCGCGACGGAGGGCGGCAGCTGGTCGAACGCCACCACGGCCATGTTGGTGGCGAGCGGCATCGGCGCCTCGGCCGCGACCCGCGCCATGCCGTCGATCCCGGGTGACGGGTCCTCCAGGTACTCGACGAGCCCGTCCAGGGCCTTCGCCACGCGGATGCCGGTCTCGGGGGTCCACGCGGCGTTCGGGTCGAGGCGCAGCGGCACGCCGGGGAAGGCTGCGGCGAGCGCGCGGGTGGCCTCGATCTCGTCGTCGGGCGGGAGCACGCCGCCCTTGAGCTTGATCGCTGGGAAGCCCCAGCCGTCGATCATCCGGCGGGCCTGGGCGACGAGCTGGTCTGGCGTGAGCGCCTCGCCCCACTCGTCGGCGTCGGCGCCGGGGTGAGCGGCCCACTTGTAGAACAGGTACGCGCTGTACGGCACGGCGTCGCGCACGCGGCCGCCGAGCAGGTCGACGACCGGCCGCCCGATCGCCCGGCCCTGTACATCGAGGCACGCCACCTCGAACGGCGAGAAGACCCGGTCCACCGCGCTGGCACCGGTGATCATGCCCGCGACGCCGTCGCCCCCGTCCGTGCCGGACCCGAGGACGCCCGCGACCACCTGCCGCAGGCGTTCGGTCTCGAACGCGTCGTGGCCCGGCAGCTCGGCCGCCACGGCGCCCAGCCGCTCCAGGTGGACGTCGTCGGCGGAGGTCTCGCCCCAGCCGACCAGGCCCTCGTCGGTGGCGACCCGCACGATCGCCCGCAACGCGGACGGCTCGTGCACGCCGACCGAGTTGAGCAGCGGCGGGTCGGCGAACGCGACCGGGGTGACGGTGACCCGGCTGATCCGGGCGGTGGCAGGGCTCATGCCGAGATCCTGCCAACCGTTGGCGAGCAGCCGGGCGAGCACGTGATCTGAATAATTGATCCAGACCCCTGCGGAAGGTCGATCGGCCGGTGTCCCGATTGTCGAAGGGACATGACCACTTCGAGGCATCCCAGTCCCGTACCCGAGCTGAACGAGGCGTTCAGCGAGCCGGACGTCGCTGCCCCGCCGTGGAGCGACGTCGAGGCAGAGCTGTCGGCGGCGGAGATGTTCTGGCTGTCGACGGTCCGCAGCGACGGGCGACCGCACGTCACACCGCTTCCGGCGATCTGGCTCGAGGGGGCGCTCCACATCTGCGTCGGCCGGCACGAGCAGAAGGCGAAGAACCTGGCGCGTGACTCCCGCTGCGTCCTGACCACGGGCACGAACCAGCTCCGGTCCGGGCTCGACGTCGTCGTCGAAGGCAGAGCAGAACGGGTGACCGACCGGACGCGCCTACTCCGGCTGGCGGAACTGTGGCGGGCGAAGCTCGACTGGCACTTCGAGATCGGCGACGGAGCATTCCGCGACGGGGTCGGCCGGGACGGGCTCGTCTTCCGTCTCCGCCCGACGAAGGTGCTGGCGTTCGGGAAGGCGCCCTTCACCCAGACCCGCTACCGGTTCCCGGCCTGACCTCGAGCGCTGCGGTCACGTGACCTGCGTGGATGCCAGCCGGTGGCGCAGGCCGCTCGCCCGGCTGACCGGGCGGCCGACCGCGGTGCGCACCGCCTCCTCCGTGCCGACGACCCGGACGAACTCGGCGGCACGGGTGACCGCCGTGTACAGCAGCTCGCGGGTGAGCAGCGGGGACTCGGCGGGCGGCAGCACCACCGTGACCCGGCGGAACTGGCTCCCCTGGCCGCGGTGCACGGTCATCGCGTGCACGGTGGCCACCTCCGACAGCCGGGCAGGCGGGTGCAGGGTGGGCACCCCACCGCGTGCGAACGCGACCCGCAGGCCCTCCGGCACGGCGACGGCGACGCCGGTGTCGCCGTTGAACAGGCCCACGTCGTAGTCGTTGGCGGTGACGAGCACCGGCCGGCCGGGGTACCAGGGCCCGGTCGGGGCGTGGGGCAGGGCGGCACGCAGCCACCGCTCGATCTCGGCGCTCCACCGCGTGACCCCGTACGGGCCCCTGCGGTGGGCGCACAGCACCCGGTGGCGTTCCAGCGCGGCCAGCGCGGTGGCGACGTCGCCGCGCAGCGCCGCCTCGGTGAGCTCGCGGCCGGCGGCGACGACGTCCCCGCGCATTCCGGAGGCGTCGTCGGACTCGACGAACTCGAGGTCGGGATGGCCGCCCCGGAGCAGGGACACGGCGGTGTCGGCGTCGCCCGCCTGCACGGCGCGGGAGAACTCCGCGATGGCGCCGCCGAAGCGCCACACGTGCCGCAGGGTGACCACGCCGTTGATCACCGAGCCGCCGACCAGACCACCGGGAACACCGGCCGCTTCGAGGGCGGTGTCGAGGCTCGCCTCCGGCTGTCCCGGCGCCCTGGCCAGGTCGCCGAGTACCGCTCCCGCCTCGACCGAGGCCAGCTGGTCGGGGTCGCCGACCAGCACGATCCGCGCTTCCGGGCGCACGGCCTCCAGGAGCCGGGCCATCAGGGTGAGCGACACCATCGACGTCTCGTCCACCACCACCACGTCGAACGGCAGCCGCTGGCTGCGGCCGTAGCGGAAGCGCCTGCCCGGCCGCCACCCGAGCAGCCGGTGCAACGTGGCGGCGTCGGGGGTGCGGGAGCGCAGCTCGGCGGGCAGCTCGGCCGCGACCGCCTCCTGCAGCCGGGCGGCCGCCTTGCCGGTGGGGGCGGCGAGCGCGACCCGCGGCGGCGGGCCCGGCTGGTCGTGCAGCAGGGCGAGCAGCCGTGCGACCGTGGTGGTCTTGCCGGTGCCCGGGCCGCCCGCCAGCACCGTGACCCGCCGCAGCACGCTCACCGCTGCCGCCAGCCGCTGCCGTTCCGAGCCCGGCGCGGAGAAGTACCGCTCCAGCCCGGCCCGCAGCCGCGCGAGGTCGACGTCCGGCGGGGCGGCCGCGGCCCGCTCCGTGAGCGAGCGCCGCACCAGCTCCTCCTCGCCCCAGTAGCGCGCGAGGTACAGCAGCCCGTCGACGAGCCGAAGCGGGCGCCCGCCGGGCTCGTGCGGCCCGTCGGCCACGACGACGCTGGCCGCGCACGCCGCGAGCCAGCGCGTCGGGTCGGGCCATGGCAAGGCGGAGACGTCCACGATCTCCTCACCCTCGCCGAGAACGGTGTGGCTCACCGCCGCGAGGTCGACGCACACCGAGCCGAGGCGCACCGCGCGCACGGCGAGCGCCACCGCGAGCAGGACCTCCTCGTCGGTCTCGCCGCCGAGCCGCCCGATGCGCGCGGCCACGTGCACGTCGGCGGGATCGAGCACGCCCGCGGTGTTGAAGACGCCGAGCAGGCCCTCGGCCGCGCGGGCCAGTCGGACATCGCCGAGGTCGACCGTCATGCCCCACCGTCCAGCAGCTGCGAGAGTTCGACCACGAGCGGGGCGGGCGGCGCCCAGCTGAACACGCCGCACGGCACGCCGTCGACGGCCGGGGTGTCGGGGCCGCACATGCCCCGCACGAACAGGTACAGCACCCCGCCGAGGTGGCGCTCCGGCGCGTAGCCGGGCAGCCGCCAGCGCAGGTACCGGTGCAGCGCGACGCTGTAGAGCAGCGCCTGCAACGGGTAGTGGGCGGCGATCATCGCCTCGGCGAGCCGCGGCGGTGTGTAGTGGGCGGACGTGAGCGGCTCGCGTCCGTCGGGCCCCATCGGCCCGAGCCAGTTGGTCTTGTAGTCCACCACCGCGAACCGCGAGCCGGGCAACCGCAGCACGGCGTCGATGCTGCCGGTGAGGTAGCCGCGCAGTGGCTGCTCGTCGAGCCCGGCGAGCGCGTCGGGGTAGGACTGCAGCGGGTCGTCGGCGGGCAGGTGCCTGCGCAGCAGCGGCACGATGGCGCCGAGGGCCACGGGCGGGCCGGGGGTGTCGCCGCCTGCGAGGGGGAGCTCGAAGTCGAGCTCGGCGAGCCGGTCGCGCGGCGCGATGTCGCCGAGGCGCAGCCCGCCTGCGAGCGGACCGAGCGGCGTCTGCACGGCCGGCAGCAGCGCCGAACCCAGCTGCTCGGCCTCCACGCCCGGCACCGGGTGGTGCACCAGCTGCTCACGGGCGTGGGCCGTGAGCTCGCCGGGAAGGTCGGCTGCGGTGAGGTCGGCCGCCTCGAAGATCCCGTGCACCAGGGTGCCGAAGCCGGCCCCGAGCGGCAGATCGGCCATCGGCGACGGCACGCCGGCGACCTCGATGCCCGCCGCCAGCTCAACCGCCGCCTCGTCGTCGATCCCCGGTGCCTCGGGCTCGCTGCCGACTCCCGGCCCATGACCGGCCGTGGCCGTGAGCGCGGTGTAGGACGTGCGGCGCCACGCGATGTCGAGCCGCCGGGAGAATTCCGCAGCGCGCAGTTCACCCCCGACCGGCTGCGCGGCGGAGAACGTGAGCGCGGCCCGCGAGAACCCGATCTCCTCCACCGAGATGCGGCTCCCGGCGAGCTCACGCAGCGCGTGCAGCGCCGCGTTGTCGGCGGGCACGCGGTAGACCTCGGCCGGGTCGCGGCCCGCGGGGGGCCTGCCGATCAGCAGCCGGTGCAGCGGGGACGTGGCCGTGGTGGTGGCCGGCACCCACCAGGTGACCACCTGGGAGCGCGCGCGGGTGAGCGCGACGTAGAGCAGCCGCAGGTCCTCCCCGGCCTCCTCCGCGCGGTGCCGGGCGACCCGCTCCTTCCACCCGTCGCCGGACTCGCCGCCGACGTCGAGCACCCGGGTGCCCGACTCGTCGTGCAGCAGCGGGACGTCCGGGTCGCGGACGTTGCGGTCCCACGCGAACGGCACGTAGACGATCGGGAACTCGAGCCCCTTGCTGCGGTGGATGGTGATGATCTGCACGGCGTCGGCGTCGGACTCCAGCCGCCTGCTGCGCTCGACCACCACGTCCTGGGCGGCGTCGGTGATGCGGTGGCGCAGCCACTCCACCAGCGCGGCCGGGCCGAGGTGCTCGGACACGGCTGCCGCGTGCAGCGTCTGGGCGATGTGGCGCAGGTCGGTGAGCAGCCGCTCGCCCTCTGCGACGCCGAGGAGTCGGCCCGGCAGCCCCGTGCCGGTGGTGACAGCCTCCAGCAGCGCCGCGACGCCCCGCTCGTGCAGCACCACGGCCCACGCCCGCAGCGTGGCGCCGATCTCGTCGAGCAGGGCCTCCGCGTCGGGCCCGCAGAGCTCGGCGACCGTGCGGCCGAGGAACGGGGTGAGCGCGGCGGCCCGCACCCGGGCGGCCCGCGGCTGCTCGAGGGCCTCCAGCAGCGTGAGCCACTCGCGGGCCACCGGGGTGCCGAACACGCTCGCGGTGCCGGACAGCACGGCAGGCACCCCCGCGGCGGCGAGGGCCTGGCGGATCATCGCGCCCTGGTCGTTGGTGCGTACCAGCACCGCGATGTCGCCCGGTGCCACCGGGGCGCCCGCGACCGTGGCGCCGCTCGCCAGCAGCGCCGCGATGTCGGCCGCCGCGTCGCGCGTGACGAGCTCGCGGGCCGGCCCGACGACGGCGAGGTCGCGGCGCGGCGCCTTCGGGAGCCCGGCGCGCGAGGCGACCCGCAGCCGGAACGGCGTGTCGACCGGTGCGCCGCGCAGCCGGCTGCCGGGATGGGCGGACTCGACGGGGTGCACGGTGATCCGCGGGTCGCCGAGCGCCGCGCCTGCGAACACCGTGTCGAGCGCTTCCAGCAGCACGGAGTCGCTGCGCCAGTTGCGGGCCAGCGTGGCGTGGTGGTGGGCGGCCTCGGTGGCGTCGAGGTAGCTCACGACGTCTGCGCCGCGGAACGCGTAGATCGCCTGCTTCGGGTCGCCGATCAGCACCAGCGTGGTGGTGCCGTGGAAGGCCTTGCGCAGGATCTGCCACTGCACCGGGTCGGTGTCCTGGAACTCGTCGACCAGCACCACCCGGTAGCGGGCCCGCAACCGCGCGGCCGCGCCCCGCGCCGGGTCGGCCAGCGCGTCGGCGAGACGGGTGAGCATGTCGTCGTAGGTGTAGATGCGCCGCGCCCGCTTGCGCCGCGCCACCTCCGCCCGCACGGCGGTGGCGAACCGGTGGCGCACGTGGGCGGCGGTGCCCGGCTCGGCGCCGCGTGGTTCGAGGCGCGCCTGCCCGTCGTACACGGCCCGGCGGGCGAGGGCGAGGGCCTCGGTGCGGCTGAAATCGGGCGTGCCGGCGCCCCGTGCCCCGTACTTGCGGACGTAGAAGTCGTCGACGACCTCAGTGAGGACGTCTTCGATCGACTCCACGAACACCGCGTCGCGATCGCCGTCGCCCGCCACGCCCAGCCCGGCCAGCATCTGCTGGCAGAACTGGTGGGTGGTGGCGATCGTGGCCGCGTCGAACTGGGTGACCGCGCGGGCGAGCCGGCCACGCCGGGCCGCGACCTCCGCGTCGGGTGCGTCGGCGAGCATCGCGAGCACCGAGTCGCTCCCGGCGCGGGCCGCGGCGGGGTCGGCCAGGCCGCGCTCGGCGGTGACCAGGCGGTCCCGGACGCGTTCGCGCAGCTCCTGGGTGGCCTCCCGGCCGAACGTGACGAGCATGAGCTCGGGCAGCGCTGCGTGGCCCTCGGCGACGTAGCGGGCGGCGAGCGCCGCGATCGTGAAGGTCTTGCCGGTACCGGCGCTCGCCTCCAGGACGGTGGTGCCCGACGGCAGGTCGCCACAGACGTCGAACGCGGCGGGCGCGAGCACCTGGGTGGGGAACTGGATCACCGTCATAGCCGCACCACGTCTTCTGCCGAGAGCAGCGGGGACCAGACCTGCAGCGCGAGCGTGCCGAACCGCGTGGGCTCCCCACCCGGCGGGCCGGGCACGGTGAGCACCTCGGGCCCGGCGTCGGGACCCCATGCACGGACGTGCGCGGTGTCGGCGCGCTCGGCGCCTGCGCCTGCGGTCCACTTGCGCAGCGCCTCGTCGAGCGCCCCGGACGGGTCGGCGCCGCCGCGGCGGACGGTGGCGTAGGTGTGGCCGGCGACGGTGGGGAGCGGCAGCGGCTCGCGCAGGCCCGCACGTCGCAGCGCCACGAGCTCGGCGAGCTCGGCGACGGCGCTGTCGGGGTCGAGCGGGCCCGCGGTGGCCATCGAGAGCCCGAACTTCTGCCCGCGTCCGATCGTGACCGCGCGCCACGGCTCACGGGTGGCCGCGGTGAGGGCGAGCAGCCGCACCCAGGCCCGTACCCGCTGCTTGGCGGCGAGCCGGGAGAACTCCGCGCGCAGGAGGACGTTCCCGTGCAGCCCGCCGATCGTGCCGACGACGCGGGTGCCGTCCGGCAGGGTGACGTCGACGTCGCGGTCGCCCGCCTCACCCACGAGATACGGCTGGGCGGCGGAGACGATCGGTTCGACGTCGTCGAGCACCCGGATGAGCACCTGCTCGCCGAGCGCACCCGGTGGCAGCTCCCCGCGGCGCCACTCGGCCTGCCGGCAGCGGTCGAGGGGCCGTCCGGCGAGCCGGTCGCGCAGCAGCCGGTCGCCGATCGACCACGTCGCCAGCCCGTCGAGGTCGACCGGCAGCGAGTCGGTGTCCTGCTCCTCCGCGGTGAACAGCGAGAGCCCGACCCGCTGGCGCATGAACTCCTTCACCGGGTGCTCGACGAACGACACCAGGTCGTCGAGCGCGACCACCTCGTCGTCCTCCGGTGGGGGCAGCGGATCGGTGAGGAACGGGGCGGGCGGTGCCTTTGCGTTTCTGGCGGCCACCGCCCCTGCGAGCTCCGCCCGGTCGAAGCTGAAGGGCTCGGGGCCTGCGAAGTTGCGCGGGTCGAACGGCTGCAGCGGGTGGCGCAGCGCCACCTGGCGGAGCGCGTCGTGGCCCGCGGTGGCGGCGACGGTGTCGAGCAGCTCACCGAGCGGCACGGCCGGCGGGCGGCGGGAGCCGGTGCGCTCGTCGGCGCCCGAGTGCACGACGACGAGGTGTTCGGTGGCGGCGCAGATGGCGTCGAGGAACAGCTGGCGGTCCTCGCTGCGCGGGTCGCGTTCGCCGACGTGCGGGTCGCGGGCCAGCAGGTCGTCGCCGTCGGGCACGCCGGCGCGCGGGAAGGCCCCGTCGTCGAGCCCGAGCAGGCAGATCACGCGGTGCGGCACCGACCGCATCGGCACCAGCGTGGCCACGGTGAGCGTCCCGGTGCGGAAGTTGGCCCGGGTGGGGCGCCCGCGCAGCCGCTCGGCCAGCAGGCCGCGGACGTCGGCGAGCCCGAGCGCGACCGTGGCGGCGTGCGGCCCGGCCGCCCGGACGGCAGCGGCCAGCTCGGCGCGCGCCTGCGTGCCCTGCCACTCGTCGGCCCCGGTGACGAGGGTGAGCGCGTCGAGACCGTCCTGCAGCACCGCGACCCACCGCTCGAGGGTCTGCTGCCCGGCCAGGCCCGCGAGGACGGCCGCGACCCGCTCGACGAACTCCGCGAGCCTCCCGACCCGCGCGACGTCGCCGGACTCGACCTCGTCGAGGGGCAGCGCGGTGCCGAGCCACTCGTGCTCGGCGCCCGACATGGCCACGCCCAGCAGCAACCGGTCGAGGCCTGCCGACCAGGTGTTCTGCGGGAACCCGTCGAGCTGGAACGGCGCCCGGTGCGCCCCGTCGAGCCCCCACCGCACGCCGGAACGCACCACGAGCTCGCGCAGCCGTTCGAGGTCGGCCTCGTCGAGGTCGAAGCGCCTGCGCACCGGCGCACTGGCGAACAGGTCGAGCAGCTGCGACGCGGTGGCGCGGGAACCGGCGAGCTCCAGCAGCTGCGCCACGGTGTCGAGCAGCGGGTTGATCTGGCGCAGCGCGCGGTCGGCGAGGCGGACCTGCAGGCGCTGCCCGGGGTGGGCGTCGGACCCGTCGGCCAGCCCGAAACAGGCCGAGACCAGCGGCGCGAACGTCTCGACGTCCGGGCACATCACCAGGACGTCGCGCGGCTCGAGGGTGGGGTCGGACTCCAGCAGCCCGAGCACGATCTCCCGCAGCACCTCGACCTGCCGGTCCGGCCCGTGGCAGGAGTGCACCTGCACGCTGCGGTCGTCGGGCTGCAGCACGAACCCGCCGTCGGGCACGCGGTCGTCGCGCAGGTCGGCCTGCAGCCGCTGCAGGAGCGTGGCGGGCGGGTCGTCGGACGCCGGGTGGTGGGTGTCGACGCACTCGGCGGGGAGCCGGAGCTGCAGCTCACGGGCGTCGCGGCCGAGGGAGCCCAGCAGCGGGTGGCGGGGTGTGCCTGCGGTGGGATCGGCGCGGCGGAGCGGGATCTCGCGCGGCGCCACGACCGCGGACCACAGCGCGGGCGACGGGTGGGGCAGCCACAGGTGCACGTCGCGGTGCTCGGCGAGCGCCGCGAGCACCGCGAGGTGCTCGGCGGGCAGGCGGGTGGGGCCGAAGATCGACACCCGTGCCGGCAGCGTGACGACCTCCGGGTGGGCGCGCAACGCCGCGCACGCCGCCTCGAGCCGCTCGGCGGGGGAGGGGGCGCCGATGCGCTCGCGCAGCCGCCGCCACAGCTCCGGCTGCCAGGCGAGATCGGCGGCGCGACCCTCCGGGGCCTGCTCGCCGGACAGCCACGCGATGAGCATGGCGGGCCGGTGGCCGGCGTAGGAGGCGAAGAGGTCGGTGAGGTGGCGCGCGACGGCGTACCGGCGACCCCGCTCCGCGTCTCCAACGTGGGCCCCCAACGGGGCGCACCATTCCTCCTCGACGCTCGCGTCGATCACCTCCAGCAGCGGCCACACCACCCGCTCCGGCTGCCAGGGGTCGTCGGCGGGGTGCACGCCGGTGGCCGCCGCGACCACCTCGGCCACCACCGCGGCCGGGGAGGGGAAGGCCACGCCGGCGCACACCCCGTCACCCGCGCCGACTGCCGCCCCCAGCCGGTGGGCCAGCCGCTGGGCGAGCCACCGCTCCACACCCCTGGCCGGCACCGCGACGACCTCGGCCGCGAACGGGTCGGCCGGCGGCTCGGCCAGCAGCTCGCCGAGCGCGCGGGCCAGCGTGTCGGCCCGTTCGGCCCGGTGCAGGTGCCACATGACTGCCCCCCTCGTTCACGTTCTGCGCACACGCTAGGGGCGGGCGGTGACAGTCCCCGACGCGGGCGGGTCAGTTGTCCACAAGTCACCCGTCTTGTGCTCGGCGCGCCCGTCCGCGGCGGGAGATGTGGAGGTCGCTGCACCCTCGGTGATCATCCACCTCGGCCGATCACTACACAGGGTGATCGCGCCCGAGAAACAACACGATGGTGTCATCCCGCTTTCGCCCGGCTAACGGAAAGCTGGGACCTACGCGATCACCGGGTACAGGACGCGGAGGAGGATCACGTGAACGCCGACAGGAGCGACGCGACGACCGGGCCGGTGGTTCCGGAGCAGCGAGGCGTGCGTGACGAGGCCCGCGCCGAGGTGCTGTGCCGTCATGCTCGCCTGACCAAGGCGGGGCGTCCGATCTTCTGCCGGCCCAGCCGCGCCGAGATCGAGGGCCGGGTGCTTCCGCGCCAGGGCCCCGGCTCGGACGGCAAGGTGATCTACTCGACCCGCGAGGACGCCGAGGCCGCTGCCCGCGAGCTGGAGGCGCTGGGCGCCCGCCCGTTGCGCTCCTACATCTGCTCGCGCTCCCGTGGCGGCCACTTCCACCTGACGACCGACTCGACCCCGCGCACCGGCCACCTGCCCCTGCACCTGCGCATCCCCCAGCAGCGCATCCCGATCTCCGCCTGACGCTCGTCCAAACGGTCTGCTCAGGTGGTTCCGCAGTCCGAACGGCACCCTGGCCGGACAGGTCTGAACGAAGGTGCCGTTCGTGCTGGGATCGGCCGGATCAGCACCCGGTGATCGGTCCGCGATGGCGACGATCGCCCTGTCGAGGGCGCGAAGCGTGATCTCGCGGCGGTCAACGCCGCATGATCGGTCCGGGATGAGGTGGATCGCCCTGGTGAGGGGGTCGAGGATCGAGCCGACCCAACCGACTCGAGCCGGCAAAGTGCCGTTCGCCCCCCGCGGTGGCATCGTGAGCGCGGAGACCCCGCCGCGAACCGGGAGTGCGACATGCCGAACCATCCCCGCGCCGGAACGCCCGCGCAGCCCGAGGACCTCATCGACGTCGAGGCCCTGCTCGCGGCCTACGAGGACCGCGTCCCGGACCCGGACGATCCGGCGCAGCGCGTGGCGTTCGGGACGTCCGGTCACCGGGGTTCCTCGCTGCGCACCACGTTCAACGACGCCCACATCGCCGCCACCAGCCAGGCGATCTGCGAGTACCGGGCCGCGCAGGGCACCGACGGGCCGCTCTTCATCGGACGCGACACGCACGCGCTGTCCGAGCCGGCGTGGGTCACCGCGATCGAGGTGCTCCAGGCCAACGACGTGCACGTGCTCGCCGACTCCGATGACGCGTTCACCCCCACGCCGGCCGTCTCGCACGCGATCCTCACGTACAACCGCGGCCGGACATCCGGGCTCGCCGACGGCGTGGTCGTCACGCCGTCGCACAACCCGCCGGCGGACGGCGGGTTCAAGTACAACCCGCCCAACGGCGGCCCGGCCGACACCGATGCCACCTCCTGGATCGCCGACCGCGCGAACGAGCTGCTGCGCGCGGGTCTCGAGGGGGTGCGGCGCACCTCGCTCGACCGGGCCGGGCTCGCCCGCTACGACTTCCTCGGCGCGTACGTCGCCGACCTGCCGTCGGTGGTGGACCTGGACGCGATCCGGTCCGCCGCAGTGCACATCGGCGCCGACCCGATGGGCGGGGCCAGCGTGGCGTACTGGGGCGCGATCGCGGAGCGGCACGACCTCGACCTCACCGTCGTCAACCCGGCCGTCGACCCGCAGTTCGGGTTCATGACGCTCGACTGGGACGGCAAGATCCGGATGGACTGCTCGTCGCCGTACGCGATGGCGTCGATGGTGGGGCGGCGCGGGGAGTTCCGCATCGCCACCGGGAACGACGCCGACTCCGACCGCCACGGGATCGTCACCGCCGACGGGCTGATGAACCCCAACCACTTCCTCGCCGTCGCGATCGGCTACCTGTACGCCCACCGGGCGGGCTGGTCCCCGGACGCGGGCGTGGGCAAGACGGCCGTCAGCTCGTCCATGATCGACCGGGTCACCGCCGACCTGGGTCGCAAGCTCGTGGAGACGCCCGTCGGGTTCAAGTGGTTCGTGCCCGGCCTGCTGGACGGCTCCATCGGCTTCGGTGGCGAGGAGAGCGCGGGCGCTTCGTTCCTGCGCACCGACGGCGGTGTGTGGACCACCGACAAGGACGGGATCATCCTCGCGCTGCTCGCCTCCGAGATCACCGCGGTGACCGGCAGCACGCCGAGCGAGCGCTACCGGGAGCTCACCGAGCGGTTCGGCGAGCCGGCCTACGCCCGCACCGACGTGGGCTGCAGCCCGGACGACAAGGCGAAGCTCGGCAAGCTCTCCGCCGACGACGTGCGCGCCACCGAGCTGGCCGGCGAGAAGATCACCGACCGCCTCACCACTGCCCCGGGCAACGGCGCCCCGCTGGGCGGGCTCAAGGTCGTCACGGAGGGCGGCTGGTTCGCGGCCCGCCCATCCGGCACCGAGGACGTCTACAAGGTCTACGCCGAGAGCTTCCACGGCCCGGAGCACCTGGCCCGGATCCAGGAGGAGGCCCAGGAGGTCGTGGCGGCGGCGTTGGGCTAGTGCGGGGCACTAGGCCCGGGCGTTCCCCCGGAACTGCGAGGGGGAGACACCCACCCAGGCGACGAACGCCTGCCGCAGCGACTCGGCCGAGCCGAAGCCGCACCGCCGCGCGATCGTGGCCACCGGCTCGCGGGTGCCTGCGAGCAGCTGGGAGGCCGCCTCGAGCCGGGCGTCGCGCACCAGCCGCGCCGGCGTGCGGCCGATGTGCTCGACGAAGAGCCGGCTCAGGTGCCGCTCGCTCACGCCCGCGAGCGCGGCGAGCCGGCCGACGCCGAGGTCGCCGTCCAGGTTGCTGATCACGTGGTCGATCACCCGCCGGACCAGGGCGTGGTCGGAGTGCGGGATCCTGGTGAAGAGGCTGATCTGAGCCTGGCTGCCGGGACGCTGCAGGTAGGTGACCATGGCGAGGGCCACCCGCCGGGCGATCTCGGCCCCGTGGTCCTCCTCGATGAACGAGAGCGTGAGGTCGAGGGACGCCGTGATCCCGCCCGACGTCGACACGGAGCCGTCCCGCACGAAGATCGGCGTCGGGTCGACCTGCACCCGCGGGAAGCGGCTGGCCAGCTGAGCGGCCTCGTGCCAGTGGGTGGTGGCTCTCCGGTTGTCGAGCAGCCCGGCGGCGGCCAGCACGGTGGCCCCGGTGCACGCCGACGCGACCCGCCGCGACGCCCCGGCGAGCCGCTGGACCTGGCCGATGAACCGCGGGTCGGCGGCGGCGGCCTCGTGGCCGTGCCCTCCCGAGACGACGACCGTGTCGATCGGGCCGTGGACCGTGTCGATGGAACGCTGCCCGGCCAGCGAGAGCCCGGAGTCGCACCGCACCGGCCCGCCGGTGGGCGTCGCGAACACCACCTGGTAGACCGGGTCGGCGCCCATCCGGTTGGCGTAGTCGAAGGCCGTCGTCACGCTCGCGACGTCGACGAGCTCGATGCCGTCGAACCCGACGACCACGACCAGACGTCCCCCCATGTCGACACACCGTACGGGCGCCCCAACAGATCGGACACCCGATGCGGTCCGTCCGGCAGACTGCGCACGGTGAACCGGATCGGACCGGAACTCGTCCCGGCATGGGCACGGCCGACGCCCGGCGAGCACCGCTGGCCCGCCGCGCTGGCCGTGGCCGTCGCGATCGGCCTGCAGCTGCTCGTGCCCGCGCGGATGGTGCCCGACGCCCGGTTCGTCCTGCCGGCGCTCGAGCTGGCGGTGCTCGTCGGGCTGATGGTGGTCAACCCGTTCCGGGTGGACCGCGAGTCGACGATCCTGCGCACCGGGAGCCTCGGCCTGACGGGGCTCGTCGCGCTGGCCAACGGGTGGTCGGTCGTTCTGCTCGTCGACGAACTGCTCACGGGACAGCCGGCGACCCCTGGCGAGCTGCTCGGCGCGGGCGGTGCGATCTGGTTGAACAACGTGATCGTGTTCGGGCTCGTGTACTGGGAGCTCGACCGCGGCGGGCCCGCAGCCCGTGCTGTTGCCGCTCACGACCGGCCCGACTTCCTGTTCCCGCAGATGCAGATCCCGGAGATCGCCGGCCGGGACTGGGAGCCGCGCTACGTCGACTACGCGTACCTCTCGTTCACCAACGCCACGGCGTTCAGCCCCACCGACGTGCTGCCGCTGTCGCGGTGGGCGAAGCTGACGATGGCCGTGCAGGCGGGCGTCTCACTCGTGGTGGTCGTGCTCGTCGTCGCCCGCGCGATCAACGCCCTGAGCTGAGCAGCCGGTACTCGCGCAGGATCAGCACGATGATCACGATGTCCAGCGCGGCGAGGAACGGCAGCACCACCGAGCCGGTGTGCAGCGCGCGGATCAGCTCGTAGCCGACGAACACCGCGAGCACGGCGGCCGCGACGGGGTATGCCCGGCGCCACTTCCGCAGCAGCGCCCACACCAGCGCGAGCTTCACGACGCCGTGCAGGCCGAGGTAGACCAGCACGAAGGTGCGGTCGCCGGACGCGAACTCCGCGGTGCCCGCCACGAGGTGGCGGGTGAGGAAACCGTCGGGCGGGCCGAGCAGGTCGCGGCTGACGACCTCGGCGACCAGCCGCTGCACCGTGGCGGCGGGCACGAGCAGCAGCGCCACCGCGGCGACCAGCTCTGCGGCGCCGTCCAGCCCCTTCACCAGCAATGCGGCCTTGAACAACCGCTCGGTGCGGCGGGCACTGGCGTCAGCCATGGGACGACTTCTACCAGCGCGCGGGACAGGAACCCCAGCGATACGGACGAGTTCCTACCCCCGGGCCGCCGTTGCCCCGATGCTTCAGCCGTGCTCGACAGGAGCCGGTGGCCGGACACCCGGGAATGGCACCGCCCGCTGCTGCTCGTCGCAGCCGTGACCGCGCCGTTCGTCGTGATCTCGCTGGCCGCGCTGCTGCTGGACGGTCGTGAGCTGGTCGGGGCGCCGATCTGGCTGAAGCCGTTCAAGTTCGCCGTGTCGATCGTGATCTACGCGCTGACCTGGGCCTGGCTGTACGCCTACCTGCCCCGCACCCGGCTGGTGCGCTGGTCCACCACGATCATCGCGGCGATGCTCGCCATCGAGTACGTGATCATCGTCGGTCAGGTGGTGCGCGGCCGCCAGAGCCACTTCAACGTCGCCACCGCGCTCGACGCCGCCCTATGGGCCACGATGGCCACCTCGATCGTCGTGCTCTGGCTCGCCAACCTCGTGGTGGCCGGATACCTGCTGCGCCGGAAGGTGGGCGGCCCGCCGCTCACCTGGGCCGTCCGCGCGGGCGCCGTCATCTCACTGTTCGGGGCGGCCGTGGCGTTCCTGATGACCCGGCCGACCGCCGCGCAACGCGCGTCGTTCAGCGACGGCACGTTCGCCGGGATCATCGGCGGGCACAGCGTCGGCGTCACCGACGGCGGCCCGATCATGCCCGTCACCGGGTGGAGCACCACCGCGGGCGACCTGCGGATCGCCCACTTCGTGGGTCTCCACGCGCTGCAGGCGCTGCCGCTCGTGGCCGTGCTGCTGGCGTTGCTGGCCGGCCGGGTGGCGGTGCTGCGGGCCGAGGAGGTCCGGAGTCGGCTGGTGGTTGTCGCGTCCGGGGGGTACGCGGCGCTCACCCTCCTCACGCTGTGGCAGGCCCTGCGGGGCCAGCCCGTGACCAGCCTGGACGGACTGACGCTCGCGGCGTTCGCGGTGCTGGTGGTGCTCGTCGCGGCCGCTGCGGTAGCCGTGCTCGCGACGAGCCGCCTCGACCGGGAGCGCGAGCGTCCGGCCGTCCGCTGACCGAACCGCGACTCGCGCGCACCCAGACCGCGACTCGCGCGCACCCAAACCGCGACTCGCGGAATCTGGGGCTCCGTTGTTCCGCGAGTCGCGGTCTCGGTGCACGCGAGTCGGGGCGTGAGTGTGCGCGAGTCGGGTTACCGGGCGCCGAGGCGGGCCAGGTCGCGGCAGGTCGCCGCCAGCAGGTCGCGCAGGAGTGGGCCGGCGAGCGCCTCGTGCACGTCGACGACGGGGCGGCCGGCGCGAAGTTCCTGCTGGTAGCGGTCGCGGTCGGCGGGGTAGGGGAGCGCGGTCAGGGCGGCGACGACCACCGTCTCCCCGTCCCGTTCCGCGAGTGCGACGGCATGGGTGCGCAGCACCGTCTCGTCGGCGTAGCCGATCCAGCCCGCCTTCACCGCGACGGACGCCGCAGGCACCCCGAGGGTGTCGGCCACCGCGTCCGGGATGCCGAACGCCTGCTCGGGTGCCACGGCGCGCATCCACCCCACGGCTCGCGCGGCGACCGGATCGCCCGCTGACGCGCGCGCCAGTGCACCGTACGCAGCGACGAGCTCGGTGGCGCTCACCTCGACCCCGCCGAACGACCCCGGGTCGGCCCCTGCCTGCCGCCAGCGCACCCCGGTGGCGACCGCCAGCCGGTCGAGGATCCGGGGCGGCGGGCCCGCGTGCCACATGCGGTTGGTGGCGGCGTTGTCGGAGTGGCGGATGGCGTGCTCGCCGTCGTCGGCGCGCCCGCCGCCCGCCACCCACACGATCAGCGGCTTCAGCACGGACGCGCAGCGCAGCCGGGCGGCGCCCCGGCGCGCGGCGACCGCCCGCAGCGGTGCGCCTCCGTACTGCGGTGTGCCGAACACCTCGCCCGCGACCTGCGCCGATGCCCCGTCGGGGAGCCCGGCGAGCACGTCCGCGGCCGTCACAGGTCGATCCAGGCGAAGACGGGGGATGACGTCACGGTCTCTCCACGGGAGCGGGGCGCCTCCACGATGTCATCGATTCTCCTCGTGGGTGCGGGTGGCGGTCGCCCGCACGAACTCCTCGTCGACGTCGTGCCCGAGGCCGGGGGTGTCCCACGGCACGCGGACGGTGCCGCGGTCGGCGCGGATCGCCTGCGTCAGCACGTCGCGCGTGTAGTACTTGTCGGAGCCGGAGACGTCCGACGGCAGGACGAACCCGGGGAGGCTGGAGATGGCGACGTTGGCGGCGCGGCCGACGCCGAACTCGTACATGCCGCCGCACCAGACGGGGATGCCGTGCTCGCGGGCGAGGTCGTGGGCGGCGACGGCGGCGGTCAGGCCGCCCATCCGGGAGACCTTGATGTTCAGCACCCGGCACGCCCCGACGGCGAGCGCGGTCTCCAGGTCGTGCCCGTCCACGACCGACTCGTCGAGGCAGACCGGGGTGTCGATCACGGCCTGCAGCCGGGCGGCCGCCATGAGGTCGCGCGGCGCGAAGGGCTGCTCGATCATGAGCAGTCGTTCGCCGTCGAGGGCGCGCAGCGCGGTGAGGTGGTCATCGTCCTCGGTGTAGGCGCCGTTCGCGTCGACGTGCAGCTGCAGGTCGGGGTACGCCGCGCGCACGGCGGCGACCGCCTCGACGTCCCACCCCGGCGCGATCTTCAGCTTGACCCGGGCGTAACCGGCCTCCACCTGCCGCGCCACCTGCTCGAGCAGCGCGTCCACCGTCGGTTCGATCCCGAGGCTCACGCCCACGACGACGCTGCGCCGCTCCCCGCCGAGCGCCTCGGCCAGTGGAACGCGGGTCGCCTGCGACCACAGCGCCCAGCACGCCATGTCGAGCCCGGCCTTCGCGAACTCGTTGCCCCGCACCCGGGCCCACAGCCGGGGGACCTGCGTGGGGTGCTCCCACTCGGCGCCGAGGAGCCGCGGCACGAGGTGCGCGGTGGCGATCGACCAGCAGGTCTCCACGGTCTCGCCGCAGAAGAACGGCCCGGACGGCGACGCGATCTCGCCCCAGCCCACCGCGCCGCCCGCGTCCTCGACGCGGACGAGCACGTGCTCCAGGTACGACTTGCGGTGCGAGCTGGTCTCGAACTCGCGGATCAGCGGCAGCCGCACCTGCAGCAGCTCGACCCGGTCGACGCGCATGGTCAGTCTCCTTCTGCGTAGACGCCCAGCCGCGCGGTGAGCGCGTCCCGGCGGGCGAGCCGCCGCCTCGCGCCCTTCGCGCTGGCGGCGGCGAGGGTGGCGAGGATGTGCACGACGGCCGCGACGGCGGTGGGGGAGTCGGCGTAGGACGCGCTGTCGGTGCTCACCACGACCGCTGCGCCGGCGACCCGCGCCACGGCGCTGTCCGCGTCGTCGGTGACGCCGACGACCGCTCCTCCCGCTGCGGCGAACTCCTCGGCGATGGCGATCGTCGAGCGCGCGTAGCGGCGCAGCGAGAACGCGACGAGCACGTCACCCGGGCGCACGTCGGAGAGCACGTCGACCGCGCGCACGACCGTGCCGTCGATGAGGACGACGTTGGCCATGCTCGCCGACAGGTCGGTGGCCAGCAGCGAGGCGTAGGACCACGACTTGGAGCCGCCGGTGACGAACCGCCGCTTGGCGGCGACGATCCGGCGGGCGGCCTGCTCGAGCGAACCGTCGGCCTGCAGGCGCTCCAGGGTGGCGGACAGGTTCGCCGTCTCCTGGGCGACCACCTGCTGCAGCAGCGCGGTGGCGGTGGAGCGGCGTTGCAGGCGGGCGCCGTACCGCTCGTCGGGCGTGCTGAGCTGCCTGTTCTCGGGCTGCCGGTTCTCGGCGGTCACCGCGCCCCCACGCAGTACGGCCCGATGCAGTAGAGGGCGGTGTGCTCGTCCACGCGCCGGCACGACAGCAGCGCCTGACCGGCACCGAGGAGCCGGGCGAGCTCGTCGGCGACGCGGTCGCGCACCTCACCTGCCCGGCCGGTGCGCCGCAGCTCGTCGCCGCCTGCCGGCACCGCGAGCCACGTGACGTCGCCGTCCGGGCAGCACTCGCCCCAGTCCGGGACGGCACGCGGCAGCGGGGGGACCGGCGCAGGGGTCTGCGCGCCGAGGGTCCACTCGACGACCACCCGGTCGGTGCGGCCGTGGTGGTCCTCCATGTCGTAGAGGTCGCGGTGGAACCAGCGGCCGACCGCGCCGAGCACGTCGAGGTTGAAGTGGGCGTTGCGGGCCTGCAGCGGGTCGTACGCCCAGCGCATCGTCCGCACGCCCGTGCGCACCGCGACCTCGGCCTGCGCCCGCTTGAGCTGCCGGCCGACCCCCCGGCCCTGCGCGGCCGGGTCGACCGCCGCGGTCTGCGAGTAGTGGTAGGGCGTGCCGGCGTCGAGGCCCACGAACCCGTAGGTGAAGCCGATCAGGCGGTCGTCCTCGTCGAACGCGCCGACCGCCGATCCGCCGGTGTGCTGCAGCGCGGCCAGGAGCTTCGGCGTGAAGGCGGGGTCGTCGCCTGCCAGGCCGAACACCACGCGGTAGAGCCGGACGGCTGCGAGCCGCTCGGCGGTGGTGGCGAGGGGCCGGGTGGTGATCCCGGGCATGTTGCTCCCAACGGTGATACGCAACGTATGTGTGAAGGTCCTACCGGCGCACAAGGGGGATGTCAACACAAGATCGCAAAGATATAGTTCGTATCCATGCCCAACTTCTCCGCTGCCGCAGCCGCTCTCGCCGACGACGCCGTGGCGCGGCTGATCGCGTACGCACGGCACGAGTCACCCACCGGCGACGCGCAGGCGCTGAACGCCTTGGCGGACGTCCTCGAGGAGCGCTACCGGGAGCTGGGCGCGCAGACGGAGCGCGTTGCGCAGGAGACCGGCGACCACCTCGTCGCGCGGTGGGATGGTGCTGCCGACGCCGCGCACGTGCTGCTGCTCGGCCACCACGACACGGTCTGGCCGAGCGGCACGCTCGAGTCCATGCCGGTCACCGAGGAGGACGGCGTGCTGCGCGGCCCCGGCGTCTACGACATGAAGGGCGGGCTGGTCGTCGCCGAGCTGGCCTTCGAGGTCCTGCGGCGGTGTGGTGCCGCCCCGTCGCGGCCGGTGCGCCTCGTCGTCGTGGCCGACGAGGAGGTCGGCAGCCCCACCGCCCGTCCGCTCGTCGAGGCGCACATGGAGGGCGCGGTCGCCGCGCTCGGCCTGGAGTCGCCGCACCCCGGTGGCGCGCTGAAGACCGCGCGCCTCGGCAGCACGCGGGTGCGGATCGAGATCACGGGGCGGGCTGCGCACGCCGCGCTCGACCCGGCGTCGGGGGTGTCGGCCGTCGACGAGCTGATGGACCAGCTGTTCGCGGTCCGCGAGATCATGGCGGCCGAGCCGACCGTGCTGTGCAACGTCGGGACCGTCGGCGGGGGAGGCCGCACCAACGTCGTGCCGGACAGCGCGGCGGCCGACATCGGCCTCCGGTTCACCGACGTCGCCACCCAGGAGCGCGTGCTCGCCGCGCTCGGGCGGCTCAGCCCGGTGCGGGCGGGCGCCGAGGTCGCGGTGCGGACGCTCACCAGCCGGCCGGCCTGGTCCGACCCGGCCGATGACCTGCTCGCCCGGGTGGCGGCGGCCGGCGCCACCGTCGGGCAGGAGGTCACCGGCCGCCCGGCGGCGGGCGGGGCGGACACCAACACCGCAGGCGCCGCCGGCATCCCCACCCTCGACGGCTTCGGCCCGCTCGGCGGCGGCGCCCACGCCCCGGACGAGCGGATCGAGAAGGAGTCACTGGCGGCGCGCGCGGCCTTGCTCGCGGGCGTGCTCAGCACGCTGTGAGTCGCGCTCCGCGATCATGCGTCTGCTCCTCGGCCGGGACGGGTACGCCCGGGACATGGAAACGCCCAGCTTCCCGACGACGACCCCATCCGTCGCCACCGAGCCGCCCGTGCCGCCGACGCCGCCACCCGGACCCGAGCCTGCGCCTCCGATCCCGCCCCCCGACCCCGTACCGGGCCCGGGGCCGGATCCCGCGCCGCCGGTGCCGACGCCCCCGGGGCCCGGCCCGATCGACCCGCACGTGGGGTGATCGCTCCAGTCACCGCGGCCGCGCACCGGTCGGGCGCAGGCGCGTCAGCTCCCGGCTGATCGCGGCGGCCGCGGCGCGGACGGCGGGGGCGGCGGCGGGCACGGTGATGCGGTCCGCCCGCCCGGACAGGCTCAGGGCGGCGACCACCTCGCCGCCGTGCACGACGGGCGCGGCGATCGAGCGGGTGCCGAGCGCGAACTCCTCGTCGTCCACGGCGTAGCGCTGCTCCCGGATCGTGGCGAGCGCGCGCCGCATGGCAGCGGGGTCGGTGATCGAGTGCGGTGTGCGGCGGACGAACCCGCGCTCCGCGCGGACGCGGTCGAGCAGGTCCGGTGGGGCGGAGGCGAGCAGGAGCTTCCCGGAGCCCGTGCAGGTCAGGGGGCGCCGCCCGCCGACGCGGGTGTCCAGCCGCAGGCTGCGCCGCCCGGAGATCTTCTGCAGGTAGACCACGTCGATGCCGTCGAGGACGGCGAGCTGCACGGTCTCGTGGGTGATCTCGTAGAGGTCCTCCATGAAGGGCAGCGCCGCGTCGCGCAGCCCGAGTCCGCGCTGCTCGGCGCGCACGCCCAGCTCGAACAGGCGGATGCCCAGGCCGACCCCGCCCTCGACCGGCTGCAGCAGCCGGGCCCCGACGAGGTCGGCGACGATCCGGTTCGCCGTGGCCTTCGGCAGCCCCGTCCGGTCCGCGATCTCGGTGCGCGACACGACCGGCCCGCCCGCCGCGACCACGTCGAGGATCGTGACGATCCTGCTCAGCATCGACCCGTCGGACCGGCTCACTCAGTGAGCCTATGGCTCCCCGGTCCCGCTAGCGGGCCCTACCTTCCGTCGGGTGGGAACCGAGACGGCCGCCTTCCCGACGATCACCATCGGGTACGAGCTCGACGGGTCCCCGCGCGGAGTCCCCCTGCTGCTCCTGCACGGGTTCCCCGACACCACGGCGACCTGGGACCGGGTCCTCGAACGCCTCCCGCTCGCGGATCTCCTGATCATCCGGCCGCACATCCGCGGGCACGGGCCGACCCGGGTGGCGGCGGGGCAGCCCGTGTCGGCCGAGACCGCGGCGCTGGCCGGCGACGTCGCCGTGCTCGCCGACCACCTGGGCCTCGAGAGCTTCCACCTGGTGGGCAGCGACTGGGGCTGCCGCGCCGCCTACGCGCTGGCCGGCCTCAGCCCGCACCGGGTCCGATCACTGGTCACCCTGGGAACGGGCTACAACGAGGCGACCCCGGTCACCGATCTCTCGCTCGACCAGGTCACGTCGTTCTGGTACCAGTGGCTCTTCCAGACCGAGCACGGGCGGACGCTGCTGCGGGACCGCCGCGTCGATCTCTGCCGCCACCTCTGGCGGACGTGGTCACCGGCCTGGCGCTTCGCCGATCGCGACTTCGCGGCCGTCGCCGAGGCGGTGCGGAACGACCAGTTCGTGGACACGGTGCTGCACTACTACCGCTACCGGTGGGGCAACGCCGCGGTGTCGGAGGAGCACCGGGCGGCGCAGGAGATCGTGGACGCCATGCCGGACATCACGGTGCCGACCACCCACGTCCAGGGTCTCGAGGACCACTGCACCCGGCCCGAGACCGCCGCCCGGTGGGCCGGCCGCGTCACCGCCGCCTACCGCCGGGTGGAGCTCGCGGGCGTGGGCCACTTCCCCCAGCGGGAGGTCCCGGAACAGGTCGCCGCAGAGATCCTCCGCACGATCCGGAGCGCGGAGGGATGACCCTGATCGTCACGGGTGGGGGGAGGGGTATCGGAGCCGCCACCGCCCGGATGGCTGCCTCCCGCGGCTTCGAGGTCGCCGTGAACTACGCGAGGGACGCGGTCGCCGCGGAGCGCGTCGTCGCGGAGATCCGGGACGGCGGTGGCAGGGCCGTCGCGGTGCAGTCCGACGTCTCCGCCGAGGCCGACGTGATCCGGCTGTTCGCAACCGCGGAGCAGGAGCTCGGTCCCGTGCGCGCGCTCGTCAACAACGCAGGCGTCACGGGAGGGTTCTCCCGCGTCGACGAGGTCTCCGCGCGGGTCGTCGAGCGGGTCTTCGCCGTCAACGTCGTCGGCGCGTTCCTGTGCGCGCGGGAGGCGGTCCGCCGGATGTCGACGCTCCGGGGCGGCGCCGGCGGGTCGATCGTCAACGTCTCGTCCCGCGCCGCCCGGCTGGGGGGTCCGGGCGAGTGGGTGCACTACGCGGCGTCCAAGGGTGCCCTCGACAGCCTGACCACCGGCCTGGCCGCCGAGGTGGCGGGCGAGGGCATCCGCGTGAACGGTGTCGCGGCCGGCCTGATCGAGACGGACCTGCACGCCGCCGCGGGCCGGCCCACCCGGGCGCGGGATCTCGCCCCCGGCGTCCCGATGGGTCGTCCGGGGACGCCGGCCGAGGTGGCCGAGGCGATCCTCTGGCTGCTGTCGCCCGCCGCGTCGTACGTGACCGGGGCGATCACCGCGGTATCGGGCGGGCGGTGACCTGCCGCCGGACCCACTGCCACACCACCATCACGACCACGACGCCGAGCGACACCCAGATCCCGTTCGCGGAGATGGTCTCGGCGAGGTCGACGGCCGGCTGCCCGATCGCGTACCCCGCGCCCGTGTAGATGCTCGCGCGGACCAGCGACCCGATGCCGTCGAGCACGAGGAACGTGCGCAGCCGCATCCCGGTCCACCCGGCCGCCGCGTAGACCAGCGACGACGGGACCGGCGTCCACGGCGCCATCGCGACCATCGGCCACATCACCCATGGCCCGAGCGAGCCCGCCCTGCCGGCGAAGCGCATCGCCCACTTGCTCCTCCGCGCGAACTTCCCGACGATGCCCGCGCCCCAGAGCGTGCCCGCCCACCAGAGGACCGCGTCGAACTTCATCATCCCGAGGACCGCCGCGACCACCACGACCACGAGCGGAACCGAACCGACCGCCGCGAACGCGCCCGCCGCGATGATCGACTCCTTCGAGCCCGTGAGGAGCTCGAGCAGCACCGGGTTCGAGCCGATGAGGATCGGCCGCAGGGGCCACATCGCCGTGTAGAAGACGGCCATTCCGGCGATCGCGTACCAGCAGATCAGATCCTCGCGCCGGGGCTTCCCGGCCCAGGGGACCCAGCGGGTGCTCGCCATGATCGCTCCGATCGCTCGCCGTCGAGACCATGTTCGGCGGCGCCCGCGCGGGCGGGTACCGCGATCCGTCACGGTCGACCCGGGCAGATCGCACGGGAGGACCGTGCCGAACGACGGGAGAGCGACGCTCCTATGGTTCGTCAAGCCGTTGCGGCGCCTGATTCGAGCTGCCGGTAGAGCTGGCGGGCGATGTAGCGCTTGAGGCACCGCTTGATGTCGCGGTCGGTCTTGCCCTGGGCTCGGCGACGGTCGGCGTAGGCGCGGGTGTCGGGGTCGTAGCGCAGCCGGGACAGCGCGATGTTGTGCAGGGCCCGGTTGAGTTGGCGGTTGCCGGAGCGGTTGAGCCGATAGCGCACCGTTTTACCCGAGGAGGCTGGGATCGGGGCGGCGCCGGCGAGCATCGCGAACGCGGCATCGTTGCGGCACCGCCGGGAATGCGACCAGGCGGTCAGCACGGTCGCGGCGTTGATCGGGCCGACCCCGGACAGCGTGAGTAGATCCGGTCGCCACGCGCGCACGATTGCTCGGATCGCCCGTTCGTGCTCGTTGGCCTCGGTTTCCAGGGCGCGGACCCGGCGGGCGAGTGCCCGCAGTGTGGACAGGGCGGTGAAGGTGTGCACGTCGGCGCTGGCCGTGGCCGGTCGCAGCCGCGCGGCGGTGGTGAGCATGTCGCGGGTGGTCTGGCCGCGGAACCGGGCCCGGACCGGTTCCGGGGCGGTGATCACCAGTGCGCGCAGCTGGCGTTGGGCGGTGCTGGCCGCGGCGACCGCGGCCCGGCGTGCGGTGAGCAGGATCTGCAGGCCGGCCCGTTCGGGTCCGGTCTTGGGCTGTGCCAGTCGTGTGCGGGCGAGCGCGTCGCGGGCGGCGCGTTCGGCGTCGATCGGGTCAGACTTTGCCCCGGCTCGGCGGGCGGGGCGGACCGGCCGGTCAAGTTCGACGACCAGCTCACCGAGCTGGTCGAGGTGTCGGGCCAGGCCGGCGCCGTAGCCGCCGGTGCCCTCGATCGCCCAGCCGCGCAGCCCGCCGTGGGCCTCGGCCAGCGCGACGAGTTCGGCGTATCCGTCTTCGTCGGCGCTCACCGTGGCGGTGGCCAGCACGGCGCGGGTATCGGTCGCGACCACGGCCGCGGTGTGGGTGTCGGTGTGGGTGTCGACCCCGATGACGAGCTCGACCAGTTCTGCGAGCATGGACAACGCGTTCTCCTGACCTGGAGGGACGTGAGGTCCGGTCCGGATCGGAGTCGGCAGGACTGTGACGGGACACGCCAGCGGCTACTGGCGGTCATGCTCCTGATCAAGCCAGCTACTCCGGCCGGGCCGGTGCCGACAGCAACAGGCGGACAAGTCGGATCAAGGGCATCACGCCAGTCAGGCGAAGAGCCACACCTGCTGCTGTCATCACCAGCCCACTGTCACTGAGCCAGCTTCACCATCCTCACAGTCAGTCGAGGGACAGCCCTTGGGCGGGAGTGACACGGGCGGCCCGGCGTGCCGGGACGACGGAAGCGAGCAGTCCGGCCGAGGCGGCGATGACGACGACGGCGCCGAGCGACTCCCAGGGGATCTGCATGGTGGCGTGGGTCAGGGCCCGCTTCACGAAGGTCTCGTAGCCGACCCAGGCGAACCCGACGCCGATCACGGTGCCGAGCACGGTGGCCACCACCGAGAGCAGCAGGGCCTCGATCGCCAGCATCCGCCGCAGCTGCCCGCGGGTGAGGCCGAGCGCGCGCAGCATCGCGTGCTCGCGGGCGCGTTCGAGCACGGACAACCCCAGGGTGTTCGCGATCCCGATCACGGCGATCGCGACGGAGACGCCGAGCAGGCCGAGCGCCGACCCGGCGAGGAGGTCCCGCTCCCGGTTCGCCGCCGCCTGGGCCTGCAGCCGGTCCTCGAGCTGCAATCCGGCCGCATCGGCCAGCCCGTCCAGGTCGTCGACGAGCTTCAGCGGGTCGGCGCCGTCGGAGGCCCGGAGCCAGATGAGGTGCGGTTCGGGAGCGTCGGTGAGCCGTGCCAGGGTCTCCGGCGCGACCACGCCTGCCTTTCCCCAGCCGGAGAGGGAGATGACCCGCAGCTGGGCTTCGCGGTCGCCGACGCGCACCGTGACCTGGTCACCGGGCCGGATGCTCGGGTCCACGAAGGAGCCCAGGTCGATCCGGATCGTCCCCGGCTCCACCTGGGCGAAGCTCCCGCCGTCGCGGGCCACCTCCGCCGCGTCCGACGTGGTGACGACCGGGAGCGGCGCGTCGAACCCGGAGATCCGGGCCACGGCACCCTCCACGGCGATGGCCTGCTCGACACCGGGAGTGCGACGTACCTGGTCGAGCAGGTCGGTGCCGACCGGCTTCTCGAGCGAGGTGAGTGCGGCGTCGATGGGGTTGTGCCTGCGGTTGACCTCGTCCATCCCCGCGCGCCACGTGGCCATCCCGGTGAGCACGGCTGTCGTCAGGGTGACCCCGACCAGCAGCGCGGCGGTGGTGGTGGCGGTCCGGCGCGGGTTGCGCACGGCGTTCTCGGTCGCGAGTATTCCCCGCGGGCCGAGCAGCGCGCCGGTGACCCGGACCAGGCGGGGGACGAGCACCGGGCCGACCAGCAGCACACCGCTGAACACCGATGCTCCGCCGGCCACCATGAACGGGGTGCTGTCCCCGACCATCGCCGTCCCGAGCAGGACCGGCCCGGTGACCAGCAGCAGCGCGGCGAGCCCCAGCCGCGCCCGGCCGGTGGCGGTGCGCGCGTCGACCGACGCCTGCGGGCGCAGCGCGGCGAGCGGGCTCACCCGTACCACCTGCCGGGTCGGCAGCCAGGACGCGAGCACGGTGACGAGCAGGCCGACGGCGAACCCGCCCAGCAGCCAGGGGACAGGCGGTGCGGGCACGCCCAGCGGGGTGGTGAGGGCGAGGGTGTTGATCAGGGGGAGCAGGCCGTAACCGAGCCCGCCGCCGACCAGTGTTCCGGTAATTGACGCGAGCACCCCGACGGCGGCCGCTTCCCGGCGTACCGAACCCAGTACCTGCCGTCGGGTCGCGCCGACGCAGCGCAGCAGGGCGAAGTCGCGCAGCCGCTGCGCCAACAGGATGGAGAACGTGTTGGCGACGACCAGGACCGAGACCACCAGCGCGACGCCGGCGAACAGCAGCAGCATCAGCGTGATCATGTCCGTGTCGTTGTTGAGCCCGGCCAGGCCGTTCCTGACGTACTCGTCCGCCGACCACACCCTCATGCCTTCCGGGACCGGACCCACCTCTCCGCGCACCGCCACGCTGCCCACGTGCCAGGTGGGGCTGTCGCGCCACTGCAGGTACTGGGGCCAGGTGACGTACATCGAGGCCTGGGTCCAGGTGGTGGGGGACTCGACGAGGCCGACCACTTCCAGGTCGGTGGCGGTGGGGCCCTCGCCGACGCGGATGCGGTCGCCGACCGAGACCTCCTGGGCCTGGGCGTTCCACACGTGCATCACCGCCTCGCCGGTGCGTTCCGGGAAGCGGCCCGAGAAGAGCTTCTGCCAGCGCAGGTCCTCCGAGGCGGCGATCGGCCCGACGGTCGTCTCGCCCCGGAACTCGCCCGAGCCGAGCGGGGCGCCGCCTTCCCGGTGCGCCGGCAGGTCGACCCGGCCCAGCCCGGATGCGTTGTCGCCGAGCCGGTCGATGAGCGCGATCGCGTCCGACAGGTCCAGGGTGTCGGGGCAGCACGGCGGGCCCGGGTCGGGTCCCTCCTCGGGGGCGTCGACCACGTGGTCGGCGCCGCGGTACGGCGCCCCGGAGTTCTCCATGAACCCCGCACGTGCCCCGGAGGTGAGCACGCCGATCACGACGACGAAGGCGACCGAGACGGTCACCGCGATCGCCGCTGCGACGTAGCGGCGGGTGTGGGTGCGCAGGGACGCGAGGAAGACGGTGCGCATCAGGCGATCCGCCCGTCCTGCTGGGTGACCACGCCGTCGGCGCAGGCCGCGTCCCGCTCGTGGGTGACGCCGGCGAGCGTGTGCGCGCGTTCCCGGATCGCGTCGTCGAGCATTCTGGTCACTTCTGCTTCCTCGGATCGTGCGTTGGGTCGGCGTACGACGAAGGGCCTGGTGGGGGCGCATCCAAGGCACCGGCGAACGCCGCCGTCAGTCGAGGGACAGCCCTGCGGCGGGGCTCACCCGGGCGGCCCGGCGTGCCGGCAGGACGGAGGCGAGCAGTCCGGCCGGCGCGGCGGTGAGGACGACGGCGCCCAGAGACGGCCAGGGGACGACCATGGTGGCCCCGGTGAGGGCGCGCTTCACGAACGTCTCGTAGCCGGCCCATGCGAACCCGACGCCGATCACGGTGCCGAGCAGGGTGGCTGTCATCGACAGCAGTACCGCCTCGGTCGCCACCATCCGGTGCAGCTGCCTGCGGGTCAGCCCGAGCGCACGCAGCAGCGCGTGCTCACGGGCGCGTTCGAGGACCGACAGCCCCAGGGTGTTCGCGATCCCGACCAGGGCGATCGCCACGGAGATGCCGAGGAGGCCGAGCGCCGACCAGGCGAGGATGTCCCGCTCCCGGTTGGCGACCGCCTGGGCCTGCAGCCGGTCCTCGAGCTGCACGCCGGCGGCATCGGCCAGCCCGTCCAGGTCGTCGACGAGCGTGAGCGCATCGGCCCCTGCGGAGGCGCGGACCCAGATGACGTGCGGTTCGGGGGCGTCGGTGAGCTGTGCCAGGTCCTCCGGTGCGAGCATGCCGGCCCGGCCCCAGCCGGAGAGGGAGACGACCCGCAGCTCCGCTTCGCGGTCGCCGACGCGAACCGTGACCTGCTCACCGGGCCGGATGGTCGGGTTCGTGAAGACGTCCAGGTCGAGCCGGATCGTCCCGGGCTCCACCTGGGCGAAGGTCCCGCCGTCGCGAGCCACCTGCGGCGCGGCCGACGCCGTGACGACCGGGAGCGGTGCGTCGAACCCGGAGACCTGGGCCACGGCCCCGTCCACGGCGACGGCCTGCTCGACACCGGGGGTGCGCCGTACCCGGTCGAGGAGGTCGGTGGAGACGGGCTCGCCGAGCGAGGCGAGCGTGGCGTCGATGGCGTGATGCCGGTCGCGGACCTCGTCCAGCGCCGCACGCCACGTGGCCGTCCCGGTGAGCACGGCTGTCGTCAGGGTGACGCCGACCAGCAGGGCGGCGGTGGTGGTGGCGGTCCGGCGGGGGTTGCGCACGGCGTTGCGGGTCGCAAGACGTCCGACGGAGCCGAGCAGCGCCCCGGCGATCCGGATCATGCGGGGGACGAGCACCGGCCCGACCAGGAGCACGCCGGCGAACACGGATGCTCCGCCGGCCACCATGAGCGGCGTGCTGTCCCGGACCATCGCCGTCCCGAGCAGCGCCGGCCCGGTGACCAGCAGCAGTGCGGCGAGCGCCGGCCGTACCCGGCCGGTGGCGGTGTGCACGTCGACCGCCGTCTGCTGGCGCAGCGCCGCGAGCGGGCTCACCGCGACCACTCGGCGGGTCGGCAGCCAGGACGCGAGCACGGTGACCAGCAGGCCGACGGTGAGCCCACCCAGCAGCCATGCCACCGGCAGTGCGGGGGCGGCCAACGGGGTGGTGGGGGCGAGGATGTTGATCAGGGGGAGCAGGCCGTAGCCGAGTCCGACGCCCACCAGCGTCCCGGTCAGCGACGCGAGCACCCCGACGGCGGCCGCTTCCCGGCGTACCGAACCCAGCACCTGCCGCCGGGTCGCGCCGACGCAGCGCAGCAGCGCGAAGTCACGCAGGCGCTGCGCGAACAGGATCGAGAACGTGTTCGCGACGACCAGCGCCGAGACGAACAGCGCGACCCCGGCGAACAACAGACCCAGCAGCGCCATGAAGTCCACACCGTTGTTGAGCGCCGCGAGGCTCTCCCCGATGTACTCGTCGACCGGCTGCACCGTCAGGTCGTCCGGGAGCGGCCCCACCTCCCCGCGCACCGCCACCTGCACGCGGAAGGTGGGGTCGTCGCGCCACTGCAGGTACTGCGGCCAGGTGACGTAGACGGAGGCCTGGGTCCAGGTGGAGGGCGACTCCACGAGCCCGATCACTTGGAGGTCGACGGCGGTGGGCCCCTCGCCGACCCGGATCCGGTCGCCGACCGCGACCTCCTGGGCCCGGGCGTCCCACACGTGCATCACCGCCTCCCCCGTGCCTGCGGGGAAGCGGCCCGAGACGAGCTCCTGCCAGCGCAGGTCCTCCGAGGCGGCGATCGGCCCCACGGTGGTCTCGCCCCGCACGTCGCCCACGCCGAGTGGGGCGCCGTCCTCGGTGTGCGCCGGCAGGTAGGCCCGGCCGAGCGCGGACGCGTCGTCCCCGAGGCGGTCGACGAGCGCGATCACGTCCGACTCCGGTCCGTCCTCGGGGGGATCGACCACGTAGTCGGCGCCGCGGTAGGGCGACCCGGACGTCTCCATGAGTCCGGCGCGTGCCCCGGAGGCGAGCACGCCGATCACGACGACGAAGGCGACCGAGACGGTCACCGCGATCGCCGCCGCCACGTACCGGAGGACGTGGATGCGCAGGGAGGCGAGGAAGACGGTGCGCATCAGACGATCAGGCCGTCCTGCATGGTGACCACGTCGTCGGCGTAGCTCGCCGCGTCCCGGTCGTGGGTGACCATCACGACGGTCTGTCCGAGCTCGCGCACCGAGCGTCGCAGGTGCTCCAGGACCTCGGCGGAGGTGGTGCTGTCCAGGTTGCCGGTGGGCTCGTCGGCGAACAGCAGGTCCGGCTGGGTGACCAGGGCGCGGGCGATCGCGACCCGCTGCTGCTGGCCGCCGGACAGCTCGGCGGGCCGGTGGCCGAGCCGGTCGGCGACGCCGAGGGTCTCGGCGAGCGTGCGCGCGCGCTCCCGGGTCGCGTCGTCGATCCGTGCACCGTCCAGCTCCAGCGGGAGCAGGATGTTCTGCTCCGCGGTGAGCATCGGCAGCAGGTTGAACGACTGGAACACGAAGCCGACGTGCTTGCGGCGGAAGGTCGTGAGCGTGTCGTCGTCGAGTGCTCCGAGCTCGGTGCCGGCCACGGTGACGGTGCCACCGCTGGCCTGGTCGAGCCCGGCCAGGCAGTGCATGAGGGTGGACTTGCCCGACCCGCTCGGCCCCATGATCGCGGTGAACCTGCCGCGCGGCAGGTCGAGGTCGACGCCGCGCAGGGCGTGCACCTCGGTGTCGCCCCGGCCGTAGGTCTTGGTCAGGCTCCGCGCGCTGGCCGCCAGCGTCGGCTGAGGGGCGGGCGGGGGGTTGCCGAGCATTCTGGTCACTTCTGCATCCTCGGATCGTGCGTGGGGTCGGCGTACATGCGCGGGCAACCGCCGTCGGCGGCGTCGGGGCGCAGCTCGAAGTGCCAGGGTTCGTTGCGGTAGATCTGGCACAGCCCGTACTCGGCGCCGTGCTCGGACAGCCACGCCGCGGCATCGGACTTGCCGATGTCGACCGCGTCCCCCGACACGTGGGGTGACGTGTCCGCGGTGGCCACCCACCGGGCGGCCTCCTTCTCCGAGCCGTACTCGGCGAGGGCCTCGCGAAGCAGTTGGTTCTGGTAGGCAGGGGAACGCCAGCCGCTGTTGACGTAGAACGTGACCCCGTTGCGCGCAGCAGCCTTCGCGGCCCGGCGGACGGCCTTGAGCAGAGCCGGATCCAGCTCGGCCACGGCCGCGAACTCGTCGTCCGAGACCGTCACGCCGTCGGGGACGACACCGTCGGCCTTCCCCACAGCACCACGGCCGTCACCGGGTCGGACGTCGCTGCCCGGGGTGTCGTCTCCCTGCCGGGCCGCTGTCGCCGGACTCGTTGCGGGAACGGAACCCCCGCGGGCATCGCGGGTGGCCGCCGAGGACGAGGCCGCCCACGACTGGTAACCGACGGCCCCGACGATCGCGGTGATGACCACCGCCACGGCGACGAGGATCGTAGATCGAGTGGGGCGGCCTGCTGTTCGCGCTGGTGCGCGGTGGGACACGCCGCCGGCCGGCGCAGCGTGGTGGTGCCGGGACGGAGGTGGTTCCCGGTAGGCAGGCGACACGCGTCGGCCGGTGGGATCGGGAGCCCGCCTGTACCGGTCGTCGAGGACGCGCCCCGCCTGGTGGCGGCCCACCGGGATGGGTTGCGTCGGGAAGCGATCGTCGAACGCAGCGTCGTAACGGGCTGCTGAGACCGGGTAGGCGGCTGCGGCCGGCGCCCGGGTCATCCTCCGCTCCCCGGCTCCCGGACGCGGTCCCCGGGCTGGAGCTCGTCGCACTTCGCGCTCGCGGACTCCATGTCCGGGTCGTCGCCGTAGTACAGGATGTGCCCGTTGGCGTCGGGGTCCGGGAAGTCCTCCACGCCGTTCTCACGCATGCACTCGGCGGACTCGCGGCGTTCCTCCAGCTCGGCGGGACTCGGCGTGGCTCCCGCGGCGGCGCTCTGATCGTCACCGGTCTCGGTGCTCGAGCTGCCCGCCGTGGCGGACTTCTCGCCGCCACCGCTGCCGGTCCCGGCGGGCGTGTTCGAGCAGCCCGTGCCGATCAGGGCGACCAGGGCGACGGCGGCCACCAGCCGTCCGGACGGCGCCACGCGCAGTACCGCGGGGGTGCCGGTGGCCGAGACCGCCAGGGACCGGGCTGCTGCTCGTGCTGGTGCGCTGTGGGTCATGCCCGCAGTCAAGGCACCGCGGTGTTGCCAGCACGTATCCGGTTCTCGATATGCCGGCGATATGCGCGGGCTCGTAGCATCGAGAGCTTGTGCGCGTGTTGATCGTCGAGGACGAGCCGTACCTGGCAGAAGCGATCCGCGACGGCCTGCGCCTTGAGGCGATCGCGGCCGACGTCGCCGGTGACGGTGACACCGCTCTGGAGCTGCTGAGCATCAACGCCTACGACATCGCCGTCCTCGACCGCGACATCCCCGGGCCTTCCGGCGACGAGATCGCGCGGCGCATCGTCGCCTCCGGCAGCGGCATGCCGATCCTCATGCTCACCGCCGCCGACCGGCTCGACGACAAGGCCTCCGGGTTCGGACTCGGCGCCGACGACTACCTCACCAAGCCGTTCGACATGCGCGAGCTCGTCCTCCGGCTCAGGGCACTCGACCGCAGGCGTGCGCACAGCAGACCACCCGTGCGGGAGATCGCGGGCCTGCGGGTGGATCCGTTCCGCCGCGAGGTGTACCGCGACGGCCGCTACGTCCCGCTCACCCGCAAGCAGTTCGCCGTGCTCGAGGTCCTCGTCGCTGCCGAGGGTGGTGTCGTCAGCGCCGAGGAGCTCCTGGAACGCGCGTGGGACGAGAACGCCGACCCGTTCACCAACGCCGTGCGCATCACCGTCTCGGCACTGCGCAAACGCCTCGGCGAACCCGCGATCATCGCCACCGTGGCCGGCGTCGGCTACCGCATCGAGACGGCAGCGGGCGCCCGGTCGTGAGCGAGGAGGAGACCGTGGACCGGCGGCCCGGGTTGAGCGTTCGCCTCAAGCTCACCCTCAGCTACGCCGGGTTCCTCATGCTCGCAGGTGCCCTGCTGCTCGCGGCGGTGTGGGTGTTCCTGCTGCGCGGAACGCCCACCAGCTACTCCTTCCCCGACCTCTCCAACCTCCCGCTCGTCTTCCAGCGAGGCTCCTTCGGTCCGGCCGTCTTCGGCCCGGCGGCGGTCGTGGTGATGGCATTCCTGCTGGTGTTCGGTCTCGCGGGAGGGTGGGTCCTCGCCGGCCGCATGCTCGCCCCGCTGACCCGCGTCACGAACGCCACCCGCATGGCCGCGAACGGGTCGCTCTCCCACCGGATCCGGCTACCGGGCCGCAGTGACGAGTTCCGCGAGCTCGCCGACGCCTTCGACAGCATGCTCGCGCAGCTCGAAGCGCACGTCGCCGAACAGCAGAGGTTCGCGGCGAACGCCTCTCACGAGCTGCGCACCCCGCTGGCGATCTCGAAGGCGCTCCTCGACGTGGCCCGCACCGATCCGGACCACGACACCGGCGAGCTCGTCGACCGGCTCCACGCCGTCAACACCCGGGCGATCGACCTCACGGAGGCACTGCTCCTGCTCAGCCGCGCCGACCGGCGGTCCTTCACCCGAGAACCCGTCGACCTGTCCCTCGTCGCGGAAGAAGCCGCCGAGACGCTCCTCCCCCTCGCGGAGAAGCGCGGCGTCACCATCGAGACCTCCGGCGACTTCACTCCCATGATCGGATCGCAACCGCTCCTGCTGCAGCTGGCCACGAACCTCGTGCACAACGCGATCGTCCACAACCTGCCGGCGAACGGTCATGTGTGGGTCGCCACCAGCGTCCGTACCCGGACCGTGGTGCTCACCGTCGAGAACACCGGCGAGAAGCTCACGCACGAGCTGGTCTCGACGCTCACCGAACCCTTCCAGCGCGGCGCCGAACGCATCAGCACCGACCACGCAGGCGTCGGGCTCGGCCTGGCGATCGTCAAGAGCATCACGCAGGCGCACGGGGGAACCCTCACCCTCGCTGCCCGGGCCGCCGGCGGGCTCCGCATCACGGTGAAGCTGCCGGCCGCACCACCGCACACCGGCGGATGACGGTCAGGGGCCGAGCTTCGTCACGGCGGAGGGAGTCGGCACCTGCGGAAGCTCGCGGCGCGCGCACGACAGCGGCGCCGGACCCGAAGGTCCGGCGCCGCTGTGGAGTCAGATCCGAAGATCAGTCGTCGATCGAGGCGCTGTCACCCGACTCGGCGGCCGCGGTGCAGCTGTCGTCGATCGTGTTGTCGTTGTCCGACTCGTCGCCCGACTCGTCGTCCGAGTCGCCGGAGTCGGCGTCCGTGTCGGAGCTACCGAGCAGGCCGAGGCCGGCCGCACCGGTCAGGTCGAGCAGGACGTGCGTGCCGTTGAGCGGCACCTGGACACCCAGGACGTTGATCGGAACCTGGTTGTCGCAGACGTTGACCGGAACGGCGACGTTGTTGCCGGCCAGGTTGATCAGGCCCTCGTTGGACTGGTCGACGGAGCTGACGCCGTCGATCTTGCTGCCGTGGTCGTCGCCCGCGAAGGCGAGGGGGCTGACCGCGAGCAGACCGGCCGCGGCGGTGGCCACGATGATTCCAGCCTTCTTCAGCACAGTTGTCTCCTGGTGAGTGTTCGGATTCGGCCGGAGCCGGTCCAATTCAGAGTCGGCGGCGATGAGCGGGGAGCCCGCACCGACTGCGGAGAAACCTAATGCGTCGCGCTCGGCCCGAACAAATTCCTTACCACTATCTGATGAATCGACTGCGTTGCGTTTGGTTACGCACTCTTTCGGGGGAATATGCGGATCGACGCGAATTACGCGCTCTCCCGGACCACCAGCCGGTGCGGGGCCGTGAGCTGGCGGGGTGGGAGGCCCGGGTCGGCCAGCCGGGACGTGGCCATCTCCAGCGCCGACTCCGCCACGAACGCCCTGTCGATCGCGACGGTGGTGAGCGCCGGGGTCGTGAAGCGGGCCTCCGGCACGTCGTCGATGCCCACGACCGCCACGTCGTCGGGCACCCGGCGGCCGTGGCGGTGCAGCGCGCTGAGCGCGCCGATGGCGAGCACGTCGTTCGCGGCGAAGACGGCGTCGACGTCCGGGTGCTCGGCGAGCAGCGCGTCGACGGCATCCGCGCCGGGTTCGCGGTTCCACTCGCGAACGTCTCGGATCAGCGCGCGGTCGACCGGCAGCCCGGCCGCGCGCAGTGCCTGCGTGTAGCCGAGCATCCGCTGCTGCATCACCGGCAACGGCCGGGCCTTCTTGTACCCGATCATCGCGATGCGCCGTCTGCCCGCGGCTGCGAGGTGGGATGTGGCCAAGCGGCCGATCTCGACGCTGGCGATGGTCACGTGGTCGACCGCGGCCCCACCGCCGTGCTCCCCGATCAGCACCATCGGCGTGTCGTGACGCGGCGCCTCCAGCTCCGACGGGGGCATCGAGAGCGGGCTGAAGATCAGCGCGTCGGCGAACCGCACGGGGAAGCCTGCGGCCACCTCGCGCTCGCGTTCGATGTCGCCGTCGGTCTGCTCGACGACGACCGTCAGCCCCCGCTCGCGGGCCGCGCGCACGAGCAGGGCCGCCAGGTCGGCGAAGTAGGGCACGTCGATGTGGGGGACGGCGAGCGCGATCGCGCCGGTGCGTCCCCTGCGCAGCTGCCGGCCGACCGCCTGCGGGCGGTAGCCGAGCTCCTCGACGTACCGCTGTACGAGGGCGCGGGTCTCGGGCCGGACGTGCACGTAGTCGTTCACGACGTTGGACACGGTCTTCGGCGACACGCCGGCGGCGATCGCCACGTCCCGCATCGTCACCGGTCGTCGCTGCATCACCACACCTGCAGTCTCCCCAATCCTCCCCCTTGACAGGCAAGCGCCTTCCGACGAGGGTTTTACCACGATGTAAAGGGGGAGTGGTCGATGACGACCTCGTACCGCCTCTCGCGCCGCACCCTGCTGCGCGCAACGGCCGCCGCAGGCGGCGCCGCCCTCCTGTCCTCGTGTGCGCGGGGCTCGGGGGAGGCCGTCGACCTGGCGTACTGGAACTTCTTCGGAGGCAGCGACGGCAAGCTCATGGTGGAACTCGTCAACCGCTTCCGGGCGGAGGCGCCGAACGTCCGGGTCATCGACACGACCCTCATGTGGGGCCCGCCGTACTACACGAAGCTCGCGATGGCGTGTGCCGGCGGCCGGGCGCCCGACCTCGCCACGATGCACGGGTCCCGGCTGTCGACGTTCGGCCGTGACCTGCTCGACGAGTGGGACCTCGACGAGCTCGCCGCGCGCGGCGTCTCGCTGGACGAGTTCCCGCAGCCCGTCCTGGACCGGGTGCTGGTCGATGGCCGGCTGATGGCGCTGCCGCTCGACACCCACCCGCTCGTCCTCTACTACAACACCGACATCTGCGAGAAGGCCGGGCTGCTCGCCCCGGACGGCACGCTGGCGCCGATCCACGGTGCGGAGCAGATGCTCGACGCGGGGCGGCGGGCAGCCGAGGTCACCGGTGCCATCGGCATCGCGCTCGGCTCGCTCCACGAAGCGCACATCTGGATGCCGTTCTGGTCGGCGTACCGCCAGCTCGGCGGGCAGATGCGGCTGCCGGACGGTGGCCCGGCCGAGGTGGACCGGGACGCGATGGTCGGTGCGATGACGTTCTTGCGCGACCTGTGCGACGGCACCATCTGCTCACCGAGCCTCGACGGCCAGTCCTCGCCCGCCGCGTTCGCCAGCCAGCAGGCCGGGTTCCTGTTCGTGGGCCCGTGGGAGGTGACCTCGGCGCGCACGGCCGGGATCCCGTTCTCGATGACGCAGTTCCCCGCGCTCTTCGGCGACACCCCGTACGTGCGGGCCGACAGCCACAGCTTCGTGCTGCCGGCGCAGGCCCAGGTCGATCCGGCGGCGCGCAGCGCCGCCTACGACATGGCGGTGTCGATGCTGCGCAACAGCCTCGCCTGGGCGGCGGGCGGCGGCCACATCCCGGCGCTGTCCGCGGTGGCCGACAGCCCCGAGTACCTGGCCGAGAAACCGGTGTCGAACTATCGGGAGGCGGCGCAGGTGGTGGAGTTCGACCCGGAGGCCTACTTCTCCGGATCCGGATCGACGTTGATGGCGCGGGCCGGGCAGAGCCTGCAGGGCGTCACGGGGCGGTCGCTCACGCCCGAGCAGGGGGCCGACGACCTGATCGGCTGGCTCGACGACCAGCTCACCTTGGGGAACCCGCTGTGAGCGCCGGGACGGTCGCGGCGCCGGGTCGCGTCGAGCAGCCCACCGCCCCGCGGCGAGGGCCGAGCCTCGTGGGCGGGCGCGGCGGGATCTGGTTCGTCCTGCCGTTCATGGCGGTCTACGCCGCGTTCGTGCTGTGGCCGCTGCTCTACGGCCTCGGCATGAGCTTCTTCGACACCAGCCTGGTGCGGGCCGAGTCGCGGTTCGTCGGGTTCGACAACTACGTCCGCCTGTTCGCCGACGCCGAGGTCTGGCGCACGCTGGGCATCACGCTCCTGTTCACGATCGGCAGCACGATCCCGCTGGTCGTGATCGCGCTGGTGATGGCGCTGCTCGTGCAGACCGGGGCGCGGGGGCAGTGGTTCTGGCGCTTCGTGTACTTCGCACCGTTCCTGCTGCCGGTGGCCACGGTCGTGCTGATCTGGCAGTGGCTGTTCTCCGGCGACTACGGCCTGCTCAACGCGGCGCTGACGGGGATCGGACTGCCCGAGGTGGGGTGGCTCACCGATCCGGCCGTGGGCCTGTGGTCGGTCGTCCTGCTCACGGTCTGGTGGACGATCGGCTTCAACTTCCTGCTCTACCTCGCCGCGCTGCAGGCCATCCCGGCGCAGCTGTACGAGGCCGCGGAGATCGACGGCGCGGGCGGATGGCGCCGGCTGTTCGGGATCACGCTCCCGCTGCTGAACCGCACCACCGGGCTGGTGGTCGTGCTGCAGGTGCTGGCCTCGCTCAAGCTGTTCGACCAGGCTTACATCCTGTTCAGGGCCAACGGGGGGCCGGGCGGGTCGGCGACGCCGATCCTGCAGTACATCTACGACACCGGGTTCACCGACTACCGCCTGGGGTACGCGTCGGCCATCTCCTACGTGTTCTTCGTGCTGATCATCCTGATCGCCCTCGTCCAGGCCCGGCTCAGCCGCAGGAGTGAAGCGTGACCACCGCGCCCGACACCGCGAATCCCGCCACCGCCCCCGTCCTGCCCCGAGCCCGGTCGCGGGCCGCCGAGCCGACGGACATCCGGCGCTACACCCCGCTCGCACGGGCGGGGATCATCACCGCGCTCGCGGTGCTGGCCGTGCTCTGGCTGGCCCCGCTCTTCTGGGCAGTGGTCACGTCCCTCAAGCAGGAGGCCGACACCACCGTCGTGCCCCTCGAGGTCGTGCCCGACCGCGGGTTCACCCTCCAGGCCTACGCTTCGGTGCTCGCCAACGGGAACCTCGTCACCTGGTTCGTCAACAGCACGGTGGTCACGGTGGTGATCACGGTGCTCACCGTCGCGCTGTCCGCCGCCGCGGCCTACGGGTTCTCGCGCACCCGCTTCCGCGGCCGCAACGTGCTGTTCGCGCTGACGATCGCCGGGATCATGGTGCCGCCGCAGATCCTGATCGTGCCGCTGTACCGGCAGATGCTCGCGATGGGTCTCGCCGACACCTACGCCGGGATCATCCTGCCCCAGCTGGTGCTGCCGGCGATGGTATTCATCCTCAAGAAGTTCTTCGACGGCATCCCGCACGAGCTGGAGGAGGCCGCCCGCGTGGACGGTGCCGGCCAGCTGCGGATCTTCCTGCAGATCGTGCTCCCGCTGTCGCGGTCGATCCTCGCCGCCGTCTCGATCTTCGTGTTCATCCACGCGTGGAACAACTTCCTCTGGCCGTTCATCATCACCTCCGACCCCGGCCTGATGACGCTCCCGGTGGGGCTCGTGCAGGTGCAGAGTGCCTTCGGGGTGAGATACGCCCAGGTGATGGCCTCGGCGATCCTGGCTGGACTGCCGCTGATCGTCGTGTTCATGCTGTTCCAGCGCCAGATCATCCGCGGGGTCGCCACCACCGGCCTCGGCGGAACGTAGGACCCGAGGAAGGAATCACTTGCCCCGCGCACGCCTGACCATCGACCCCGACTTCACGATCGCCCCGGTTCCCCGGCGCCTGTTCGGCTCGTTCGTCGAGCACATGGGCCGCTGCGTCTACACCGGCATCTACGAGCCCGGCCACCCCAAGGCCGACGCCGACGGACTGCGCACCGACGTGCTCGACCTGGTGCGGGAGCTCGGCCCCACCGTCGTGCGCTACCCGGGCGGCAACTTCGTCTCCGGCTACTACTGGGAGGACGGCGTCGGCCCGAAGGAGCAGCGGCCGCGGCGGCTCGACCGGGCGTGGCGGTCGATCGAGACCAACGAGTTCGGCCTCGGCGAGTTCGCCCGCTGGGCGAAGGCCGCGGGCACCGAACCGATGATGGCGATCAACCTCGGCACCCGAGGCATCCAGGAGGCCTGCGACATCCTGGAGTACGCCAACCACCCCGGCGGCACGAAGTACTCCGACCTGCGCCGCGCCCACGGCAACGCCGACCCGTTCGACATCAAGCTGTGGTGCCTCGGCAACGAGATGGACGGCCCGTGGCAGGTCGGGCACAAGACCGCCGCCGAGTACGGGCGCCTGGCCGCCGAGACGGCCCGGGCCATGCGGCTGGTCGACCCGACCATCGAGCTCGTGGCCTGCGGCAGCTCCAACCGCCACATGCCGACGTTCGGCGAGTGGGAGCGGGTGGTGCTCGAGGAGACCTACGACCAGGTCGACTACATCTCCGCCCACGCCTACTACCAGGAGCACGACCACCCGGGCGACTTCCTCGCCTGCGCCCGGGACATGGACCTGTTCATCGAGTCGGTCGTCGCCACCGCCGACGCCGTGCGCGCCCGCGGCAAGCACCGCAAGCACATCGACATCTCCTTCGACGAGTGGAACGTCTGGTACCAGACGCGCCACCGCGAGTCGGCGATCGCCAAGGGCGAGAGCGAGTGGGAGGTCGCGCCGCGGGTCATCGAGGACGAGTACTCGATCACCGACGCCGTGGTCGTCGGCACCCTGCTCAACTCGCTGCTCCGCCACGGCGACCGGGTCACGGTGGCCTGCCAGGCGCAGCTGGTGAACGTGATCGGCCTGCTGCGCAGCGAGCCGGGCGGCCCGGCCTGGAAGCAGACGATCGCGCACCCGTTCGAGCAGGTCCGGCGCCGGGCGGCGGGGGAGATCCTGGACGTCCGGGTCCGCAGCGACCGCTACGAGACGCCCCGCTTCGGCGACGTCGACCTGGTCGACGCCTCCGGCACCTGGGACGCCGAGAACGGCGTCGTCGCGCTGTTCCTGGCCAACCGCGACCAGACCGAGGCGGCCACCGTGGAGGTCGGCGTGCGCGGCTTCGGCGAGCTGCGCGTGCAGCACGCCGCGGTGCTCGCCGCGGCGGAGGGGCAGGATCGCCACACCAACAACGACGAGCAGCACCCCGACCGCGTGGGCCTCCGCCCGCTCGACGGCGTCGAGGTCGCGGACGGGCAGGCCACCGTCACCCTGCCGCCGCTGTCGTGGGCCGTGGTGCAGCTGGCCCGCGCCTGAGCGATCGGACGAACGGCACTCTCGTCCTGCTTCATCGGGCGAGAGCGCCGTTCGTACCGATGCGCGCGAGTCGGTGGGATTGGCGCGATCCTCGACCGCGCCCCGCCTTGATCGCTCGGTGCTGCACACGCCCTGGCCCCGCTCGCCCTCACAGCTTCACCACCGGGACTCGCGTAGCGCGTTCTCGCAACGCTCGCGAGATCACGGTTTGCGCCCTCGCCAGGGCGATCGTCGCCATTTCGGGCCGATCAGACGAGAGTGCTGTTCGTACAGGACAGAGCGATGCTCTGCCGCTCTGATACGCACCGCTCCTACGCACTTTCCGCCATAGGCGGGCGGGGCGGGCGCCGTTCTACTGGGCGGGCCGGCGCCGCTCATGGGCGCCGCGGAGTCGGAGGGACAACCGACATGACCGTGACCGACAGGCCGAGCACCGAACGGGAACTGACACCGACGGAGCTGCCGGCCGCCGAGAAGGCCCACCAGTGGGCCGAGTCCCAGGTCGTCAAGATGCAGGCCAGGAGCGACCAGAGGTTGATGGACCTCACCGCGGACCGGGCCACGCGCGGCGCCGCCACGAACGGAGCGGTCGCCCTCGGCCAGCCCATCGTCAACGACTACGTCGCGTTCGACGTCGCGTGCACGTCGCCGATCCAGTTCGAGGGGCTGCCCCCGTACCGGCCGGGCAAGGTCATCGCGGGCGGTGAGGAGGCCTTCATCGTCGCGTTCCTGTGGGTCAACCCGGTCGTCAGCGTGATCGACGGGTTCGCGGTACCGCCCACGGTGCAGCTCGCCGGCCGCAGGTTCCGCGTGGCGCTGCACGAGCTGAACATCACCGAAGCGACGGTGGGCACCAACGTGGTGAACCCGCTGCAGCCGGCGACGTTCGGCACGCCCGCGGCTTCGCTGACCCCCTTCGTGTTCAGGATCCGCCCGCCCGACCCGGGTCCGAACCCGAAGTTGTTCGAGGCGAACATCACCGTGGACGTCGACCGGTTCGCCCAGCCATACGCGGCCTTCGCGACGAACTTCTTCGACGTCGACGACGACCCGGGGTTCCTCTTCGTGCCCTCCTCCCAGGCGGGGTTCCGGCACCTGCTCCCGAACCGCTACCTCGTCTACTCGGAGTAGCCGACGATCCCCGTGCCGCCGGTCGGTCGTGTCCCGCCGGCGGCACGGAGCCACGAGGCAGGGCCAGTCGAGTGGTTCTGGCAACGCCTCGTAGCTATTCGGTCACATGCCTCCTCCTGTCCGCGAGAGCGATCCGCGGGAGGGGGACTCATGGCGCCGCGGAAGGAGCACGACTGGCTGGAGCTCGTGGCGACGCTGTTCGCCGCTCCGCTACTCGAACTGCCGGACGAGCAGATCGCCCTGCAGATGTGCGCATCGTTCGGCCTCGTGGCGTGTTCCTTCAACGAGACGGCGCCGGACGGCGTCGGAGGGGTACGGCTCTGGCCCGCCGACGAGCAGCTCGGCGGCCTGCGCGGGGAGATGGAGCGGTGGACGGCCGAACGCGCCCCCCGCGAACACCCGTTGCTGCGCTACTACCTGCGTACCGGGCGCCGCGAGCCGCTGCAGGTGGCCGACGTCCCGCAGGCGATAGCGGGCGCTCGGGTCCGCGCGAACTGGTCGGCCGTCGGACGCGCGATCGGTAGCCCGAACCAGCTCGCGCTCCCGCTCCGGCTCGGCCCGGACGGGCACCGGGCGTTCGTCCTCGGCCGCTCCGACGTGTTCACGCCGGGCGAGCTCCGGCTCGGGCAGCTGCTGTGGCAACTGCTCACGGCGCTCGACCGGCAGGTCCAGGAGTACGCCCGGCTGACGCCCGAGGTGGATGTCGTGTCCGGCCTGCGGCTCACGCCACGCGAGGTCGCGGTGCTCGGGCTGCTCGTGGAGGGCCTCACCGCTGCGGCCATCGGCCGACGACTCGGTATCGCTGAGCGGACCGTGCAGAAGCACCTCGAGCACGCCTACGGCAAGCTCGGTGTGGCCGACCGGCTCACGGCCGTGCTCCGCGCCCAGCACCTCGGTCTGCTGCCCGCCCTGTCCCGGACGTGAGTTCGGTGGCGCCGTCGGTGGGCGCCCGGCAGCGGCGTGCGTGAGATCGCACGCAATCCGGCCGCGTCGACCCGGCCGACCGGGGCGCGGCGTGGTTAGTTGTCGCTGTGAGTGCCGAAGAACTGATCAAGCGGTACGAGGCAGGCGGCGGGCGGCTCGCGGCGGCGAGCGCGGAAGGGCTGGCGGTCCCGCCCTCGCTGCACACGGCCATCGTGACCTGCATGGACTCGCGGATCGACGTGTTCGCCCTCTTCGGGATGAACATCGGCGAGACGCACGTGCTGCGCAACGCGGGTGGAGTGGTCACCGACGATGTGGTCCGCTCCCTGACGATCAGCCAGCGGAAGCTGGGGACGCGCGACGTGCTGCTCGTCCAGCACAACGGCTGCGGGCTCGCGACGTTCACCGACGACGAGTTCTGCGAGGAGCTGGCGGCGGAGACCGGGATGCGGCCGTCGTGGCGCACACACGCGTTCCGGGACCCTGCACAGAGCGTGCGGCGCGACGTCACCCAGCTGCGTCACGACCCCTTCCTGCACCCGGACACCCGCGTGCGCGGGTTCGTGCTCGACATCCACGCCGGGGTCCTCGAAGAGGTCATCGTCGACTGACGGGGTCGACTGACGGGTCGATCAGGCCTTCTCGCACCGGATCGTGATCTCGAGGATCTCGGTCTCCCCGGTGAACTCCGGCCGCACCTGCACCCCGGTGCCGTCGGCCTTCTCCCACCACTCGGCGACGAGGTCCTCGTCGTTGACCCGCCAGTCCGTCATCTGGTCGTCGTTGTGGCAGGTGCTCTCGACGACGTCGTCCTCGACGTGGGGCACGATCCGCGGGTCGCCGTGGGAGTAGGTGAGCTTCCACGAGCGGCTCACCATGTAGGTGTCCCCGTCGGCTGCGGCCGGCGCGGAACCGAGCAACAACGAGCCGGCGGCGACGAGCAGCGCGACGATCGTCCGCATTGCCACCATCCCCGCTCGGTGTCCTACCAGGACTACCCGATTGTGGTCGCGATTACAGCAGGTGAGAAGCCGGTCTAGCGGAAGGATGTCCCCGGCGTCGCCGGAGCGGGCGGCGACTCGTCGCCCGTCACCGCGCTCCCCGTGCCGATCAGGACGAACGCGGCGACGGCAACGGCGACCGCGATCGCGGCGACCGTCCACTCACCGCGCGTGACCCGGCCGGGTGCGCCGGTCGGGTCGCCCGCGGCCGCGTCGAGCTCGTCGGGCGCGGGCGGGCCGCTCCGTTGGGCCGGGACGTGCACCCAGTGCTTCGGCGCCCCGGACCAGTGCTGGTAGGGGTCGGGCGTGGCCACGTCGGCTCCTTCTTTCGGCGCTCGGTCGGATGCTGTTGTACGCATCCGTATTCGCGCCGCCGCGCCACGGTGTCACAGTGCGGCGCCGGTGTCACCCGATCGGGTGGTCAGGGGCGGGCGAGTCGCGCGTCGCACTCGACGCGGGGCTGGGCACCGCTCGACGGCGCTCGCAGCGCGGCGCTGATGCGGGCGCGCCAGCGGCTCGTCTCCCGTCCCGGCGCGCCGCAACGCGACAGCGCGAAGAGCGCCAGCTCGCGGTGGGCGGGCACCTCCACGCGCTGCAGGTAGCGCATGATCTCGTGGCTCGCCGCCCGCCCGGAGCGGGCCCGCACCCAGGCGGTGAGCTCGGCCTCGGCCACTTCCCGGCTCAGGCCGGCCATGCGCACGCACACGTATTCGATGTCCTCGTCGGCGAGCTCGCCGACCAGCGGCGCGTGCACCCCCCGCTCGACCAGCATCTCCCGCACCGCCCAGATCCCGATCGGGGTGAGCGCGACGAGGGTGGGGTCGGGGTCGTCCCGCCCGGCGAGCGCGATGAGCTCGGCCATGTCGTCGCCGTCCTCCACGCCGGGGGTCTCCGACAGCTGGACGGCGCCGAGCAGCTCCAGCGCGTCGAGCAGCGCGGTGACGTCGCGGCGCCACAGCCGGTGCTCCACGTCGCCTGCGAGGTCGTCGACGACGCAGCCCATCCGCTCGTTCACGGTCTCGCGCACGGCGCGGTGGAACCGCTCGACGGGGATCGGCTCGCCGCCGGCGGCGTAGAGCTGGTACAGCAGGATCGGGTAGGCCTCACCGAGGCTCATCCCGAACAGCGACGGCGCCCCGAACACGTTGCTGCCGCCGAAGTGCTCACCGATCCCGCCGACGGCCTCGAACGCGCGCTTCCACAGCTCGATCGGCCGTGACAGCAGCGGTGCCGCGTTGCGGACCTGCACCAGCCGCCCGCGCACCACCCTGACGAGGCGGGCCTGCCGGGCCCAGTGCAGGAGCAGGCTGATCTCGGGCATGTCGTCGCTGGTGCGGGCGCGGTCGCGGGAGAAGTGGTCGAGGTCGAGCGCGTCGGCCACGGCGCGGGCGTCGGAGAGCAGCAGCCGTCCCTCGCGGGTGAGGGCGCGGCCTGCGCGCACCCACCGCGTGAACGCGCGGAGCCGGGCGAGTGCCACCGAGGAGTCGGCGGCCGCGAGCATCTGCGCCGCGCTCGGCGGCAGCACCGGAGGCAGCTCGGCCTGCGGCGGCTCCGGCTTCTCGTCGGCGTGCCGGCGCTGGATCTCGTCCAGGGCCGCGCGGTCGATCTCCAGCTCGCCCGCGTGCACCTGCTGCAGGAACCGCGCGACGGCCGCCGGGTCGGCCGTGGGCACACCGTGGCGCAGCATCTGCACGGCCCAGAACGTGCCGAGGTCGTGGTTGCGCTCGTCGTCCAGTGCGTCGTGCAGCGCGGGCGTGGAGTCGCGGATCTGCTCGTGCAGCTCGACCGCCGACGCCGAACGCGAGTCCAGCCAGTCGTGCTCGTCGAGGAAGCCGATGAGGGCGTGCAACGCCGTGGGGACGGCGTCTCGGTCGTCCTCCAGCAGCGCCACGGTGCGCGGGAACCACACGGCGAGCGCGTCCGCAACGTGTCTCCGGGTCCAATGGCCGAGCCGGCCGTCGACGCTGTGTTTGTGGTCCAAGGCGGCCGCTACCAGCGACGGCTCCACCGCGATGCCTCTCCTGCGGGCCCACGCGACGATGTGCAGCCGCAGGCGGTCGCGAACGGCGGAGTACTCCTCCAGATCGTCGGGGCCGAACACGAGTCGCACTCGACCAACCTTGGCAGGCCCCGAACTTCCCGATCGAGGGGGCCCCCACTAAAGATCGCCCGACCGGGTGTGCTCCGGGTAACGCCCCGGCAGCTCCTCGAGGTGACTTCACAGACCCAACCCGAACTTCGCATAGGGCGGGCCCTGTGTGAAGTCGGGGCTGGGTCTGTGAAGTCACTCTCGCGGCTGTGCGTGCGGCCGGTGTGTTGACGGACACATGACTCTGTTATATAACTGAGGCATGTTTTCGCGGACCGCCAACCTCCTCGGCGCCCTCGGCGTCGCCCTCGCCGACGCGCAGACCGCCGAGCTGGCGGCGTCGTCCGGACTGGCGCCCACCGACGCGGCGGCGCTCAACGCGGTCGGGGTGGCGCCCGGCTGCAGCATCGGGGCCGTGCGGGTCGCGCTCGGCATCACGCACCCCGGCACCGTGCGCACCGTCGACCGCCTCGCCGCCGCCGGGCTCGTGGAGCGCCGCGCGGGCGTGGACGGCCGCACCGTCTCGCTGCACCTCACCGTCGCCGGGGAGGAGGTGTGGCAACGGCAGGCCGACGCCCGCATCCGGTGGCTGGAGCGCACGATCGCGCGCCTCGCGCCGGCCGAGCAGGCCGACGTCGAGCGGGTCGTCTCCGCGCTCCTCGCCGCGGTCACCGGCGACGAGGAGTCGGCCGAGCGGATCTGCCGGCTGTGCGACGAGTACCGGTGCCCGCAGGACCGCTGCCCGGTCACGCTCGCGATCGGGGCGGGGACGTGAGGGCGGGCGGGCCGCTGCTGATGGTGGCGAGCGCCGCCACCTGGGCGGGCGGCCTCGTCCTCACGAAGCTCGCGCTCGACGTCACGGGGGCGGCGCCCGGCTCGGTGCTGGTGGTGCAGCTGATCGCCTCCGTCGGCGCGCTGGCCGCCGCCTGCGCGGTCACCGGCGCCGGGCTGGCGGGTGCGTGGAGGCACGGGTGGGTCGGCCTGCTCGAGCCCGGGATCGCCTACCAGTTCGCCCTCGCAGGCCTCGCGCTCACCAGCGCCGCCAACGCGAGCGTGCTGGGGAGCCTCGAGCCGGTGATGGTGCCGCTCATCGCATGGGCGCTGCTGCGTCAACGCCCGCGCCCGCGGCTCCTCGTCGTGATCGCAGGCGCGACGGCCGGGTCCGTGCTGGTGTCGTTCTCGGCCGACGGGAGCAGCGGGTCATGGCTGGGCGACGGCCTGGTCGTCGCGAGCGTCGCTGCGGCCGCGCTGTACGTCGTGGTGGCGTCGAAGCAGGTCACGACGGTCGCGCCGCTGCCGGCCGCGCTCACCCAGCAGGTGTGGGCGCTCGGCTTCGTGATCGCCTGCCAGGTCGTGCTGGCGGGTCCGCTGCTGTCGGCGACCCCCGGCCAGCTCGTGCTGATCGCCGCGGCCGGCATCCTCAACTACGCCCTGCCGTTCTGGCTCTACCTCACCGCTCTCACGCGGATGCCGGTCGCGCGGGCGGCGACCTACCTCACGCTGATCCCGGTCTTCGGTGTGCTCGGCGCGGTGCTCCTGCTGGGGGAGCGGCTCACGTGGCTGGACCTCGTCGGGGGTGCGCTCGTGGTCGGCAGCCTGGTGGTCGACGCCCGGGCCGTCCCGGATCGCACGGCGGTGGAGGTCCGATGAACGGCATGCAGGCCTACCTGAACGGCGCGGTCGGCGCGGCGAGCACGCCGAGGGCCGTCCGGGCGGGCACGCTGCGGCGCATCGCGGACTTCGCCCGGCCGCACCGCGTGGAGCTCGGCGCGCTCGTGCTCGTCACGGCGGTCTCGGCGGCCCTGCTCGTCGGTATGCCGCTGCTCGCCGGACGGGTGGTCGACACGATCGCCGGCCGCGGTGACGCGCAGACCGTCGTCCGCCTCGCGCTCGCGATCGCCGGCCTCGCGATCGCAGGCGCGGCGCTCGGGCTCGTCGAGCGCCGGCTGTCCGCCGGCATCGGCGAAGGCCTGATCCACGATCTGCGCCGGGCGGTCTTCGAGCACGTGCAGCGGATGCCGGTCGCGTTCTTCACCCGCGTCCGGACCGGCGCGCTCGTGCACCGGCTGAACGCCGACGTGCGGGACGCGCAGCAGGCGTTCACCTCCACGCTGTCGGGCCTCGTCACCAACGTCATCCAGCTCGCCGCGTCGCTCGTCGTGATGCTGGCGCTGTCCTGGCAGGTCACCGCGCTGGCGCTGCTCCTGCTGCCGGTGTTCGTCCTCCCGGTCCGCCGGATGGGTCGGCGGCTGGCCGGCCTGCAGCGCGAGAACGCGGCACTCGGTGCCGCGATGACCACGCGCATGACCGAGCGGTTCTCCGCCCCGGGAGCCACGCTCGTGCGGCTGTTCGGGCGCCGGCGCGAGGAGGCCGAGGAGTTCGGCGCACACGCCGCGCGCGTCCGCGACGTCGCCGTGCGGATCGCGATGCTGAGCAAGGTGTTCCTCACCAGCCTGACGCTGGTGAGCCTGCTCGCCCAGGCCGTCGTGTACGGGGTCGGTGGCTACCTCGCGCTCACCGGCCGGCTGGAGCCCGGCGCGGTGGTGGCGCTGGCGCTGCTGCTGATCCGGCTGTACACGCCGCTGACGGCGCTCGCGAACACGCGCGTCGACGTCATGGGTGCGCTGGTGTCGTTCGAGCGGGTCTTCGAGGTGCTCGACCTCCGGCCGATGCTCACGGAGAAGCCGGACGCGCGCCCGGTGCCCGCCGGCCCCGTGTCGGTGGAGCTCGACGACGTCCGCTTCGGCTACCCGGTGGCCGGCCGGATCTCGCTCGCCTCGCTCGAGGAGGTCGCGGCCCTCGACGAGCACGGCAGCGCCGAGGTCCTGCACGGGATCAGCTTCCGGGTCGAGCCGGGCGAGCTCGTCGCCCTGGTCGGTCCGTCCGGGGCCGGGAAGTCGACGATCGCGGCTCTCGTCCCGCGGCTCTACGACGTCGACGGCGGCGCGGTGCGGCTGAACGGGGTGGACGTGCGCGACGTCGCCTTCGACTCGCTGCGCGAGACCGTGGGCGTCGTGTCCCAGGACGGGCACATGTTCCACGACACCATCCGGGCCAACCTGCTCTACGCGCGGCCCGAAGCGAGCGAGACGCAGCTGTGGGACGCGATCCGGCGCGCCCGGCTCGGGCGCCTGGTGCGGTCGCTCCCGGACGGGCTCGACACGGTGGTGGGGGAGCACGGCTACCGGCTCTCGGGTGGCGAACGCCAGCGGATGACGATCGCCCGGCTGCTGCTCGCACGGTCCCGCGTGCTGATCCTCGACGAGGCGACCGCGCACCTCGACTCCGAGTCCGAGGTGGCGGTGCAGGAGGCGCTCGCCGACGCGCTGGACGGGCGCACGGCGATCGTGATCGCGCACCGGCTGTCGACCGTCCGCGCCGCCGACCGCATCCTCGTCGTGCAGGACGGCCGGATCGTCGAGCGGGGCACCCACCACGAGCTGCTCACCAGCGGAGGCCGGTACGCGGGCCTGCACGCGATCCAGTTCGAGAGGGCCGGCTGATGACGACGTACGGGATCCTCCTCTTCGACGGGGTGCAGGAGCTGGACTTCGCCGGGCCGTGGGAGGTCTTCCACGCGTCCTCGCGGCGCTGCGGCCGGGCCGACACGGTGGTGCTCGTCGCCGAGCGCCCCGGCCTCGTCCGGTGCGCGAACGGCATGCGGGTGCTGCCCGACCACACCCTCGACGACCACCCGCCCCTGGACGTGGTGCTCGTCCCCGGAGGCGCCCATTCCCGCATCGAGGCGGAGATGGCCAACCCCGCCGTCGTGAAATGGGTCGAGAGCACGGCCGCGACCGTCGAATGGGTCACGAGCGTGTGCACCGGCGCGTTCCTCGTGCGCGCCGCGGGGGTCTCGCGCGGGCGCCGGGTGGCCACCGAACGGGCCCTCGAGGACGAGCTGGAGCGGCTCGGGGACCTCACGGTCGTGCGCGACGCCCGCTACGTGGTGGACGGCAACCTGGTGTCCAGCCAGGGCGTGTCCGCGGGGATCGACATGGCGTTGTGGCTGGTCGGGCGCCTGCACGGGCGCGACAACGCCCGCGCGGTGCGGGCGGCGATCCAGTACGAGCCCGCCCCGCCCTACCTGGCCGACGAGCCCGACCAGTGCACTAGCGCGGGACCGGGCCCGTCGAGTCGCGCACGATCAGCTGGTGGCCGGTGTTCTTGCGCCGCCTGCGCGCCGACGGGGGCTTGAGCGCCATCGACAGGGCCAGCTCGCCCATCTCGGCCATCGGCAGCCGGACGGTGGTGAGGCTGGGGGCGAGGTCGGCCGCCACGGCGACGTCGTCGACGCCCGCCACGGACACCTGTTCGGGCACGGCGATGCGGCGGGTGCGCAGCACCGACAGCACCCCGATCGCCATCAGGTCGTTCAGTGCGATGAGCGCGGTGAGGTCGGGGTGCTCGGCCAGCAGCTGCTCGGCGCCGGAGGCCCCGCCGTTGCGGGTGAAGTCCGTGTGGAGCACCGGAACGTCGTCGAGCGAGAGGCCGCGGTCGGCGAACGCCCGCTCGACGCCGCCTAGCCGGTCGGCCACCGTGGTGAGGACCGGGGGACCGGCGATCACCCCGATGCGGCGGTGTCCCAGCTCCAGGAGGTGGGCGGCCGCGGCGTTGCCCGCCGCCTCGTTGTCGGGGCGAACGGCGTCGGCCGCGAGGTGGTGGCGGCCGATGACGGCCACCCGCCCGCCGCTCTCCTGGAACGCGGTGAGCACCGCGTTCGACTCGGCCTGCACCGCGGGCTCGGTGTAGCCGGACCCGGCCACGATGATCGCGTCGGTGCGGTGGGCGATGAGCGTGCGGATCTGGTGCAGCTCGTTGCCGGGGTCGCGCCCCGAGTGGCAGATCTGCACGGAGAACCCGCGCTCGGCGGCCACCCCGATCACGCCGCTCGCGATCTCGGCGAAGTACGGGTCGCCGATCTCGTGGACGATCAGCCCGACCGTGGACGTGGCGCCGCCCGCGAGCGTGCGCGCGTGGACGTTGGGGACGTAGCCCATCCGCACGGCCACCTCGCGCACGTGTGCGGCGACGGCCTCGCTCACCCCTTCACGGCCCGCGAGCGCCCGGGACGCCGTGGCGATCGACACGCTGGCGCGTGCCGCGACGTCGGCGAGGCGAGGTGCCGAGCGGGGCTTTGGCATCGATGCCTCCTTGCCAGCTGCCGGGGTCGACCGTAGTCTACGCAAGCGCTTACGGAAAGCGCTTACGTGCCTCGACGAGGAGGAGACCCCCACGATGAACGCCCGCACCGCCCTCCGGCTGGGATGCCTCGTCGGCATCTCGGCCCTGGTCCTCACCGCATGCTCCGGCGGGGGCGAGGCCGGCGGCGGCTCGGCGTCCGAGCCGATCACGGTCGGCATCTCGCTGCCGCTCACGGGCGACTTCTCCGAGCCGGGGAAGGGGATCCAGCGCGGCTACGAGGCGTGGGCGGCGGCGGTGAACTCGACCGGCGGCCTGCTCGGCAGGCAGGTGGAGCTGCGCGTCCTCGACGACCAGTCCAACGCCGACCGGGTCGTGGCCGACTACGAGCAGCTGATCGCCCAGGACCAGGTCGACCTGGTGTTCGGGCCGTTCTCCACCCGCCTCGTCGTGCCGTCGGCGCGCGTCGCCAAGGAGTACGGGATGCTGTTCGTCGAGCCGGCGGGCGCCGCGGCCCAGGTGTTCGAGCAGGGCTTCGACAACCTCTTCTACGCCGCCCCCGCCGTCGCGAACGACCACTACAACCACCTCGCCGAGGCGATCCTCGCCATGCCGGAGGGGGAGCGGCCCCGCACGGCCGCGTACGCCGCTATGGACGACCCGTTCGCGCAGGGCACGGCGTACGGGTTGAAGGAGAAGCTGGAGGCCGGCGGGATCCAGACGGTGGTCGACCAGGTCTACCCGCCCAACACCACCGACTTCTCCTCGATCGCCGCCCAGATCGCCGACTCCCAGGCGGACATCGTGGTGGGCGGCACCCAGTACCAGGACGCGGTCAACCTGATCGTCGCGCTGCAGCAGCTGGCCTACCAGCCCAAGCTCGCCGCGTTCTCCACCGCGCCGACCAACCCGGAGTTCTCCAAGGCGATCGGCGGAGCCACCGAGGGCATCGTCTCGCCCACCGGCTACACGCCGGAGGCGCCCTACCCGTCCAACGTCGACTTCGTGCAGCGCTACACCGCGCAGTTCGGCAGCCCGCCCACCGAGGACGAGGCCAACGCCTACACCACCGGCCAGGTCGTGGCCGCCGCCGTGCAGGCCGTCGGATGCGCGGAGCAGGGCGAGTGCCAGCAGCGGCTCGTCGACTGGCTGCGCAACAACACGGTCGAGACCGTGGTCGGCCCGCTCAGCTGGGACGCGCAGGGCCGCCCACAGAGCGCCCACCTCATCCAGCAGTACGTCGGCGGCCAGATCCGGATCGTGCTGCCGAAGGACACCGCGGAGGCGGAGCTCACCTACCCGAAGGCCACCTGGTGACCGGATCCCTCCTCTTCCAGAGCCTGGTGCTCGGCATCCTGCTGGGCGGGCTCTACGCGCTGCTCGCCGCCGGGCTCACGCTGTACTTCGGCGTGATGCGGGTGGTGATGATCGCCCACGCCGCGTTCCTCGTGCTCGCCGCGTACCTGGCGTGGGACGTCCACCAGCGCTTCGGCATCGACCCGCTGCTCTCGCTGGTGGTCACCGTGCCGCTGTTCTTCCTCGCGGGCGTCGGGTTCCAGCGCCTGCTGATCGCCCGGCTGCGCCCGGCGACGGTGACGATGATGTCGGTGCTGCTGACGTTCGCGGTGGCACTCACCATCGAGGGCATGCTCGGGTTCGTCTACTCGGGCACGCAGCGGCGGGTGCAGCTGTCCTACAGCGCCGCGAGCATCGAGGTGTTCGGCGCGCAGGTGGCGGTCGTCAAGCTGATCGCGTTCGGGCTGGCCGCGCTGTCGCTGCTCGCGCTGTACCTGCTGCTCACGCGCAGCCGGTTCGGCCAGGCGCTGCGCGCCACGATCCAGCACCCGCAGGCGGCGCGGCTGATCGGCATCGACACCGACCGGGTGGCCGGCTACGGCTTCGGGCTGGGCCTGGCCACGGCCGCGGTCGGCGGGGCGGCGCTGTCGCTGGACTCCACGATCTACCCGTCGCTGCACTGGCACTGGATCGGCCCGCTGATGGCGATCATCGTGGTCGGCGGGCTGGGCAGCATCCCCGGCGCGGCGATCGCGGCGATGGTGCTCGGGATCGTGCAGAGCCTGCTGCAGCTGCCGCTGGGCACCACGTGGGCGCAGACGGTGTTCTACCTCGCGCTCTTCGCCACCCTGCTGGTGCGACCGCAGGGCTTCTTCGGAGGTCGCCTTGCCCAGCGCTTCTAGTCGTCACAGCGCTTCTAGTCGTCACAGCGCTTCTGGTCGTCACAGCGCTTCTAGCCGTCACAGCGTCTCCAAGTGGGTGGCGCTGGTCGTCGGCGCCGCCGCGGTGCTCTCGTTCCCGCTCTGGAGCCCGAACCCGTACATCCTGTCCGCGGGCGTGGTCGTGCTCTCGTACGCGGTCCTGTCGACGTCGTGGAACTTCGTCGGCGGGTTCACCGGCTACATGTCCCTCGGGCACGCGGCGTGGTTCGGCCTGGGTGCCTACGGCACCGGGCTGCTGATCGCGCGGGCAGGCGTGCCGAGCTTCCTCGCCCTCGGGCTGGCCGCCGTGGTCGTCGCGGTGCTCGCGGTGCCGATCGGGATCGCCGCGCTGAGGGTGCGCGGGGCGTCGTTCGTGATCGTCTCGATCGCGCTGGTGCTGGTGCTGCTGCTGGTGTTCCAGAGCTGGCGGGACGTCACGGGCGGGTCCGACGGCCTCACCGTGCCGCGCCCGTTCCCCGACCTGCTGCGCCCCCAGCACCACGCCGTGTTCTTCATCCTCTTCGCCGTGCTGCTCGGGGTGGCGCTGCTGGCCTGGTGGACGATCGACCGGTCCCGCTTCGGCCTGGGTCTCAAGGCGATCCGCGAGGACGAGGACAAGGCCCAGTCGCTCGGGGTGCCGACGTTCGCCTACAAGCTCGTCGCATTCGTCGTCTCCGCGACGTTCACCGCGCTCGGCGGCGGCCTCTACGCGCTGTGGTTCGGCGACCTCGACCCGATCTTCCAGTTCTCGATCCTGCTCGGCTCCTACATGGTGCTGATGGCGCTGCTGGGCGGGGTGCGGCACCTGTTCGGGCCGGCGCTGGGAGCGCTGGTCGTCGGCGTGGCGATCGAGTACTTCAAGGTGTCCTACGGCGACACCCAGTTCCACCTGGTCGCCACCGGGCTGCTGCTGGCGGCCGTCGTGCTGTTCATGCCGGACGGCGTGATCCCCGCGGTCCAGGCGCTCCTCAACCGGTTCCGGCCGCAGCAGAGCTCGATCCGCGAGGTCAGCGCGGCGGAGCTCCGGGAGCAGGTGAAGCTGTGAACCTCGCGACGAGCGGGCTCACCAAGTCCTTCGGCGGCGTGTGCGCCGTCGACCACGCCACCGTCGAGTTCCAGGACCGGAAGATCAACGCGGTGATCGGGCCGAACGGCTCCGGCAAGACCACGTTCTTCAACTGCGTCACCGGGATGATCCGGCCCGACTCCGGCACCGTGAGCTACCAGGGACGCGACGTCACCGGGAAGGCGCCGCACCGCATCGCAGCGGCGGGCATCGGGCGCAGCTTCCAGCTGTGCCGCATCTTCCCGCGCATGACGGTGCGGGAGAACGTGCTCGCCGCCGTGCGGCCCCGCGGGCTGGCCGGCCTGCTGCGCTCGGCCCACGCCGCCGACGACGTGGAGCGGGCGCGGGGCTGGCTGCGCCGGGTGGGGATCGACCACCTGGAGGACGTCGAGGCCCGCAACCTGTCCTACGGGCAGCAGAAGCTCCTGGAGCTGGCCGGGGTGCTGATGGCCGACCCCGAGACGATCATGCTGGACGAGCCGGCGGGTGGCGTGAACCCCGCCCTGATCGACCGGATCGCCACGCTCGTGCGGGAGCTCAATGCGGAGGGGCGCACCTTCATCGTCGTCGAGCACAACATGGAGCTGGTCATGAGCCTGTCCGACCACGTGGTCGTGTTCGACCGCGGGCGGCCGATCGCCGAGGGCCCGCCGGACGTGGTCCGGGCCGACCCGGCGGTGCTGGAGGCGTACCTCGGTGTCTGATCAACCACTCCTGGAACTCCGCGACATCGAGGCCGGGTACGGCCGCGCCGCCCTCGTGCTGCGCGGGCTGTCGGTGAGCGTTCCCGCGGGCACCGTGGTCTGCCTCGTCGGCCCCAACGGCGCAGGCAAGTCCACCGTCCTGAAGGTCGCGAGCGGGTTGCTCGCCCCGCGCTCGGGTGCCGTCCGGGTCGACGGGAAGGACGTCACCGGCCTCTCCCCGCAGCGCATGCTCGCCGCGGGCGTGGCCCACGTGCTGCAGGGCCACAGCGTGTTCCCCGAGATGACCGTGGCCGAGAACGTCACGCTCGGGGCGTACACGGTCACCGACAAGGCCCGGATCGCTGAGCGGGTCGCGTTCGTGCAGGACCTGTTCCCGGTGGTCCGCGAGCGCTGGCGCTCCCTGGCCGGGCTGCTCTCGGGTGGCCAGCAGAAGCAGGTGGAGTTCGCCCGCTCGCTCATGGTCAGCCCCGAGGTCCTGCTGCTCGACGAGCCCTCGATGGGCCTCGACCCCAAGGCGACCGCCGTGGTGTTCGAGCAGGTCGCCGCCATGCGCGAGGCCGGGCTCGCGATCCTGCTCGTCGAGCAGAACGCCCGGCGCGCGTTGGAGACCGCCGACCTCGGCTGCGTCCTCGACCTCGGCCGCGTGCACATCAGCGGCCCCGCACCGAAGCTCCTCGCCGACCCCCAGCTCGCCGAGCTGTACCTCGGCGGCCGTCCCACCGTTTCTCCAGAAAGCAGGTAGTACGCATGCGCATCGTCATGAACGGCGTGACCGGGAGGATGGGTTACCGCCAGCACCTCGTGCGGTCCATCCTCGCGATCCGCGACGACGGCGGTGTGCTGCGTCCGGACGGCACGCGCCTCCAGGTCGAGCCCGTGATCGTGGGCCGCAACCGGGAGAAGCTCACCGAGATCGCGCGCAAGCACGACATCGAGACCGTGCACACCGACCTGGACGCCGCCCTGGCCGAGGACGACGCCCCGGTCTACTTCGACTCGCTCGTCACCAGCGAGCGCAAGAAGACGATCCTGCGCGCGATCGCCGCCGGGAAGCACGTCTACACCGAGAAGCCGACCGCGGAGTCGGTGGCCGAGGGCGAGGAGCTGGTGGAGGCCGCCCGCGCCGCGGGCATCGTCAACGGCGTGGTGCACGACAAGATCTACCTGCCCGGGCTCATCAAGCTGAAGCGGCTGATCGACTCCGGGTTCTTCGGGCGGATCCTGTCGGTGCGCGGCGAGTTCGGTTACTGGGTCTTCGAGGGCGACCTGACCCCGGCCCAGCGGCCCAGCTGGAACTACCGGGCCCAGGACGGCGGCGGCATCGTCCTCGACATGTACTGCCACTGGAACTACGTGCTCGAGCACCTGTTCGGTGGCGTCGAGGCCGTCATGACGAAGGCGGTCACCCACATCCCGCAGCGCTGGGACGAGAAGGGCGAGCCGTACGAGGCCACCGCCGACGACGCCGCGTACGGGATCTTCGAGCTGGCAGGCGGCGTGATCGCGCAGATCAACTCCTCGTGGGCCGTGCGGGTGGACCGCAAGGAGCTCGTGGAGTTCCAGGTGGACGGCACGCACGGCTCCGCCGTCGCGGGGCTCTTCGGCTGCCGCGTCCAGCACCGCGTGCGCACACCCATGCCCGTGTGGAACCCGGACCTGCCGACCGACCAGGACTTCCGCGCGCAGTGGGAGCAGGTGCCGGACAACCAGGAGTTCGGCAACGGCTTCCGCGCCCAGTGGGAGCAGTTCCTGCTCGACGTCGACGCCGGCCGGCCGCACCCGTACGACTTCGCCAGCGGCGTACGCGGCCTGAAGCTCGTGGACGCGGCGCTGCGCTCCAACGCGGAGGGCATCCGGGTGGAGCTGTCGGGCGGTGCGCGGTGACGGCACTCGATCTCCGCGTGGACCTCCCGGTCGCCGGAGGGGGGTGGCGCACCGTCGAGCTTGCGCCGCCCCGGGAGTGGACGACCCACCCCGAGCCATACCGCAGCCGGGTGGCATTCGCGGCCGCGCACGTCGTGGGCGACCCGTGGGGCGAGAACGTGCCGGGCACACCCGCCGCCGTCGACTGGGAGTCGACGCTGGCGTTCCGCAGGCACCTGTTCTCCTACGGCCTCGGCGTGGCCGAGGCCATGGACACCGCGCAGCGGAACATGGGGCTCGACTGGCCCGCCGTGCAGGAGCTGGTGCGCCGCAGCGCCGAGCAGGCCGAGGCGCACGGGGCCCGCATCGCGGCAGGCGCAGGCACCGACCACCGCACCGACATCACGTCCGTCGACGACGTGCTGGCCGCCTACAGCGAGCAGGTCGAGTTCGTCGAGGGCACCGGGGCGCAGGTGATCCTCATGGCGTCGCGGCAGCTCGCAGCCGTCGCGGCGGGTCCGGACGACTACCTGCGCGTCTACGAGGAGCTGCTGCGCCAGGTGCGCGAGCCGGTGATCCTGCACTGGCTGGGCGAGGCGTTCGACCCGCAGCTGGCCGGCTACTGGGGCTCGGCGGACGTCGCCATGGCGACGGCGACGTTCGTGCAGCTCGTCGAGGCGCACGCGGCGAAGGTCGACGGGGTGAAGGTCTCGCTGCTCTCGGCCGAGCACGAGATCGGGCTGCGCGCCGAGCTGCCCGACGGCGTGCGGCTCTACACCGGCGACGACTTCAACTACCCGGAGCTGATCCGCGGCGACGGCACCCACCACTCCGACGCGCTGCTCGGCGCGTTCGCCGCGATCGCCCCGGCCGCGTCGGCGGCGCTGGCCGCGCTCGACGAGGGCGACCTCGACCGCTACGACGCCGAGTTCGCGCCCACCCTCGAGCTGTCGCGCAAGGTGTTCGAGGTGCCCACCTTCTACTACAAGACCGGCATCGCGTTCCTGTCCTGGCTCTGCGGGCACCAGGCCGGGTTCACGATGGTCGGCGGGCTGCAGTCGGCGCGGTCGGTCGTCCACCTGTCCGAGGTGTTCGCGCTGGCCAACTCCGCCCGGCTGTTCCCGGACCCGGAGGCGGCGGCCGCCAAGCTGCGCAGCCTGCTCGCCGTGGCCGGGGCGGTGCGGTGACCGTCCTCGACATCCCCAGCGGGATCCCGGCCCACGTCGACACCCCCGCCCCCGGCGACCCCCGGCTGGCCCGGCTCTCGCTCAACCAGCGCACCACCGCCAACTGGAGCCTCCGGGAGGCGGTCGACGGGGCCGCCGCCGCGGGCCTGCAGGCGATCGGGCTGTGGCGCGAGCCGGTGGCCGAGGTCGGCGTCGACGTCGCCCGACGCATCGTCGACGACGCCGGCCTGCGCGTCTCCTCGCTCTGCCGGGGCGGCTTCTTCACCGCGTCCGACCCGGCCGACCGGGCCGCCGCGCACGAGGACAACCTGTGCGCCCTCGACGAGGCCGCGGGCCTCGGGACGAAGGCGCTCGTGCTCGTCCCCGGCGGGCTGCCCGCCGGCGACAAGGACCTCGCGGGCGCCCGGATCCGCGCCGCCGAGGCGATCGCCGCGCTCGTCCCGGCCGCGGTCGAGCGTGGCGTCACGCTCGGGATCGAACCGATGAACCCGATCTACGCCGCCGACCGCGGCGTGATCTCCACGCTCGCGCAGGCCCTCGACATCGCCGAGCAGTTCGCGCCGCACGAGGTCGGAGTCGTCGTCGACACCTTCCACCTGTGGTGGGAGCCCGGCGTGCACACCCAGATCGCGCGGGCGGGGGAGCGGATCGTGTCGTACCAGGTGTGCGACTGGATCACCCCGCTCCCCGCCGACTCCCTGCTCGCCCGCGGGATGATGGGCGACGGCCACGTCGACTTCCCGGCCTTCACCCGCGCCGTCGCCGCCGCGGGTTACACCGGCGACGTGGAGGTGGAGATCTTCCACGCCGACGTCTGGGCGGCCCCGGGCGACCAGGTGGTCGCGACCATGGCCCGCCGCTACGTCGAGCTGGTGCAACCCCACCTGTGACCCGCGTCCCCCCGGCTCGGTCGGCCGCACCCAGGGCGCGACTCGCGCGCACTCACACAGCGACTCGCGCGTACGGAGACCGCGACTCGCGGGGTGGGCGAGCCCTCGTTCCGCGAGTCGCGCTCTGGGTGTACGCGAGTCGCGGTCTGGGTGCGCGCGAGTCGGGGCGGCGGCTCAGAGGTCGTGGGCGACGGGATGTCGGGGCTCGTAGATGGACAGGGGAGTGCCGCTCGGGAGCCGGATCGACGCGAGGATCCCCCAGCCCTGGTCACTCGCCGGCTCCACGACCGAGATGCCTTTCGCGTTCAGCACCTTCTCGATGTCGTCGCACATCAGGTAGAGCTCGTGCTTCGGTTCCGCGTCGGTGGGGTGCACGGCGACCTCGGCAGGCGGGAGCTTGAAGATCAGCCAGCCCCCACCCGCGTCCACGTTCGGGAAGGCGAGCGTGTCGCGGAGGAACGCCCTGTCCGCCTCCGCGTCGCGGCTGTGGAGGATGACGTGCGCGCCGGTGAACATCGGTTCCCCCTCCGGGACCGCCGCGGCCGCTTTCAGCCGCGGGACCGCGACTGAACGACCGCCACGATCGCGACGACGATCAGCAGTAGCAGGAGCAGCACGACCGTGACCGGCAGCAGCAGGAGCGCCAATACGAGAGCGACGATGATCGCGGCCTTCGCACCGGGGCTCAACGCGGAGAAGGCGCCCTTGACGGCGCCCCACACGAGGTTCCTGCCCGCGGCGGCGGCACGGACACCACCGAACACCGCGCCGATCTTGTACCCCCCGCGTGCCGCGATGTCGTCGAGCGACCGGGACAGCTGCTCGACCTTGTCGAGGGCCACCCCGAACGCCCGCTCGAGCACCGTTGATAGGAGCTTCCGCAGAGCGGCCTTCAGCTGGTCACCCGGAGACTGAGCTCCGGGGGCATCGCGGGCCGGGACGGCCCTGTCCGCTCGGGCGGGAGCGACGAGGGCGTCGGTCACCGCGGCCCGCCCGCTCGCGGCGCACGCCCACCGGGCCGTTCGGGACGGCGGGCCGCCGGTGCGCGGCGCCGCTCAGGAGGTGCAGGCGCGTCGGGCTGAGCCCCGTCCGGACGCGGCCGAACCGGTCGCTGCGGTCGCCGGCCCTCGGGCCGGCGCGGAGGGGCGGGTTCAGGGCGCTCGTCCGGACCGTCGCCGGCCTCCTCGCCCTCGACGGCCTCCTGCTGCTCGCCACCGCGGTACCGGGCCGCGGCTTCCCGCAGGCGGAGTGCGAGCTGCTTGAGCGCCTCGAGCAGCCGGAGGGCCAGCTGACGCAGGAACTGGATGACCAGCATGACCTTGCGGACGACGAGGGCGAATGCGACCCCGCTCAGCAGCGGCTTCACCACCTTGCCGGTGACCGTGGAGACGGCTCCCTTCGCAATGCCCGCCGTTGCCGTCAGGGCGCCTTTCGCAGCGCCCGTGGTCGTCGTGAGGGCACCTTTCGTGGTGCCGGCTGTTGTGGTGGCGACGTCCTTCGTGGTGCCGGCGGTCGTGGTGGCGAGGTCCTTCGTGGTGCCGGCGGTCGTCGTGGTGACCGCCTTTGCGGTGTCAGCCGCTGTGCCGGCGGTCGTGGTCACGCCGCTCGCGGCGCTCCGGCCGGACGCGGTGGTGCTGCTCGCGACCCGGCCGAGCCTGTTCGCGGCGCCGCGAACGCCCGAGCGGGCCTTGCCGACCGCCCCACCCGGGGCGACGTTCCGGCGGCGTTGGGCTGGTCCGGTGTCTCCGGTGTCTCCGGTGGATCCCGTGGGCTCTTTCGACTCTCGGCTCGGATCGGTGGACATGCCCATCCCTCCATCGTCGAGGCGGATGCGGGCGCATAGTCGCTGTGCGGGCGGCATACCACCGGCGAAGATCAGGTATTCGGAGATCCCATTTCCTGATCGTCCGCGCGCATTTCTCCTCCCCGGAGGAGGCCTTTCGGAGTAGCGCTGTTCGACCGGTCGCGCAAATCGGCCGTGCGCGTTCCTTCAGATCGGGCGAACGGGCCGGCGGGCCTCGTGGACCACAGCGGGCGGGACGTTGCGCCAGATCGTGCGGCTGGTCGTCACCTCGGCGAAGTGGGCGCGCAGGTCCGTGAGCTGACGCCGCGCGGGCGGGGCCCACCGGGTCCAGGTGTAGCCGAACTGCGTGAACACGCCGGTGGGCGCGAGCACCTCGGTGATGACGGCGTGCAGGCCGCGTCCGTCGGAGCCGGGCGTGTAGGCCACCCACGGCAGCCCGCTGACCACCGCGTCCACGGATCCGATACCGCGCTCGGCGAGCAGGCGCGGCAGCTCCCGGGCGTCGGCCCGGACCACGTCGACCCCGGGGTGGCGGTCGGTCAGCAGTTGCGCCCACCGCTCGTTCAGCTCCACCGCGACGTGCCGCGCCCGGCCGCCGGTGCGTTCCTGGATGGCCCGGGTGAACGCGCCGGTGCCCGGGCCGAGCTCGACGACCACCGGCTCGCCCACCGCCGGGACCGGCCGCACCATCGCCGCCGCCAGCGCCTGCGAGCTGGGCGTCACCGACGCCGTGTGCAGCGGGTCGCGCACGAACTCGCGAACGAACCGGCCCGTGTCCACCCACGCCGTCACGCCGTCACGGTAACGGCGGCCCTTCCCACAGCGGAGGGTCCCGCTCTACCGTCATCGGTGATGCCCGTCACGTGAGGGGGACCGCCTTGCACCCACACCGGCTGCAGCAGGTCGTGGGGTCCGTGCCGGACACCGTCGATGCCGATCAGCGCGCCAAGCTGCTCGCCCACGTCCAGGCCTCGGACCGTTGCCGGGTGCGGATCGAGCGGGTGGGCGCGGAGCTGGAGCGGGCCCTCGACGGCGTCGGCAACTCGGACCGCGCCGTGGATCTGGCCCGCGAGCTGGACGGTCTGGAGCGCGTCCAACAGCGCATGGACCGCCGGCTCACCGCCCTCGTGGAGGAGCTCACGAGCACGCCGCGTGCCGTGGTGTACGACGACGGCGTGCCCGCCTGATCACACCCGGAGGAACTCCCGGGCGGCGGCAGCGCCCGCCGCCGGGTCCCAGCCGGTCGGACCGATCAGCGCCCGCACGTGCGCCTCGGTCACGTCGGCGTCGGCGGCGATGAGCGCGTCGACGGCACGCGGATCCGGCTCGCCGCCGGCCAGGCCGGGAGCCTCCTGCGTGAACTCGACCACCAGCTCGCGGCACCGCTCGTCGTCGATCGCGGGGAGGCCGACCGAGCCGAACCCGTCGTCCGGCTCGTACTCGGCGCGGCGCCAGACGCCGTCCTCGAAGCCGTACACGAACCCGACCCACAACTCGCGGTCCATCGCCGCTCGGGCCGGGGGAGCCCACCAGTCGGGAGCGCCCGCGAGGAGATCGGTCTCCGGCTCCTGGAAGTACTCGGCCGCGGCCGCGAAGTAGGTGTCGGAGTACTCGTGGTCGTGGCCCACGAGCACGGCCCGCCCGCCGCCGACGTGGTGCAGGTCGGCCCAGTTGCCGCCGCCGTCGTCGAAGTGCCACACGGCACCTGCGGCGTGGCAGCTGCGGCCCCAGCCGCGGGCGGCGCAGACGGCGGCGAACGCGGCCCACCGCCCGCGCATCTCCCGCGGCTCCGGCACGTCGATCGTGACGAGTCCCATCGCTTCCCCTCGGCCCGTGCGTGGTCGGTCACATGCTCGCAGGGCCGGTTACGCCGACGGTGTGCCGGGCTGGTCGAGCATGGAGAGCAGCGGCCGGAGACCGTCGGGACGGTGGTCGACCGGTAGGTGCTCCACGAAGTGGACGGCGCAGCCGATCGCAGCGGCGCCTGCGTCGGCGCGGCGGTCGTCGCCGACCATCAGCACGTCGTACGGGTCGGCGCCGAGCGCGTCGCACGCGATCCGGAACAGCTGCGGGTCCGGCTTCTGGATGCCGTGCTCGTAGGACAGGACGTACGCGTCCACGGCGGCGTCGAGCCCGTGGGCCCGGAACACCGGCCGCAGGTCCCAGCCGATGTTGCTGATCACGCCGATCCGGACCCCCTGCCGCTGCAGCGCCTCCAGCACGGCCGCGGCGTCGGGGTAGGGGCGCCACGCCGCAGGGGACATGTGGCGGTCGTAGAGCCTGTCGTACAGGTGGGGGTCCGGGAGCTGCACCTGCCGGGCCAGACCGGTGTAGGCGCCGCGGTGCCGCTCGGTGCTCTCGTCGCGGGTGGCCCAGAGGTCCGCGAGGTGCGCGGGCACGGCATGCGGGGGTGCACCTCCCGGGAGGGCGCCCGCGCGCTCGAGCTGCTGCGCGAGCCGGGTGACCTCGGAGGGCGCAAGGGCGGTGCCGGTCTCCTCGAGGACTGCGGTGAGCCAGCGCTGCGCGCTCTCGATGCGGAAGAGGGTCCCGGAGAAGTCGAAGAGCACGCCTTTGATCGCCATGCCCCCATGCTCCAGGACCGGTGTCTGCCGGCCGTCCGGTGGATCCAGCACGCTCCGGCCCGCCTGCGACCCGGTCGAGGGGAGTCCCTGACGGCTACTGTCCCGGCGAGGACGGTCGACGAAGGGGTCATCGGGTGCGCGCGGTTCAGGTGTTGCGGTTGGACGGGCCGTCGGCGGTCGAGGTGCGGGAGGTGCCGGAACCGCGCCGGCAGCCCGACCAGGTGCTCGTGGACGTGAAGGCGGTCGGGGTCAACTTCCCCGACGTCCTGCAGACCAAGGGGCTCTACCAGTACAAGCCGGACCTGCCGTTCACGCTCGGCTCCGAGGTGGCGGGCGTCGTGCGCGAGGCGCCGGAGGGTTCCCCGCTGCAGCCCGGCGACCGGGTGGCCGCGTTCACCTCGACCGGCGCGTTCGCCGAGGTGGTCGCCGCGCCGGCGGACGGCGTGCTGCCCCTGCCCGACGAGATCGGCTTCCCCGCAGGCGCGTGCCTGCCGATGAACTACCTCACCGCCCACTTCGCGCTGCTCGTGCGCGGGCACCTGCGCTCCGGCCAGACCGTGCTGGTACAAGGTGCCGCGGGCGGGGTGGGCACGGCGGTGACGCAGCTCGCCGCTGCGCTCGGCGCCCGGGTGGTCGCCGTGGTGTCGACCGAGGAGAAGGCCGAGGTGGCGCGGGCCGCCGGCGCACACGAGGCGGTGCTCGCCGACGGGTTCAAGGACACCGTTCGCGGGTTGACGGGCGGCGCGGGCGTCGACCTCGTGGTGGACCCGGTGGGCGGCGACCGCTTCACCGACTCGCTGCGCTGCCTCGCCCCGGAGGGCAGGCTGCTCGTCGTCGGTTTCACCGCGGGCGAGATCCCCACGGTGAAGGTGAACCGGCTCCTGCTGAACAACATCGACGTCGTGGGCGTCGGATGGGGTGCCTATGCCACCGCGCGCCCGGGTTACCTGCAGGAGCAGTGGGCCGAGCTGGAGCCCCACCTGCGCTCCGGCGCGCTCGACCCGGTGATCGGCACCACCCTCCCGCTCGACCGCGCCGCCGATGCGCTCGCGATCATCGACGAGCGGCGGGTGACCGGGAAGGTGGTGCTGGAGACGGCCTAGCGGGGCACTAGGTCTCCTCGGTCGTCTCCGTGCGCGCCGGGCTCCCGTTGCGCGCGGTGTCCGGGTGCGGCTTCACGGCCACGACGAACTCGTCGCCGTAGGTCTTGGTGCCGTGGTCGACCGCCTGCTCGACGGCCGCGGTCGCGCGCCGGTCGCGGCGCATCAGCGGGTCGCTGTGCAGGTCCTTCGCGAGACCGATGCACAGCGCGACCATGACCAGCGCGAACGGGGCCGCCGAGATGATCGTGATCTGTTGGATCCCGGTGAGAGCCGTGTCCTCCTCCCCCTCGCCGGCTTGGATGGACCCGATGGCGAGCATGATCGCGGCGATCGCGCCCATCACCACGCCCCAGAACACCACCACCCAGCGGGTGGGCCGGATCGTGCCGTGCTGCGACAGCATGCCGGTGACCACGGAGGCCGCGTCGGCCCCGGAGACGAAGAAGATCGCGGTGAGCGTCATCGCGACCACGCTGAGCAGCCCGCCCAGCGGCAATGAGTGCAGCAACCCGAACAGCTGTCCCTCGACGCTGGCGGACGCGAGGTCGGTGCCGCTGCGTTGCAGGTCGATCGCGGCGCCACCGAAGACCGCGAACCAGATCAGGCTCACCATGCTCGGGATGAGCAACACGCCGACGACGAACTGCTTGATCGTGCGGCCGCGGCTGATCCGGGCGATGAACATCCCGACGAACGGCGTCCAGGAGATCCACCAGGCCCAGTAGAAGACCGTCCACCCGGACAGCCACTCGGCGGTGGCGTCGCCGCCGGTGGCTGCCGTGCGGGCGGCCATCTGAGCCATGTTGCCGAAGTAGTCGCCGATGGCGGTGGGGATGAGGTTGAGGATGAGGATCGTGGGGCCTGCGACGAACACGACGAGCGCCAGGATCCCGGCCAGCACCATGTTGATGTTCGACAACCACTGGATGCCCTTGGCCACGCCGGACACCGCGGAGGCGACGAACGCGAGCGTGAGCACGGCGATGATGCCGATCAGCAGGCCGATTCCCGGCTCGGGCAAACCATTGGCCTGGAGCCCGGCGCCGATCTGCAGCGTGCCGAGCCCGAGCGACGCCGCCGAGCCGAACAGGGTGGCGAAGATCGCGAGGATGTCGACGAACTTGCCGAACGCCCCCTCGGTGTGGCGCTCCCCGAGCAGCGGGGCGAACGCCGAGCTGATCAGCGACCGGCGCCCGCGGCGGAACGTGCTGTAGGCGATCGCCAGCCCGACGACGGCGTAGATCGCCCACGGGTGCAGCGTCCAGTGGAAGAGCGTGGTGGCCATCGCGACGTCGAGGGCCTCCGGCGAACCGGCCGCCACCGTGCCGGGGGGCGGGCTGGTGAAGTGCGAGAGCGGTTCGCCGACACCGTAGAACATCAGGCCGATCCCCATGCCGGCGCTGAACATCATGGCGACCCAGGAGACCGTGCGGAACTCCGGTCCTTCGTCGTCGCGTCCGAGCGGGATCTTGCCGCGGCTGCTGAACGCGACCCACAGCGCGAACACCACGAACCCACTCGCCACCAGGACGAACGCCCAGCCACCCGCGTTCATGACGCCGGCCAGCACCGCAGAGGAGACCGCGCTCAGGGTCTCCACGGAGGCGATGCCCCAGACGATGAACGCGACGACGAGGCCGGCGGCGATCCCGAAGATCCACCAGTCGACCGGCTGACGCTGCTCGGCAGTGGTTATCGGTGCCGCCGGATCGGGTAGTGGGGTATCTGCCGTGTTGTCTTCCTTGTGAATGGTCATGCCGTACGGCTCCGGCCTGGGCCGGAGCCTGCCCCCTTCCACGAGTCACGCGTGCGGTCACCCTCGGTCCGCCGGGCCTCGCCCGCAACTCGTGAAGCCGAATGGCGACCACCTCGTTACCCGCACCATCTGCGGCGATGAGGGCCTCCATGATCGCGGACACACCGGCGAGGACGTCCACAACCGCCGGTGACGCTCAGGAGCTGTCGTCGTCCTCCCCGCGCAGGAAGCGCTCCACCTCGGCCGCGAGCTCGTCGGCGCTGGGCAGCTCGCCCGACAGGCCCATGCTGGAACGCTCCGCACTGCCGGAGGCGACCATGTCGTACTGCTGCTCGAGCGCCTCGACGACCTGGCGCACCTCGTCCGAGCCCGCCACCTGCTCGGCGATCTCGGCCTCGGTGCGCTCCGCGGCCTTCGTGACGGTCTCGGTGGGCAGGTACAGCCCCGCGGCGAGCCCGACGTGGTCCAGCAGCACCCGCGCGGCCTGCGGGTACTCGGCGCGCGCCAGGTAGTGCGGCACGTGCACGGCGAAGCCCATGGCGTCCAGCCCGGCCTCGCCGAGCCGGAACTCCATCAGTCCGACCGCACTGCCCGGCACGTGCGCGGTGGCGAACCAGGCCTCGTGGCCCTCGGTCAGCTCGGGGCGCGTGCCGTGCACCGTGACGCCGATCGGCCGGGTGTGCGGCACCGCCATCGGGATCGCAGTGAGGTTGATCACCAACCGCACCCCGAGCCTCCGCACGACCTGCTCGACGGCGGCGCAGAACCGCTCCCACTGCATGTCCGGCTCGGGGCCGCTCAGCAGCAGGTAGCTGGTGTCGCCGGTGTCGGTGAGCGCCACGACGTCCAGTTCGGGACGGCTGTAGGCCGCCCAGCGGTCGGTCTCGAACCGCAGCGGCGGGCGTCGTGAGCGGTAGTCGACGAGCTGGTCGACGTCGAAGCGGACCAACGTGCGCGGCTCGCGGCCCTCCCGCAGGGCGTCCACCGCCAGCCGGGCCGCGTTGCCCGCGTCCACGAACCCGTCCAGCGCCACGAGCAGCACGGGTTCGTCCAGCTGCGGCGCATCTGGCGCCACCTCATAAAGACCGGCTGGATCCAGCACGACCATCACACCTCCGCCTCTCGACGGAGCCGCCGGCCCCGCCCGTCGCACATCTCTCCGGGTGCAACGTGAGTCTGCCCGCACACCATCCCGTTTCCACGCCCGCGGGGGCACCATGGAGCCGAGATGAAGCTGCATCATCGCCTCTGGGTCGTCTGGTCGATCGGTCTGGCCGCCTACCTGGTGGGGGTGATGCACCGCACCTCCTTCGGCGTGGCGGGTCTCGACGCCGCGGCGCGGTTCCACGCGGCACCTGCCATGCTCGCCGGGTTCGTGGTGCTGCAGCTGCTGGTCTACGCGATCCTGCAGATCCCGGTCGGCGTGCTGCTCGACCGTTTCGGCGCCCGCAAATTGATCGTCCTCGGTGCGCTCACGATGGCCGCGGGCCAGCTCGTGCTGGCCGTCGCCGCCGACCTCCCGCTCGCGATCCTCGCGCGGGTGCTGGTCGGGGCGGGCGACGCGCTGACCTTCATCAGCGTCCTCTCGGTCGTCACGAGCTGGTTCCCGCCGCGCCGGGTGCCGCTGATGACCCAGCTCACCGGCCTGATCGGGCAGCTCGGTCAGGTGCTGTCCGCCGTACCGCTCGCGGCGGTGCTGCACGGTCCGGGCTGGACGCCGGCGTTCGTCTCGGCCGCGGCGCTCGGCGTGGCGGTGGGGCTCGCGGCGTTCGCGGTCGTGCGCGACCGACCGCCGGGCGCGCCTGCCCCACCTCCAGCGCCTGCGACGCGCGAGGTACTGCACGGCCTCGTCTGCTCGTGGCGCGAGCCCGGCACCCGCCTGGGCTTCTGGACGCACCTGGGCACCCAGTTCTCCGGCCAGGTGTTCGCACTGATGTGGGGTGTGCCCTACCTGGTGGCAGGCCAGGGGTTCTCGACGGGCGCCGCGAGCGCGATGCTCACGCTGCTGGTGCTGGCCGGGATCGTCGCCGGGCCGCTCTTCGGCGAGTTCACCGCGCGGCACCCGTTCCGCCGTTCGTGGCTCGTCATCGCCGTGATCGCCGTGACGGTCGCCGTGTGGACGGCAGTGCTCGCCGTCCCGCCGCCCGCGCCGCGCTGGCTGATCGCGCTGCTCGTGGTCGTGCTGGCACTCGGCGGGCCGACATCCATGATCGGCTTCGACTACGCGCGCACGTTCAACCCCGGACACCGCCAGGGGGCCGCGGTCGGGATCATCAACATGGCCGGGTTCAGCGCGACGCTCACCGTCTCGCTCGCCGTCGGCGTGGTGCTCGGGCTCGCCGGCCCCGGCGGCTACACGCCGGAGGCGTTCCGCGTGGCGTGGACGGTGCAGTACGCGGTGTGGGCGCTCGGCCTCGGCGGCGTCCTGGTGGCGCGCAGGCGGGCCCGGAACAAGATGGCGAGCGAGGGCGTGGTGGTCCCGCCCCTGCGCAAGGCGTTGGCGGCACGGCGCGCCACCCCCGAGCGGCAGGACGTGCCCGACGGACCTCCGGGCTCTGCGCCGCCGCGCGGGTCCGCCGTCACCCGTGGTCCAGGGACGCCCAGAAGCCGGTGAGAACGCGGGCGCCCCGGCCGGGATCCTGCGTCATCCACCAATGGCCGAGCCCTTCGAGGGTCCCGTGCAGCCGGTGATGGCCGAGGACCGGTACCCGTTCCCGTCACCCATACGTGGCAATGATTATCATCTGCGCTCCGGGTTCGGCAGTTGCGGGAGGAGGCGGCGTGCGAATCGCGTTCGTCGGCAAGGGTGGCAGCGGGAAGACGACCTCGGCGGCGGTGTTCAGCCGCTACCTGGCCGAGCTGGGTAAACCGGTTCTCGCGATCGACGCGGACATCAACCAGCACCTCGGCCAGGCACTCGGGCACGACGGCCCACCGCCGCGCGCGCTCGGCTCGGACCTGCCGTGGCTCAAGGAGCACCTGCGCGGCACCAACCCGCGCATCGCGAGCGCCGAGTCGATGATCAAGACGACGCCCCCCGGGCGCGGCTCGCGCCTGCTCGACCTCGACCCCGAAGGTGAGCTGCTGGTGCGCCACTCCGCCGTCGCGGGCGGCGTGCGCCACCTCGTGACCGGGGAGTTCGACGAGGCCGACATCGGCGTCTCGTGCTACCACTCGAAGACCGGTGCGGTGGAGCTCTACCTCAACCACCTCGTCGACGGCCCCGGCGAGTACGTGGTGGTCGACATGACCGCGGGAGCCGACGCGTTCGCGTCGGGCCTGTTCACGCGGTTCGACCTCACCGTGCTCGTCAGCGAACCGACCCGGCGCGGGATCGGCGTCTACCAGCAGTACGCCGAGCACGCCCGCGGCCACGGCGTGGAGCTGCGCGTGCTCGGCAACAAGGTGACCGACGCCGAGGACGTCCGGTACCTGCGGGACCAGGTCGGCGACGCGCTGCTCGGATGGTTCGGCCAGTCCGCGTGGGTGCGGGCCGCCGAGCGCGGGGCCGTGGCCCCGGTCGGCGCACTCGAGCCCGAGAACCTGGCCGTGCTCGACGCCGTGCTCGCCGCACTCGACGCGCGCGAGCGCGACTGGGACGCCTACCACCGCGGCACCGTGGAGTTCCACCTGCGCAACGCCGCTGCCTGGGGAAACCGAGCGATCGGGGCCGACCTGGCTGCCCAGATCGACCCCGACTTCGTCCCGGGGATGCCCGCGGTCCGCGCGTAACCCGTGAGCGGATACGAGTGCTCCGGCACCCGTATCCGCTCACGGCCCCCCTTTTACTCGGCCAGCAGGCGGTAGATCGCCTTGCGGGCCTCGGTGATGGTGGTGGTCGCCGACGCGATCTGCTCCGGCGTGCCGGCCGACATCACCTGTGCCGCGGCTGCGTGCAGCTGACCCAGCTGCTCCCACAGCTCCACGGCGCTCTCGTCGTCGGCGTCACGGCCGACTGACGCCCATACGGCGTCCAGCTCCTCGCGGTGCTCGTCGACGTACCGGCTGCCCTCCTCGGTGAGGTGGACGACGCGGCGGCCTTCGGCCTGCTCGACGCGGACCAGGCCCTCGTCCTCGAGCTGCGAGAGCGTGGGGTAGACCGAGCCGGGGCTCGGCCGCCACGCGCCGCCGGTGCGGTCGGCGATCTCCTGGATGATCTCGTACCCGTGCCGCGGCTGCTCCGCGACCAGCGCGAGCACGGCCGTGCGGATGTCGCCGCGCGACGTCCGGCGGCCGCGGCGGCCGCGCGGGCCGGGGAAGCCCCGCATCCCGGGGCCGAAGGGTGGGCCGAAGCCGGGGCCGAAGGGGTGCCGGCGGTGCCGGTGCCCCCGCAGCGCCTCCTCGTCCTCGGCGGGGCCGGCGAACGGCGGCGCGGGCGGCCCGTCCGGACGGAACGGACCACGGCGCGGTCCGCCGCGCCTGCCGCGGAACCCGAACGCGGGTCCGGGCCATGGGGTGTTCTGCTCGTTCATGTCTATCTCCTGTTCGTGGTGAGCCTGACTGGCTCGTGTGCCATCACGATATATCGCGTAGTCGTCGATGCAACCCCATCTTCGTCCGGGAACTTCGGGGACGCCTCAGGCGTCGAACGGGTGAGGCGAGGAGGCTGGGCCGATGTGGCTGAAGGTTCTCGGGGGCGTGCTGCTCGTGTGGCTCGCGTTCACAGTGCTCGGAGCGCTCTTCAAGTTCCTCACGTGGGCGCTCGTGATCGGCGCCGTCGTGTTCGTCGGCGCCGCCGCCTACACCGCGGTGAAGGGGCGCAACCGCCGCGCGATCGGACGCTAGCGACGGGTGCTGGGCGCGCCCGTCGCGCAGTTGCGCTCGACGTAGGCGCGCACCCGTTCGCCCGCCCCGGCGAACTCGGGGGAGTTGAGCCGGTTCACGAGCTCGGTGTCGCGGGAGAGCGCCGTCTGGTCGCCCCCGTTCGCCACCAGCACGTCCAGCTGCAACTCGAGCGCCTGCACGGTGCGCTCGACGTCCGCGCGGATGTCGGCGGGCGCGGCGAACACCATGTCCTGTCCCGCCCTGCGGACGGCGGCCACGGTGTCGGTCAGCTCGTCGCGCGGCACCTGGCCCTGGGCCATGAGCCCGTTGAGCGGGCGGATCGCCTTGAGGTTGGCCTGGGCGGCGGCGCAGAACGGGTTCGCAGGCGCGGCGGACCTGCGCGTGGGGTCGGGGGCGTCGGAGTCGGCCACCGAACGGCCGCCGCAGCCGAGCAGTACCCCGCCCAGCGTGACGACGAGGGCGGCCGAGGCTCCCGCGCGCGACATGCGGCCCATCGGATGTTCCCCCGAGATGCGTCGTGGTGCTCCGGCCCGACAGTAGACCGTGGCCGCCCGGGCACGGTCGGTCACCCCATCTGGAACTTCGTGCGGTTCTACCGCGTTGATCCAGTCGTGGCGATCAGCAAGCCGCGCCGGATCGCGGCATTCACCGCTCTGTGGCGTGCAGTGGCGCAGTCGAGCCGTCCCGGGGCGCCGAGCGCGTCCGAGCGGCTCCGCGCCCTTCCGCGGATGCTGCGAGGCGCCGTCACGGGCCGGTACCCGGCGTTGTCCCGTGCCCGGCTCGGGCTGATCGGGCTCGCGTTGGCCTACCTGGTCTCACCGATCGACCTGCTGCCGGAGGCGTTCCTCCCGCTGGTCGGTCTCGCCGACGACGGCGTGATCGCGCTGTGGCTCGGCGGTGCGTTCCTCGCCGAGACCGAACGCTTCCTCGCCTGGGAGCGGCAGCAGTCCACCATCGTCGACGCGCCGCCTGCCTGAATCGCAACATCACGGATCTTGTTCGGCCCCCGGGCCGCTCCTTACGGTGTGCGCATGCCGGTCCTGGAAGTCCACCTCGTCGAGGGGCTGCACACCTCCGCCCAGCACGCGGAGCTGCTCGTCGCGCTGAGCACCCGCTACGCCGAGGTCACCGAGGTGCCCCTGGACCGGGTGCGGGCCCACCTCGCGCTGCACCGCCCCGAGCTGTGGGCCAACGGCGGCATCCCCGCGGACGGGCGCTCGGCCCCGTACTTCACCGCCGTCGTGTTCACCGACCGGCCCGCCGAGCTGCGGCGCAGGTTGCTTGGTGCGCTCACCGACCTGATCGTCGACGTGCTCGGCGTCGATCGCAGGCTGGTGCACGGCGAGATCGTCCCCGTGCAGCCCGACGACTGGGCGGTCGGCGGGGTCCCCGGCGGGACCTCCCGCCGCGCCTTCGCCGCTACCCGTTCTGCCGCGATGCGCGGCTGAGCTGCGGGACGGACCAGCCGGCCCCGAACCGCAGCCAGGTCCAGAGCCCCGCGGCCACGACGAGGTAGACGCCGAGCAGCACGGCGAGCGCTCCCGCGCGCCCGGCGAGGGCGTCGGCCGCCGGCCGCACCGCGAGGTGCACGAACGCGAAGCCGCCGGTGCACGCGAAGAGCGCCCACAGCGCCGGTGACCAGCGCAGCAGCGCGGCTCCGGGCAGGAACGAAAGCGGTACGAGCGCGAACAGCAGGTTCGCCGCTGCACTGACCGCGGTGGCCGTGAGCGCGGTGGCGACGACGTCCGCCAGGAACGTCCCCGGCGCGCCCGCCGCGGCGACGAGCGGCTCGCGCACGATCCACGCCGCGCCGCCGAGGGCCGTCAGCGCCGTGGCGGCGAGCGCGACGGCCGGACCCTCCTCGTCCGTGCGCAGGGGCCGGGCGCTGCGGAAGGCCACCAGAGTGCCCAGGACGAGCCCGGGCTCCAGCCCCATCGCGCGTGAGAGCACGAGGCCGACCGCGCCGAGCAGCAGGAACCCGGGAACCGGACCCACGTGGCAGCGCACACCCCACCAGCGCGCCACGTACAGCAGCTGCGTGCCCTGCTGCGCCGCCGTCACGAGGACGAACGCGACGGCGAGCCCGGCCAGCATGGCCGGCGCCGAGTTGTCGAACGGGAACTCGGGGGTGAGGAACCCGAGCATCACCGCGCCGGCCACCGCGGTGATCGCGACGGCGGTGAGGAACACGCCCGGTGCCGAACCTGCAGCGCCCGGCGGGACCCGCAGGCGCGCCAGCATGGCCTCGATGCGGTCGGGCTGCTCCGCGGCGGCGCGGTTGAGCCGGCCGACGGGCAGGGCGAGCGCGGCGAGCAGCAGCAGCGTCAGCACCAGGCTCGGCAGGACCGCACCCGGGTTCCAGCGCGCCTCGATCGGCGAGGGGAACGAGGTGGCGAACGCGACGGCGGCCAGGTCGGCGGTGTGCTCGGGTGCGGCAGGCGGTGCCGGGGGGACCGGCGGCAGGGACGGGGCGTTGTGAGCGGGCCCGGGAAGCGGCGGCTCCTGCGGCGCGGCGGGGCGACGCGGCGTCAAGGCCCCGGTCCAGTCGAGGCCGGGCGACTTCTCGCGGTCGACCGCGCTGCCGACACCGGGCAGCACGGCGGCACCGACGGCGGCGTCGGCCCCGGACTCCGCGGCCGGGGCCTTCCGGGCGCGCGCGGCGGGGGCGGGAGCGGCAGGCGCGGCCTCCTCGCCGGCCGTCTCACCACCGGCGGCGTCGCTCGTCTCGTCGTCGGAACCCCCGTCGGAGCCCGTGCCGGCGGCCGCTGCGCCCTCCGCGGCGTCGTCGTCGCCGTCCTCGCGATCCTCCGAAGAGGCCGAGTCCTCCGAATCGGAGTCCCGCTCGTCGGGGTCCTCGTCGGAGGCGTCGTCCGACTCGTCGTCCTGGTCGTCCTCGTCATCGAGGCCGGGGAAGTCGGGGAAGTCCGGGAACTGCGGGTTGAGCAGGCTCCCCGGAGCCGCCCTCTCGGCCGGCTCCTCCTCCGTGCAGGCCCGGCCTTGCAGCAGGACGTCGACCGGGCCGACGCCGGCGCAGCTCCCCTCGCCGTCGCCGCCCCCGGCGAGCGCCGGCGCCGTGACGCCGACGGCGATCAGGCATACGACCGCACCGGCCAAGGCTGTACGGACCAGCGTGGCACTGCGCACCGTCATCTCCACCCGATCGACGTTCCCTCGGCCGGTTGGCCCAGCCACCGACGCCCGCACGGGGTGCAACGAGCCGCGCCGGAAGGAGTCACGATTCACCCGAAAGAGGATCTTCATCGTCGGCGCGTCGGGCGGCGCGGCGCGGCGCGGAAATGCCGGCGAGCCCGCGGGCGCTGTCCGGCAGACTCCGCCCTGTGCTCCTGACCTTGACCACCACGGCGGAACCGGCAACCGATCTGGGCTTCCTGCTGCACAAGCATCCCGACCGGGCGCAGACGTTCCCCGTGACCGCCGGGCGGGCGCACGTCTTCTACCCGCGCGCCGAGCCGGAGCTGTGCACGGCGGCGCTGCTGCTCGAGGTCGACCCGATCGCCCTGGTCCGCGGCAGGTCGGACGCGTCGACGCTCGGGCAGTACGTCAACGACCGGCCCTACGCCGCCGGGTCGATGCTCGCGGTGGCGCTCGCCGGGGTGTTCTCATCCGCGATGAAGGGCCGCTGCGCCGCCCGGCCGGAGCTGCCGTCGCGGGCGATCCCGCTGACCGTGCACATCCCGACCCTGCCGTGCAGCGGCGGTGCCGAGCTCGTCGAGCGGCTCTTCGCACCGCTCGGCTGGCAGGTCGACGCCACACCGGTGCCGCTCGACCCCCAGATCCCGGAATGGGGCGACTCGCGCTACCTCGACACCACGCTCACCGGGCGGCTGCGCCTCGCCGACGCGCTCACCCACCTCTACGTCCTCCTGCCCGTGCTCGACGGCGCCAAGCACTACTGGGTGGACGCCGACGAGGTCGACAAGCTCCTGCGCGCGGGCGGGGAGTGGCTGGCCGCCCACGCGGAGCGGGAGCTGATCACGAGGCGCTACCTGGCGCACCGCGGTGCCTACGTCCGGACGGCACTGGAGCGCCTTGCCGAGGCGGACGAGGTCGAGGTCACGGCGCTGGACAACGCGCTGGAGGCCCCGGTCGTCGAGCCGGAGTGTCAGCATGGCCACCTTCAGGACACGACGGGTCATGAAGGTGGCCATGCTGACGTCCCCGAGAAGCCCGTACCGCTGGCCGTCCAGCGGCGGGGGAGCGTGCTCGCCGTGCTGAGGGCATCCGGGGCGCGGCGGGTCCTCGACCTCGGCTGTGGCGGCGGGGCCCTGCTGCGCGACCTGCTTGCGGACTCGCAGTTCACCGAGATCCTGGGCGTGGACGTCTCGGCTGGCGCGCTGGAGGTCGCGGCCCGGCGGTTGCGGCTGGACCGGTTGCCGGAGCGGCAGCGGGAGCGGGTCGCGCTGCGGCAGTCGGCGCTGACCTACGCCGACGCCTCCCTCGCCGGCTACGACGCGGCGGTGCTCATGGAGGTGATCGAGCACGTCGACGAGGTGCGGCTGCCGGCGCTTGAGCACGCGGTCCTCGGCGTGGCGCGGCCGAGGACGCTCGTCGTCACCACGCCGAACGTCGAGCACAACGTGCGGTTCGAGACGCTGGAGCCCGGCCGGTTCCGGCACGCCGACCACCGCTTCGAGTGGACGCGCGCGCAGTTCCGCACGTGGGCCACCGCGGCGGCGAGCAGGCACGGCTACGGCGTGCGGTTCCTGCCGGTCGGCCCGGACGATCCGGAGGTCGGCCCGCCGACCCAGATGGCCGTGTTCGAGAGGGAGGCGGCGTCATGAGCGTTCTCCGCATCCCGGACATGGCGCTGGTCGTGCTCGTCGGCGCGTCCGGCTCCGGCAAGTCGACGTTCGCGCGCCGGCACTTCCCGGCCACCGCCGTGCTGTCCAGCGACGCCTTCCGCGGCATGGTCGCCGACGACGAGAACGACCAGTCGGCCACGACGCCGGCGTTCGAGGCCCTCCGCTTCGTCGCGGGCAAGCGGCTGGAGGGCGGCCGGGTCACGGTCGTCGACGCCACCAGCGTCAAGCGGGAGGACCGGGCCCCGCTCGTCGCGCTCGCCCGCGAGCACCACGTGCTGCCGGTGGCGATCGTGCTCGACGTGCCGGAGTCGGTGTGCCACGAGCGCAACGCGGCCCGCCCGGACCGCGACTTCGGATCGCACGTCGTGCGCCGCCACCGCGGCGACCTGCACCGATCGCTGCGCTCGCTCGGGAAGGAGGGCTTCCGCCGCGTGCACGTGCTGCGCTCGGTGGAGGAGGTCGACGCCGCCACGATCGAGGTCGAGCCGCTGCTGAACGACCGGCGCGGCGAGACCGGTCCGTTCGACCTGGTCGGTGACGTCCACGGCTGCCGCGCCGAGCTGGAGGAGCTCCTCACCGCACTCGGCTACGCGATCGCCCGCGACGGAGACGGCCGCGCCGTCGGCGCGCGCCACCCGGAGGGCAGACGGGCGGTGTTCGTCGGCGACCTCGTCGACCGCGGGCCCGACACGCCCGGTGTGCTGCGCCTGGTCATGGGCATGGTCGGCGACGGCGACGCCCTCTGCGTGTGCGGCAACCACGAGCAGAAGCTGGTGCGTGCGCTCGCCGGGCGTCAGGTCCAGGTGACCCACGGGCTGGCCGAGTCGCTCGCCCAGCTCGCCGCGGAGCCGGAGGAGTTCCGCAAGCAGGTCCACGCGTTCTGCGACGGCCTCGTAGCGCACTACGTCCTCGACGGCGGCCGCCTCGTCGTCGCACACGCCGGGCTGCCAGAGCGCTTCCACGGCCGAGCGTCCGGGGCGGTGCGCAGCTTCGCGCTCTACGGCGACACCACCGGCGAGACCGACGAGTACGGCCTGCCGGTGCGGCTGCCGTGGGCGAAGGACTACCGCGGCGGCGCAACCGTCGTGTACGGGCACACGCCCACCCCGGACGCGGAGTGGGTCAACAACACGATCTGCCTCGACACCGGCGCGGTGTTCGGCGGCAAGCTCACGGCGCTGCGCTACCCGGAGCGCGAGCTCGTCGACGTACCGGCGCGGCAGGTCTGGTACGAGCCGGTGCGCCCGCTCGTTCCCGAGCCGACGACCGCGACCCGTGACCCGGACGTCCTCCACATCGCCGACGTCACCGGCAAGCGGATCATCGAAACCGCGCACCACGGCAGGCTGACCGTGCGCGCCGACCAGGCGGCCGCCGCGCTCGAGGTCATGAGCAGGTTCGCGGTGGACCCGCGCCTGCTGGTCCACCTGCCGCCGACGATGGCGCCCACCGCCGCCTCCACCCGCGACGGCACGCTGGAGCACCCCGCGGAAGCATTCGCCGGCTACCGCTCCGACGGCGTGCAGCAGGTCGTGTGCCAGGAGAAGCACATGGGCTCCCGCGCGGTGGTGCTCGTGTGCCGCGACGGCGGGGCGCGCCGCTTCCCCGGGCCCGGCACGGTGGTGACGCGCACCGGCCGCCCGTTCTTCGGCCCCGAGCTGACCGACGCCCTGCTGACCCGCGTGCGCGCCGCGATCGGTGCTGCCGGCCTGTGGGAGGAGCTGGCGACCGACTGGCTGCTGCTCGACGCCGAGCTGCTGCCGTGGAGCGTGAAGGCGGGCGCGCTGATCCGGGACCAGTACGCCGCCGTCGGCGCGGCCGCGACAGCCGGTCTCGCCGCTGCCAACACGGCCCTGCAGGCCGCCACGGGCCGCGGCGTGGACGTGGCCGACCTCGCGGCGCGCGTCCACAGGAGGATCGACGCCACCGCCGCGTTCCGGGACGCCTACCGGCGCTACTGCTGGCCGACCGACGGGCTGGCGGGCGTGCAGCTCGCCCCGTTCCAGGTGCTCGCGGCCGAGGGCGCCGCCTTCCACACGTGCCCGCACGACTGGCACCTCGCGCTCGCCGACCGGCTGCACGCCGCAGATCCCGAGCTGATCCGCCGCACCGCGACGGCACTCGTCGACACCACCGACGAGGAGTCGGTGGCGGCGGCCACGGCGTGGTGGGACGACCTCACGGCCGGGGGCGGGGAGGGCATGGTCGTCAAACCCCTCGCCGGGCTCGTCCGCGGCACGAACGGGCTGGTGCAGCCCGGGGTGAAGGTGCGCGGGCGGGAGTACCTGCGGCTGATCTACGGGCCGGACTACACCGCGCCCGAGCACCTCGACCGGCTCCGCCAGCGGGGGCTGGGCCGCAAGCGCGGCCTCGCCCTGCGCGAGTACGCACTCGGCGTCGAGGCGCTGGAGCGGCTGGCCCGCGACGAGCCGCTGTGGCGGGTGCACGAGTGCGTGTTCGCGGTGCTGGCGCTGGAGTCGGAGCCGGTGGACCCGCGCCTGTAGTCGCGGAGCTACGGGAGGAAGGCGCCGGGGGCGTTGCGGTCCAGGAAGCGCAACAGGGCGTCCCCGTCCGCGTCGGCGCGCGGGGCGACGATCAGGCGGTCGGCCCCCGCGTCGGCGAAGGCCTGCACCGTGGCCGTGTCCAGCCGGCGTTCCGGCGTCACCGAGATGTGCAGCGGGCGATCCCGGCCGGCCTCGGCGGCGGCCTTGCGCAGGGCGGTGACCTGCTCGGCGGTCGACTCGGGCGAGTGCATGTAGCCGTACCAGCCGTCGGCGTCGCGGGCGGCGCGCCGGTGGGCGGCGGCGGTTCGGCCGCCGACCACCACCGGGAGCGGTCGCTGCACCGGCCGCGGATGGGCGTCGACCCCGGCGAACCGGACGTGCTTCCCGGAATGGATGGGAGCGTCGGACGTCCACAAGGTGCGCATCGCCGCGAGGTACTCGTCGGTGCGGGAGCCGCGCTCGGCCATCGGCACGCCGATCGCCGACAGCTCCGGCTCCAGGTAGCCAGCGCCGACGCCGACCACGAGGCGCCCGCCCGACACCACGTCGAGGCTGGCCAGCTGCTTGGCCAGCACCAGCGGGTTGCGCTGCGGCAGCACGATCACCCCGGTGCCCAGCCGCACCCGCGACGTGTGGGCGGCGAGGTGGGCGAGCAGGACGATCGGGTCGAGGATCGGATCGCCCGGCTCCATCGGCGACGGCGGCACGCGCGGGCTCGGCAGCACCACGTGCTCGCCTGCCCAGAGCGAGTCGTAGCCGAGCTCCTCGGCGTGCCGGGCCACGCGAGCGGCCGCCGTGGGATCCGACTGGACCGCGGCGTTGTGCAGGAACAGACCGATGGTCGGGGCACTCACACCGCCTACGGTAGGCAGCGACGACGCATGCGACTAGCGACATCTCGGAAGGGGTGACATTCCCGGTGGACATGGATCGGGCCGACCTGCGGCTGGTCGTGGCCGTCGCGGAGCACGGCTCCTTCACCGCGGCGGCCGGGCGGCTCGGCTACACGCAGTCGGCCGTGTCGCGCCGGATCGCCGCCCTGGAGCGGGCGGCGGGCGTCGCCCTGTTCCACCGCGACGCCCGGGGTGTCCGGCTCACCGGTCCCGGCGCGGTGCTGCACCGACATGCGCAGATCGCGCTGCAGGCCATGGACGACGCCGCCGCTGCGCTCGCCGCCGTGCGGGACGGCACGGCCGGTCCGCTGCGGCTCGGCGCCGTGCCCACCGCCAACGCCACGCTGGTGCCGCGCGCCCTCGCCCGGCTGGAGGCGGACCACCCGCAGGTGGATCCGCGGCTGCGGGAGGGCGGCAGCGTCGACCTCGGCCGCGCCGTCGCGACGGGTGACCTCGACATCGCGGTCGTGTTCGCCGTTCCGGTCGAACCCGTGCCGGCCGATGTCGAGCTGGTCGACCTGGTGCGCGACCCGCTGCTGGTCGCGATGCCGCGGGGCCACCGGCTGGCCGGGGCTCGCGAGGTCCGCCTCGCCGACCTGGCGGGGGAGCGCTGGGTGCAGGGCACTCCCGACATGGCCGACGAGCTCTTCGCCGTCGCCGATCCCGCCCCGGAACGCGTGTTCCGGGTGCGGGAGTGGACCGCGAAGCAGGGGTTCGTGGCCGCCGGGCTCGGCCTCACCGTGGTGGCGTCGCTCGCGGCCGATGGCGTGCGCCCCGACGTCGTGCTGCGCCCGCTGCGCGGCGCGGGCTCGGCGCGCCGCGTGGCGGCCGTGCTCCCGCGGAACGCGCCCTCCGCGGCCGCCGCGCGCCTGCTGGAGCTCCTGCGCGAGGTCGCCGCGGAGCTGGACGTCGCTGCCGGGAGCCTCAGCGCGAGGCCGAGGCAGCCGCGTCGAGGTACCGGGTGAGGGCTTGGCGGTGGTGGGCGAGCTTGTCCATGCGCGCCTCGATGTTCTCCAGGACCTCCTGCAGGAGTGCGGAGAGGCTCGGGCAGGCGTCGAACCGAGGAGGCTTGCCTTCGGCGCAGGGGAGCACCTCGCGGATCACCTCGGTGGGCAGGCCGGCGTCGAGCAGGGCACGGATCTGGCCGACGATCATCGGGGCGTCGTCGGCGTAGTCGCGGTAGCCGTTGGGCAGCCGGGTGGACGTGAGCAAGCCCTGTTGCTCGTAGTACCGCAGCAACCTCGGGCTCACCGACGTCATCCGCGCGAGCTCACCGATCAGCATGTGACCCACTCCACGGCCCGATCACTGGACGTTGACATCGATGTGCAAGTTTAGCTTCGGCCGCATGCACTACACCTACCTCGGCCGGACCGGCCTGCAGGTCTCGCGGCTCGTTCTCGGCACCATGAACTTCGGCCCGGACACCTCGGAAGAGGACAGCCACGCGATCATGGACCGGGCGCTGGACCGCGGCATCAACTTCTTCGACACCGCCAACATCTACGGGTGGAAGCTCGGCGAGGGCTGGACCGAGCAGATCGTCGGCCGCTGGCTCGCGAAGTCCGGGCGGCGGGACGAGATCGTGCTGGCCAGCAAGGTGTACGAGCCCATGGGGGAGGGGCCGAACACGAGCGGTCTGTCGGCCCGGCACATCCGCCAGCAGGTCGAGGGGACGCTGCGCCGGCTGCAGACCGATCACCTCGACCTCTACCAGGCCCACCACGTCGACCGGCACACGCCGTGGGAGGAGTTCTGGCAGGCGATGGACACCCTCGTCGCCCAGGGCAAGGTGCTGTACGTCGGTTCCTCGAACTTCGCGGGCTGGCACATCGCGCAGGCGAGCGAAGCGGCCCGGCGCAGGCGCACGCTCGGGCTGGTGAGCGAGCAGCACCTCTACAACCTGGCCGAGCGTTCCGCCGAACTGGAGGTGCTGCCCGCCGCGCGCGACTACGGGTTGGGGTTCATCCCGTGGTCGCCGCTCTTCGGCGGGATCCTGGGCGGGATCCTGCGCAAGACCCGGCGCCGCGACAGCGGCTCCGACCTGACCGCGGCACGGCTGGCCGCGGTCCGGGACCGCGTCGAAGCGTACGAGTCGTACTGCGACGAGATCGGGCACCATCCCGCCGCCGTCGGCCTGGCATGGCTGCTGCACCAGGACGGCGTGACGGCGCCGATCGTCGGACCCCGCACCCTCGAGCACCTCGAGCACTCGCTCACCGCGCTCGAGGTCCGCCTCGGCAAGGCCGAACTCGACCGTCTCGACGAGATCTTCCCCGGTCCCGGACCGGCGCCCGAGGCCTACGCGTGGTGAGGCCGGCTCAGCGCAGCGGTGGGTGCCGGTGCAGCGCGCTGCGCGCCACGGCCAGCTCGTGCGCGACCTCGGCGGCGATGAGCTCGGCGTGCAGGGCCGACTCCTCCGCGGCGTGCAGCCCGAGCGCCCGGTGGCGGCGCACCAGGTCCTCGAGCGAGTTCAACAGGCGGTCGGCGATGGACTGGCGGACGGACTCGCGGCTGTGGGTCGGCACTGGGGTCTCCTCGTGAGGTGTCGGACGGACGGGACTGCCGTTCGTCCGACACCGCGCGCTCGCGTCGCGGCGCAGGTCCCGATCGCGCCGGGAGACGAGCACCGGCGCGGTCATGGCTGTGGGGCCGAGAACCCGGAGAAGAGCAGGATCGCGAGGCCGAGACCGACGGCCAGGTTCACAACGGTGGCGCTCGCGAACACGCCGATCGGGCGCCAGCCGGCCTCACGCAACGGCGCGACGCGGAACTCCAGCCCGATCGCGACGAAGGCGAGGATCAGGAAGGTCGTCCGCAGGTCGTTGACGGTGGAGATGAGCGGCCGTGCGGCGGCCGAACCCACGGCATCGGTGAACACCGTCGCGATGATCGACGCCGCGAGGAACCCGAGCACGAACTTCGGGAACCGCTCCCACAGCTCCCGGGCGCGGGGCCGGGCGGAGTCGGCGCTGCGTTCGATGCGGAACGCGAAGTAGGCGGTGAGTGCCACGGCGACGACACCCAGCAAGGCGTTCTGGGTGGTCTTCACGATCGTGGCGATCTGCAGCGCCTCCTCGCCGACGATCGCGCCCGCGGCGCTGACGGCCGCCGTCGTGTCGATGTTGCCGCCGACCCACGCCCCGCCCACCGCCGGGCCGAGGCCGAAGGCGTCGACGAGGGCGGGGAGCAGGAAGATCGACGGGAGCGCGAAGAGCACGACGAGGCTCGCGGTGTAGGCGAGCTGCTCGCGCTTCGCCTGTACCGCTCCCGCCGCGGCGATCGCCGCGCTCACCCCGCAGATCGAGACCGCCGACGCCAGCAGGGCGCGCAGCTTGTCGTCCAGCCCGAGCCGGCCGCCGAGCCACCACGTGAACCCGAAGACGACGCTGATCAGCACGACGGCCTGCGCGATGGCCGGTCCGGCGGCCCGCACGATCACCGCGATGTTGATCGAGGCGCCGAGCAGCACGAGCCCGGTCTTGATGAAGAACTCCGTGCGGAACCCGGCGGCGAGCCGATCGCGCAGCCCGAGCTGGGTGAGCACGACGTTGCCCAGCAGGCCCAGCGCGATCGCGTACACGGGGTACTCGATGACTGCCGCGACCTCGCCGAAGGCCGAGCCTTCCGTTGCCGCCGGAACCGTCTGCTCCAGGAACCGGGTCGCCGCGCCCAGCACCAGCACGACGGCGACGCCGGCGAGCGCCCGGACGGCCGCGGAGTCCTGGACTCGGGCGGGCGAAGTGGTGCGCTCCTCCGTGCCGGCCATCACGGCACCAGCCAGCCGGGCAGCAGGCCGGTGAGTACCAGCCCGAGCAGCAGCAGGCCGACGATGGTGGCGGCCCAGTCCTCGTTGAGCGCGACGCGGCGGGCGCTGCCCACCGCCGGGTCGTCAGGGGGAGGTGTTTCGGTCATGGATTTGTCCCTTTTGCGACGCAGGGTCCGGCTCGCTACGCGGCACCGGGAGACGGTCCGTCAGGGACAACAGCCCGAGCTGTGCACACGCCCGTGGTCGACGTGTCGGCGCCGCACGGCGGCGATCACGTCAGGGCCAGCCCGCGGGCCTGCAGGACCCGCCGTTCGATCGGTCGGAACACCAGCAGCTCGATGCCGACGCCGACGAGCAGGATCAGGAAGATCGCCGCGATGACCCCGGGCATGCTGTTGAAGTCGCTGCCCTCCTTGAGGTAGGCGCCGAGACCGATGCCGAGCTGCGGGGAGGTCGCGATGATCTCGGCGGCCATCAGTGACCGCCAGGAGAAGGCCCAGCCCTGCTTGCACCCGGAGAGGTAGCCGGGAAGAGCCGCGGGCAGCAGGATGAGACGGGCGGAGTCGAGCCGACCCGCACCCATGACCTTCCCGACCCGCGGGAGGATCGGCGGGACCTGGTCGATGCCTGCGACCAGGCCGTTCGCGATCGACGGGATCGCCCCGAGCAGCACCACGAAGTAGATCGTGGCGTCGGTCAGCCCGAACCACAGGACGGCGGCGGGCACCCACGCGACGGACGGGAGGCTCTGCATCCCGGCGAGCAGCGGGCCGATCGCGGCCCGCACGACCCGGACCTTCGCGACGAGGAGTCCGAGTGGCGTGGCGATCACCACCGAGGCCAGGAACCCGAGCACGGCGCGGTGCACCGAGGTCCAGACGATGTCCCAGATCCGGCCGTCCACGACCGTGTCGACGAACTCGTGCCAGACCGCGAGCGGCGCGGGCAGCTGGTACTCCGGGTAGACCGCCGACGCCCAGACTGCCTGCCACACGCCGAAGAAGAGCGCGAGCGCGATCAGGGGCGGCAGCACGGTGCTCAGCACCCGGCGCAGCACCGGCTCCCGAGCGGTCGTCGGGGTGTCGAGCGCGTCGAGGCCGGCGCCGACCGCCGCCGTGTCGACGGGGCGCGCCTCCGGGAGGACCTCAGGTGCGGCCATGGGTCGAGATCACCTCCCGCAGCCGCGCCGTGATCTCCTCGGTGAGCTGCTCGCGGTCGGGGCCCGACTCCGCGAGGTTCCACTCCCGGACGACCGTGCCGGGGCGCGACGAGAGCAGCACCACCCGCTGGCCGAGGCGCACGGCCTCGCGGACGTCGTGGGTGACGAACAGCACCGCGGTCCCCGTGGCGCGCCAGATCCGCTGCAGCTCGCCCTGCAGGAAGTCGCGGGTGATCGCATCGAGCGCGGCGAACGGCTCGTCCATCAGCAGGAGGCCGCCGTCGCCGTCCTCGGTCGCCGCGAGCGCCCTGGCGAGAGCGACCCGCTGGCGCATCCCGCCCGAGAGCTCGTGCGGGCGCTTGCGAGCCAGCCCGTCCAGCCGGACGAGGTCGAGCAGCTCGTCGGCCCGAGCCCGGCGCGCCTTCCGGCCGGCCCCGGCCAACCTCAGCGGGAGTTCCACGTTGCGGCCTGCGTCCAGCCAGGGGAGCAGGGCGGGCTCCTGGAACATGACGGCCGGGCGCCTGCTCGTCACGGTGACTGTGCCGGCGCTCGCCTGGTCCAGGCCCGCAACGAGGTTGAGCAGCGTGGTCTTGCCGCAGCCGGAGGCGCCGAGCAGAACGACGAACTCGCCGGGCTGCACGCGCAGGTCGACCCCTTCCAGCGCCGTGACGGTCTCGCTGCCGCGGCCGAAGACCTTGCCGACGCCCTGCAGATCGACCGCGACGCGTTGGTCGGTGGAAATGGGCCGGTCGAGGATGGCGGTCATGAGTTGCCTCCAGGCTTGTCGAGGCCGGCGGCGTCCACGGCGGGTGCACCGGCCGCCTGCAGTTCCGTGTTGAGCGGGCCGACGTCGACGAAGCCGGCGAGGTCGGTGGGCGACTTGGTGATGCCCGCGGTCACGCTGTCCTCGGCGAGCTGCGGGAACGTCGACGCCAGGGGGTCCGGGGCGAGGGTGATGTTCTGGAAGGCCCGCTCGATCACCGGTGCGGCGAGTGTGTTCCCGGTGAGCTTCTCGAGACCCTGGTTGACGATCGTCTGCGCCTTCGCCGGGTCGCTCTCGGCCAGGTCGATCGCCTTCAGGTGCGCCCGCAGCACCGCGCGGACGGTCTCGGGGTACTGCTGCAGGAACTCGGCGCGGACCAGGACAACCGTGGTCGGGAACTGCCCGTTCGGCCAGAGGGTTCGCTCGTCCAGCAGCACGCTCGCGCCGGCGTCGAGCACCAGCCGTGAGCTCCACGGCTCGGGGAGCCAGCCGCCGTCGACGCTGCCCTCGCGGAACGCGTCGAGGGTGCGCGGGTTGTCCAGGTTGGCGATCTTGACGTCCTGCGGTCCGTCGCCTGCGGTGAGCCCGTTCGCGTTCAGCCACTTCTTGAGCGCGATGTCCTGCGTGTTGCCCAGCTGCGGGGTGGCGATCGTCCGGCCGCGGAGCTGCTCGGGGCTGGTGATCTCGGGCTTCACCACGAGCTGGGCGCCGCCCTCGGTTGCGCCGGCGACGAGCCGGACCGCGCCCTCCGACTTCGCGAAGGCGTTGATCGCCGGACCGGAGCCGATGTAGGTGATGTCCAGCGAACCGCCGAGCAGCGCGTTGACCGCGTCACCACCTGCGTTGAACGTCTGCGGGGTCAGCGTCGTGCTGCCGAGCTCGGCGGTGAAGAGGCCCTGCTCGACCGCGATGATGGCCGGGGCGTGCGTGACGTTCGGGAAGTACCCGAGACGCACCTCCTGGGCGACGCCGCCCGCCACGGGAGCCACTGCTTCGGAACGGTCGGGCTCGGCGCGCGAGCACGCCGCCGCGGCGAGCAACGTGACGGCGGCGATGATCACGGCGAGTGGGCGGAGCCGGGGCATGGGTGTCCTGTCTGGAGTCGGGGGCCAGGCGGCGCGCACCGGCGGCGAACGAGCGCGGGCGCGCGACGGCGTCAGCGGGCGGTGCGGAGACTCAGAGACAGAACTCGTCGAACGCGTGGCACCGGCGCGAGGGCCAGAACCGCTCGAGGTCCGAGTGCAGGAAGGCCCTCATCGACGACTCGGACCGCCGGGAACCGGCGGGCAGGAGCGCGGACGGGGACACCACACCATCGTGCGTCCCCGGAATCACCAGGACAACCAGGTGTCCGCGCTGCGGGATCGCGCTGAAATGTCCGGACTTCTGCCGGCGGGCTCCACCCGTTCCGGCAAGTCTTTGTCCGTACTTCTGCACAGGGCTCTGGCCAGCGGTTTTTCCGGGTCCGAGCCGCTCGGCACGCGCTGGTCAGCTGGTGCGGGTCCGCCTCGCGGGAAACGACGAGCCGCCGGCGTGAGCAGGACCACGGATGGGGCCAGAGCATGGACGCGCTTGCGCGCCGCTCAGCTGGCCGCCCGCCGACGTGCGGATCCGGCGGCGGTGTCGTCGTAGCGGTCGAGTACCGCGCGGACCACGCCCGGATCGGCCGCGAGCGCGTCAGCGACGGGCGCGCCTGCTGCGGTGGCGTCCCGGACGATCCGATCGGGCAGCAGGCCTGGCGCGAGGATCCACTGGGCGACTGCCACCCGGCGGGCGCCGCTCGCGCGGAGGTCGGCGATCGCCTGCGAGACGGTGGGCGTGGTCGTCGTCGCGAACGCCGCGCAGCCGCCGTGCCAGCCGAACCGGCGGGTCCATCCGGCCACGAGGTCGGCGACGGCCGCGTTGGCCGGTGCGTGCGAGGACCCGATCGCGGCGAGCACCACCCCGAGTCCCGGGTCGTGCAGAGGGCCGGCGACCGCCGCGGCGAGGCGGCGCAGCGCGGCCGTCGAGAGACCCCGGTGCCCGCCGAGCACCGGACTGGTCGTGATGTCCAGGCCGGGCAGCCGGGACGCGGCCTGGGTGACCGCGCCCGGCACGTCGACGCGCGCGTGGAAGGCGTGCCCGAGCAGGAGCGGCACCACCACGGCACGCCGGTGCCCGTCGGCGGCCACGCCGTCGAGGACGTCCGGCAGCCGGGGCGCGGACAGGTCCAGGAAGGACAGCCGAACATCCAGGCCCGGCTGCTGCCGGCGCACCTCGTCGACCAGCGCGGCCACCGTGGCGGCCGAGCGCGGGTCGCGACTGCCGTGCGCGACGGCGACGAGTGCCGGTGACATGCCTGGTGCCCTAGCGCGCCACCGCGAGCGGCGTGCCCACCAGCCCCGCGGCGAGGGTGTTGCCGGTGGGCGGGTCGATGAGCAGGAAGCTGCCGGTGGCGCGGATGTCGGCGTACTCGTCGACGGGCAGCGGGTCGGCCGTCCGCAGCGAAGCGTGCGCGATGTCGTTGATCCCGAGCTGCTCGGGTGCCGGCTCCCAGAGTGGGACGTCGGAGTCCAGCGACAGCCGCTCGCCGACCGCGCCCACGATCACCTGGGTGACGCGGGTGCCGTGCTTGAGCAGCAGCCGGGCGCCGGGGCGCAGCGGCTTCTCGGCGAGCCAGCAGAGGGTGGCGTCCAGCTCGTCGGTGACCCGCGGGGGCTCCGCGGCCGAGGCGAGGACGTCGCCACGGGAGATGTCGATGTCGTCGTCCAGGAGCACGGTGACGCTGCGACCCGCGGCCGCGGAATCGAGCGGACCGTCGGCCGTCCGGACGGCGGCCACCGTGGTGCGCGCGCCGCCGGGCAGCACGACGACCTCGTCGCCGGGCGCCACGGTGCCCGCGGCGACCTGACCCGCGTAGCCGCGGTAGTCGTGGAGCTCGTCCTTGCGCGGACGGATCACGTACTGCACCGGCATCCGGAACGGGGCGGCCACCTCTGGGCCGGTGACCGGCACCGACTCCAGGTGTCCCAGCAGCGTCGGGCCCTCGTACCAGGGGGTGCGCTCGGAGCGTTCCACGACGTTGTCGCCGGCGAGCGCCGAGACCGGGATCGTGACGACCGCGTCCGAGGCGAACCCGAGCGTGCGGGCCAGCTCGTCGAAGTCCTTCTCGATGGCGCGGGCGACGCCCTCGTCGTAGTCGACCAGGTCGATCTTGTTGATGGCCAGCACGAGCCGCGGCACGCGCAGCAGTGCGAGCACGGCCGCGTGCCGCCGCGTCTGCTCGACGACGCCGTTGCGGGCGTCGACGAGCAGCACGGCCAGCTCCGCGGTGGACGCCCCGGTGACCGTGTTGCGGGTGTACTGCACGTGGCCAGGGGTGTCGGCGAGCACGAACTCGCGCTTCGGGGTGCCGAAGTAGCGGTACGCGACGTCGATCGTGATGCCCTGCTCGCGCTCGGCGCGCAGGCCGTCGACCAGCAATGACAGGTCAGGGGTGGAGAGCCCCTTGTCCACCGACGCCCGCTGCACGGCCTCGATCTGGTCGGCGAGCACCGACTTGGTGTCGTAGAGCAGCCGCCCGACCAGCGTGGACTTGCCGTCGTCGACGCTGCCCGCCGTCGCGAAGCGCAGGAGATCGCGTGTCATCAGAAGTAGCCCTCGCGCTTCCGGTCCTCCATGGCGGCCTCCGACAGCCGGTCGTCGGCCCGCGTGGCGCCGCGCTCGGTGAGTCGGGATGCCGTGACCTCGGCGATGACCTCGTCGAGCGTGGTGGCGGTGGACTCGACGGCACCGGTGCACGAGCCGTCGCCGACGGTGCGGTAGCGCACCGACTTCTTCACCAGCGCCTCGTCGCCGCGCGGACCGCCCCACGGCCCCTCCGCGAGCCACATCCCGTCGCGGCGGAACACCTCGCGCTGGTGGGCGTAGTAGATCGACGGCAGCTCGATGCCCTCACGCTGGATGTAGCGCCAGACGTCCAGCTCCGTCCAGTTGGAGATCGGGAACACGCGCACGTGCTCGCCGGGAGCGTGCCGGCCGTTGTACAGGTTCCACAGCTCGGGGCGCTGCTTGCGCGGGTCCCAGCGGCCGAACGAGTCGCGCAGGCTCATGATCCGCTCCTTGGCCCGCGCACGTTCCTCGTCGCGGCGCCCGCCGCCGAACACGGCGTCGAAGCGGTGCTCGTTGATCGTGTCGAGCAGGGGGACGGTCTGCAGGGGGTTGCGCGTGCCGTCCGGGCGCTCGACCAGCCGGCCGTCGTCGATCCAGTCCTGGACGTGCGCGACCTCGAGGCGCAGGCCGAGCCGCTCGACGAGCCGGTCCCGGAAGTCGATGACCTCCGGGTAGTTGTGCCCGGTGTCGACGTGCAGCAGCGGGAACGGCACGGGCGCGGGGGCGAACGCCTTGACGGCGAGGTGCACCAGCAGCGTGGAGTCCTTGCCGCCGGAGAAGAGGATCACCGGCCGGTCGAACTCACCCGCCACCTCGCGGAAGATGTGGATGGCCTCGGACTCGAGGGCGTCCAGCGCATCGAGCGCGGACGCCGGGGCGATGGGCAGCGTCGCGGTCATGAGACGTGCAGCCCGCACTCGATCTTGCCCGTGCCCGCCCAGCGCCCGGAGCGCTTGTCGGCGCCCGGGGCCGGCCGCGCCGTGCACGGCGCGCAGCCGATCGACGGGTAGCCCTCGGCGACCAGCGGGTTCACCAGCACGTTGTTCTCGGCGATGTAGGCATCCATCTCCTCGTCGGTCCACGCGGCGATCGGGTTGATCTTCACAAGGCCGAACTTCTCGTCGTAGGTGACGAGCGGGGTGTTCGCCCGCGTCGGCGCCTCCACCCGGCGCACGCCGGTGACCCACGCGTCGTAGCCGGCGAGGGTCTTCTGCAGCGGTGCGACCTTGCGCAGCGCGCAGCACTGGTTGGGGTCGCGGGCGAACAGGTCCTTGCCCAGCAGCGAGTCCTGCTCGGCGACCGTGTGCTCGGGCGTCGCGTTGACGATCCGCACGTCGTAGACGGTCTCGACGGCGTCGCGGGTGCCGATCGTCTCGGCGAAGTGGTAGCCGGTGTCGAGGAACAGCACGTCGACGCCGGGGCGGGCCTTCGCCGCCAGCTCGACGAGCACCGCGTCCTGCATGTTCGATGCGACGATCAGGCGGTCGAACGTCCGGGCGGCCCAGGCGAGCACCTGCTGCGCCGTGGCGTCCGGTCCGAGCTCTTCCGAGCCGCGCTCGGCGAGCGCGCGCAAATCGACTTCCGTTGCCAGGCTCATCGCGAAACCTCCGGAACTCCGATGCCGATCATCTTCAGCGAGAAGGTGCGCAGGCAGGCGGCGCAGTACCAGGCGCCGTGCGATGCCTCCGACGGGCGCAGGTCCTCGTCGCCGCAGTACGGGCAGTAGAACGGAACGGCTCTCTCGCTCATTTGAGCTCGGCCTCCTCGGCCCGCAGCACCCACTGGGCGAACCGCTCGCCGTCGGTGCGCTGCGCCACGAACCGGCGCACGACCCGCTCGACGTACTCGCCCAGCTCGGCGCTGGTGACCTTCAGGCCGCGCAGCTTGCGACCGAACCCGGCGTCCAGGCCGAGGCCGCCGCCGAGGTGCACCTGGAATCCCTCGACCTGCTTGCCCTCGGCGTCGGTGACGATCTGGCCCTTGAGCCCGATGTCGGCCACCTGGGTGCGGGCGCAGGCGTTGGGGCAGCCGTTGAGGTGGATGGAGATCGGCACGTCGGGTGACACGTCGGCGAGCCGCTGCTCCAGGTCCTCGACCAGGCGGATCGCCCGCTCCTTGGTCTCGACGATCGCGAGCTTGCAGAACTCGATGCCGGTGCAGGCCATCGTGGAGCGCCGCCACGGCGACGGTTCGACCTGCAGACCCAGCGCACCGAGCTCGGCGGACAGCGAGGCCACGTTCTCGTCGGAGACGTCGAGCACCACGACCTTCTGCTGCGCGGTGAGCCGCACCCGGCTCGACCCCGCGGTCTCGGCCGCCTTCGCCAACGCCACGAGCGTGGAGCCGGAGACCCGGCCGGAGGCGGGCGCGGCGCCGACGTAGTTGCGGCCGTCCTTCTGCTTGTGCACACCGACGTGGTCGATCGGCAGCTCGGGGATCGCGGGGGCAGGACCGTCGGCCAGCTTCCGGCCGAGGTACTCCTCCTCCAGCACGCGGCGGAACTCCGCGGCGCCCCAGTCGGCGATGAGGAACTTGATCCGGGCCCGGTGGCGCAGCCGGCGGTAGCCGTAGTCGCGGAAGATCGAGATGATCCCGGCCCACACGTCGGGCACCTCGTCGAGCGGGACCCACGTCCCGAGCCGCTGGGCGATCTTGGGGTTGGTGGACAGCCCGCCGCCGACCCAGACGTCGAAACCAGGCCCGTGCTCGGGGTGCACGACGCCGACGAACGAGACGTCGTTGACCTCGTGGGCGACGTCCTGCTGCCAGGAGATCGCCGTCTTGAACTTGCGGGGCAGGTTGGAGAACTCCGGGCTGCCGATGTAGCGGTCCAGGATGGTGCGGATCGCCGGCTCGGGGTCGATCTCCTCGTCGGCGGCGATCCCGGCGACCGGGGAGCCGAGGATCACGCGCGGGGTGTCGCCGCACGCCTCGGTCGTCATCAGGCCGACGGACTCGAGCTTCTGCCAGATCGTCGGAACGTCCTCGATCTCGATCCAGTGGTACTGGACGTTCTGCCGGTCGGTGATGTCGGCGGTGTCGCGCGCGTGGTCCCGGCTGATCTCACCGACCACCCGCAGCTGGTCGGTGGTGAGCGCCCCACCGTCGATGCGGACACGCAGCATGAAGTAGCGGTCGTCGAGCTCCTCGGGCTCCAGCGCCGCGGTGCGGCCGCCGTCGATCCCGGGGCGGCGCTGGGTGTAGAGCCCCCACCAGCGCATCCGGCCACGCAGGTCGGCGGGGTCGATCGAGTCGAACCCCCGCTTCGAGTAGATGTTCTCGATGCGCGCCCGGACGTTGAGGCCGTCGTCGTCCTTCTTGGTGCGCTCGTTGGGGTTGAGCGGCTCGCGGTGGCCCAGCTTCCACTGGCCTTCGCCGCGCTTGCGTTTCACGGGCGTGGTGGGGGGCAAGGCTCAAGCCTCCGGATCGCAGCACGGCCGCGCCGCGCAGGACCGGCGGCGGGACTCGGCTGAGGTGGTGGGGGTCGGGGGGCGCGAGATCAGCGAGACCGACAGAGAGCGCTGCTCACCCGGCGCAGATCCACGTGGCGACGAGCCACGAGTCGCAGGGTCAGCGCGTGCATGACAGCCAGGGTGCCACTTGTCCGGTCCACGATCCATCGGCGTCCGCATGCTGGGAGCGGGCTCACACGAGTTCCGCCGAACCACCCCGTGCCGGCGGTCCCCCGCCCTACGCTTCCGCGTCGTGGCGCCGAACGAGATCGATCTCAGATCCCGCCCCCGATCCACGGCCGCCGCGCGGTGGATCGGTCACGTGAGCGCCCTGCTGGTCGCGGCGGGCTGCCTCGCCACGCTGGTCGCCGGGCCGGAGGGAACGGCCGTGCGGCTGATCGCAGGCGCCGTCGGCCTGCTGATCGTGCTCCTCTACCTCTGGGTGCTGGTCAGCCGCCCCCGGATGCCCGCCCGGTTGGTGGTGGACCACGAGGGGATCCGCGTGTGGAACGGGCGCGGGAAGGTCATGGTGCGCCTGGGCTGGACGGAGCTGTCGGGCGTTGGCGTGATGATGAACGAGGCCGCCCTTCGCCGTCAGCTGCGCGGCACCCCGAACGACGTGGTGCCCTGGGTGACGCGCCGCATGGCGGCGGTACCGGTCTGGCTGGAGCTGTACCCGGCGGACGCGGAGGCCGTCGCGCGGCACCCGGAGCTGGAGGCGGCCTGGACGCTCGGGCGGCTGAGGGCTCCCGGCGAGGAGCAGCGGTGGCTCGTGACCCTCGGCACCGGACGGGGGCAGCTGCTCCAGGTCGCCGAAGCCGTGCAGCGCCTGCGGCCGCAGCTGTGGCGGGGGCACCGGGCCGGCTCGGCGCTGTTCGGCGGGGACGAGGCCCGGCGCGCGCAGCGGCCCGGCAGCACGAACACGTAGCTCCCGGAAACGCATGATCCCGAATCTGCGACCTGGTTCCGAAAGGGCTGGAGGCGCGATGGGACGCACGGCGATCCGGGCGGCGGCACTCTTCGACGGCAGCGGGCTGGTCCGGGACCCGCTCGTGCTGGTGGCCGACGGCCGGATCAGCGAGGTCGCCTGCGGGCCGCGCGCCGCCGTCCCGCCGGACGCCGAGCTGGTGGACCTGCCCGGCGCCACGCTGCTGCCCGGGCTCGTCGACACCCACGTGCACCTCGGGTTCGACGCGAGCACCGATCCGGTCGGCACCCTCGTCGCGCAGGACGACGACGAGTTGCTCGCGGCGATGGCCGCCGCCGCGCGTGTCCAGCTGCTGGCCGGGGTGACGACGGTGCGCGACCTCGGGGACCGCGGCTACCTCGCGCTGGAGCTGCGGGGCGGCGGGGTGCCCGGCCCGCTGCCCACGATCCTCGCCGCGGGCCCGCCGGTCACCACCCCTGGAGGGCACTGCCACTTCCTCGGCGGGGAGGCGAGCGGCATCGACGGGATGCGTGCCGCGGCGCGGGAGCGGGCGGAGCGGGGCGTCGACGTGGTCAAGGTGATGGCGAGCGGGGGCGAGCTCACGCCCGGCTCGATGCCGCTCGAGCCCCAGTTCACGCCGGACGAGCTGCGCGCCCTCGTCGACGAGGCGCACCGGTGCGACCTGCCCGTCACGGCCCACTCCCACGGGGTCGAGGGGATCCGCAACGCGCTGGTCGCGGGCGTCGACGGAATCGAGCACTGCGGGTTCCGCACCCCCGACGGCGTCGATGCGCCTGCCGACCTCGTCGACGCGCTCGTGCGGCGGCAGGTCGCGGTCGGCTTCACCGGTGGCGTCGCGCCGTCCGACGTTCCGCCGCCGCCGCAGATCGTTCGCGTGATCCCGCTCCTCGGCGCGCTGTTCGCGCGGCTGTGGCGGGAGGGCGCGCGGATCGTCGTGGGCACCGACTCGGGGATCGGCCCCGTCAAGCCGCACGCGACGCTCCCGTACGGAGTCGCGCACCTCGCGTCGCTCGGCGTACCGGCAGCCGACGCCCTGCGGACGTGCACGGCGACCGCGGCGGCCGTCTGCGGCGTGGGCGACCGCAAGGGCCGGCTCACCGCGGGCTTCGACGCCGACGTCATGGCCGTCGCAGGCGACCCGCTCGCCGACCTCGCCGTGCTGTGCCACCCGGTCGCGGTGTTCGCCCGCGGCGAGCGCGTGCGGTGACCTGGCAGACTCGTTCCCCGTGCCGCCCTTCGGGATCTACGTCCACGTGCCGTTCTGCGCGGCGCGGTGCGGCTACTGCGACTTCAACACCTACACGGCCTCGGAGCTGGCCGGGTCCGGCGCGTCCCCGGACGGGTGGCTCGCGGCCGTGCGGCAGGAGCTCGAGCTCGCCGTCCGCACGGTCGGGCGGCGGCCGGTCGACACCGTGTTCGTGGGCGGCGGTACCCCGTCGCTGCTCGGGGCCGCGCGGCTCGGCGAGGTGCTCGACGCGGTCCGGGGCGCGTTCGGGCTGACGCCGGGTGCCGAGGTCACCACCGAGTCCAACCCCGAGTCGACGTCACCCGAGTTCTTCGCCGGGCTGGCGGCGGCCGGGTTCACCCGGGTGTCGCTGGGCATGCAGTCGGCGGCGCAGCACGTGCTGCGGGTGCTGGAGCGGCGCCACACGCCGGGCCGGGCGGTGGCGGCGGCCCGCGAGGCGCGCGCGGCAGGCATCGGGCACGTCAACCTGGACCTGATCTACGCGACGCCCGGCGAGACCGACGACGACCTGCGCGCCTCGCTCGACGCCGTGCTCGACGCGGGGGTCGACCACGTCTCCGCGTACTCCCTGATCGTCGAGGACGGCACCGCGCTCGCCCGCCGGGTGGCCCGTGGCGAGCTCCCCGCCCCCGATGACGACGTGGCCGCCGCCCGCTACGAGATGATCGACGACCGGCTCGCCGGCGCCGGCTTCGACTGGTACGAGGTGTCGAACTGGGCGGCCTCGCCAGAGGCCGTCTGCCGGCACAACACCGGTTACTGGCAGGACGGCGACTGGTGGGGCCTCGGCCCGGGCGCCCACTCCCACCTCGCGGGCGTGCGGTGGTGGAACGTCAAGCACCCCGCCCGCTACGCAGGCCTCCTGACGGCGGGGGAGTCGCCGGAGGCCGATCGCGAGCTGCTCACCGACGCCGAGCGGCACACCGAGCGCGTGATGTTGCGGCTGCGGCTCGCCGCCGGTCTCCCGCTGACCCTCCTCGACGGGCCCGGCACGGCCGCCGCGAGGCGAGCGGGCGCCGACGGCCTGCTCGACCCGGCAGCACTGGCGGCGGGCCGGGCGGTGCTCACCAGGCAGGGCCGCCTCCTCGCCGACCGGGTGGTGCACGATCTGTTGGCCGGGGCATCCGTGTGACTTCACGTCCTCCAGCCCCCCGTTCGTCGAGCGACCACCGGAATGGCGGAACCGACCGGCTGTGCTTTACGTCCACATGAAGGAAGCGTCGCGAGACTGCGGCGGCGCGCCCTCACCCGACTCGCACACTGGATCCCACAACACATGAGCCAGAACTCCCCGATCAACAACACCCGCCGGAACATCGCGATCGCGGGGATGGCGATCGCAGCGATCGTCATCATCGTCATCGTCGTGATCTTCTCGAGGATGGGCGGATCGACTCCGGATCCATCCCCGGAGCCCGCCGCGGAAGGGGTGCAGCTCTACGTCAGCCCGGCCGGCAACGACGGGAACGACGGGTCGCAGGCCGCACCGCTGCGCACCATCCAGGCCGCGCTGGACGAGGCGGAGGAGGGCACGGTGATCAACCTCGCGCCCGGTGAGTACCGCGAGCAGATCACCACCCAGCGCGACGGGGACCCCGCCGCGCCGATCACGATCCGGGGTCCCGAGAACGGCAAGGACCCGTCGGGGCGCAACCAGGCCGTGCTGTACGGCACCGGTCGCATCGTGAACATCGACCACAGCTACTACACGCTCGAAGGGTTCACGATCGACGGGCAGGACCAGCTGCGCGCGGATCAGCTGCCCACCGACCTCGCCGCGATGGACGCCTTCAGGAACGGCGCCCAGCCGCAGATCAAGGACAGCAAGCTGATCTACGTCGGCTCGGCCGACACGTCCCGCGACGTCACCGGCATCACGATCCGCAACATGTTCCTCACCGAGGCCGGCACGGAATGCGTGCGCATGCGCAACAACGCCAACGGCAACACGATCGCCGACTCGGTGATCCAGTACTGCGGGCTGCGCGCAGGCCAGACCGACGACGATGATGACGACCGGTTCCCCTACCACAACGGCGAGGGCGTCTACATCGGCACGAGCCCGAACTCGGACAAGCAGCCGATGGCCGACAACGACACCAGCTCGAACAACACCATCACCGGCAACGTCATCCGGACGTTCGGCTCCGAGTGCCTCGACGTCAAGGAGAACGCGCACGGCAACGTGTTCGAGAACAACGAGTGCTCGGGCAACACGGAGCCCCGCGAGTTCAACGGCAGCAACGTCGAGCTGCGCGGCCACGGCAACATCGTGCGCGGCAACGTCATCGCCGACAGCGCAGGCTGGAACGTGAAGATCCAGGCCGACGACGAGGACGACTACGACAACGGCGGGAACGTCCTGGAGAACAACACCCTCTCCGGGGCAGCGGCCGAGCCGGTGCGCATCGGCTCGGACGCCCAGCAGGGGACGTTCTGCGGCAACCGGGTCACGGCGGCCCAGCCGGTCGACGGCCCGTCGCCGGGCGACATCACCGCGCCGTGCCCGTGAGGCCGTCCGCCGGCTGATCGGTCCCGTCCCCGGTTCGCGCCACCGCGGTGCGGGTGGCCGCGATCACGGCGCTGAGCTCGGCGTGCAGGCGCTCGAGGTCGGCCAGCGGCATGCCGAGCCGTTCCACCACGGCCGGCGGGATCCGCTCCGCCTCGGCGCGCAGGGCACGTCCCCGCTCGGTGAGGCCCACCGCCAGCGTGCGCTCGTTGCCCCGCACCCGCTCCCGGGACACCAGCCCGGCCACCTCCAGCCGCTTGAGCAGGGGTGACAGCGTGCCGGGATCCAGTGACAGCACCGTGGCCAGGTCGGTGAGCGAGCGCGGGGAGCGTTCCCACAGCGCGAGCATCACCAGGTACTGCGGGTGGGTGAGCCCCATCGGTTCGAGCAGCGGCCGGTAGAGCGCGACGACGTTGCGCGCCGCCACGGAGAGCGCGAAGCAGACCTGGCGGTCCAGGCGCAGGAGGTCGCCCGCGTGGGAGTCGTCACGGCGCGGTTCGGCAGGCACGTTCCCAGCGTACGATACTTGGGACACCAAAAGTTGGGGTGATAATCGTGGCTCTGCGTCGTCCGGGACCGCTGCGCTGGCTGGCCTACGCCTACGGAGCACGGCTGCCGTCCGAGTACCGCGAGTGGGTCCTGCACGACGTCACCACCAGCACTTGGCAGCTGCGGCACCTGGTGCGCGCGGTCGCGCAGCTCGCTCCGCTGCTGCTGGTGATCTACCTGCTCCTGCCGGGGCCGCCGTGGGTGCGGGGCTGCGCCGTCCTCGGCGGTGCCCTGATCGGCCTCTTCTACTCGATGGTCTACGCGACCGAGTCGGCCGAGCACCGCACGCTCAAGGCGGGCTACCCGCGAGGCACCCCCACGCGCGTGCGCGAGGAGGCCAACGCGGAGGAGCGGGCCGAGCGCGCCCAGCGGTACGCGGAGCGGTGGCGCCAGGACGGATAGGCCGACCTCACGAGGCGTGTGCGGCCGGAGCGAGCCGCTCGGTGCGGCTGTAGACGTTCATCCGCCCGTCGCGGACGAACCCGGCGAGGGTCAGGCCGCACTCGACGGCCAGCTCGACGGCCAGCGAGGACGGCGCGGAGACGGCGGCGAGCACCGGCACCCCGGCCATCACGGCCTTCTGCACCAGCTCGAACGACGCGCGCCCGGACACGACGAGCACGGATCCGCCTGCCGGGACGCGGCGCTGCATGAGGGCCCAGCCCAGCACCTTGTCGACCGCGTTGTGCCGCCCGACGTCCTCGCGCACCACGAGCGGCTCGCCTGCCGCGGTGAACAGGCCTGCGGCGTGCAGGCCGCCGGTGCTGTCGAACACGCGCTGCCGGTCGCGGAGTACGTCGGGGAGGGCGCCCAGCACCGCGGGTGCCACGCGGGTCGGGTCGTCGATGGGGGAGTACCGCGAGCGCAGCCGCACCGCGTCCAGGGACGCCTTGCCGCACACCCCGCACGACGACGTCGTGTAGAAGTTGCGCTCGACCCCCGTGCTGGGCGGCGGTACGCCCTCGGCGAGGCGGATGTCGAGCACGTTGTAGGTGTTGCGGCCGTCCTCGTCGCGTGAACCGCAGTAACGGGCGTCGCGGATGTCGTCGACGCTGCCGATGACGCCTTCGGTGAGCAGGAAGCCGTGCGCCAGCTCGACGTCGTGACCGGGTGTCCGCATCGTCACGGCGAGCGCGTGCCCGTCGACGCGCAGTTCGAGGGGCTCCTCCACCGCGAGGGCGTCCGGTCGGCGGCTCGTGCCGTCCGGGGTGAGCCGGAGGACGGGGCGGCGGGCGATCAGACGGCCCACGGGCGTGCTCCCGGGTCGAGGGGGAGGAGGCGGGCGGCGATCGCGTCCGCCGGGCCCGGGTCGACCACGGCGAAGGCGTCGGCGGCGGCCGCGCCCCGCAACATCGCCGAGCCCGCACGGCCCACCGGCACGGCCCCGGACGGCTCGACGGCCACCGGGACGAGCCGGGTGTGCACCGGGTGCCGGGCGATCCCGCCCTGGACCGGCACCGCCATCAGCGCCGGGAGCGGTTCCCCGCGCAGCCCGGCCAGCGCGGGGACGGCGACGGTCAGGAACGCGGCCAGCGCGGCGAGGGGGTTGCCCGGCAGCCCCACCACCAGCGTGTCGCCGACCCGGGCCAGGGCCTGCGGGTGCCCGGGGCGGCACCGCACGCCGTCGACGAGGAGCTCGGCGCCGAGCTCGCCGAGCGTCGCCCGCAGGTGGTCGGCCGGGCCGGCCGCCGACGAACCCGAGACGAGCACCAGGTCGGCCGACCCGGTGGCCGCCGCCAGCGCGGCACGCAGAAGGGTCCTGCTGTCGGGGACCGCAACCGGCTCGGCGAGCCGGGCGCCCGCACGTGCGACGAGCCCGGGGAGCATCGGGCCGATCGCGTCCCGCACCCGCCCCGGCCCCGGCGGTCCGCTGCGGACCAGCTCGTCGCCGGTGACCAGCGCGGTGACCCGCGGCATCGGGTGCACGAGCAGCCGGTCGTGGCCCAGCGCGGCCGCGAGCCCCAGTGCCACCGGCGTGACCCGGGAGCCGGCGGGCAGCACCTCATCGCCCGCGGTGCACTCCTCGGCGGCCGGCCGGATGTGCCGGCCCCGTGGCGCCGCGCCGCGCAGCAGGTCCCCGTCCCGGACGGCATCCTCATCGGCCAGGACGGCGGTGGCGCCTGCGGGCAGGGGGGCGCCGGTCACCACGGCGCATGCCTCCCCCTCGCTCAGGAGCGCGGGGCCCGTCACTGCAGGAAAGCCACTCTCCTGAAGTCCGCGCCCGACCACGGTCCACGGCGGAGCGCCCCGCACCGCGTAGCCGTCCATCGCCGATCGCGGCACCGGCGGGTGGTCCGCCGCCGCGACCAGCGGGGCCGCCAGCACCGCCCCGTCGGCGTCGGCGAGGTCGACCTCGCGTGCAGGCAGCGCCGCCGCGGCGGCGTGGGCCACCTCGCGCGCCGCGTCCCACGCCAGCGTTCCCGTCACGGTCGCAGCGTGCCGCACGTCCGCGCTGGTCATCGCACACCGGCCGGGCGGAGCAGCTCCGCCGCTCGCAGCGCGATCGGGTCGAGCCCCGCGCCCCCGGCGGAGAGGTGCTCCAGGAGCGCGGTGCGCATCCGCGGCTCCCAGAACGCCCGGACGTGCGCGGCGATGGCCTCGGCGGCCTCGTCGAGCGGCCTGTGGGTGAACTGGGCGGCGATGTCGTTGGCCAGCCGCACGTGGGGAGGTGTGCCGTCCATCTGCTCACTCACCCGCCGCGGGGACCGGCCGGGAGGCGAGCTCGTCGCGTACGGCCGCCTGTTCCGGCGCGAGCGCGACCTGCACCGCCGTGACCTTGTACTCCGGGCAGTTGGTGGCCCAGTCGGAGTTCTCGGTGGTCACGACGTTGGCTCCGGTGACCGGGTGGTGGAAGGTCGTGTAGCAGACCCCCACCGGCATGCGTTCCGCGATCACCGCGCGCAGCGTGGTGCGCCCCACCCGGCTGGAGAGCGCGACCATGTCGCCGTCGGCGATGCCGCGCACCTCGGCGTCGTGCGGGTGCAGTTCGAGCAGGTCCTCGGGGTGCCAGGCCACGTTGGCCGTGCGCCGGGTCTGCGCGCCCACGTTGTACTGGGACAGGATCCGGCCGGTGGTGAGGATCAGCGGGAACTTCCGGGTGCTCCGCTCGCGCGTCGGCACGTAGGTGGTCTCGACGAACCGGCCCTTGCCGCGCACGAACCCGTCCACGTGCATGATCGGCGTGCCTTCTGGCGCCTTCTCGTTGCACGGCCACTGCACGCTGCCGACCTTGTCGAGGTGGTCGAACGAGACCCCGGCGAACGTCGGCGTGGTGAGCGCGATCTCGTCCATGATCTGGTCGGCCGAGTCGTAGTGCATCGGGTAGCCCATCGCCTGCGCGATCTCGCAGACGATCTGCCACTCGTGCTTGCCGGTCTTCGGCGCCATCACCGGGCGGACGCGGTTGATGCGCCGCTCGGCGTTGGTGAACGTGCCGTCCTTTTCCAGGAACGAGGTGCCGGGCAGCAGCACGTGCGCGAACTTCGCGGTCTCGTTCTCGAACAGGTCCTGCACGACGAGCAGCTCGAGCGCGGCGAGGGCGGCGTGCACGTGCTGGGTGTTCGGGTCGGACTGCGCGATGTCCTCGCCCTGGACGAAGAGCGCGCGGAACGACCCGTCGATCGCGGAGTCGAACATGTTGGGGATGCGCAGCCCCGGCTCGTCGAGGATCGGCGTGCCCCACAGCTGCTCGTAGATCTCCCGGGCGCCGTCCTCCGAGACGTGCCGGTAGCCGGGCAGCTCGTGCGGGAACGAACCCATGTCGCAGGACCCCTGCACGTTGTTCTGGCCGCGCAGCGGGTTGACTCCGACGCCGTCGCGCCCGATGTTGCCGGTGGCCATCGCCAGGTTGGCCATGCCCATGACCATCGTGGAGCCCTGGCTGTGCTCGGTGACGCCGAGGCCGTAGTAGATGGCGGCGTTCCCACCGGTCGCGTAGAGCCTCGCCGCGGCCCGCAGCTCGGCGGCGGGCACACCGGTGATCTCCTCCACGGCTTCCGGACTGTGCTCGGGCCCGGCGATGAACGCCTCCCACTCCTCGAAGCCCTCGCAGCGGGCCTCGACGAACTCGCGGTCGACCAGGCCCTCGGTGACCACCACGTGCGCCATCGCGTTGACGACCGCGACGTTGGTGCCGGGGGCGAGCTGCAGGTGGTGGGCGGCTTCGACGTGCGGGGACCGGACGAGGTCGATGCGCCGCGGGTCGAGGACGATCAGCTCGGCGCCCTGCCGCAGCCTGCGCTTCATGCGCGAGGCGAAGACCGGGTGCCCGTCGGTGGGGTTGGCCCCGATCAGCAGGATCACGTCGGACTTCGCGACGGACTTGAAGTCCTGGGTGCCGGCCGACGTGCCGAAGGTCTGCTTGAGCCCGTAACCGGTCGGGGAGTGGCAGACGCGGGCGCAGGTGTCGACGTTGTTGTTGCCGAACACCGCGCGCACCATCTTCTGGACCGCGTAGACCTCCTCGTTCGTCGTGCGCGACGAGGTGATCGCCCCGATCGAGCTCGTGCCGTGCGCGGCCTGGATCTCCCGGAGCCGCCGCGCGGTGAACGAGATCGCCTCCTCCCAGGACACCTCGCGCCACGGGTCGGCGATCGACTCGCGCATCCGCGGCGCGAGCACCCGGTCGGGGTGGGAGGCGTAGCCGAACGCGAAGCGGCCCTTCACGCACGAGTGGCCCTCGTTCGCGCCACCGTCCTTGTACGGCACCATCCGGACCAGCTCGTCACCGCGCAGCTCGGCCTTGAACGAGCAGCCGACGCCGCAGTAGGCGCAGGTGGTGACGACGCTGCGGGTGGGCATGCCCAGCTCGATGACCGACTTCTCCTGCAGCGTCGCCGTGGGACAGGCCTGGACGCAGGCGCCGCACGAGACGCAGTCGGACTCCATGAACGACACACCGGCGCCCGCCGCGACCTTCGAGTCGAAGCCGCGGCCCTCGATCGTCAGGGCGAGGGTGCCCTGCACCTCGTCGCAGGCCCGGACGCAGCGCGAGCAGGCGATGCACTTGGAGGCGTCGAAGTCGAAGTAGGGGTTCGAGGTGTCCTTCGGCGCGTCCATGTGGTTGGCCCCGGCGTCCACGCCGGAGCCGTAGCGCACCTCGCGCAGCCCGGTGACGCCCGCCATGTCCTGCAGTTCGCAGTCGCCGTTGGCCGAGCAGGTGAGGCAGTCGAGCGGGTGGTCGGAGATGTAGAGCTCCATCACGCCGCGGCGCAGCTTGCCCAGCTTCTCGGTCTGGGTGCGCACCACCATCCCCGGGGCGACTGGGGTGGTGCACGAGGCGGGCGTGCCGCGCGCGCCGTCGATCTCGACGACGCACAGGCGGCAGGAGCCGAACGCCTCCAGGGAGTCGGTGGCGCACAGCTTCGGGATGTCGAGGCCGGCCTGCTTGGCCGCCCGCATCACGGACGTGCCGGGCGGAACGGTGACCGGGACACCGTCGATCGTGACCTCGACGGTGGCGGCGCCCTCGCGGGCCGGTGTGCCGTAGTCCGGTTCCTTCAGCAAACTCATCTCGCGAAGTCCTCCCCGAAGTGGCGCACCGCGCTGCGCACGGGCATGGGGGTCAGCCCGCCCATGGCGCAGAGCGACCCGTCGGTCATCAGCTCGCACAGGTCCTCGAGCAGCACGAGGTTCTTCTCGCGCTCCTGACCCGAGCGGATCCGGTCGATCGTCTCGACGCCCCGCACCGCACCGACCCGGCACGGCGTGCACTTCCCGCACGACTCCTCGGCGCAGAAGGAGAAGGCGAAGCGGGCCATCGAGGCCATGTCGACCGTGTCGTCGAAGACGACGATCCCGCCGTGCCCGAGCATCGCCCCGGCCTCGGCGAACGCCTCGTAGTCCATCGGCAGGTCGAACTTCTCGACCGGCAGGTAGGCCCCGAGCGGGCCGCCCACCTGCACGGCGCGGGCCGGGCGGCCGGACGCGGTGCCACCGCCGAGGTCGTTCACCAGCTCGCCGAGGGTGATCCCGAACGCGGTCTCGACGACCCCGCCGCGCGCGATGTTGCCGCCGAGCTGGAACACGCTGGTGCCACGAGAGCGGCCGACGCCCAGCGCGGCGTAGCTCGCGGCGCCGTCGGCGAGGATCGCGGGCACCGAGGCCAGCGAGAGCACGTTGTTGACGACGGTCGGGCGGCCGAAGAGCCCTTCGAGGGCCGGGATGGGCGGCTTGGCCCGCACCTGGCCGCGCTTGCCCTCGAGGCTCTCCAGCATCGAGGTCTCCTCGCCGCAGATGTAGGCACCCGCCCCGACCCGGACGTGCAGGTCGAAGTTGAGGTCCGAGCCGAGGATCCGCTCGCCGAGCCAGCCGCGCGCCCGGGCGGCCTCGATCGCCGCCGTCAGGGTCTCGACCGCGTCCGGGTACTCCGAGCGCAGGTAGACGTAGCCCTCGCCGGCACCGACGGCGTGCGCCGCGATCGTCATGCCCTCGATGAGGGTGAACGGGTCGCCCTCGATGAGCATCCGGTCGGCGAACGTGCCGGAGTCGCCCTCGTCGGCGTTGCAGCAGACGAACTTGATGTCCGCCTGCGCGCCGAGGACCGTGCGCCACTTGATCCCGGTCGGGAAGCCGGCGCCCCCACGGCCGCGCAGCCCCGACTCGACGACGGCCTCGACCACCGCCGTCGGGCTCGTCCGCAGCGCAGCTCGCAGCCCTTCCAGGCCGCCGTGGGCCACGTAGTCGTCGGGCGAGAGCGGGTCGACGACCCCGACGCGGGCGAACGTCACCCGCTGCTGCCTGCGCATCCACGGCAGGTCCTCGACGATGCCCAGGTTCTCGCCGCGGCCCTCCAGCATGCCCGCCGCCACCAGCCCGTCGACGTCCTCCGGGGCCACCGGCCCGTAGCCGACGCGGCCGGCTGGGGTCTCCACCTCGACGAGGGGCTCCAGCCAGAGCATGCCGCGCGAGCCCGTGCGCACCACCTCGGCGCCGGCGGCGACGAGCCGCTCGGCCACCGCGTCGGCGCCGACGGACCGGGCGGCGGAGTCCCTCGGGACGAACACCCGGCTCACGGGACCACCTCGCCGAGCAGCGCGTCGAGGCGCGCGGGGCTCACCCGGCCGTGCAGGCGGCCGTCGACCTGCACGGCGGGGCCGAGTGCGCAGTTGCCGAGGCAGAAGACCTCGTCGAGGGTGACGGCTCCGTCGGAGGTGGTCTCGCCGAAGTCGACGCCGAGGCGGCGGCGGGCGTGCGCGCCGAGCGCCTCCGCCCCGACGGCCTGGCAGGCCTCGGCCCGGCAGATCCGGAGCGTGGTGCGACCGCCCCGTTCGCGGCGGAAGTCGCGGTAGAACGTGACGACCCCGTGCACCTCGGCGGCGGAGAGGTTGAGCACGTCCGCGATCACCGGGACGTCCGCCTGATCGATGTGGCCGAGGTCCTCCTGGATCGCGTGGAGTATCGGGATCAGGGGGCCGCGCAGCCCACGGCGAGCGGTCGCGATCTCGCGTACCCGCCCCACCCGCAGTGCGGCGAGATCGGTGACGTTGGTCGTCATACTGTAGACAGTCGCCGTCTGACCTGCGGCGGGTCAAAGCAAACTTCGTGATCTCCCGATAAGCGAGATCTATCAGCCGCGGCGGTAGGCCCGTCCGCGCGGCGACAGCCGGTAGCCGACCTCCAGGCTCTCGGTCAGCCCCAGCTCCTTGAGCTTGCGGACGTCGCGCTTGAACGGCAGCGTCTCCCGGCCCATGCGCGCGGCGAGGTCGGGCGCGCGCACTCCGGGGTTCTCCGCGATCAGCTCCAGCACCGCCGCGGTCCACGGCCCGTTGGCCGAGGCCCGATCCATGCGCGCCAGCCGGGCGTCGATCTCGGCGCGGTCGGCCTGCGACAGCCGCCGCTTCGCCCGCAGCGCCACGCGCGGGTCGGGCCCGGCGAGCCGCACCCCGATCCGGTGGAGCTGCCCCTCCCCGCGCTGAGCCCGCTGGAGGGCGGCGAGGTCGGCGAAACCCGCCGCTCGCGCGTCGTCGGCGGTCAGCCCGGCCTCGTCGACGGGGTCGACCGAGGTGAACTCGAGGACGCCCACCGCCGTGCGCTGCGTGCCGCCCACCCGCACGCGCGGCCGGTCCCAGCGCCGGAACAGACACGTCACCGTGCCGGCTGCGATGGCGTCGAGGACGGGGCGACGGATCAGCACGGACCACAGTGTCCTCTTGCCTCCGCTTCGCTCCGGCGGGCTCGCGGGCCTTCGAGGCGCCGTTCTGCTCCGCCGGTGCTCGGTCGCTCGTTCCTCGCTCCCTGCGCGCCTCCCCCGCAGAACGGCGCCGGCCCGCTCGCGCGGTCGTGGGGCTCCGTCCTGGCGGGAGTGTCGCCGCCGCTTCACCCCGCCGGGTTCGGGCTCGCCGGCGCGCGGCACCCGCGGGCCCGCTCGCACCAGCGCAGAGCACATAGACTGGGGGAAGTCCACACAACATCGCCGGGAGGAGCGCTGTCGTGAACGCCGACGAGCGACGCTTCGCCGTCCTGCGGGCGATCGTCGCCGACTACGTCGCCACCCACGAGCCCGTCGGCTCGAAGATGATCGTCGAGCGGCACAACCTGGGTGTCTCCAGCGCCACCGTCCGCAACGACATGGCGGTGCTGGAGGACGAGGGCCTGATCGCCCAGCCCCACACGAGCGCGGGGCGGGTGCCCACCGACAAGGGCTACCGGTTGTTCGTCGACCGGTTGGCGCAGGTCAAGCCGCTCTCGTCGGCGGAGCGCCGCGCTGTGCAGGCGTTCCTCGACGGCGCGGTCGACCTCGACGACGTCCTCCGCCGCAGCGTGCGGCTGCTCGCCCAGCTCACCCGCCAGGTCGCGGTGGTGCAGTACCCCACGCTCACCAGGTCCACCGTGCGCCACTGCGAGATCGTGCAACTCACGCCCGCCCGGCTGATGGTGGTCGTGATCACCGACAGCGGCCGGGTCGACCAGCGCGTCGTCGACCTCGGCGACGTCACCTCCGACGACGCCGTCTCGCAGCTGCGCACGCTGGTCAACGGCGCGCTCGTGGGACGGCCGCTCGCGGCCGCGTCCGCCGCCGTCGCCGAGCTGCCCAACACCGCGCCGGCCGACCTCCGCGACGCCATGATCGCGGTGTCGACGGTGCTGATCGAGACGCTCGTCGAGCACCCGGAGGAGCGGCTGCTCCTCGGCGGCACCGCCAACCTCACCCGCAGCGCCGCCGACTTCCCGCACTCGCTGCGCCGGGTGCTCGAGGCGCTCGAGGAGCAGGTGGTGGTGCTCAAGCTGCTGGCGTCCGCCCAGGAGCGGAGCATGGTCACCGTGCGCATCGGCGAGGAGAACGAGGCCGAGGAGATGCGCGACACCTCGGTGGTATCCATCGGTTACGGGCCGGGCACGGTGCTCGGCGGCATGGGCGTCGTGGGGCCCACGAGGATGGACTACCCGGGTTCCATCGCCGCCGTGCACGCGGTGGCCCGTTACGTTGGTGAGATCCTGGCTGGACGCTGACGAGCGGCGAGGAGCCGCATCCGGAGCATTCACTGACCGAGAAGGACCATGGGGAACGCGCACGTGGTACGGGACTACTACGGGACACTGGGCGTCGCGCCAGACGCCGGCCCAGACGACATCAAGCGGGCCTACCGCAAGCTGGCGCGTGAGCTGCACCCCGACGTCAACCCGGACCCGGAGGCGCAGGAGCGCTTCCGCGAGGTCAGCGCCGCGTACGAGGTGCTGTCCGACCCGGAGAAGCGCCGCATAGTCGACCTCGGCGGCGACCCGCTGGGCAACGGCAGGGGCGGCGGGGCAGCCGGTGCGGCCGACCCGTTCAGCGCGTTCGGTTTCGGCGACATCATGGACGCGTTCTTCGGCGGCCAGGGCGGTCCGCGTGGCCGGGGCCCGCGCAGCCGGGTGCAGCCGGGCGCCGACGCCCTGATCCGGATGCACCTCACCCTCGAGGAGTGCGCCACCGGCGTCACCCGCGATCTCACGGTCGACACCGCCGTGCTCTGCCACGAGTGCAGCGGCTCGGGCTGCGCGCCGGGCAGCGCTCCCACGATGTGCGACATCTGCAACGGCCGCGGCGAGGTGCAGAGCGTGCAGCGCTCGTTCCTCGGCCAGGTCGTCACCTCGCGGCCCTGCCCCAACTGCCGCGGCTTCGGCGAGGTGATCCCCGAGCCGTGCCGGCAGTGCGGCGGCGACGGGCGCGTGCGCTCGCGGCGCACGGTGGGCGTGCGCATCCCGCCGGGCGTCGCCGACGGCATGCGGGTGCGGCTGGCCGGGCAGGGCGAGGTCGGCCCGGGCGGCGGCCCCGCAGGCGACCTCTACGTGGAGGTCGAGGAGGAGCCGCACGACCTGTTCACCCGCGACGGCGCCGACCTGCACTGCACCGTGCAGCTGCCGATGACGGCCGCGGCGCTGGGCACCACGCTGCCGCTGCCCACCCTCGACGGCGTCGAGGAGCTGCACCTGGAGCCGGGCACCCAGGCCGGCACCGTGCGCACCCTGCGGGGCAAGGGCATGCCGCGGCTGCGCTCCACCGGGCGCGTCGACGGTCACGGCGACCTGATGGTGCACGTCGACGTCGTCGTGCCCACCAAGCTCGACGCCAAGCAGACCGAGCTGCTGCGCCAGCTCGCGGCGTTGCGCGGTGAGGAGCAACCCGACCTCGCGGGCGGCAACCGCAACGGGCACGGCATCTTCTCGCGGCTGCGCGACTCGTTCGGCCGATGACGCTGATCGACGTCGGCGGCCTGCCCACGTGGTACGCCGAGTACGGCGACGGGGAGCCGCTGGTCTACCTGCACGGCGGGTTCTCCAGCTCGCGCGAGTTCGCACCGGTGCGCGAGGCGTACGCCGAGCGGTTCCACGTCTTCACACCCGATCGACGCGGCCACGGGCACACCCCCGACGTGCCGGGCCCGTTCAGCTACGAGCTGTACGCGGAGGACGCCGTCGCCTTTCTCGACGAGGTCGTCGGCGGGCCGGCGCACCTCGTCGGCTACAGCGACGGCGCGATCACCGCGCTGCTCGTGGGGCTCGCCCGCCCCGACCTCGTGCGCCGGATGGTGCTGATCAGCGGCCAGTTCCACCAGAACGGCCTGATCCCGGCGTTCTTCCACGGGCCGGACGCGGTGGCCGAGCTGCAGGAGTCCGTGCTCGGGGTCTGGTACGCCGAGGATTCCCCGGACGGCGGCGAGCACTTCCCGGTGGTCGCGGCGAAGATCATCGAGAGCGCACTCACCGGGCCGACGCTCGCCGCCGAGCAGCTCGCCGGGGTTCCGGCCCGCACGCTCGTGCTGTCCGGTGACGACGACGCGATCACCCTCGAGCACACGATCGAGATGTACCGGTCGCTCCCGGAGGCCGAGCTCGCGGTGGTGCCCGGCACCTCGCACGTGCTGGTCATGGAGAAGCCCGCGCTGGTCACCCAGCTCGTGCTGGACTTCCTCACCTCGGACGCGGCGCCAACGATCATGCCCATCCGCCGCGCGTGACCACTGCACCGCTGTTCCTGCTCGACCCGCTCCCCGAGGCGGGTCCGGCCCGGCTGGACGGGCCGGAGGGCCGGCACGCCGCCACCGTCAAGCGGCTGCGCCCGGGTGAGACCGTGCTGCTCTGCGACGGCCGCGGCGGGCTCGCGCACGCCGTGGTCGACACCGCAGGCCGCGACACCGTCGACCTCACGATCACCGCCCGGGCCGACGCCGACCCGCCCAGCCCTCGGGTGGTCCTCGCCCAGGCGCTCGTGAAGGGCGACCGCGGCGAGCTGGCGGTCGAGCTCGCCACCGAGGCGGGCGTGGACGGGATCCTGCCCTGGCGCGCCGCGCGCTGCGTGGCCCGCTGGGAGGAGGGGCCGCGGGGGGAGAAGGCACTTGGCCGCTGGCGCAGCACCGCGCGCGAGGCCGCGAAGCAGGCCCGCAGGCCGTGGCTGCCCGTTGTCGAGCAGCCCGTCACCACCGCTGCGCTCGCCCGCCGCGTCGCCGGGGCCGACCTCGCGGTCGTGCTGCACGAGGCCGCCCCGGAACGGCTCGCCGACCTCGCGCTGCCGCCGCGCGGTGAGCTGCTGCTCGTGGTCGGCCCGGAAGGTGGGATCACCGACGCCGAGATCGGGACGCTCGTCGAGGCCGGCGCGCGGCCGGTGCGGCTGGGCCCGGAGGTACTGCGCGCATCGACGGCCGCAGCCGTGGCACTGGGCGCATTGGGTGTGCTCACCGCGCGGTGGGGGTGACATTCCCGGTCATCCGGGTGAGACAAGGTTCCCCAGGTCGTGGCGGGGGTACCGTTCGTCTGTTCCGGTTCCGAACCGCGGGTGCTCGCACCCACGGGGCCGCCGGCGAGTCCCCCCAGCCGGCGGAGCCGCGTCGCGGTGGGTGTACCCCCCACGTCCACCGCGGCGTGGCATCCGAACGTGCGATGCTCGCCCCGTGCCGACGCCGCTCGCCATCCCCTACGGCGACCATCCCAGCCAGTTCGGCGAGCTCACCCTCCCCGACGGTGAGCCGCGCGGCGTCGTCGTCGTGGTGCACGGCGGGTTCTGGCGCAGGCGCTTCGGCCTCGAGCTCGGCCGGCCGCTCGCGGCCGACCTCGTGGCCGCCGGGTACGCCGCCTGGAACATCGAGTACCGGCGCGTGGGCGGCGACGGTGGCTGGCCCGCCACGTTCGAGGACGCCGCCGCTGCTGTCGATCTCCTCGCCGGCCGGGACCTGCCCATGGACCGGATCGTGGCCGTCGGGCACTCGGCCGGCGGGCACCTCGCCACCTGGCTCGCCGCGCGCCCCGGCCTGCCACCGGGCACCCCCGGCGCGGGCCCGGCCGTGCGGCTGCGCGGTGTGGTCAGCCAGGCCGGTGTGCTGGACCTCGTGGACGCGGAGCGGAACGGCGTGGGCAACGGCGCGGCCACGGACCTGCTCGGTGGCGGCCCGGACGACGTGCCCGACCGGTACGCCCTCGCCTCGCCGGTGGAACGGCTGCCGATCGGCGTCCACGTCGTGTGCGTGCACGGCACCGCCGACGTCAACGTGCCCATCCGGCAGAGCGAGCGCTTCGTGGCGGCGGCCGGGGACGAGGCGGAGCTGGTGACCCTGGCGGGGGTGGAGCACTTCGCGCTGATCGACCCGGCGACGCACGCGTGGCACGTGTGTCGGGACGCGGTGGAGCGGCTGTGCGAACCGCGCGACCCGATCACTACTGAAAGGGATTGGTTCGACACATAGGGCGAGCGTCGCAGCGGGTCACCTTAAAGATTAATGGGCTACCTTAGAGATTTGTGACAAGGCGCGCTGTTCGTGCCAGGCTCGAGGTGTGAATCAGCCTTTCCGGAGCTCGTACCACGAAGAGCTGTTCGGGCCCTACCGCCTCGAGGTCCTGCTCGGCCGCGGCGGAATGGGTGAGGTGTTCCGTGCTTTCGACACCGAGCGCGAGCGGGTCGTCGCCCTCAAGCGGTTGCCCGCCCGGCTGACGGGTGATCACGAGTTCCGCGCCCGGTTCGAGCGGGAAGCGCAACTGGCGGCCGGCCTGGGCAACCCGCACGTCATTCCCATTCACAGGTTCGGTGACCTCGACGGACGCCTGTTCATCGACATGCGCTTCGTCGACGGCGTCGACGTCGCCGATGTGATCAAGGCGGTCGGGCCGGTCTCGCCCGACCGGGCCGTCGCGATCATCGAACAGGCGGCCGGCGCGCTCGACGCCGCGCACGCAGGTGGACTCGTCCATCGTGGGGTCAAGCCGTCGAACCTGTTGATCGACCGGAACGTCGACGAGTCGCTCGGCGACCACGTCTACGTCGTGGACTTCGGAGTCACCTTCGCTGATGCTGCCACCCGGACCCATTCGCTGAGCCAGACGGAGGAATTCCTCGGCGGCTTCGAGTACATGGCCCCCGAGCAGTTCGGAGGCGTGATCGACGAACGGGCCGACATCTACGCGCTCGCGTGCGTGCTGTTCGAACTGGTCACCGGGCAGAAGCCGATTCACGCCGACGGATCCGGACTTCCGGAGTGGGCACGCGCGCATCTCCACGTCGCCCCGACCGTTCCCTCGCAGATCCGGCCAGAACTGGGAACGGCGCTCGACGACGTCATCGATCGTGCGCTGGCGAAGAAGTCCGAGGATCGGTACGAGAGTGCCGGCGAGTTGGTCGTCGCGGCCAAACGCGCACTTGCCGCGGCCGGAGAACCGTCCACCGAAGCGGCAGTAATCGAGCTTGACAGCCGTGCGGACGAGTACGCCGCATTCGCGGAATGCGCGGAGCGCAAGCACATCGAGCAGGCGACCGGACGCGACGTGGTCGAGGTCGGTTCCGCGCCGGATTCGTCGGCCGCGACGGTGCAGGTCGCCGGTCCTCCTCGTCGTGCGGATGACACGTCGGTGGAGGTGCCGGGGGCGCTCTTCGTCCCGGCCGGCACCGCTGGGAACGTGTTCGAGAAGGGCGGAGCGGCCCGCTCAGGGCGGCCGGGACCTGCTGGATCACCGGCGTCTGCCGCTCACGTGCCGGCTTCCCCCACACCGTCTTCCGCACGATGGTGGCTGACGGTCGTCGCGGCGATCGCGGTCATCGGCGTTCTGGCCGCCGGGGTCGGAACCATCGCGGCCATGTCGGAGGACGCCCCGACCGATGCCGCTGAGCCGGCCACGCCTCCTGATCCGATCGGGGCGATGCCGCCGGAACGGGTCGCGCCGTCCGACGCCGGCGGCCCGACGGTCCGGGCGGTGGTGCCGGTCGGGCAGGCGCCGCAGGGTCTCGCCGTCTCCCCGGGCGGCGGGCCGGTGCTCGTCGCCAACGTCGACTCACGGACCGTCTCGGTCATCGACCGCGACGCCGCGGCCGTGTCCGCCTCGATGCCGGTGCCCGGCACGCCGCGCTACGTCGCGGTCGGCCCGGACGGTCGCCGCGCGTACGTCAGCATGTACAGCGGCGAGGGGGCCGACAGCGCGGTGGCGGCCATCGACCTCGCCGGCGGCTCGGTCTCGGCGCTGGTGCCCAGCAGCCCGCAGCCGTACGCCCTTGCCGCCGCCCCGACCGGGGACGTCTACGTGCCGAGCCACGGCTCGGCGAGCGTCGCGATCCTCGACGGGCGGACGCTGGAGTTCGGAAGGTCCGTGACGGTTGAGCCGAACCCGCACAGTGTCGCGTTCTCCCCGTCGGGAGAGCGCGCCTACACCGCGAACCACGAGTCCGACAGCATCTCCGTCATCGACGTTGCTTCGAACACCGTGGTGACCACGACCGACGTCGGGCGCAGCCCGCACGCCCTGGCCGCCTCGCCCGACGGACGCGTCGTGGCGGTCGCGAACTACGACGACGGCACCATCTCGTTCGTCGAGACCATCGGCAACCGAACGACCATGACGATCCCCGTCGGCCCGACGCCGCAGCATCTGACGTTCTCCGTCGACGGTCGGCGCTTGTACGTCGTCAACGAGGACACCGATGCGGTCACCACCGTCGACGTCGCGGTCGGCGCGGTGGTGGCCACCACGCCGGTGGGCCGGAGCCCCCGTTTCGTCGTCGCGACATCCGACGGCACGACGTTGTACGTGTCCAACAGTGTTGACGGGACGGTCAGCGTCCTCGACGTGTCGTGACGTGCGCGATTTCCAATAAGTTGGGCTCGTGCACTGCGCCGAGCCCCGGGAGCAACCCATGTCCGTGCTGTCCGACCTGCTTGCGGCGCTGCGCGACCGCACCGTCGAGGTCATCGACCTGACCGCCCCGCTGCAGGCGGACACGCCGGTCCTGCAGCTGCCGCCGCCGTTCGCCAACGCTTCGGCGTTCGGGCTCTCCGAGATCAGCCGCTACGACGACCGCGGCCCGGCCTGGTACTGGAACGACATCCACACCTCCGAGCACACCGGCACGCACTTCGACGCGCCGGTCCACTGGGTCACGGCGAAGGACGGGGAGGACATCGCACAGGTCGCGCCGCAGAAGCTGCTCGCACCCGCCGCGGTGCTCGACCTCGCCGACCAGGCGGCCTCGAACCCCGACTTCCTCCTCGAGATCGAGCACGTGCGGGCGTGGGAGAAGGAGCACGGGCCGCTGCCGGAGGGCGGGTGGCTGCTCTACCGCACGGGCTGGGACGCGCGCAGCGCTGACGCCGAGGCGTTCCTGAACGCGGGCGCGACGCCGGGGATCTCGGTCGAGTGCGCGAAGTGGCTCGCCGAGGAGGCCCCGGTGATCGGGATCGGCGTGGAGACCGTCGGAACGGACGCGGGCGCGGCCCACGGCTTCGACCCGCCGTTCCCCTGCCACAGCTTCCTGCTCGGAGCCGGCAAGTACGGGCTCACGCAGCTGCAGAACCTGGCCCAGCTGCCGCCCAGCGGGGCGGTGGTCGTGGCGGGTCCGTTGCCGATCGTCGGCGGGTCCGGCAGCCCGGCGCGCGTCTTGGCATTGGTGGAGCGGTGACGGTCGCCGAACTCGTCGGACGCGCCCTCGCCGAGCTGGGCGTCGGCCACGCGTTCGGGGTGGTCGGCAGCGGCAACTTCCACGTGACGAACGCGCTGCGCGCGGGCGGCGTCGGGTACGTCGCCGCCCGGCACGAGGGCGGGGCCGCCACGATGGCCGACGCGTACGCCCGCACCAGCGGGCGGGTCGGCGTGCTCACGGTGCACCAGGGCTGCGGGCTCACCAACGCGCTGACCGGCATCACCGAGGCCGCGAAGAGCCGCACCCCGATGATCGTGCTCGCCGCCGACACCGGGGCGGGCGCGGTGCGCTCGAACTTCCGGATCGACCAGGACGCGCTGGCCCGGTCGGTGGGAGCGGTGGCCGAGCGGGTGCACTCAGCCGGTACGGCGCTCGACGACGTCGTCCGCGCCTACCGGACCGCCGTCGAGCAGCGCCGCACCGTGGTGCTCAACCTGCCGCTCGACGTGCAGGCGGCCGAAGCGGACGCAGGGCCGGTGCCCGCCGCGCAGCCGCTCGCCCCGGTCCGTCCGGGTGCGGACGCGGTCGAGGCGCTCGCGCGACTGATCGCGGGGGCGGAGCGGCCGGTCTTCGTCGCCGGTCGTGGCGCCCGCGGTGCCGGTCAGCAGCTGCGAGAGCTCGCCGCCGCTTCGGGGGCGTTGCTGGCCACGTCCGCCGTCGCGGCGGGGCTCTTCGCCGACGACCCGTGGTCGCTGGGGATCTCCGGCGGCTTCGCCACGCCGCTCGCGGCCGAGCTGATCTCCGGAGCCGACCTGGTCGTCGGGTGGGGCTGCGCGCTCAACATGTGGACGATGCGCCACGGCGCGCTCATCGGCCCGGACGCCACGGTCGTGCAGGTGGACCTGGACGCCGACGCGATCGGCGCCAACCGTCCGGTGCACCTGGGCGTGCTGGGCGACGTCCGCGCGACGGCGGCGGACGTCCGTGCCGCGCTCGACGGGCCGCGCACCGGCTACCGCACGCCGCAGGTCGCGGCCGCGGTCGCCGAGCGCGGCCGCTGGCGCGACGAGCCCCACAAGGACCTGACCGGCGCCGACGGCATCGACCCCCGCACACTCACGATCGCCCTTGACGACCTGCTTCCCACCGAACGGACGGTGGCCGTCGACTCGGGCAACTTCATGGGCTACCCGAGCGCCTACCTCCGGGTTCCCGACGAGCACGGCTTCTGCCTCACCCAGGGCTTCCAGTCGATTGGGCTCGGGCTGGCCACCGCGATCGGCGCCGCCGTCGCCCGGCCGGACCGGCTCACGGTGGCTGCGCTGGGTGACGGCGGGGCGCTGATGTCGGCGGCCGAGCTGGAGACGGTGACGCGCCTGGGCCTGTCGATGGTGGTCGTGGTGTACGACGACCGCGGCTACGGCGCCGAGGTGCACCACTTCACCGGCGAGGACCCGGCGACGGTCGTGTTCCCGGACACCGACATCGCCGCGATCGGCCGGGGGTACGGCTTCGAGGCCGTCACCGTGAACGCGCCCGCGGACCTCGACGCCGTGGCGCAGTGGGTGGCCGGGCCGCGGAGGGCCCCTCTGCTGGTGCACGCCCGCATCGCGTCCGACGGTGGCTCGTGGTGGCTGGCGGAGGCCTTCCGCGGCCACTGACGGCGATGCGGTCACCCCACCCGTTGCCGACCCGGGGTGACCTTCGCGGGCGCCAGCTCGTCGAGGATCTCCACGAACTCGCCGGGGTGGATCTGGAACCGCACGTGGCTGCTGTCGATCGAGCGCACGTCCGTCGGGTTGTCCGGGGTGAGGGCGTCGGCCTCCGCGATGAACCGGTCCTGGAGGGCGGGCGGCACGGAGCGGTCCGCGGTGAGCCGGACGTACGTGCGCGGGATCCGCCCCCAGGTGCCGGCCTGCCCGCGGGTGGCGGCCTCGTCGACGGAGATGGTCTCGTCGGCCTCCTGGTGGTGCAGGTAGGCCAGCAGCTCGGTGCGGGAGCCGTCGGCGAGCACGGCGACCTGCAGCCGGTCGAGCACGTCCGGGTCGCCGGTGCGCCAGTTCAGCCGGATCGCGCCGACCTGCGCCGGGTCGGCGAGCGGGACGAGCCCGGTGTCGCCCAGCAGGCTCTCGGCGTTCTCCGGGCCGGCCGAGTACTCGCTGACGGTCGCGTCCACGCAGCACCACGCCGCGACGTAGACGAGCCGGTCCACCAGCTCGGGGACGGCGTTGCCGACGGCCGTGAGGGTGAGGCCACCGCGACTGTGCCCGACGAGGACGACGGGCCCGTTCGCGCGAGCGCGGCGCAGCACCTCGGTGACGGCGGCGACGTCGTCGGCCGTGCCGATCCCGGCCATGCCGCTCGGCTCGGTCGCGAGCGCCTCCGGGTCCTGGGTGCCGAGGTAGCCGCTGGGGATCGTCGCGCCGAGTCCGTGGCCGGGCAGGTCGACGGCGAGCGCCCGGTGCCCGCGCAGCGTGAGCTCGCGGACCGTCGGCGCCCATGCCGCCGAGTTGCAGAAGGATCCGTGCACGAGGACGAACGTGGTGACCATGCCCAACACCCTCTCCCAGGCGGCTAGCGACGCGCGTACACCCGTACCCAGTCGACCTCGAGGCGGACCTCAGCGGGCGTCGTCTCGTCCGGCGCCGGGATCCACTCCTCGAACGGGCCCATGTCGAGCTGGATCGCCAGGTGCATCGGGCTCCTCGGGATCACGTTGCGGTCGGTGGTCTCGAACTGCTTGACCCCGTCGACGTACCAGGTGATCCGGTTGGGCAGCCAGTCCATCGCGAACGTGTGCCATTGGCTGAAGTCGCCGGCTATCTGGGTTCCGGCGAGCTTGTTCTGCGTGGAGTAGTGGATCACGAAGTGGGCCTCGGACCGGCCTTCGTCCGGCACCTCCATCATGTCCAGCTCGCCGTCGGCCCTCATGTCGAGGGAGTCCGGCCACAGCAGGATCGCCGAGCCGAGGCCGCGGCCCTTCTCGGTGCGGGCCCGGAACTCCCATCGCCCGTAGGTCTGGCTGCGCTCGTGGTTCATGCCGCCGGAGATGTTGCCGCGGGCGGTGATCCGCAGCTTCCCGTCCTCGACGGTGATCGCTTCGGGGCGGCGGAAGCCGCTGCCGAACCCGCCGACGGAGTTGTAGCGGTTCCAGGCCTTCGGATCGAGCCGCGGACCGTCGAAGTCGTCGCTGAAGACCAGCCGCCACTCACGCCCGGCGGTCCCGGCGGGCCGGCCGTTCGCCGAGCGCGCGTCGTCGAACAGCGGGGTGGGGACGGCGGTCGGTGGGGGCGACGGCGCCGGGAGCGCCTCGAACAGGTGGGGCTGGTCCGGGTCGGTCGCGGCACCCCCGCATCCGGCCACCAGAAGGGCGACGGCACCGAGCAGCGCCCACCAGGCGCGCCGCGGGAACCGGGACATCCTGCCTCCTCGACGTGCACGCCGGAGGGGAGCGACGGGGAGCACCGGCGTCTGGCACGACCCTAGCGAAAGCGGAGGAAAGCGGACATATCGGATGGCTGGTCGGTGTGGTCGGAAATCACGGATCGTGACCATGGAGGATTCGATCCGTGATCTCGCATCCGGTCGTGCGTCACCTGATCGGGCGGCCCGTGTCGCTTGTCGTGATGAATCGCCGTTTGCGCGGGCGCGGAGGACCCATACTGCTGGGCAGAGCCGGCGCGGATGCCGGAGGGAGACCGACCATGTTCACGCTGCTCGTGTTCGCCACCGGTGCAACGGTCACGCCGTTGATCCGCCTGATGCTCGCCGGGTTCGAGTGCCTCACGGTCGGCGCGATCGCCCTCCGGATCATCGACGCGATCCGGCGCCCCCGGCTCGCGGACCTCGCGGCGCAGCGTCGTGAGCGCTGGGAGGCGGTCCACCCCCATCTGCCCGGCGACGGGGCCGATCCGGACGACGACTGATCCGCACGGATCCTCCGCGCTTGACCTGGAGCGCGCTCCAGGGGGCAACCTCACGGCCATGGACGGATCGATCATGGCGCGCAGCGTGGGGGAGTGGAGCGTTCCGGCGCTCGGCATCGGGACCTGGGCGCTCGGCGGGGACTGGCAGTTCGACGGCGAGCCCGCGGGCTGGGGCCCGGTGGACGACGAGGAGTCGGTGGCGGCGGTTCGCGCCGCCCACGACGGCGGCGTGCGGTTCGTCGACACCGCCGACGTCTACGGATGCGGGCACGCCGAGCGGGTCGTCGGCCGGGCGATCGCCCCGTTCCGCGACGACGTCGTGCTCGCGACGAAGGTCGGGCTCGTGTTCGACGAGACCGCACGTACCGGTGCCGGCAGCGACCTGTCCGCCGCGCACATCCGGAGGGCGTGCGAGGAGAGCCTGCGCCGGCTCGGGGTGGATCACATCGACGTCTACCAGATCCACCCCGGTGGCGCGGGCGCCGAGCAGGCGCACGAGGTCGTGGGCGCGTTCGAGGAGCTGGTGGCGGCCGGGAAGATCCGGGCGTACGGCACCAGCGCGACCGACCCCGACGTGATCGCGGTCCTCGCGGCGGGCGGACACGCCGTGGCCGTGCAGCAGGAGCTCAACGTGTTCGGAGCCGACGAGCCCGCTCTCGCGGCGTGCGAGCGCCACGACCTGGCCGTGCTGGCCCGCACCCCGCTCGCGATGGGGCTGCTCAGCGGCAAGTACCGCAGCCCCGACCAGCTCCCGGCCGGTGACGTCCGCCGGAACACCCCGTGGTGGACGTTCTTCGACGACGACCGGATGCCGGAGTGGCTCGCCCGGCTGGACGCCGTGCGGGACGTGCTCACCTCCGGCGGCCGCACCCTCGTGCAGGGCGCGCTCGCCTACGTGTGGGCCCGCTCGGAGCGGGCGGTGGCGCTACCCGGCATACGGACGGCTGCGCAGGCGCGCGAGCTCGTGGGCGCCCTGAACCACGGCCCGCTCGCAGCCGACCAGCTGGCCGCGGTCGACCGGCTCCTACTGGGACCGGCACCATCCACGACGTGAATCTCCGAGGCCGCTCGGCGCACCGGCATCGCCGTCGACACGATCCGCATCGAGCGCACCCACCGCGAGCTGGAGGTGCTCGACGGCAAGATCGCGGCGTACCGGGAGCTGGAGGAACGGCGGCCCAGCCGGCGTAGGCCCCGCGTCAGGACAACGGCGCGAGCGCGTCGGCGAGTGGCCGGAGGATCTCCGGGGTGGCGTCCAGCGGGAGGTTCAGCACGATCAGGTCGACGCCGGCCGCGGTGAAACCCGCGACCTGGTCGAGCGCGGCCGAGATCGCCTCCTCCTGCGGGACGTCGCCGTCGATCCGGACGTTGACCGAGCACGTGATCTCGGCGGGGTCGCGGCCGACCTCGGCGCAGCGGACGACGAGCGTCTCCTTCAGCGGGTGCCACTCGTCCGCGTCGGCGACGATCACGTTCCAGGCCTGCGCCCAGCGGGCGACGGCGCCGAGCGTGCGGCGCGGGCCCTTGCCACCGATCGTGATCGGCGGGTGGGGCCGCTGCACCGGCTTGGGCTCGCAGCGGGCCTCGGTGAGCGCGACGTAGCTGCCCTTGAACGTGGTGACCGGGTCGCGCAGCAGCCCGATCATCGCCTCGACGCCTTCGTCGAACCGGTCGAACCGCTCCCGCAGCGGTGGCAGCGGGATCCCGTACGCGTCGCACTCCTGCTGGTTCCACCCGGCGCCGACCCCCAGCTCCAGCCGGCCGTTCGAGATGACGTCGACGGTGGCGGCCATGTTGGCCAGCACGGCGGGGTGGCGGTAGATCATGCCGGTGACCTGGCATCCGACGCGGATCCGGCGGGTGGCCTGGGCGAGCGCCGCGAGCGTCGTCCAGCCCTCCAGGTTCGGTCCGGCCAGGTCGCCGCTCAGCGGGTAGAAGTGGTCCCAGTTCCACGCCGACTCGAACACGTCGAACTCGTCCGCGGCCACCCAGACGTCCCGCATCCGTTCCCACGTCGTGTGCTCGGGCCGGGTCTTGATCGCGAAGCGCATACCGAGAACCGTAGGCCTCCCCCGCGCGACACGCACAGCGCTCGGGTGGTTGCTCACGGTCGTCCCGGCATGCCAGATTGGAGACGGGTCCACGACGGGTCCGGGCGAGGCCACCGGAGGGCGCGATGCCTGACGACGACCCGGCGCGGTCGCGACCGAACGTCCTGGCCGGGTTGCGCCTGGACGAGCTGCTGCACGAGGTGCAGGAGCGGCTGGCGGAGATCGTGCAGATCCGCGACCGGATGCAGGGCCTGCTCGACGCGGTGTTCGCGGTCGCGGCGGGCCTCGAGCTGGACGCGACCCTGCAGCGGATCGTGCGGTCGGCCGTCCACCTGGTCGATGCGCGCTACGGGGCGCTGGGGGTGCTGGCGCCCGACGGTGCGATCTCGCGCTTCATCACCGTGGGCCTCGACGACGAGACGCGTGCGCGGATGGGGCGGCCGCCCGAGGGCAAGGGGCTGCTGGGCCAGCTGGTGCTCGACCCGCGGCCGCTGCGCATGGCCGATCTGGGTACCCACGAGTCGTCGGTCGGCTTCCCGGCGAACCACCCGCCGATGCACAGCTTCCTCGGGGTGCCCGTGCGGATCCGCGACTCGGTGTTCGGCAACCTGTACCTCACCGAGAAGCGCGGCGGCGGGGAGTTCACCCCCGACGACGAGGTCGTGCTGGAGGCACTCGCCGCCGCCGCGGGGATCGCCGTGCAGAACGCGGACCTGTTCGAACAGTCCCGGTTGCGCCAGGCCTGGCTGGAGGCCTCCGGCGAGATCCGCGGGGAGATCCTGTCGGGCGCGACCGAGGAGGACGCCCTCGGCCTGGTCGCGCTGCGCGCCCAAGAACTGACCAGGTCCGACGCCACGTTGATCGTGCTGGGGCCGGACCCGGCCGACGAGCACTTCACCGTGCGCGCTCAGCGGGGCGCCGAGGACATCCGCCTCGTCGGCCGGTCGCTCGGAGCGCGTGAGCGGCTGCTGCGCGAGGTCGTCGAGACGCGCACCGCGGTACTCGCCCCCTCGGCGAGCGCACTGCTGGAGGACGCCGAAGAGCTGCTGGAGTTCGGGCCGTCGATCGCCGTGCCGATGCAGTCGCAGGACCGGGTGACGGGGGTGCTGGTCGCTCTGCGGAAGCGGGATGCGCCGCCGTTCCAGCCCAGCGCGGTGCCGCTGCTCACCTCCTTCGCCGAGCAGGCGACGCTCGCGCTGGAGCTGGGGGAGAAGAACCGGGCCCAGCGCCAGCTGGACGTGTTCGGCGACCGCGACCGCATCGCCCGCGATCTGCACGACCGGGTCATCCAGCGCCTCTTCGCCACCGGCCTGCAGCTGCAGAGCACGCTGCGGCGCAGCCCCGACCCGGCCGTGCAGCGGCGGATCCAGCAGGCGGTCGAGGACCTCGACGAGACGGTGCGCGAGATCCGCACGTCGATCTTCGACCTGCACACGAGCGGCGAGGCGGCCGACGGCGGGCTGCGCCGCCGCCTCCTGGACGCCGCGTCGGACGCGGCCGCGGGGTGGGGGCTGACGCCGTCCGTGCGGATCGCTGGGGCGGTCGACACGCTCGTCCCAGCGGACGTCGCCGCGCACGCCGTGGCCGTGGTGCGCGAGGCCGTGAGCAACGCCGCCCGGCATGCCCATGCCGACCGGGTCACCCTGACCGTGGAGGCAGGCGACGAGCTCCTCGTCGACGTCGTGGACGACGGATCCGGTATCGAGCCGGGCGTGGCGCGCAGCGGCCTGCGCAACCTGGAGGGCCGCGCGCTGGACTGCGGCGGATCGTTCACCGTCGGACCGACGCCCCGCGGCGGCACCCGGTTGAGCTGGCGGGTGCCGCTGCGGTGAGAGTTCCCGGCGGGGGAGGACGCTGATGGGGCTCGACGGGCTCGCAGGGGAGTTCTGGGCGTGGCGGGCGGCGACCCAGCCGGACTCCTACGACGACATCACCCGGATCGAGCGGCCGGCCGGGTGGGTGGCGGACTGGTCGCCCGGAGCGGTCCAGGGGCGGCGGCGCGCGCTCGCGTCCTTCGTCGAGCGCTACCGGGAGCTCGACCTGACGTCCGAGCCGGTCGCGGTGCAGGTGGACGGACGCCTGCTCGGCTGCGCGCTGGCCCGGGTGCACTGGGAGCTGGAGCTGCTGCGCGGCTGGGAGCGCAACCCCCGCTTCCACCTGGACCAGGCGCTGGTGCCCATCTACAACCGGCTGCTGGAACCGCCGCCGATCGACGCGGCCCGCGCCGAGGCGCTGCTGCGGCACCTGCGGCGGGTGCCCGTCGTGCTGGCCCAGGCGCGGGAGAACCTGGCGGGGCGTGCCGCGCCGTCGTTCGCCGAGCACGCGGTCCGCGCGCTCGACGCCGCCGACGCCCGGCTGCGCACCGCGATGCACGCGCTGACGCCGCACCTGCCCCGGCTGCAGGCCGCCGGCCTCCCGGCCGCCACCGACCTGGCGGCGGCTGCGCTCGTGGAGTACCGGGAGTGGCTCGAGGTGCAGCTGCCGTCGTTCACGGGACCGACCGCGCCCGGCCCGGCCGCGTTCGCGTTCTTCCTGCACCGGTCGCGCTGCTGCCGCACCCGGTGGAGCGGCTGCGCGCGCAGGGCCGCCAGGAACTGGCTCGTGCGGTCGCCACCGAGGCCGTCATGCGCAACCGGTACCGGGACGCGGCCGACCCCCCGCTCGTCGCCGACCTGGAGACACACCTGGCTCGCCAGCGCGCCGACGAGCTCGCCGTCCGCCGGTTCTACGTCGAGCGGGGCCTCCTGAACCAGCCCGCCCAACTGCGCCACTACCGCTTCGCCGCGCTACCCGCCTACCTGGAACCGCTCACCTGGCTCGGTGTCCTGCACTACTGCGCTGCGCCGACCCGTCAGCACGAGGACGCCGTGCGCTACGTGCCGGCGCCCCGCCCCGACCTGTCGTACTTCGCGCTGGCCGCGGCGCGCGACCCGCGCACCGCGCTCGCCCACGAGGGCGTGCACGCCCAGCAGCTCGCAATGTCCTGGGCCCATCCCGATCCGGCCCGCCGCCACTACTACGACTCCACGGTGAACGAGGGGATCGCCTTCTACCACGAGGAGTTGATGCTGCTGTCAGGGCTCTTCGACGACGCCCCGGCCAGCGCCGAGTTCATCGCCAACGCGATGCGGCTGCGGGCGCTGCGGGTCGAGGTGGACGTCGCGCTCGCGCTCGGCGAGATCTCGGTCGACGACGCCGCCGCGCAGCTCGCCGAGACCGTCCCGATGGACCGGAGGACAGCCTGGGAAGAGGCCGTCTTCTTCGCCGGCAACCCCGGCCAGGGGCTCAGCTACCAGATGGGGAAGCTGCAGGTCCTCGACCTGCTCGCGACCTGTCAGCAGCACGCCGGTCGTGCGTTCGACCTGCAGGGCTTCCACGACCGGCTGTGGCGTGAGGGCAACGTCCCCCTCGCCCTGCAGCGCTGGGAGGTCCTGGGCCGGCGCGACCACCTGGACGAGGCCGACCGACTTGCTTTCGTCGGTGCTCGCGATCCCGGGTGGGGCGGCGCATGAGCCGCAAGAGCCGGTGTATCGGGCGTTCAATACCTGCGCGTCGGCCGGGTCGGGTCGACCACCGAATTCGGTGATGTTGCCGACCTGACCATTTCGGTAGGTGCGGGGAGAGGCGAACCGGATTGCCGCACCAGGAGCTCGGGCGGACAGGTGGGGCCGGGAGGCCCGAGTCGGAATCGACCGCGTTCTGCGGAACGCACCTGAAGGCTGTGATCAGCAGTTCGGATCCACCCCGCTAGTACTACGGCTTCCGCGCAACCCCGCCGTACTGGTCGACGGGTGACGGCGACATGAGCGGCAGCACGTTGCCCGTCGGGTCATCGGCCGGGAGGTCGGCGCGCCACAGCGACACGGAGGTGAACCCCGGCTCGACCCACTCCAGCCCGTCGAAGAACGACTCGATCTCCGCCGGCCGGCGGGCGTGGTAGTGCACGCCGTCCCGCTCGGAGTACGTCTTCTCGGCGTTCCGCCTGGCCTCCGTCAGGATGGCGTCGCAGATGGTGACGTAGCTGCCGGAGGGCAGCCGGGCGAGGATCTGCGCGACCAGCGACCGGGCCTCGTCGGTGTCGTGGATGTGTCCGAGCACGCCCAGCATGAGCACGGCGACCGGTTCGGTGAAGTCGAGGATCTCCGCCGCACCGCTCATCAGGTCCGGGACGTCGCGGATGTCGGCGTGCAGGTACTTGGTCATGCCCTCCGGCGTGCCGACGAGGAGGGCCCGCGCGTGCGCGAGCACCAGCGGGTCGTTGTCGGCGTACACCACGCGGGCGTCCGGGGCGACGCGTTGGGCGACCTCGTGGGTGTTGTCCGCCGTGGGCAGGCCGGTGCCGATGTCGAGGAACTGCCGGATGCCGACCTCGCCGGCCAGGAACTGCACGACCCGCCGCAGGAACGCCCGCGACTCCCGCGCGTTCACCTTGATCTGCGGATACACCGCTATCACGGCGTCGCCGGTCTCGCGGTCGACGGCGTAGTTGTCCTTGCCGCCCAACCAGTAGTTCCAGACCCGTGCCGAGTGCGGGACGGTGGTGTCGATCCCGGTATTCGCGTCTGGTCTCGGCGTCTCGTCGGTCACGACCTCATCCTTACCGTCCCGTGCGATTCGGTTCCACCCGGCCTCCCGATCCGCAGGTGCATGATCGGTACATTGCTGGCTCTGGCCTCTGACTGTCAGGAGCGCTCCCACATGAGACGAACGTTCGGCCTCCGCGCCTCGGTCCTCGCCACGTCACTCGCAGCGGCGCTCGTGCTCGGTGCGTGCGGGGGAGGTGAGACCGCCCCCGCCGCCGGACCCGCTGCGCCGGCCCCACCCGCTGGTGGCCCACTCGACCTGGCCGGCGTCTGTCCGGCGACCGTGGTCATGCAGCAGGACTGGCAGCCGGAGGCCGAGCACGGCGGCATGTACAGCCTCGTCGGGCCGGACCGCACGATCGACGCCGACGCGAAGCTGGTGCGCGGCTCGCTCGTGGCGCAGGGCGTCGACACAGGTGTGGACATCGAAGTTCGCCCGGGGGGCCCGAACGTCGGTTTCCAGCCGGTGCCCGCCCTCATGCAGCTCGACGACAGCATCGTTCTGGGCACGGTCTACTCCGACGTGGCGATCGCCGCGTCGGCCAACCAGCCGGTCGTCGCGGTCGTCGGGCAGATGACGACCAGCCCCTTGATGCTCATGTGGGACCCGGCGTCGCACCCCGGCGCGCAGACGCTGCGCGACGTCGCGGCGAGCGGTGTGCCCGTTCTCACATCGGATCCCATCATCACCGCGCTGCTGGAGAAGCAGGGGATCATCAGCTCCGCCCAGGTGGACACCAGCTACGAGGGCACCCCGGCGCGGTTCGTCTCCGACCCGCGGATCCTGCAGCAGGGCTACGTCACCGCGGAGCCGTACCTCTACGAGCGCGAGATCACCGAGTGGGGTCGGCCGGTGGCCAACCAGAAGCTCGCCGACTACGGCTACTCCGTCTACCCGTCGGCGCTGTCGGTGCGCGCCGACCGGCTCGAGCAGCTGCGGCCGTGCCTCGAGAAGCTGGTGCCGATCATGCAGCGGGCCCAGCTGGACTACCTGGCCGATCCCGCCCCGACCAACGCGCTGATCGTCGAGCTCGTCGAGACCTACCAGACCGGGTGGAGCTACTCGCCCGGCGTCGCCGACTACGCGGTGCGGGCGCTGCGCGAGGAGCAACTCGTGACCAACGACCCCGCCTCGGGCGTGTTCGGGCAGTTCGACCCGGCGCGCATGCAGGAGATCGTGTCGACGTTCGGCCCGATCCAGCAGGCGCAGGGCACGATCACCCAGCTCCCGGCCCCCGACAGCCTCTACACCAACGAGTTCATCGACCCGAGCATCCGCATGGGCTGACCGCCTCAGCTGAACCGCAGGGCCGGTACGTCGCGCAGGCCCGAGGTCGTGGGTCGCTGCGCGAGCTCCAGGTCCTGCATGCGGAACCTCCTCCCGTAGGTCCGCGTCACCGCCTCGACGGTCGCGGTGAGCTCCGTGGCTGCGCGCAGCGCGCCGAGCCCGGTGTTGAGCACGCGCACCGCGATCGCGTTCTCCCCGGCGCGCAGCGCCTCGGTGACGTCGACGGCGTACGGCGGTGCCCACGCCCAGCCGCAGTCGGTGCCGTTCACCACTACCTGCGCGACCTCACCGACCGGTGCGGTCACCTCGGCGCGGAACGACGCCCCGCACAGGCCCCGCTCGCCGTGGTCGTCCAGCTCGCGGGGACGGACCGGACCGAGGTCGAGCAGGACGCGGCCACCGAGGCGCTCGGCCGGCACGTCGACGGTCGTCTCGTAGGTCGCGCCGCCCGAGTGGTCCGCCCTCCCGGGGTCGTCCTCCCACCGGTGCGGTAGCGCCACGTCCTGCCGCACGTCCGGCGCGTCGGCGTAGGTGACGGTCCACGGCCCGGCGAGGTCCACGGTCTCGACCGGGCCGGCGGGCGGCTGCGCCGGGACGTCCGGCTCGGGTGCGGGCAGCGCGACGAGGACCGCCGCCTCGTACGGCTGCAGCTCGAGCGGCACCCCGCCGTCGTGCGCGGTGACCAGGTGGGCCCGCCCGGTGCGGGCGTCCCACCGCTCGAACGAGGCCGCCGCATCGCGCGGGCGGAAGGTGAAGGCGCGTGGCGCCGGACCGGTGTTGGCGACGAAGTAGACGTCGGCCTCGCCCGCGCGGCGGTGCACGACGCCGATGTCCGGGCCGGTCGCGGCGTCCGGCGCCACGATCGCGGCCAGCGCGGGCAGCAGCTCGTCGACGTCCTCGACGGTCACGACCGCGCCACCCGCGGCGACGTGCTTCTCGAGCAGGCGCGCGGTCGGCTCCGGCAGGTCGCACACGTTAGGCAGGACGACCACCCGGTACCGGCTCCAGTCGGCTTCCTGCAGCGCGGTGTCGTCGACGAGGTCGTAGTCGTACCCGGCGTCGCGCAGCTCGGCCGGCAGCGACTCGCCGATGTGCTCGCGCGTCGCGTGCCAGAGGTCGAGGTAGCCGCGGGTGCCGGGGGTGAAGCGCTGTGCGGCGTCGCGGCCGGGCGCGTAGAGGGCGACGTCGACGACCGGCTCGCCCTGCCGCAGCAGCCAGCACAGGCGGTGCAGGTACCGGGTGAGCTCGGGCATCGCGGGCCACCACGGGTTCGCGTCGTTCAGCGCGCCGGACGCGTAGAAGATCCAGCCGGGCGGCGGTGCGTCCGGCGGCGAGTACGGCCAGCCGTGCCCGACGAGCTGGTTGACGCCGAGGAGCAGGTGCTCGTGGGCCTCGCCCGCGAGGTCGAGCGGGGTGGCCGCGAAGGACGGTGAGTGCACCCACGTCCAGGTCTCGGACGAGACCACCGGCCGGTCGTACAGGTGGGCGGCCGACGTGGCCCACTTGGTCTGCGTGACCGACCGCCACCCCCACCCCTCGCCCTCCGGCAGGTCGGCGTACCGGTAGGCCGACAGCGTGCCGGGCGGCTGCCCGTAGCTCTGGATGCGGAACAGGACGTCGTGCGCCCGCGCCCACTCCCGCACGACGGCGACGAAGTTCTCCTCGTAGAGCTCGCCGAGCGTGGCAGCGACGTCGGTGCGGACCCGTGCGGAGCCCTCGCCCGGCGTGTGCAGCAGCGGCAGCTCGGGGAGGAGGTCGTAGCCGCGACGGGCGCGGAACTCCGCGGGCAGGGCGGGCGTCCAGTCCGCGGCGTACACCTCGAGGCTGTCGCAGAACACCGCGGTGACCAGCTCGCTCGGGACGGCGTCGAGGATCGGGTCGGCCACGGCCAGCAGGTGCGCCTCGGTCGCGGCCCGGCTGAAGTGGTGGTCGAGCACCGGACCTTCCGCGCCCGCCGCCGCGCGCTTGACGTTCTGCCCCGTCGGGCTCGAGACGGCGAGGAGGACCATCCGCGGCCCCGAGCCCGCCGGGACCTCGACCGCCCCGTCCCGGGCGGGCAGCTGCTCCCATCGCGTGGGCGGCTCCTGCTCCGAGCCGTCGCCGATGTACGCGGCGACGAGCTCCTCACCCGGCCACGGCCGGGCGGCGGCGATGCGGAGCGGCCGCGGGGACACCTCGCGCGCGTCCCACCGCAGCCGCCGGGCCGCTGTCGCGTCGGTGATGTGCGGGCCGCCGTAGGACCAGCCGCTGCCCAGGGTGACGTCGAAGCGCAGACCGAGCCGGGATGCCGTCTCGGCGGCGAAGCGCAGCCGGGACAGGTGCCGCTCGGACAGGAACCCGTCCCCGTCCCGGTCCGCATCCGCGGACAGCGGGTAGACGAACGCGACCTCGACGCCGCCGATACCGGCCGCTGCCATCGCCTCCAGCTCGCGGGCCAGCTCGGCCTCCTCGACGAACGGGCCGAACCACCACCAGCGCATCATCACCCGGCCGTCCGGTGGCGGGGCGGCGAAGCCCTCCCGCAGCGTGCGCACGGCCTGCCCTGCAGACGGCATCGTCTCGACTCCTCGGGTCGCCGGTCGCCGGAATTGGAACGTATCAACGGCTCGTTCGGGGCGCCACGCCGACGCAGGACTGTCGCCCTCGTCGCGTTGCTGGTTGTCTTCGACCGTGACGTCCGCTGCCTTGTGGTGGCCGACGGTCCTCGGGATCGTCGCGCTGCTCGCCTTCGACTACTTCTTCCACGTCCGCAGGTCGCACGTGCCCTCGCTCTCGGAGGCAGCGGTGTGGTCGTCGGTCTACGTGGGGATCGCGCTGCTCTTCGGCGTCGGGGTGCTGGTCTTCGGCGGCGCCACGATGGGGGCGGAGTACTTCGCCGGCTACATCACCGAGAAGGCGCTCTCGGTCGACAACCTCTTCGTGTTCCTGATCATCATGACCAGCTTCCGGGTGCCGCGCGCCGATCAGCAGAAGGTGCTGCTGTTCGGCATCGCGATCTCGCTGATCGTCCGTACCGCGTTCATCTTCCTGGGTGCGTCGTTGATCAACGCGTTCGCGTGGGTCTTCTACGTGTTCGGGCTCGTGCTGCTCGTCACGGCGGGCGACGTGATCAGGCCCCGCGACTCCGAGGAGCGGTCAGCGGACAACGTGATGGTGCGCCTCTCCCGCCGCTTCCTCCGCACGTCCGAGGTCTACGACGGCGACCGGCTGTTCACGATGGTGGACGGCCGCCGCGTCATGACGCCGATGCTGCTGGTGATGGTGGCCATCGGCAGCACCGACATCCTCTTCGCGCTCGACTCGATCCCCGCGATCTTCGGGCTCACCCAGAACGTCTACGTGGTGTTCACGGCCACCGCGTTCTCACTGCTCGGGCTGCGCCAGCTCTACTTCCTGCTCGGCGGGCTGCTCGACCGGCTCGTCTACCTCTCCTACGGGCTGGCCGCCATCCTCGCCTTCATCGGCGTGAAGCTCATCCTGCACGCGTTGCACGAGAACAACGTGCCGTTCATCAACGGGGGCGAGCCGGTGTCCGTCGTCGAGATCGGCACCGGACTGTCGCTCGGCGTCATCGTCGGCGTGCTGGTCGTCACCGTGATCGCGTCGCTGACCAGCGCGAAGGGGCGGGCGGTCAACCTCGTGTCCGCTGCCAGGCGGCACGCGACCGAGTACCTGATGTGCGAGACCGACCCCGCGGTGCGCGAGAGCATCTTCCGGGACCTGCTCGCCGAGGAGGCCCAGCTGCGCAGGCTCCCGGAGAAGTACCGGGCGCGGATCCGCGCCGAGGAGGAGCTCATGGCGCTCCTGCGGCGCGTCCACGACGATCACGAGGCGTCTGCGCTGGGGCGCTAGCGGGTGGATGGGTGTGGCCGCTGATGCGCGCGGCGATCGCCCGCGCCGTCCGGCCGACCTCGGCGACGACCACCTCCCGCAGATCCGGGTCGAGCTCCGGTCGCGGCATCGTGACGGCCACGCTCGCCACCGGGTGCCGCATGTGGTCGAGCACGGCCACGGCGATCGAGACGAAGCCGGGCGTCACCTCGCCGTCCTCGACGGCGTGTCCCCTGCGCCGCGTCTCCACGAGGAGTCTCCGCAGGGCGGACAGGGAACGGGGTCCGGTCTCGTGCCGGGTCACGAAGGCCTCGGGCTGCGGGAAGAGGGCGCGGATCTGCGCCGCGGGCAGGGCGGCGAGCATCGCGCGGCCGCTCGCGGTGAGATGGGCGGGAAGGCGCACGCCCACGTCGGTGACCAGCGGTGGACGGCCGGGCGCCCGCTCCTCGATGAGGTAGATGACCTCGTGCCCGTGCATGACGGCCAGGTGGGCGGTGTGCCCGGTGCGGTCGACGAGCCGCGCGAGCGGTACCCGCGCGACGCGCTGCAGCGGCGCCTGACGCGCGTAGCCGGTTGCCAGCTCGTAGGCCGCGACACCGAGGCTGTAGCGGCGTTCGTCGGCGAGGTGGACGACGAACCCGCTCTCGGCGAGCGTGGCCAGCAGCTGGTAGGTCGTGGAGCGGGGGAGCCCCAGCTCCCGCGCGACGGCGGCGGCCGGCACCGGGGCCGCCTGCCGCCCCAGGTGGCCCAGGATCGCCAGAACCTGGTGCGCCGCGGGCGCCTTCACCGGGCCGGACACGGCGCCGAGGCTAGCAACTGTCCGGGATCCCGGACAGAAACGAGCGTTGCTCCATGGTGCGGTGGCGCCGGGCGGGTGTCGGATGGAGCAATGCATGCCATCACCGTCGGGACCGGCCCGCTGGCCCCATCAGACATCCTTGCCGTCGCTCGGGGCGGGGCGGGCGTTCGCCTGTCCGCCGACGCCGAGAACGAGATGGCGGCCGGGCGGAAGGTGGTGGAGGCGCTCGCCGACGACGTGGAGCCCCACTACGGGATCTCGACCGGGTTCGGGGCGCTCGCCGTCCGGCACATCCCCGTGGACCGGCGGGCCCAGCTGCAGCGCAGCCTGGTGCGCTCGCACGCCGCCGGGAACGGTCCCGAGGTCGAGCGCGAGGTCGTGCGGGCGCTGATGCTGCTGCGCCTGTCGACGCTGGCGACCGGCCGCACCGGCGTCCGTCCGGAGACCGCACGCGTGTACGCGGAGATGCTCAGCGCGGGGATCACGCCGGTGGTGCGCGAGTTCGGGTCGCTGGGGTGCTCGGGCGATCTGGCACCGCTCGCGCACTGCGCGCTGGCGGCGATGGGTGAGGGCGAGGTGCGCGACGCGTCGGGAGTGCTGCGTCCCGCGGCCGAGGCGCTCGCCGCCGCGGGCATCGAGCCGGTCGAACTGGCGGAGAAGGAAGGCCTCGCGCTGATCAACGGCACCGACGGCATGCTCGGCATGCTGGTGCTGGCCTGCCACGACCTGCGCACGGTGCTGCGCACCGCGGACGTCGCCGCCGCGATGAGCGTCGAGGCTCTGATGGGCACCGACGCGGTGTTCGCCGCCGACCTGCAGGCGCTGCGCCCGCATCCCGGTCAGGCCGACAGCGCCGCCAACCTCCGGGCGCTGCTGTCCGGGTCCGGGATCATGGCCAGCCACCGCACGCCGGACTGCACGCGCGTCCAGGACGCGTACTCCCTGCGCTGCGCCCCGCAGGTGCACGGCGCCGCCCGGGACACGGTCGCGCACGCCGAGGCGGTGGCCGGCCGCGAGCTGGCGGCCGCCGTGGACAACCCGGTCGTCACCGTGGACGGGCGGGTGGAGAGCAATGGGAACTTCCACGGCGCCCCCGTCGGGTACGTGCTGGACTTCCTGGCGATCGCGGCGGCGGACGTGGCGTCGATGAGCGAGCGGCGCACCGACCGCTTCCTCGACGTGGCGCGCAACCACGGCCTCCCGCCGTTCCTGGCCGACGACGCCGGCGTGGACTCGGGGCACATGATCGCGCAGTACACGCAGGCGGGGATCGTGTCGGAGCTGAAGCGGCTGGCCGTTCCGGCGTCGGTCGACTCGATCCCGTCCAGCGCGATGCAGGAGGACCACGTCTCGATGGGGTGGGCCGCCGCCCGCAAGCTGCGGCGCGCGGTCGACGGGCTCACCAGGGTGGTGGCGATCGAGCTGCTCACCGCCGCAAGGGCCCTCGACCTGCGCGCACCGCTCGCGCCGGCCGCGGCCACGGCCGCCGTCCGCGACCGGCTGCGCGCCGAGGTCCCCGGCCCGGGCCCGGACCGGTGGCTGGCTCCGGAGATCGAGGCCGCCGTGGCGTTCGTCGCCTCCGGCGAGGCGCTCGCCGCCGCCGAGAGCGTCGCCGGCCCCTTGAGCTGAGAGGAGATCGTCATGGAGGGTGCTCGTCCCGTCCGCGCCGCGCGCGGCACGACGCTGACGGCCCGGTCCTGGCAGACCGAGGCCCCGCTGCGGATGCTCTGCAACAACCTCGACCCGGAGGTGGCCGAGCGACCCGACGACCTCGTCGTCTACGGCGGCACCGGGCGCGCGGCCCGCGACTGGCGCTCGTTCGAGGCGATGGTCCGCACGCTCACCACGCTGGCCGACGACGAGACGATGCTCGTGCAGTCGGGCCGCCCGGTCGGGGTGCTCCGCACGCACGAGTGGGCGCCGCGGGTGCTGATCGCCAACTCCAACCTGGTCGGGGACTGGGCGACCTGGCCGGAGTTCCGCCGGCTGGAGAAGCTCGGCCTCACCATGTACGGCCAGATGACCGCGGGCTCGTGGATCTACATCGGCACCCAGGGCATCCTGCAGGGCACGTACGAGACCTTCGCCGCGGTCGCGGAGAAGCGGTTCGGCGGAACGCTGGCCGGCACCCTCACCGTCACCGGCGGGTGCGGCGGCATGGGCGGCGCGCAGCCGCTGGCCGTCACGCTGAACGGCGGCGTGTGCCTGGTGATCGACGTCGACCCGGCCCGGCTGCGGCGGCGCGTCGAGCACCGCTACCTCGACGAGCTGGCCACCGACGTGGACGACGCCGTCGCGCGCTGCACTGCGGCGAAGGCCGAGAAGCGGGCGCTGTCGGTGGGGCTCGTCGGCAACTGCGCCACGGTGCTGCCCGAGCTGCTGCGCCGCGGCGTCGAGGTCGACATCGTCACCGACCAGACCTCCGCGCACGACCCGCTGTCCTACCTGCCCGACGGCATCGACCTCGACGACTGGGACGACTACGCCGCGAAGAAGCCCGAGGAGTTCACCGACCGGTCGCGTGAGTCGATGGCCCGCCACGTCGAGGCGATGGTCGGGTTCCTCGACGCCGGTGCCGAGGTGTTCGACTACGGCAACTCGCTGCGCGACGAAGCCCGCAAGGGCGGCTACGACCGCGCGTTCGCGTTCCCCGGGTTCGTGCCCGCCTACATCCGGCCGCTGTTCTGCCAGGGCAAGGGCCCCTTCCGGTGGGCCGCCCTGTCCGGCGACCCGGCCGACATCGCCGTCACCGACGACGCCGTGCTGGGGCTCTTCCCCGAGAACGACCGGCTGCACCGCTGGATCCGCGCCGCTCGCGAGCGGGTGGCGTTCCAGGGGCTACCGGCCCGGATCTGCTGGCTCGGGCAGGGCGAGCGCGACCGGGCCGGGCTGCGGTTCAACGAGCTGGTCGCCGACGGGCGGATCAGCGCACCGATCGTGATCGGGCGCGACCACCTCGACACCGGCTCCGTGGCCTCGCCCTACCGCGAGACCGAGGGAATGGCCGACGGCTCGGACGCGATCGCGGACTGGCCACTGCTGAACGCGCTGGTCAGCACGTCGTCCGGGGCGAGCTGGGTGTCGATCCACCACGGCGGCGGCGTCGGCATCGGCCGCTCGATCCACGCCGGCCAGGTCACGGTGGCCGACGGCACCGACCTGGCCGCGATGAAGATCGAGCGCGTGCTCACCAACGACCCGGCAACGGGCGTCCTCCGCCACGTGGATGCGGGCTACGACGTGGCGGCAGAGACGGCGGAGACCCACGGCATCCGCGTCCCGATGTCCGAGTGAGCGTCAGCAGAGCCACTTTCACGACACGAGACGTCAGCAAAGTGGCTTTGCTGACATCCGCCGGGACGATGGTGCGATGACGTTCGACGCGATGTGGGCCGACCTGCAGCCGGTGGGCCGGGATCGCCGCAGCGGCGGTTACCGCCGGTTCGCCTGGACCGCCGAGGACGGCGCCCTGCGCGAGTGGTTCACCGGCGAGGCGGCGGGGCGCGGGCTCGACGTGGTGCCGGACCGGGCGGGCAACCTGTGGGCGTGGTGGGGCGACCCGGACGCCGACGGGCCAGGGCTCGTCGTCGGCAGCCACCTCGACTCGGTGCCCGACGGCGGCGCGTTCGACGGTCCGCTGGGCGTCGTGTCCGCGCTCGCGGCCCTGGACGTCCTGCGCGCACGGGGGTGGACGCCGAGCCGCCCCCTGGGCATCGCCGTCTTCTCCGACGAGGAGGGAGCGCGGTTCGGCGTCGCGTGCGCGGGCAGCCGGATCATCACCGGCGCGCTCGACCCGGACCGCGCCCGCTCGCTCACCGACGCGGACGGCACCACCGTCGCCGAGGCGATGGCCGCGGCCGGGCACGACCCGGTGCAGGTCGGTCCGGACCAGACGACCTTGGCGCGGGTGGGCACGTTCGTGGAGCTGCACGTCGAGCAGGGCCGGGCGCTGGTCGACGCGCCGGACGAAGCGGCCGTCGGCGTGGCGAGCGCGATCTGGCCGCACGGCCGCTGGCGGCTGGACCTGCGCGGCCGCGCCGACCACGCCGGCACCACCCGGCTCGAGGACCGCGACGACCCGATGCTGCACCTCGCCGAGGCCATCACCGCGGCGCGGCGGGCGGCGGGGGAGCACGACGCGCTCGCCACGATCGGCAAGCTGCGGGTGGAACCGGGCGGGGTCAACGCGATCCCGTCCCGCATCACCGCGTGGCTGGACGCGCGCGGCCCCGTCGAGGCGGACGTGCGGGCCGTCGTCGCCGCGGTGGGCGCGGCAGCGGGGAGCGAGCCGGTCGAGGAGTCGTGGACCGGTTCGACCGCCTTCGACGCCGGCCTGCGGGACCGGCTGGCGGCGCTGCTCGCCGCGCCGGTGCTGCCGACCGGCGCCGGTCACGACGCGGGGATCCTCTCCGCCGCCGGGATCCCGGCGGCGATGCTGTTCGTGCGCAACCCCACCGGGGTCTCGCACTCACCGGAGGAGCACGCCGAGCCCGCCGACTGCCACCGCGGCGTGGAGGCGCTCGCGCGGGTCGTGGAGGAGCTGGGGTGACGGCGTACTGGTGCGAGCGGGCCTGGGTGGAGGGCGGCCCGCGCGACCGGGTCCGGGTCGCGGTCGACGGGGGCCGGATCGCAGGCGTCACGATCGGCGTGGATCCCGGACCCGACGACGTGCGGCTCACCGGCCTGGTGCTGCCCGGCTTCGCGAACGCGCACAGCCACGCCTTCCACCGCGCGCTGCGCGGCCGAACGCACGACCGCGGCGGCACGTTCTGGACCTGGCGGGAGCGGATGTACGAGGTGGCGGCGCGCCTCGACCCGGACCGCTACCTCGCGCTGGCCCGGGCCACCTACGCGGAGATGGCGCTGGCCGGCGTGACCTCCGTCGGCGAGTTCCACTACCTGCACCACGACCGGGACGGCACGCCGTATGCCGACCCGAACGCGATGGGACAGGCCCTGATCCAGGCGGCGGCCGACGCGGGCGTGCGGCTCACCCTGCTGGACACCTGCTACCTCGCAGGCGGGCTCGGCACGTCCGGCCACACCCCCCTCGACCGCGTGCAGGTGCGGTTCGGCGACGGTGACGCCCATGCCTGGGCGGAGCGCGTCGGCCGGCTCGCGGACACCGACGGCGTGCGCGTGGGCGCGGCGGTGCACTCGGTCCGGGCGGTGCCCGCCGCGCAGCTGCCGGCCGTCGTGCGGGCCGCGGGCCGGCGCCCCCTGCACGTCCACCTGTCGGAGCAGCCGCAGGAGAACGAGGCGTGCCAGGCGTTCTACGGGGCCACGCCCACGGCGCTGCTGGCCGAGCAGGGCGTCCTCGGGCCGGGTACCACCGCGGTGCACGCCACGCACCTGAGCGCCGCCGACATCGCCTTGCTCGGCGCTTCGGGCACCACCGTGTGCGCCTGCCCGAGCACCGAAGCGGACCTCGCCGACGGGATCGGCCCGTTCCGCGCGCTGCTGCGGGCCGGCTCACCGCTGACGGTCGGCAGTGACCAGCACGTCACGGTCGACCTGCTCGCCGAGGCCCGGCTCGTCGAGTCCTACGAGCGGCTGGCCTCCGGCGAGCGCGGCCGCCTGACACCCGCCGCGCTCGTGGACGCGCTCACCGTGCACGGGCACGCCTGCCTCGGCTGGCCGGACGCGGGCCGCATCGCCCCCGGCGCGCGGGCCGACCTGGTGGCGGTGGGGCTGGACCGCCCCCGTACCGCCGGCATCGCCCCCGAGCAGGTGGTGATGGCCGCGTCCGCCGAGGACGTCCACTCCGTCGTGACCGACGGGCGCGTGATCGTGCGCGACGGCAGGCACGTACTGGGGGACGTGGGAAGGCTGTTGGCCGCCGCCATCGCCCCGTTATGGGAGGACGTATGAGCACGCTGGTCAGCGGCATCGCCGAGCTGGTCACCAACGATCCCGCGCTCGGCCCCGGCCCGCTGGGGATCGTGGCCGACGCGGCAATGGTGGTCGACGACGGCCGGGTCGCCTGGGTGGGTCCCGCCGCCGCGGCCCCGGCCGCCGACGCGCGCATCGACGTGGACGGCCGGGCGGTGCTGCCCGGGTTCGTCGACAGCCACAGCCACCTGGTGTTCGCCGGCGAGCGGTCGGCCGAGTTCGAGGCCCGGATGTCCGGCGTCCCCTACGACGGCGGCGGCATCGCCTCCACGGTCGCGGCCACCCGCGCCGCCGACGACGACCGGCTGCGGTCGCGGCTGCGGGCGCTCGTGGGGGAGATGCGCGCCCAGGGCACCACGACGGTCGAGGTCAAGAGCGGTTACGGCCTCACCGTCGACGACGAGGCGCGAGCACTCCGGCTCGCCCACGAGGTGACCGACGAGACCACCTTCCTCGGCGCGCACGTCGTCCCGGCGGAGTACGCGGGACGGGTCGAGGAGTACGTCGCGCTGGTGACCGGCCCCATGCTGGAGGCCTGCGCGCCGTTCGCGCGCTGGGTGGACGTGTTCTGCGAGCCGGCCTCCCCGCACGCCTTCGACGGGCCGGCCAGCCGCGCGGTGCTGGAGGCCGGGCGCGCCGCAGGCCTCGGCCTGCGGGTGCACGGCAACCAGCTCGGGCCCGGGCCGGGCGTGCAGCTGGCGGTCGAGCTCGCGGCCGCGAGCGTCGACCACTGCACGTACCTGACGGATGCCGACGTCGACGCGCTGGTCTCCGGCGACACCGTGGCGACCCTGCTCCCGGGCGTCGAGTTCTCGACCCGCCAGCCATACCCGGACGCCCGCCGGCTGCTCGACGCGGGCGTCACCGTGGCGCTGGCCACGGACTGCAACCCGGGCACGTGCTTCTCGTCGTCCATGCCGATCTGCATCGCGCTCGCGGTGCGCGAGATGCGGATGACGCCTGCCGAGGCGGTGTGGGCGGCGACCGCCGGTGGCGCGGCAGCGCTGCGCCGCGACGACGTCGGGCGCCTCGGTGTCGGTGCGCGCGCCGACCTGTGCGTGCTGGAGGCGCCGTCCTACCGGCACCTGGCCTACCGGCCGGGCGTGCCGCTGGCCCGGGCGCTCGACGTCGTCAACCCTTGAGGTGCGCGAGGGCGAGGACGAGGCGTTCGGTGATGTCCGCAGGCCACGGGAAGCTGACGGTCACCGACTGCTGGTGGGCCAGCCCGTGCAGGCCCACCCACAGTGCGATCGCGTCGGCGGACAGGTCCGTGCTGGTGGCGATGCCCGAGGCGACGCAGTCGCCGAGGACATCGGCGAGCAGCTGCAAGCTGCCTTCGCCCAACGCGTGCATGTCGGCCTCGGTGAGCGAGCTCGTCTCGAGGTCGGGCATCCAGAGCCCGCCGAACATCGTGCGGTAGCGCCCGGGATGGGTCCGGGCGAACTCCAGGTAGCCGGTGCAGGTGGCGAAGAGCCGCGTCCGGGGGTCGTCGCCGGCGGAGTCCCGCGCGCGGCGTAGCTCCGCCTCCAGCTCGTCGAACGCCTGCTGGACGACCGCCAACATGATGCTCGGCTGGTCGGCGAAGTGGCGGTAGATCGACGGCGCCGAGATCCCGACCTTGCGCGCGACTGCCCGCAGGGTCACGGACGTCTGGTCGCCGGTCTCGTCGAGCAGCGCGACCGCGCCGGCCACGATCTCGTCGCGCAGGCGAGCACCCTCGCCCCGCCGGTTGCGCACCCGGACCTGTCCTTCCGACATGCCGTCACCTTACAGGTGAAAACTTATGGGAGTTAGTCTTGCGCAAGATACATACAAGCTGTACGTACAGGCTGCACGTACGTATGCTCCTTCCCGTTGATCTCGAGGGGGAGTGGGAGATGGGGACATACGTCCTGGTGCACGGCGCGTGGCACGGCGGATGGTGCTGGCGCGACGTGGCCGCGTTGCTGCGCGCGGAGGGCCACCACGTCCTGACGCCGACCCTCACCGGGCTCGGGGAGCGGGCCGCTGAGCTCCGGCCCGACGTCGGTCTGGAGACGCACGTGGACGACGTCGTGGACGTGCTGCGGAGCGGGGATCTGCGCGACGTCGTGCTCGTCGGGCACAGCTACTCGGGGCTCGTCGTGCGCGAGGCCGCCGACCGGGAGCCCGCCCGGATCGCCCGGCTCGTGCTGGTGGACGGCTGGGTGGGGCCCGACGGCGCGTCGATGGACGGCCTCGCGCCGGAGTTCTTCCGGAACTGGGTCGACGCGGCGACGACCGACGGCCTCATCGCCGTGCCGGCGCCCGCGACCATGGGCGTGACCGAGCCGGACCAGGTCGCCTGGCTGGAGGAGCGGTTGACGCCGCAGCCGCGCCGGACCTTCGCCGACCCGACCCGCCTCACGGGCGCCGTGGACGCTGTCCCCGGCCGTGCGGTGCTCTGCGTACCGGCCGCCCTGATCCCGTTCCGGGAGTGGGCGCACGACCTGGGTTACGCCATCGTGGAGCTGGAGTCCGGCCACAACGCGATGGTCACCGCCCCCGCCGCGCTGGCGGGCCTGTTGCAGGAGGCCGCGTGACCGTCCGCAACCGCAAGGTCGAGCAGGGCGAGCACACGCGGGAGGTGCTCGTGGCATCGGCCATCGCGCTGTTCGCCGAGAAGGGGTACGCCGACACCTCCACCACCGAGATCGTCGACCGGGCCGGTACCACCCGCGGTGCGCTCTACCACCACTTCGCCGACAAGCACGAGGTCTTCGAGGCGGCGCTGGACGCGGTGGAGGGCGACATCTTCGACCGCGTGCAGGCCACCGGTGCCCGGCTGGGCGACGACGTCCGGGGCCGGCTGGCGGCGGGCATCGACGTCTTCCTCGACGCCTGCCTCGAGCACGCCGTGCAGCGGATCCTGCTGCAGGAGGCGCCGTCCGTGCTCGGCTGGGAGCGATGGCAACGGCTCGACCGCCCGCGCTGCGCGCGACGGCTGCTGGCCGCGAGCCTCGGTGCGGCCGTCGACCGGGGCTTGATCGCGGCCCCGTCCGCGGCTGCGCTCACCCACCTCGTGTACGGCGCTCTGGTGCAGGCCGGGATCGTGATCGCCGGTGCAGAGGACCCGCGCGCGACCCGCATCGTCATGGGAGAGACGGCGCACCGCCTCCTCGACTCGCTGTTCCGACCCGAGGCGTGAGGAGACGTGCAGATGCGTGCGGTGCGTCAGCAGGAGTGGGGCGGTCCGGAGGCGATGGAGGTCGTCGACCTCCCGCGGCCCGCCCCCGCGCCGACCGAGGTCCTCGTGCGGGCGGTCGCGGCCGGGATCAACCCGGTGGACGTGTACACGCGCCGGGGTCTCGCCTACAACAGCGTCCTGCGGCTGCCCTTCGTGAACGGCTGGGACGTGGCCGGGGTGGTGGAGGAGGTCGGCTACGGCGTCACCCGGTTCCGGCCAGGCGACCGCGTGTTCGGCATGCCGCGGTTCCCGTACGAAGCGGGTTGCTACGCCGAGTACGTCACCGCGCCGTCGAGGCACTTCGCGCCGGTGCCCGACGGCATGGACCTCGTCGAGGCGGCGGCGCTGCCCTTGGCGGGCCTGACCGCGTGGCAGATGCTCGTGGACGTCGCGCGGCTCGCGCCCGGCGCCCGGGTGCTGGTCTCGGCGGCGGCAGGCGGTGTGGGCCACCTCGCCGTGCAGATCGCGAAGGCGCGCGGCGCGTACGTCATCGGCACGGCCAGTACCGCGAAGCACGGCTTCGTGAAGGAGCTCGGAGCCGACGAGGTCGTCGACTACGCGGCCGTCGACGTGGCAGAGGCCGTGCGTGACGTCGACGTCGTGGTCCAGATGTTCGGCGGTGACCACGCGCTGAACGCGCTCGCCTGCCTCCGCCCCGGCGGGATCATGGTCAACGCCCAGGGCGCGTGGACGAAGGGGATGGCGAAGCGCGCCGCGGCGCTCGGGGTGCGGGCGACCTCGTACCTCGTCGAGCCGGACGCCGACGCGCTGGAAGCGCTCGCCGGCCTCTTCGAGGACAGCCGGCTCGCGGTCCACGTCTCGGCGCGTTTCCCGCTCGCCGAGGCCGCCGCGGCGCACGAGCTGGTTGCCGGGGGTCGCACCACGGGGAAGGTCGTGCTCACCGTCGCGGGCCCGTAGGATGCCCGTAAGTGGTCGTTCTGCTGATCAAGCTGCTGCTCGCCCCCGCGCTCGTCGTCGCGTCCAGCCTCGCCGGCCGCCGTTGGGGACCGGCCGTCACCGGAGCACTGGTCGCGTTCCCGATAGTCGCGGGCCCGGTCCTGCTCGTCATCCACCTGGAGCACGGCGCCGCTTTCACCCGGGAGTCGGCCACCGCGTCGCTGCTCGGGCTGGTGTCGCTCGCCGCGTTCGCGCTCGTGTTCGCCCTGGCCGGGCGGCGGTGGTCCTGGCCTGCCGCGCTGGTGGCGGGCTGGGTAGCGGTGCTGGCCGTCGACGCCGGGCTGGCGCAGTTGCGCCTGCCGGGGCCCGCCGCGCTCGCGGTCACGCTGGCCGCGGTGGCCGCCGCCGTGCTGGCCATGCCCAGGCTGCCGCACGGCGGCGGCACCGGGATGCGCCCGCCGCCGCCGTGGGACCTCGCCGCCCGATCCCTCGCCACAGCGGTGCTCGTCATCTCGCTGACCACGGCCTCGACGGCCCTCGGCCCGCAGTGGACCGGGTTGCTCGCGACCTTCCCGACCGCGGCCAGCGTCGTCGCGGCCTTCGCCCTCGCACAGGGTGGGCCGGTGGAGGCGACGCGGATGCTCGCCGGGCTGCTGCGCGGTCTGTTCGGGTTCGCCGCGTTCTGCTGCGCGCTGGCGGCGCTGGTCGAGCCGGTCGGGGTCACCGCCTTCGCGTGCGCGCTCGTGGCCGCGCTGGTGGTCCAGGCAGGTGTCGGGCTGGTGCGCCGGACGGTTCGGCTACCCGTCTGAAGGATCTCGCGCACCGCCTTACCTCAGCCGAGGGTGATGCGGTCGGTCGCGGGTGGGCCGACCGGACGGTTCGCGCCGAGGTAGGCGGTGAGCGCGTCCACGTCCGCGCCACCGACGAAGTCGTTCGCGCCCTGGGTCGCCACCGAGAACCCGTCGCCGCCGCCTGCGATGAAGCTGTTCATCGTGATCCGGTAGGTGGCGGCGGGGTCGACCGGGGCGCCCCCGATCGTGATCCCGTCGACCTTCGTGCCCGCGCACGGGTCGGCACCGGTTCCGGGGGTTCCGGCCTGCCGCACCACGTAGCGCACGGTGGCCGAGGGCTGCAGGACCCGCTCGGTGACGAACTGCTGCTCGAGCAGGCAGTCCAGCTGGGCGCCGGTCAGGTCCAGCGTGGTGATGTAGTTGCCGAACGGTTGGACGGTGAACGCCTCCTCGTACGTGACCGGTCCGGCGTCCAGGTCGGCTCGCACCCCGCCCGGGTTCATGAACGCGGCGACGGCGCCCTGCTCGTCGTCGGTGGCGGCGAGCTGTGCGTCGGCGATGAGGTTGCCGAGCGGCGTCTCCCCGGAGGGGGCGGCTTCCCGGGTGATCGGTGCGCTGGTCTCGCCGACCTCCTCGGCCGCGACGGGCCCGAGGAGCGCACGGTAGTGCCCGATCAGGTCCTTCTGCGCGGCATCGGGGGCCACGTCGCGGCCGACGACCACGTTGCGGGCCCGCGCCTCGACCACGTCACCCGAGGACGGGTCGATGCGCATGTCGATGTCGGTGACCAGCCGGCCGAACGAGCTCGCGCTGGTGACCACCCGACCATCGAGCACGCAGTTGTAGGCCTGGTGGGTGTGCCCGCTTACCACGACGTCGATGGCGTCGGAGAAGCCGCCGACGATGTCCACGGCCGGGCCGGTGAGGTTCGTGCAGTCGTTGATCCCCCCGCCGCCTGCCTGCGTGCCACCCTCGTGGAGCAGCACGACGATCGCCTGCACGCCCTGTTCCTGCAGCTCGGCTGCGTAGCGGTTCGCGGTCTCGACCTCGTCCCGGAACGCGAGGCCCTCGATCCCGGACTGCGTGACGATGTCGGGCGTGCCCTCGAGCGTCATCCCGATGAAGCCGATCCGCACCCCCTGCACCTCGCGGATCGCGTACGGGGGCAGGAGCGGCTCCCCGGTGGCGGTGACGAACGCGTTGGCGGACAGGTACTGGAAGTCGGCTCCGGCGTAGGGCCGCGCCGGGTCGGCGCATCCGTCCTGCGGGTGGCAGCCGCCGTTCTGGATGCGCAGCAGCTCGTCCGAGCCCTCGTCGAACTCGTGGTTGCCAACGCTCGCCAGGTCGAGCCCGGCCAGCCCCAAGGCCTCGATCGCCGGCTCGTCGTGGAACGCCGCCGAGAGCAGCGGGGAGGCCCCGATCAGGTCGCCGGCCGCGACGGTGATGGTGTCGGGCCGCTGGACCTGCTCGGCCAGCAGGCGCAGCTGGGTGGCGAGGTACTCGGCACCGCCCGCGTCGACCTCGTCGATCTTCCCGCTGGACCCGCTCGGCGGTTCGAGGTTGCCGTGGAAGTCGTTCAGCGCGAGCAGCTGCACGTCGATCGGTGGACGGGCGACGTTCGCGCGCGGAACGACGAGCGCGGCCACGACCACCGCGAGCGCGGCGAGACCGATCACGATCAGCAGGGTTCGCCGGGAGACCGACCATCGGGGCATGCGCTGATCCTTCCGCGGAGCGACGGTGATCGACCACCCTCATCCTCGCGGGTGCCGCGGTTCCGTCGCGCCGCGGTCCGGCTGCCCACGGCGGGGTGAACGATCTCCGCCGCCCGTGGCGTCATGCCGTCACCCGAGCGCCCACGCAGCCACGAGGGGAACCGTCACGATGCTCACCACGGTGGACAGCAGGACCGCGGCGGAGACCCGGTCGGCGTCGGCCGCGTACTGCCGCGCCACCACGTAGACGTTGCCCGCTGTCGGCAGTGCCGCCATGAGAACGCCGGTCTGGACCCAGAACGGATCCATCCGCAGCAGGTGGGCGAGTATCCACCAGACCAACGCGGGGTAGGCGATGAGCTTGGCGGTGGTGATCGCGGCTGCGGTGGCCACGGTGGCGCGGTCGATGTGCTGGAGCGCGAGCGCGCCGCCGAGCGCGAACAGGGCGGTGGGGCCCGCCGCGGCGCCGAGCTGGGCGAGGAACCGTTCTGCCGGTACGGGCAGCGTCGCGCCGGTTGCGGCGAGTGCGGTGCCCAGGAGGATCGCCGCGACGACCGGGTTCAGGAGCGTTCCACGGAGCAGGAGGGACCCGATGCCCGCACGGTCGCCGCTCCCGGCGGTGCTCATGATCACGGCTCCGACGGAGAGCAGGACCATGATCTCGGCCAGGATCGCCATGGCGAGCGGTCCGGCGCCCTGCTCTCCGAAGAAGGCCAGCATCAGCGGCGGCCCGAGGAACCCGAGGTTGCCGACGGCGGCGGCGCTGGCGCGTGCCCCCGCCGCGGCGGCGGCTCGACGGTCGAGGATCCGCGAGAGGGCGAACGCGACCGCGAAGACGACGATCCCGCCCAGCAGGTAGCCGCCGTAGAACACCGGGTCGAGCAAACCGGCGAGCGGCCGCCCGGCGATGAGCCGGAAGACCAGTGCCGGAAGGGCGAACCGGAATGCGAACGCACCGAGCGCATCGAGCGCGGTCCGAGGGGCGAGGCCCGTCCGCACCGCCGTCCAGCCGAGCCCCACGAGGCCGAAGATCGGGAGCGTGAGCTGGACGATCTCGCTCATCCGCGTGCGGCGGTCCGTTGCTCGATCGCCCGGATCACGGCGACCATGTCGGCGTTCGCGAGCCCCAGGGAATGGGCCTCGCCGAAGAGTGCGTGGCAGACGTCCAGCAGCGGCGACGCGATGCCCGCCCGTCGCGCCGCGTCCGCGATCGGGCTGCAGTTGTTGTCGAGGACGTCCGCGATCGCGGCCTGGACGCCGAAATCCCGGTCGACCAGCTTGCGAACCTTCACCCGCGACACAGCGCTGGCCATCGGGCCGGCGTCGAGCACGTCGAGGAACCGCTGCATGTCCAGGCCGTGCCGGTCGGCGAAGTGCGCGGCCTCCGCGAGGCCGGTCACCATCGTGACCAGGAAGAGGTTGACCGAGTACTTCATCAGCAGCGCGTTCGGCACCGCCCCGCACACGATCGTCTCGCGGCACATCGGGCCGAGTACCGGGCGGACGTCGTCCACCGCAGCGGGGTCACCCGCCAGCATGGCGACGAGCTGTCCCGCCTCGGCCGGCGTCCGCGAACCCGAGACGGGCGCTTCGACGTACCTCCCGCCTGCGGCGCGGACGTCGGCCTCCAGCGCGCGCGAGTAGGGGGGCGGAGTCGTCCCCATGTGGACGACCGTGTGGCCGGCGACGTCGACGTCGAACCCGGACGGGTCACGGCCGAGGGCGGAGTCGATCGCGTCGGCGCCCGCCAGCATGAGGAGCACCACCCGTGCCTCGTCGAAGACCTCGGCGGGGCTGCCCGCCACCTTCGCCCCCGCCGCGCGCAGCGGCTCGCACTTGTCGGCCGAGCGGTTCCAGACGACGAGCGGTGTGCCCGCTCCGGCCAGGTTGAGTGCCATCGGTGCACCCATGACGCCGAGACCGAGGAAACCGATGCTCATCCGCACCTACTATGTCGAGTGTCATACGAGGCTGTCTCCGAGGGAGCGAGTGCGCCATGCCCGAACCGCAGCGCCGCCCGCGGGAGCGCATGGTCTACAGCGCGGCCCAGCTGATCCGGGCCCGCGGAGTGGCGGCCACCGGGGTGCGTGACGTGGTCGAACACGCGAGCGCTCCGCGCGGTTCGTTCCAGCACTACTTCCCCGGCGGCAAGGACCAGCTCGTCGGCGAAGCCGTCTCGTGGGCGGGGGAGTTCGCGGCACAGCGGGTCGCCTCTTATCGCCGGACCACGGACGCACCGTCACCGGACGGGTTGTTCGCCCACATCGTCCAGCCGTGGAAGGACGAGTTCTCCCGGCGCGGGTACGAGCGCGGGTGCCCGGTGATGGCGACGGCCGCGGACCTGGCGGGCGCCGAGTCGGCCGTCACGGCGCCGCTGCGCGGCGCACTCGAGCAGTGGGGCCGCGCCGTGGCGGACGAGCTCGGGCACATGGGCGTGCCGCCGGCTCGCGCTCGTGGCCTCGCCGTCCTGATGATCAGTGCTCTGGAGGGCGCGATCATGTGGGCGAGGGTGAACCGCGACGTCGAGCCGCTGGACACCGTCGTCACCGAGCTCTCGCCACTGTTGCGATCCGAAGGGCGCGGGGCGGGCCCCGGCCCTTCGAGCTGACGGACTTCGGGTGTCACCCGGCATTGCTATCATGACAGCTGTCATAGTGGAAGCGTCGAAGTCAGGCCGCGGTGGCTCCGCCGTCCACCGGCAGGATCGCGCCGTGCACGTAGGCGGCCTCGTCGGAGGCGAGGAAGGCGACGGCCGCGGCCACCTCGTGCGGGTCGCCGAGCCGCCGGGCCGGGATCGTGGCGGCGATGGGCTCCAACCCGGCGCCACCGGCCGTGCCCTCCGTGCGGATCATCCCGGGGCTGACCGCGTTGACGCGGACACCCGACGGGCCGAACTCCGCCGCCCAGGCCTTGGTGAGCAGCAGCAGCGCCGCCTTGCTCGACCCGTAGAGCCCGGCCGCCGCGCTACCGCGGTGCGCCGCGCCGGTGAGGACGTTCACCACCGCACCCGACCCGCGCTCCACCATGTGCGGCACGAGGGCCTGCACGAGGAAGAACGGTGCCTTCAGGTTGACGCCGTAGATGCCGTCGACGTCGGTCTCGGTGCGGCTCGTGGTGGGGCCGAACGAGTAGATGCCGGCGTTGTTGACCAGGACGTCCACGCGCCCGGTGACCCGCAGCGCCCGCTCGGCCAACGACCGCGCCCCGGCCGGCGTGGCCAGGTCGGCAGCGACGAAGTCGGCGGCCGCACCGGCACTGCGCAGTGCCTTCACCATCAGCTCGCAGCGGGCCTCGTCCCGGCCCGACACGATGACGTGAGCGCCGCGCGCAGCCAGCGCGTCGGCGGTGGCGCGGCCGATGCCGCTGGTGGAGCCGGTCACGAGGGCGGTGCGCCCGTCGAGCGGAGTGGTCATGATCGCCAGCCTGCGTCCTCGCCGTGGCCGGACGCCAAGAACTTTGCGGATCTGTCAAGCTGCGTCGGTGTCCGTCGATCTGAACGCAACCCTGCAATCCGTCGGGCCCCGGCTACGGGCGCTGCGCCGCAGGAGCGGTACGACGCTGGCCGAGCTGTCGGCGACGACGGGCATCCGGGTCAGCACGCTGTCCCGGCTGGAGACCGGGGCGCGCAGGCCCAACCTGGAGCAGGTACTCGCGCTCGCCGCGGCCTACCGCGTGAGCACCGACGAGCTCATCGGCGGCCCGCCGACCGGTGACCCGCGGGTCCACATGCGCCCGGTGACACGGGACGGGAAGACCCTCATCCCCCTGACCCGGCGGCCGGGCGGCATCCAGGCCTACAAGCTGATCCTGCCCGGCGTCGACGAGCCGGTGCCGGCCCCCGAACAGCGCAGCCACGAGGGTTTCGAGTGGCTCTACGTCCTCAACGGGCGGCTCCGGCTCGTCCTCGGCGACCAGGACATCGTCCTCGTCCCGGGCGAGGCCGCGGAGTTCGACACCCAGGTCCCGCACTGGTTCGGCGCCGCCGACCCCGTGCCGACCGAGATGCTCGCCCTCTTCGGTCTCCAGGGCGAGCGGGCCCACCTCCGCGCCCGCACCCGGCGTCCCTGACCCGTGCCGCTCGCCCCTGTCAGCCCTCCAGGCTCGTCGGGGCCGTCGACAGCGCGTCGGTCAGCAACGCGACGAGCGCCTCGTGCTGCACGTCGGTGGACGAGCCGACCTCCTCGTCCGAGCCGTCGAGCGCCTGGGCGGCGAGGCCGGCCTTGCTGTCGATCAGCTCGGCGATCCGGGCGTCGATCGTCTGCGCGGCGATGATGCGCCACGCGGTGACGGGCTGCGACTGGCCGATGCGGTGGCTGCGGTCGATCGCCTGGGTCTGCTCCGCGGCGGTCCAGGAGAGCTCGGCGAGCACGAGGTTGGAGGCGACCTGGAGGTTGAGGCCCACGCCTGCCGCCGTGAGCGAGCAGACCGCGACGGCCACGTCGGCGTCGTTCGTGAAGGCGTCGATGTTGCGCTGCCTCACGGTGGGCGTCTGGTCGCCGCGGATCGACGAGAAGCGGACCCCCTGCTGGGCGAACGTCTCCTCGGCCGCGTCCATCACGTCGACGTGCTTGGCGAAGAAGACCACCTTGCCCGCGCTGCGCGCGAGCTGGACCGCGTAGTCGGCGGCCAGACCGGCCTTCGCCCGGCCGATGCGCCGCATCATGCTGAAGACGTTCTCGCCGGTCGTCGAGGTGGTGGCGTCCTTCTGCTCCCACCTGGCCACCTGCCGCACGAGGTCGTGGTCGATGCCGTCGGCCACGGCGCCGGACCGGCGGCTGGCCAGCGCCTCCTCGTACCGCGCCACCATCCGGCGCGCGAGCTCGCGCTCGGCCGCCCGGATCGAGCGCCCCACCGGTCCGTCCAGCTCGACGGGCAGATCGGCGATGCGGCGCGCGGGGATGTCGGCGGCCACGTCGACCTTGCGGCGGCGGACGATGCCGAGATCGACGACGCACTGGCGGGCGGCGGAGTAGAACCCCGGGTCGGCGGGGGTCAGGCCGGTCTCGTCGAGCGCGTTCATCAGCTCGGCGAGCGGCTTCTTGTCGTCGATCCAGCCCAGGAACTGCCAGATCGCCCGGAAGTCCTCGATGTCGTTGATCAGCGGGGTGCCGGTGAGGGCCATCAGCAGCGGGCGCGCGGTGAAGGACCGGATCCGCTCGGAGAGCGCCAGTACGTGCTTCGAGCGCTGGGAGGACTTGTTCTTGATGAAGTGCGCCTCGTCGACGACCATGCCGCGCAGGCCGAAGCCGCCGAGCCAGCCCACGTGGCGGTCGAGCACCTCGTAGTTGACGACGACGATGTCGGCGAACCCGTCGATCGACTCGCCGTTGCCGTGGATCACGGTGGCCGCGCGGTGGGGCGTCCACATCTTGGCCTCGCGCGCCCAGTTCGTCTTCACGACGTTCGGCACGACGACGAGCAGCGGGTAGGCGTTGGCCGCCTCGGCGGCGAGCAGCGCCTGAGCCGTCTTGCCCAACCCCGGCTCGTCGGCGAGCAGGAAGGTGCGATGGCCCGCCGCGGCCGCGGCGACCAGCCGGGCCTGGTGCGGCATCAGCTCCATGTCGCGCGGCGTGTATCGGGAGGTGGGCGCGGGGAGGTCCATGCACGCCGACGCGCCGCTCCCTGCCCGCTCGAACGAGCTGAGCAGCGGGCCGATCAGCTCCCACGTGGCCAGCCGCGTGGGACGGGGTCCGCTCGGCCGGACGGCGGCGACGTCGGGGGCGAGGAACGGGTTGGCCAGCTGCCGCGAGACGACCGACCGCGGCACCACCCGCTGCTCGGCGGCTGCCGCGGGCTCCGCAGGCGGCAGCTCGTCGACGGAGGGCTCGATGCCGGCGCTCCGCAGCATGTCGCGCTTGACCGACCGGGCCTCGTCGGAGACCACGGCGTCCTCGGCGAGCAGCGCCAGGAGATCGGAGTCGCGCACGGCGCTCTTCGCGAGGATCGTCGCGATCCCGTCGAGGCGCTTGAGCTGCTCGGCCCGGTGCGCGTCGGTGACGTTCTCCTCCGCACGGACCCGGGCGCGCTCGTCGCGCAGCAGCAGCGCGACGGCCTGGAACTTCGTGCGCGTCGACGGCGTGACCCGACCGGTGTGGAGGGCCGCCTCGACCTCCCGGACGGCGCGGGCGAGCACCGAGTAGACGTCCTGCTTGACGTCCTCGCGGCGGCGGCCGTGACGACGGTCGCGCGGGACGGTACGGCGAGCCCTGGTCTGGGGCTGGCCTCGTCGAGCCACTGACTCCTCCTCGGTTGCCGCGCACGGTGCTGCGGCCGGGTGATGGGCGTTGCGGGGAGAGGGCCGGAGCGGCTCTCTCCGAGACGCGAGCGGACTCGCCGACCTGCGGCATACAGATCATGCACGAGCAGATCGTGCGAGAACCCGCTGATCAGCGACTCGATCTGGTGCACGAGGGGGGACCGGACACCAGAACTTCGCATACCCGCGAATGCGGGGGGCCCATGCACCTCGAGGATACCGCATCGTGTGGGCGCGGCGTGCGGTCCGAGCGGGTGTCACCGGTCGGGGTGGGGCAGTGGTGATGATCACGGGCGCCCGGTGCTCTCACCGAGCCTCGTCCTGCCGTCCTCGCGGGGCATGATCCGGTGTAGCGGTTCGCTACTGCTGTGGCGGCAGCCATGGGCAACCGATGCACGCGATCTTGGTGGGCATGATCCGCTGTAGCGGGCGTCCATGGTCGTGCCGGCAGCCATGGACAACCGCCAGTTCGGATCATGGTCCGTGCGGCTCTGGTTGATTCCCGTCGGGTCGGCCTGGTCACAAAACCCGCCGGTGGGCGCGCCGTTCCCGGCTCGGGCCTCTCGGCGCCCGGCCCCGTTGTCGGCCTCTCGGGTGTTCCCCCCGGTTCCCGTCGATCCCTTCGGCTGGTGGGGGTGGCTGGGTTGGGTCAACTACCGAATTCTGTGGTTGCGTGGGCGGCCGTCCCCGGCTTGGGGGCACGGCGGTCGGGGACGAGACCGCCGCGGTTGGGTGCCACGCGACCTGCTGTGGTCCCGACCCTCGCACCCCAGCCCATCCGCGCACGGTCAGGCCGGACCAGTCCAGGGACGGGGCGTCTGCACCTGATCACGCCTGGATGGCAGGGGTTGTTGGGTGGGAACGGGACCACAGCCGGTTGCGTGGCACTCAGGTCGGCTGTTCGTCGGGACCGCCGTGCCCCCGCGTCGGGGACGGCCGCCCGAGCAACCACGGAATTCGGTAGTGAACCCAAGCCAGCTGCCGCGGTAGGTGCGGGGAGAGGCGAACCGGATCGACCACACCAGCAGCCGGGGGCGGATAGGTGAGGCCGGGAGGTCCGAGTCGGGGAGCGTGTCAGATGGTCTGTGTAACAAGATCCTCTTGAGTTGAGGAGTACACAGATGACCATGACCGGTGAGCCACGGGCTGGCCATCCTCTCGGCGCCGACGATGATGCCGGGCCGGTGACCGCGCGGGACGCGGTGAACAGCATGATCGAGGCCGGCCTGCTGGATCAGCTCATGTCCCAGGTCGATGCGGGCGAGCTCGCCTTGACCGGCGATGGTGGTTTCCTCCCGGAGATGATCAAAGCGGTGCTCGAACGCGGCTTGGCGGTCGAGCAGACCGCGCACCTGGGCTACGAGAAAGGCGACCCGGCCGGGCGTGGGACGCCGAACTCGCGCAACGGCACCAGCCCGAAGACGGTGGCCACCGAGGTCGGCGACGTGGCCCTGGACGTTCCGCGGGACCGGTCTGGCACGTTCGAACCGCGCCTGGTGCCGAAGGGTTCGCGGCGCACCGGCGGCCTGGATGAGATGATCATCTCGCTGTATGCGGGTGGGATGACCGTGCGCGACATCGCCCACCACCTGCAGCGCACGATCGGCACCGAGCTGTCCCACGACACCATCTCCAAGATCACCGACTCGGTGTTGGAGGAGGTGAAGGCCTGGCAGTCCCGCCCGCTGGAGGAGATCTACCCGATCGTCTACCTGGACGCGCTGGTGATCAAAGTGCGGGACGGGCACCAGGTCCGCAACCGGTCCGCGCACCTGGCCGTCGGGGTCGACCTCGACGGCGTCAAGCACGTGCTCGGGATCTGGGTGCAGGCAGCCGAGGGGGCGAAGTTCTGGGCCGGGGTGTGCGCCGAGCTGCGCAACCGCGGCGTGCGGGACGTGCTGATCGTGTGTTGCGACGGGCTGAGCGGATTCCCCGAGGCCATCGAAGCGACCTGGCCGCAGAGCATCGTGCAGACCTGCACGGTGCACCTGCTGCGCGCGGCGATGCGGTTCGTCTCCTACGCCGACCGCAAGAAGGTCGCCGCGGCGCTGCGGCCGATCTACACCGCCCCCACCGACGAGATCGCCCGCACCGAGTTGGACAGCTTCGCCAGCTCCAGCCTCGGCAAGAAGTACCCGGCCGCCGTGGCGACCTGGGTGAACGCCTGGGAGCGGTTCATCCCGTTCCTGGCGTTCCCACCCGAGCTCCGGAAGATCATCTACACGACGAACGCGATCGAGTCGCTGAACTACCAACTTCGGAAGATCATCAAGAACCGGGGGCACTTCCCGAACGACGACGCCGCGATCAAGTTGCTGTGGCTGGCGATCCGCGACATTGAGGACAAACGCGCCCGCGCCCGGGCGAAGGAGAAGGGCCTACCAGCCAACGAACGCAAGGCCCCGGGCCGGCTGGTCGAAGGCGCCGTCGTCCAGGGCTGGAAACAGGCCCTCGGCTCGCTCGCCCTGGCCTACCCCGAGCGCATCAACCCCTACCTGACCTGACCGATTCCTAGATCGACTTACACAGACTTCTTGACAGGCCCGAGTCGGGTACGGCGCGCCAACCGGAACGGTTTCCCACGAGGACGGCACCACAACGGCACCGCGCCGCGTTCCGCGGAACGCACAAGGGGCACCGTGCACACCTTCCCGCCACGGCACACACTGCCGGCCATGTGCACCGACCCCGCACGATGTGCACCGCCACCCGCCTGGGGTTCCGAGACCACCGTCCGCCGACCTGCGTTCCGCCGAACGCGGGATGCGGGCGGTCGATCCAGCGGCTGCCGGGTCGAGTCGGGTCCGGGGCTGCTCGTCTAGGTTGGCCGGGTGAAGGCGATGCTCCTGGAGAACATCCATCCGGTTGCGGCAGCGGCGTTCCGGCGTGCGGGCTTCGAGGTCGACGCGCGTTCGAGCTCGTTGAGCGAGGACGAGCTCATCGCCGAGCTGCCGGGGGTGTCGGTGCTCGGGATCCGGTCCAACACGACCGTCACGCCCGCGGTGCTCGATGCCGGGAAGGACCTCCTGGCGGTGGGGTGCTTCTGCATCGGGACCAACCAGGTGGACCTGGAGAGTGCGGCCGAGCGGGGTCTGGCGGTGTTCAACGCGCCGTACTCCAACACGCGCAGCGTCGTCGAGCTGGTGATGGGCGAGATCATCGCGCTGGCCCGCAGGCTCACGGAGAAGACGCAGCGGATGCACGAGGGGGTGTGGGACAAGTCGGCGAAGGGCAGCCGCGAGGTCCGCGGCCGCACTCTGGGCATCGTCGGCTACGGCAACATCGGCACCCAGCTGTCCAACGTCGCCGAGGCGATCGGCATGCGGGTGATCTTCTTCGACACCGCCGACCGGTTGGCGCACGGCAACGCGCGCCGGGTCGGGTCGTTGGAGGAGCTGCTGGCGGAGTCGGACGTGGTGACCATCCACGTCGACGGCAGGCCGGGCAACGCGGGGCTCTTCGGCGCCGAGCGGTTCGCGATGATGAAGCCGGGGGCGGTGTTCATCAACGCCTCCCGAGGGATGGTGGTCGACGACGCGGCGCTGCGCGACCACATCCGGTCCGGGCACCTGTCGGGCGCCGCCATCGACGTCTTCCCGCTGGAGCCGAAGGCGCAGGGCGACCCGTTCGACTCGCCGCTGCGGGGCCTCGACAACGTCATCCTGACCCCGCACGTCGGCGGGTCCACGCAGGAGGCGCAGGAGGAGATCGGGCACTTCGTCGCGAACAAGCTGCTCGGGTTCGTCGATGCGGGGAGCACGGCGCTCTCGGTCAACCTGCCGCAGGTGTCGCCCCCGAGTCCTCAGGGCGCGTTCCGGATGGGGTACCTGCACGAGAACCGGCCCGGGGTGCTGGCCGAGATCAACCGGTTGCTCGCGGACGCCGGGGTGAACGTGGTGGGCCAGTCGCTGTCGACCCGCGGCGGACACGGGTACGTCCTCACCGACACCGACACCGTGCTGTCGGACGCGACCTTGTCCGCCCTGCGCCGGTCGGCGCAAACGGTGTGGTTGCGGTCCTGGCAGCTCTGACGATCAGGCGGCGGTCCCGCCCCGTGACCGGGAACGCAGCGGCTGCTCGGCGGCGATGACGCTCTCGCGCAGGGGTGCGGCGTCACAACGGCACCGGACCAGCTGGGACGGCGGGACGCGGGTCATCGCTCGAGGGCGGCGGCCGGCTCAGGCTTCCTCGGTGAGCGCGGCGGCGGTCAGCGAGAAGTGCTGGGCGAGCAGCGCGGCGGCGGCGTCGGCGTCCCGGGCGAGGGTCGCCTCCTCGATCCGGCGGTGCTCGGCGACGGCGTCCCGGGCCGGGCCGCGGCCGGCCGACCAGCGACGCGTCAGCTCCGCGGCGAGCCACATGCGGTCGAAGGTCTCCAGCAGCACGGCGTTGCCGCTGCCCTCCAGCAAGGCGCGGTGGAAGGCACGGTGCGCGCGGGACCACTCCGCGCTGATGACCCCGCCCGCTCCTGCCTCGTACGCGGGGGTGCGTGCCAGGCGGTGGTGGGTCGCGCGCACGCGCGCCTCCCAGTCCAGGTCGCCGCGCTCGATGGACAGCCGGAGCGCGGCCGGCTCGACGACGGCCCGTGCCTCGGCCAGGTCCTGCCAGCGCTGGTCGGACTGCAGCGGGACGGCGAAACCGCGGTTGGTGAGCCGGTCGGCGAGGCCGTCGCCGACCAGGCGGACGAGGGCCTCGCGCACCACGGCCAGGCTCACCCCGTGCGCGCTCGCCAGCTCCTGGGGCTTGAGCGCGGCGCCGGGGGCGAAGTCGCCGCGCAGGATCGCGTCGCGCAGCTCGCCGTACACCCGGGCGGAGAGCATCGGCTTCGCCGACGTGTCACTCACGCGCCAGATCATAGACGCTTTCAGTGAAAATCGATTATTCACCGCCGGACTGACCACGGCGAGCGGAGCGCATCACCTGTACCCGATGCGGCCGTGCCGCACCCGTGTGAGTTCACCCGGGCGGCTGGGAACGAGCACGTTCGGGTCATGACGGGCGCGATCCGGAGCGCGGTCGTGAAGCCCAAAATACGATCACGTTCACGGACGATGCGAATCGTCGTCACGGTGAGCGGCCCGGCCACCCGCTCGTTCTCCGCTGCAGCAGCGCCCTGCACCTTCGATGACGGGAGAGCCATGCCCGAGGCCGTTCCACTCCGCCTGCTCGACGAACCCGCTGCCGCCGTCCGTCCGCACCGCGCGGGATAGCGCCGTGCCGGCCCTCACCATGCCCATGGCACTGGCCGCGACGGCCGTGCTGACCCTCCAACCGGCGATGGTGCCCGCTCCGCCGGCGGACCCGTGCGCGGTGGTCCAGGCGGTCGGGGTCGGCGGGGTGCTTCCGCCGATCTGCCTGCCGCCCGTGATCCCCGAGGCCGAGCCGCCGCGCGCCCAGGGTGCCGCGAGCAAGCCGGGGGACCTCCTCGATCTCGAGAACTGGTTCCTCACGCTGCCCATCGGCCCCCCGGGCGACCCCGACTCCATCGACCAGCCCGAGCTGCTGGACTACCGCAGCGAGTGGTTCGACCTCACCCCGGACGGCGCCGGCGTGGTGTTCCGCGCCCCGGCCGGTGGCGTGACCACGAAGAACAGCAAGTACCCCCGATCCGAGCTGCGCGAGATGAACGGGGAGGAGAAGGCCGCCTGGTCCAACACGGAGGGCACCCACACGCTCCAGACCCGCCAGGCGATCACCGAGGTGCCGCGGGCCAAGCCGGAGGTGGTGTCCGCCCAGATCCACGACGGCGGCGACGACGTCATGCAGATCCGGCTGGAGGGCCCGACGCTCGTCGCCCAGTACGCCGACGGGAAGGAACAGATCGTCATCGATCCGGACTACCGGCTCGGCACCCCCTTCGACCTGCGCATCGTGGCTGCGAACGGGCGGATCACCGTCTTCTACGACGGCGAGCAGCGCGCTGAGATCGAACGCAGCGGGAGCAGCTGGTACTGGAAGATCGGCGCCTACACGCAGTCGAACCCGGAGCGCGGCGACGGGGCCGACGCCGAGGGTGAGGTCGTCGTGTACTCGCTGTCGATCGAGCACACCGGCGGGGCGAGTCCCTCCTAGTACGACAGCCCGTCGGGTGTGGTTCGCGCTCATGATCCGATGCATCGGGTGTCCATGGTCGTGGGGGCAGCCATGGGCAACCGCCGGTTCGGATCATGGTCGCCCAGGCGGTGCGTGATGGGGTTGCGCTGCGGCCGTCCTCGTCTTGGGCACGGCGGTGGCCGGGTGATGGCGTCAAGGCTTCCTGCGCACGGTCTGCTTTTCCCGGGGCCTCCTGGCGGCGCCGCGCATTGTGCGGGGCCGCCCCTCACAGCTCAAGGGCGCTGCGCGTCGCTTCGCGATCGCTGGCGCGACCCTTGACCTGCGAGCCTCTGCGGCCCCTGAGGGCAAGCAGCGCGGGCAGCCCAAGGGCCTGCCCTCCTTGGTGCGCGGCGCCGCCAGGAGGCCCGTGTCACCGATATCCCTTGGCCCTCCCGCACTCGGCCGCTGATCAAGGGGAGAAGGTCGCTGGTTGATCTTCGCCGGCGACCCTCGGCCCTTGATCAGCGCCCTCCGGGCGGGTCGCCGGGCCTCGGGTGAGGCTGATCGCTGCGAGTGGTGTGGGGGCGACAGATCTGTCGCTCCCACACCACTTGCGATGATCACGGTGGGCATGATCACCAGGAGTGGTTGGAGGGCGTCAGATCCGTCGCTCTCCCACCACTTGCGGCGATCACCGGCCGCCGAGGCAGACCGATCCTGACCGATACCGGCTCCTGAACGCCCGAAGCCTGATCATGGCCGCGAGACCCGCCTTCGGTGGCGCCGCGCGCCAGGAAGGGCAGGCCCGTGCCTGCCCGCGAAGCGGGCCCGAAAGGGGTCGCAGAGGCTCGCGGGTCAAGGGTCGCGTAGCGATCGCGGAGCGACGCGGAGCGCCCTTGAGGCGTGAGGGGCGGCCCCGCAGGATGCGCGGCGCCACCGAAGGCCTGGTGGAGGTTGACCTGGACGAGCGTGGGGCAACCGAAGTGAGGTGGGCCCGGATGGGCGCGGCACCACCGAAGGGCCCGGCGAGGAGGGGTGGCCTGGACGGTGGCGCCGCCACGGCGCTCGCGTGGTCCACGCCGCCCCCAAGCCACTGGAGCTCCATAGGAGCATCGGACCGTAGCCCGATCGCCGGCACGACGGCTCTGAACGTGCCCATGATCAGGGGAGGTGGGTGCCAGGCGGTCAGATCTGTCGCCTCGGCACCACTTCCGGTGATCAGCTCGGGATGATCGCCATGAGCAGTACGGAGGGGTGGCGCGCGCAGCAGTGGTGTCCTGGTCGCCGCGCGCGCCGTTTCCGGCGGCGCACCCACCGGGCGGCTGCCGCGGCCCTGTCCGGAACAGGCAAACGATGTGTCCGGCTCGGGAAAGACGGGTGACCGGTCCTTCGCCTTGACTCCGGTTCCGGCGGCACCGCGGTGGTGCCGCCTGCATCGGAGAGGAGCGGACGATGATGTCCGAGGCGGGAACAGAGTTCTGGCGTGGGCTCAAGCCCATCGCCGACGCGCTGAAGCCGGATGCGCAGCCCGAGGTCTTCCACCAGCTCGCGCCGATCGACGACGAGCGCTACTACGTCCCGCTGAGCCCGACCGTGGGCTCGCGGCCGCTGTGGATCTCGCCCCGGGACAACCGGTGGGCCGACATCCTGTGGGCGCGCTCCGCGGGGCTCGTGAACCGGCACTACCACCCGCACGAGGTGTTCGCGTACACGATCTCGGGGAGGTGGGGCTACCTCGAGCAGGAGTGGACCGCGACGGCGGGCTCGTTCGTGTTCGAGACCCCCGGCGAGGGGCACACGCTCGTCGCCTACGAGTCCGACGAGCCGATGCGCTGCTTCTTCGTGGTCAAGGGCCCGCTGATCTGGCTCGACGAGAACGGCGACAGCTGCGGCCACTTCGACGTCCACGACTACCTCGCGCTCTGCCGCAAGCACTACGCGGAGACCGGGGTGGGCGCCGACGTCATCGACACGCTGATCCGCTGAGGCGGTCATGGCCGACACCGCTGCCGCCCGCGTTCCCGCTGCCTATGTGCCACCGCCGCGCGGCGGTCGTTACGAGAACGTCCTGCTGGCCGTCCTGTTCGCGACCTTCGGGTTCGTCTTCTTCGACCGGCTCGCCCTGAACTTCCTGACCCCGTACTTCAAGGACGAGCTCGGGCTGAACAACGCCCAGATCGGCCTGCTCGGCGGGATCCCGGCGCTGACCTGGGCGATCGCCGGGATCAGCGTCGGTTATCTGTCCGACCGCGTCGACCGGCGCAAGCCGCTGCTGATCGGGGCGATCCTCACCTTCACGCTGTTCTCGGCGCTGTCGGGGCTGGTCGGCGGGCTCGCCAGCCTGCTGCTGTTCCGGGCGCTCATGGGCGCGGCCGAGGGGGCCGTGCTGCCGCTGTCGCAGCCGCTGATGCTGCACTCGTCCACCCCGCGCAGGCGCGGACTCAACATGGGGCTGGTGCAGGGATCGTCGGCGGGTCTGCTCGGCGGCGTCCTCGGCCCGATCGTCACGGTCTGGATCGCCGAGTCGTTCGGCTGGCGCGCGGCCTTCTACGCCACCGTGATCCCCGGACTGGTCATGGCGGCCCTGGTGCTCTGGCTCGTCCGGGACCTGCGCGTGCGGCACCCCGCGACGGTGGCCGTCGACGACGAGGTCGGGCCCGAGGACACCGCGAGCGGCTGGGGAGCGGTGCTGCGGCACCGCAACATCGTGGTCTGCCTGGCGATCGCCGTGTTCTTCCTGACCTGGTTCCTGACGACCCAGACATTCACCCCGCTCTACCTCGTCGAGGTGAAGGGGTTCGGGCCGGGCGAGGTCGGGTTCGTCCTGAGCGGGATCGGGATCGCATGGGTGTTGTGGGGTGCGCTCGTCCCCGGGATCTCCGACCGGATCGGGCGGAAGCCGACGATGATCGGCTTCTCGGCGGTCGCGGCCGTGTCGCCGCTGGCGATCATGGTGATCGACAGTCCCGGCCTGCTGTTCGGCGCGCTCGTGCTGACCTACACCGGGCTCGGCTGCTTCACCCTGTTCATGGCGACGATCCCGGCGGAGACGGTGCCGCGCGCGGTCATGGCGACGGCGCTGGGCCTGATCATGGGCGTCGGCGAGGTCGTGGGCGGGTTCGTGGCTCCCGCGCTCGCCGGGCAGCTGTCGGACGTGTTCGGGCTCGGCGCCGCGATGTTCGTCTCCGCGGGCGCCGCGGTGGTCGTGACGCTGCTCAGCCTCGCCCTGACCGAGACCGCACCCGTCCGGGTCCGCCGGTGAGCACTGCGGTGAGCGGACGCGCCGTCCGCTGGTACGGACCGAAGGACCTGCGCCTGGAGACGGTGCACCTGCCGGCTCCGGGCGCGGGTGAGGTGCTCGTCCGGGTCGCCTACTGCGGGGTGTGCGGCAGCGACCTGCACGAGATCGCCGACGGGCCGCACGCGATCCCCGTCGACCGGCCCCACCCGTTGTCCGGTGCCGTGGCGCCGCTGACGCTCGGGCACGAGTTCTCCGGGGTGGTTGCCGCCACCGGCCCGGGGGTCGAAGGGCTTCCCGAGGGCGCGCCCGTTGCCCTGGAGCCCAACTACCGGTGCGGGCGGTGCACGGCCTGCCGGGAGGGGAGGACCGAGGTCTGCGCGGCGTTCGGGTTCGCCGGGCTCATGGGCGACGGGGGTATGGCCGAGTACGCGCTCGTCCCGGCGTACATGGTCCACCGGCTGCCCGACGGCTTCGACCTCGCGGTCGCCGCGGTGCTCGAGCCGGCCGCGGTCGCGCTGCACGCGGTCCGCCGCTCGACGTTCTCGGCCGGGCAGACCGCGGTGGTCGTCGGGCTCGGGCCGGTGGGGCTGATCGTCTGCGCGCTGCTGCGGGAGGCGGGGGCGGCGCGGATCATCGGGCTGGACCCGGTGCCGGCGCGCCGGGAGCTGGCCCGCCGGTTCGGTGTCGACGCCGTCCTCGGCCCGGACGCGGACGCCGTCGAGGAGCTCACCGGGGGAAACGGCGCGCACGTCGCGTTCGAGGTCGTCGGCTCCCAGGCCGCGGTGGACGTCGCGCTGTCGAGCCTGCGCAGCGGCGGTGAGCTGTTGCTGCTCGGGCTGGTCGACACGCTGGTGCTCCCGGCGTTCGACATGGTCAACGCCGAGCTCCGGATCACCACCAGCGTGGGCTACCGCGACTGCCACCCGGAGCTGGTCCGGCTGGTCACGGCCGGACGGCTCGACCTGGCCGCGCTGGTCTCGGACGTGGTGGCGCTCGCCGACGCCCCGGCGGTGCTGCTCGACATGGCCGCCGGTGCGCCGGCCGGGATCAAGACGCTCGTCCGGTGCGGGGAGGACCGGTGACGTTCGCCGCTGACCTCTTCGCCGGCCGGACGGTCGCCGTCACCGGCGGGACGTCGGGCATCGGCGCCGGCACCGCGCTGCGCTTCGCCGAGCTCGGCGCCACCGTGCACGCCTGGGGCCTCGACGCGAGGGGAGTCGAGGCACCGCGGCACGAACGGATCGGTGTCGCGGAGGTCGACGTGACCGACACCGCCGGGCTGGCCGCGGCGTTCGGTGCCCTGCCGGCGCTCGACGTCCTCGTCTGCTGTGCGGGGATCAGCCGTGATCGGGACGAGTACGGGGTGGACGTGTTCGCGACGGTCCTGGAGGTCAACCTCACCGCCACGATGCACGCCGCCGAGCTGGGCAGGCCGCTGCTGGCCCGGTCCGGTGGCAGCGTCGTCACGACGGCGTCGATGTACTCCTTCTTCGGCGCGGCCGACCGGCCGGCGTACGCGGCGAGCAAGGGCGGGATCGCGCAGCTGACCCGCTCGCTGGCCGCCGAGTACGCCGCTGACGGGATCCGGGTCAACGCGGTCGCGCCCGGCTGGATCGACACGCCGCTCTCCCGTGGCCTGCAGGCCGACGCGGTGGCGAGCGGTGAGATCCTGCGCCGCATGCCGTTCGGGCGGTGGGGCCGGCCGCGCGACGTCGCCGACGTGGTGGTGTTCCTCGCGTCCGGCGCCGCGTCCTACGTGACCGGCGTCGTCCTGCCGGTGGACGGGGGCTACCTCACGACGTGAGAATGGGCGACCTGCGCCCGTCGAGGAGGTCGGTGTGCCAGCTGCGACCGTGGTCTCGTCCGTGTCCACCGCCGGGGTCGCGATGGGCGACCGGCTGGCGTACTGGGAGGACTACAACGCGGACGCGCTGGTCGGGCTGACCTGCAGCACCTACCAGCCCGACGGGCTGCTGGCCCGCCAGCGCAACCTGAGCCTGGACGCCTTCCGGGTGGCCGACATCGCCGGCAACCCGCACGCGATCGAGCGGGCTCCGCGGATGGTGCGCTCCCGGCCGAAGGACGCGACGTTCGTGTCGATGATGGTCGAGGGCGATGCGTTCTTCTACCACTCGGGCGGCTGCCTGACCCTGCGTCCGGGCGACACCGTCGTCTACGACACCGACCAGCCGTACCTGTTCGGGTTCAGCAGCTCCATGCGGCAGCTGCTGGTCGACATCCCCCAGCAGCTGTTCGCCGAGCGGTGCGGGCAGGTGCCGGCGAGCCAGGGACCGGTGCTGGTGCCCGGCGACGATCCCGGGGTGTCGGGAGTGAGCGCCCGTGCGCTGCGCCGCATGCTGCTCGAGCTGGTCGCAGACCCCGTCGCCGCCTCGAACGCGGTGGGGGAGCAGGTCCTCGACCTGGTGCAGACCGTGCGGTCGGGCCGGGGCTCGTCGAGCAGCACCGCGCACCTGCTGTCCGCGAAGGCCTTCATCGCCGGCCACCTCGGCGACCCGCGGCTGTGCGCCGACGTCGTCGCCCGCGCGGTCGGCGTGACACCCCGGCACCTGAACCGCGCGTTCGCCGCCGAGGAGACGACCGTCGCGCAGTACATCGTCGCCCGCCGCCTGGACCGGGCGAGAGCCGACCTCACGTCCGCCCACCTGGCGCACTTCCGGATCGCCGACATCGCGTTCCGGTGGGGCTTCTCATCGCAGGCGCACTTCAGCCGGCTGTTCCGCGCCCGGTTCGGCTGCTCCCCGTCGCAGGTGCGGACGACGGTGGGGTTCGCGTGATCCCGGGCGGCCTTGTTGTCGTCAAGGCGAGCTGCGCCGGGAACCGATATCGGTGACCGTTGCACTCCCGGCGACCTGATCGTCCGGGCCGTCGGTATCGGATCCCCCGTCGTGCTCGGGATCGGTCGAGAATATCGGTGAGGGTCGGCGCGCCCGGAGGATGTCCCGGTAGCGGGGCTGCCTCGCTCGCATTTCGACGTCGTATCCCGCGGGGTCGACATGGTCCGCCACAAGACCTCCTTCGCCTGCTACCTCTCTACCCGTCATCGGCCTGAACAACCTCTGGATCGATAGGCCGACGGAGTGACTTCTGCCCGCCGGGCTGTTTGACCGCGGCCAGGACGGTGATCCGGCAAGGGTGAGCCAAGGGGAAGTCGCCGCCAGAACGAGCGAGGCGCCGCAGCTGCGGCGCGCCATCACCCGGACCGCGCTGCTGCTGTTCGTGGTCGGGGACGTCCTCGGTGCCGGCATCTACACCCTGGTCGGGGAGGCCGCGGTGCAGGCGCGCGGCGCCCTGTGGCTCGCGCTGCTGGTCGCGCTCGGGCTGGCGCTGCTGACGGCGGCCTCCTACGTGGAGCTGGTCACCCGCTTCCCGCGCGCCGGCGGGGCCGCGGTCTTCGCCCACCGCGCCTTCCGCAGCGACGCGGTCTCGTTCCTGGTGGGCTTCTGCGGGCTGGCGGCCGGTGTCACCAGCGTGGGCGCCCTCGCGCTCGCCTTCGCGGGCGAGTACCTCGATGCGCTGGTCCCGCTGCCGACGCTGCCGGTCGCGCTGGTGTTCCTCGCCGCGATCGGCCTGCTCAACGCGCGCGGCATCAGCGAGTCGATGGGCGCCAACATCGTCATGACGCTGCTGGAGGCCGCCGGGCTGGTCCTGGTCGTCGTGCTCGGCGCGGTGGTGGCCGGCCGCGGCGGCGCCGATGCGGCCCGGCTCGCCGACCTGCCGCCCGGCGGTGTCTCCGGCGTGGCGCTCGGGGTGCTCGCTGCGGCGTCGCTCGCGTTCTACTCGTTCGTCGGGTTCGAGACCTCGGCCAACGTCGCCGAGGAGACCCGCGACGTGTCCCGCAACTACCCGCGCGCGCTGATCGGTGGGCTGCTCCTGGCAGGGGCCCTCTACGTGCTGGTCGGGCTGACAGTCACGCTCACGGTGCCCGCCGACCGGCTCGCCGGCTCCAGCGGACCGTTGCTCGAGGTCGTGCGCGTGGCCGATGTCGGGGTGCCGGCCTGGCTGTTCTCGGTCGTCGCCCTCGTGGCGGTCGCCAACACCGCGCTGCTTTCCGGCATCTACTCCAGCCGGCTCGCCTACGGGATGGCCGCGGACGGGGTCCTGCCGGCCGTGCTCACCCGGGTCCTCCCGCGACGCCGGACCCCGTGGGTCGCCATCCTGGCCAGCCTCGCCGTCTCGACGGCTCTCACCTTCACGGGCGACCTCGGCGATCTCGCCAACACCGTCGTCCTGCTGCTGCTCGTCACGTTCGCGAGCACGAACCTCGCGGTGATCGTCCTGCGCCGTCGCCCGAACGAAGGGGAGCCCGACCACGTCCGCGTCCCGATAGTGCTGCCCTGGCTGGGGCTGGCCTCCTGCGTCGCGCTCGCCACCCAGCAGGAGCCGACCGTGTGGCTGCGCGCCGCGCTGCTGCTGCTGGTCGGAGTGGCGCTCTACGGTGCTACCCGGCTGGGCGAGCGGTTCGCCCGGCGCTCATAGCGCGAATCGGAAACGGAACGAAGCGGACGCCGTGCCTGCTGCAGATAACGACCGGTTCGCCCCCGGGGTCGTTTCTCGGGACCGCGCACGGGTAAGTGCTCGACATGGACAGTGAATCGACCGATCCCGGGCACTCGCGACCACAAGGGGCAACCGATGAGGCGATGCTCGCGAGCGGCAGGTTCACCGAAGCGCTTGCATACGTCGAGCGTGCGCGTGGTCACCTCTACTCCTTTCACCGGTTGATCGGGGAAGCCGACCTCCTGCTCGACGACGTCGCCGCGAACTTGGAGGCGGCCGGCAACGCGCAGCTGGCCAAGCGGGTCGCCGAGGAGCTGCTCGGCCGGAACGTGCTTGCAGGCCGGTGGACATTCCAAGTGGTCGAGGAGTTCGACGACGACTATTACGCCTCCTTCACCAACCTCGAGCGAGTGGTTCGGGACGAGATGATGGCGGGCCGTCGCCACGTGCTCGAGGCCGAGATGAAACAGCGTCGCCGCACAGCGGGCCGGCCCGGCCACGAAAGCAGCCCCATGGCCGTCGGAACCGACGAGGAACTCTGAACCGAACCACGAGGTCGATCATGCCCCGGGTTCCGCGGGGCAGGAGCCCCGAGCGATCGACGGCGCTGATCGCCACCGCGCCGGTGCCGACTCGGTCGACCCGCCTGGAACGCCACCCGAAGCGGCGACCCAACCGGTGCGGGTCGCCGGCCACACCCGGGCCGGGAAAGGTCGTCGGTCCTGCACGCAGTCACGGCGTAGTCGCCGCTCACCTGCGCAAACGGTGACACCGTCACGAGTATCAGTCGTTGCGAGGGCCCTTTGCGGACGCCGCCCCGAGATATGATCACGATCAACAGCAGTGCACGAGAGGCTGTTGAATGCGGGCGTCCGACACTCGTTCGACTGGGCCGTTCGGTCCGGCGGGCCAACGTTTCGTGAGCAAGGCGCCCGCCTGGTCATCGAGAGGTGTGATCATGTACTCTCGGGGAGGCCTACTGACACAGAGAGTGAGTGCGTCAACGACATGAGCAGCGAGTTCTCTAGCTCAGGCGCCGGGCCGGCGGTCGACGAGTCTGTTCCCCACTCGGCGCGCATCTGGAACTACTGGCAGGGCGGCAAGGACTACTACGCCGTTGACAAAGAGGCCGGTGACCAGTACATCGCGGTCTTCCCGGGAATCGTCGACATCGCGCGGAGCATGCGCTACTTCCTGCGTCGTAGCGTCCGCTACCTGGCCGGCGAGGCCGGAGTGTCGCAGTTCCTGGACGTAGGCACCGGGCTGCCCACCGCTGACAACACGCACCAGGTCGCCCAGCAGGTCAACCCGGCCGCGCGCATCGTCTACGTCGACAACGACCCCACCGTGCTGGCGCACGCCCGTGCCCTGCTGACCAGCACCCCCGAAGGGGCCACGGCGTACATCGACACCGACCTGACCGACACCGACGTGGTGCTCGCCGAGGCCGGGAAGACGCTGGACGTGACCAAGCCGATCGCGGTCACCATCAACGGCGTCCTCGGACACACCAACGACTACGCGGTGGCGTTGGGGGTCGTGCACGGAATCATGGACAGGCTGCCGTCGGGTAGCTACCTGGCATTCTCTGATTCCACCACCGAGGACGAGGCGTTCAACCAGGCGCAGCAGGGCTATGACGACACGGGCGCGGTCCCGTACAAGCTGTGGACCCCGGAGGAGCTCGCCGGCTTCTTCGACGGTCTGGAGTTGGTGGAGCCCGGCCTGGTGCCGATTCCGATGTGGCGCCCCGAGCCCGGCGACGAGCCCAAGGCGCTGCCCACGCTCGCGGGCGTGGGCCGCAAGCCCTAGCGGTTCACATAACGGTCAGCGAGGTCGCACGATCTCGCGCTGACTCCTGATTCGGCCGAGGGAAGCGGACGAGAGCCTGGCAGGCTCGATGTGCCGCTTCCCTCAGACGTGTGTTTGCACCAGATCCCGGTCCCGGGAACCGCCACCGTTGCCGAAGCGTCAGAGCGCGTCGCGTACGGATGCGATCAGATCGGTGGACAGCTGGGGGGTCAAAGCCCCGGCGGCCAGCCGGTTCATGATCTGGAGGTAGTTCATCACGTCGACGTCCTTGTTCAGGTAAAGGGCGCTGTTGAGCTGTTCGAGGTAGACGATGTCGGGGAGATCGGGCTCCGCGAAGCGCAGCAGGGTGAACGGGCCGCCGACTGCTGCGACGTCACTGCGGTCGAAGGGCACGACCTGCACCGTGATGTGCGGCAGCCTGCTGGCCTCGAGGATGTGGTCGAGCTGCTCGCGCATGGCCTTCCTGCCACCCAGGTTCCGGCGCAGCACCGCCTCGTCGATCACCGCCCAGTACTCGGGGGGTTTCGGCAGGTGGAGCAACTGCTGGCGGTGCATCCGCAGCTCGACGCGCTTGCTCACCTCATCGGATCGAACGGCCTCGCCGAGGTTGACCACCGCGTGGGCGTAGGCCTCGGTCTGCAGCAGACCCGGTACGTACTGCGCCTCGTAGGTACGAATGATCGTGGCGGCCTGCTCCAGCCCGACGTAGGTGGAGAACCAGTCGGGCATCGTGTCGCTGTACCGGTGCCACCAGCTCGGCTCGTTGGCCTGCTCGGCCAGGCTCAGCACCACGTCCCGGGCCGACCCCTCGGTGAGCCCGTACATGGTCAGGAGGTCGGCGACATCTCGCGGCTTGAACCCGACCCGGCCCGACTCGATACGACTCATCTTCGCTTCGGAACCGCGGATGGCGTACGCGGCTTCCTCTCGGCTGATGCCGCTCGCTTCGCGAAGTCGGCGAAGCTGCGCGCCGACGAGGATGCGCAAGACCGTAGGACCGCCCCGAACCTCGGCGAACCCGCCCTCAGGCAGGTCGTCCTCCTGGCCATCGGCCATCATCACCCCCGAGAAGACTGCGGATCTCGCGCATCAGGCCACACGGTACCGCGGGCTTTGTGCCAGCGGGGAACGGCTCCACAGCCTACGACGTCGAGCGGTGAAGGCGCGAATTTACGCAGCGGGGGATTGGGAAGGCGTCATCTCCCTTCGCGTGGAGCCGGCATAGCCTCTTTCCGATTGAGGCGGGTCGACCGCCGATTCACGGAAGTCCGGCGCGCCCGCCCTCGGCCAGGTCGTCGAACTCGCCGTGCTTCGCGCCGAGCAGGAACGCCGCGAACTCTCCTGCGGTGTGGACGAGCACATCCCCCTCCGGGAACCGCGAGTTGCGCATCGCGACCCGGCCGCCGACCACTGGCGCGAGCTCCACGCACGAGCCGTTCGGGTTGCTGTGCCCGCTCTTGCGCCACCGCAGCGACGCGCTATCCACGGACGAGCTCGCCAACTCGACCGACGGCTCAACGAAGTCCCGCATCCCGTGTAGTCCCCCTCGGAGCGTGCACTGCCAGATCTCCGCGACCGCGACCGGCCGCAATTGCATATGAAACTGCATCGGCAGTTGCATCTGCAACCCGAGGGTGGAGGACCTGGCGGGAGCATCGGCGTCGGGCCGCCCTGGCCGCGCCTCGGCGGGCGCCGGCCCGGCTCGGGGGCGAGGTGCCGACCGCTACGGGATGTCTGCGCCGGGACTCACGCGAACGCGAAGAGCGGAGGGAGGACCGCGACGACCGCAGCTGCCCAGATGGCGAAAACGGGCAGGTACCGGGTCTGCCACCGCTCGACGCGGTGGAAGTGGGTCCGCCCCGTGTGGAACCGGATCGAGAGCCGCGCGGCCTCCGCAAGGTTCACGAGGAGAACGAGGTTGAGGCCGAGCGCGGCCACCCGGTTCGGGGTCAGTCCGAGCTCGCCGATCCGAGCGACCATCGAGCCGAGCACCATGGCGTCGAGCAGGAGGGCGCTTCCGACGGCGAGCAGTTGGATGCGATCCATCAGTCCGGCCGGCCGGGACGGGTCTCGCGCCGACATCGCGTAGAGGACGAGTCCCAGCACCACCACCATGAGGGCGTCGAAGACCGAGAGCAGCTCGCGGTCGAACGCTGCGGCTACGCCGGACACGACGTAGGTGACCGCGGCGACGGTCAGCATCACGGCGAACAGCGGGGTGAAGAGCACCGTGAGCACCGGCGCCATGTTCTCCACCACGTGCTGCTTGGACTCGACGAGCCAGGACGCCACGATCACGGCACCGGCCGCGCCGGACGGCACCACCCATTCGGCGATCCGATCGACGTCGAGGCCGATCGGATCGAGGATCGCGCCGGTGAGCAGGAGCAGCACACCGCCCCCGAGCGCGATGAGCACGTAGTAGATGGCCCACTCGCCGGTGAAGCGGACGAAGTCCATGCGGCGCTCGTGCGATCGGATCGTGCCGCCCATGTACGGGTAGGCGACCGCGAACCAGAGCACGACGGGCAGGTGGAGCGCGACGAGCAGCTCCGTGGCCGAGCCCGGGGGGTAGGGGTAGAGGTTGACCACGAGTGCCGCGACCACGAACGGCACGGCCGTGAGCAGCCATGCCCGGGTGTCGAGCCGCCGCCTCCGGAGGAAGTATCCGGCGAGGAACGGCAGCACGAGCAGGCCGACGTTGCGCAGGAGCCAGCCCGGTTCCTCGGCGGGGAACCCGGCTGCGAGTCGCGCGACCTGCACCGCGACCGCCGCGCCCACCGCGGGAACGAGCGCCTCGAGCCACCCGCCCGAGGAGCGCACCGGTTCGTCGTCACCGCTCAGGACGAGCTGCTTCCACAGTCGATCGCTGTGCTCCCGGGCGAACTCGCGGGAGAGGCTGTCGAGGTCGCCCATCCGCTTCACGGCGACGAGGAACGCCTCGTCGGCCGTGAGGTTGGCCGCGTCGAGCTCGGCGATCTGGTCGCGGAGATGCGCCTCCAGCTCGTCGACGTCGCGGTCCTCGACCGCCGGGGCCTTCGCGACGTAGGCCCGCCACTCGGCGATCTGCTCCTCCACGTGATCCATGGCTCAGGCCTCACCGAGTGCCGGCATCAACCCACCCGGGCCGCGCCAGACGTGGTCCAGGGCTCGGGTGACCGTCACCCACTGCCGTCGCTGCTCGGCGAGCGCGGCTCGGCCGTCGTCGGTGATCGCGTAGTACCTGCGGCGACGTCCTTCGGGCGGCGTCCGCCACTCCGTCGTCACGTACCCGAGCCGGCAGAGGCGGTGGAGCAGGGGATAGAGCATCCCGTCGGTCCATTCGAGCTCACCCCCCGAGAGCTCGCGCACCTGCTTCAGGATCGCGTAGCCGTAGCTCTCGCCGTCGGCGAGGATCGCCAGCACGAGCGGTGTCGCCGACGCTGCGACGAGGTCCTTGTCGATCTGCACGGGCGGTGGCCTCCTATGGCTCGGACCGTTATGCATAGAAGCACAAGGTATGAACCACGGCAAGCCGACGCGGCCGGGCGATGCCGGCGGAGCAGGACAGGTGGCGGGTTCAGCGGCCCTTGACGGCGATGTCGGGGAGCGCGGGTTTGTGCAGCCACTCGGTGAAGAACGCCGAGAGATCCGTGGCGGCGTGCCGTCCGGCCAGCGCGACGAACTCGGCGGTGGTCACCGTCGCGTGCCGGTGCCGCCCCGCCCAGCCCCGGAGCAGGGCGAAGAACCGCTCGTCGCCGATCCGACCGCGCAGCGCGTGCAGCACCAGCGCGCCGCGCTTGTAGACCCGTTCGTCGAAGATCCGGGCCGGCCCCGGGTCGGCCAGGACGAGGTCGGCAGGCTTCGCCGCCATGCGCGCGTGCCACTCGCGGGCGTGCACGGCGGCACCGCGGCCACCGGAGGCCTCCGACCACAGCCACTCCGCGTACGTCGCGAAGCCTTCGTTGAGCCAGATGTGACTCCAGTCGGCGATCGTGAGGCTGTTGCCGAACCACTGGTGCGCCAGCTCGTGCGCGACGAGCCGCTCGTGGGTGCGCCGCCCGTCGACGTGGTTCGCCCCGAAGATCGACATGCCCTGGGCCTCGATCGGGTCCTCCAGCTCGTCATCGGTGACGACGAGCTGGTAGTTCGCGAACGGGTACGGCCCGAAGAAGCCCTCCAACGCGGTCATGATCGCGGGATGCCGGCCGAGGTCGCGCTCGGCGTCCTTGCGCAGCCTGGCCGGGACCAGCGCGACCTGTGGCACCGGACCGGCGGCGAGCACGACCTCGTCGTACCGCCCGATCTGCACGCTGACCAGGTAGGACGCCGTCGGCTCGACCCGCTCGTACACCCAGGTCCTCGTGCCGGCCGAGCGGCGCCGCGCGACGAGCACACCGGTGGCCGCGACGGTGTAGGGCGCCGCCGTGGTCACGGTGATGCGGTAGGTCGCCTTGTCCGACGGGTGGTCGTTGCACGGGAACCACGACGGCGCACCGATGGGCTGGCTCGCGACGAGCGCGCCGTCGGTCAGCTCGTCCCAGCCGACGTCGCCCCACCGGCTGGAGACCGGTGCCGGGCTGCCGACGTAGCGCACCTCGACGGTGAACCGGTCGGCGACCGGGCGCGCGGGCGTGACGTGCAGCTTCCCGGAACGCTGGGTGTACTTCGCCGGCTTGCCGTCGACGAGCACCCGCGGCACGCGGAACGCCGCGAGGTCGAGGCTGAAGCGGCTCAGCGGCCGCTCGGGCACGACGGTGAGCACGGCCCGTCCGGTGAGGCGGTTGGCCGCGAGCTTGTAGTCGATGTCCAGCTCGTAGTGCTCGACCCGGTACCCACCGTTGCCGTGCGCCGGCAGGTACGGGTCGCCCGACCGGGCTGCGCCGGTCGTCGGCTTGCGACTCAGCTCCACGTCGTGATCGGGTTGCCCAGCCAGCGGGTCGCGGCGGGGACCGTGTCGCCGCGCGTGACCAGCGAGCCCGGCCCCACGGTCGTCCCCGCGCCGATGCCCGCACCGGGGAGGATGATCCCGTTGGGCCCGAGCGTCGCGCCCTCGTCGACGCGCACCACGTCCATGGTCATGATCCGATCATGGAACAGGTGGGTCTGCACCACGCAGCCGCGGTTGACGGTGGCCCCGTCGCCGAGCCGCACCAGGTCGGACTCGGGCAGCCAGTACGACTCCAGCCACACGCCGCGTCCGATGCTCGCGCCCATCGTCTCCAGCCACGCCGTGAGGACCGGGGTGCCGCTCGCGGGCCCGACGAGCCACGGCACCGCCAGTACCTCGACGAACGTGTCGGCCAGCTCGTTGCGCCACACGAACGAGCTCCACAGCGGGTGCTCCACCGGCCGGAACCGGCCCACGAGCAGCCACTTCGCCACCGTCGTCAGGCCGGCGGCCGTGATGCCGGCGGCGAGCAGCAGCGGCCCGGCGAGCAGCGCGGCGACCACCGACCCGGCGGCGGCGTGGATGGCCACGAGCTGCCCGGTGACGAGCACGGCGAGGGCGGCGGAGCAGATCACCGGCACCAGCCGGCACAGCTCGATCAGCCCGCGGGCGATCCTGAGCCTGTGCGGCGGGTGGAACGTGCGGCTCGTGTCGCCCCGCTCGACGGCCCTTCGCAGCGGCATCGGCGGCAGGCCGAGCCACGAGGAGCCCTTCTTCGCCTTGCGCGGTGCCGCCGAGAGCACGCCGACGAGCCCGCGGTCGGGCACCGAGCGGCCCGGTGCGGTCATCCCGGAGTTGCCGAGGAACGCCTGCTTGCCGACGCGCGAGGGCGCCACGTGCATCCAGCCGCCGGAGAGCTCGTACGTGCCGACCATGGTGTCGTCGGCCAGGAACGCGCCGTCCGCGACCGTGGTCATCTTCGGCAGCGCGATCACCGTCGACGCCTCCACGTCACGGCCGACCTTCGCGCCGAGCAGCCGCAGCCACGTCGCCGTGAACTGGCTCGAGTACAGCGGGAACAGGGCCGTGCGTGCCATCCCCATCAGCCGCTCGGTGGTCCACACCTGCCAGCCGGCACGGCTGTGCACCGGGTGGAACCCCTCGGTCATGCCGATGCCGAGCAGGCGCACCCCGGCCACGACGAACGCCGCGTAGGTCGTCAGGTACGCGAGCGTCGCCGGGGCGACCACGAGCAGCGCCCCGCGGATCGCGTCCGCGGGGGTCGCGGAGCCGACGACACCGGTCGCGAGGATCGCGAGCGCCGGCAGCGCCGCAACCGCGGGGAGCAGCCCGAGCAGCATCGACGTGACGCCGTAGGCGAAGGTCCAGGTGCGCGAGCGCGCCGGCCGGGTCGACGGCCAGCGCACGCCGCTCTTGCCGGCCCGTTCCGCGGGCGAGCCCGCCCAGCGCTGACCGGCGGGGACGGCGCCGCGCACCGTCGACCCCGCCGCGACCTCTGCGCCCTTCCCGATCCGCGCGCCCGGCAGCAGCGTGCTGCGCGAACCGATGGTGGCCCCGGCGCCGATCCGGATCTTGCCGATGTGCACGACGTCGCCGTCGACCCAGTAGCCGCCGAGGTCGACCTCCGGTTCCACGGCCGCGCCCCGCCCCACCTTGAGCATCCCGGTCACGGGAGGGGCGGAGTGCAGGTCGACGTCCTTGCCGATCCGCGCTCCGAGCGCGCGGGCGTAGCGGGTGGTCCACGCCGCGCTGGAGACGCCGGTGGCACCGGACATCTCGGCGAGGCGGGTGGCCGCCCAGAGCCGCACGTGCACCGAGCCGCCGCGCGGGTAGCTGCCGGGACGCACGCCGCGCAGGAGCAGCCGGGCACCGCCCGCGGCGATCCCGATCCGCCCGGCCGGGCTGAACAGCACCAGCCAGGCGACCGCGAGCGACCACCAGGGCACGGTCGGCGCCCACGGAACCGCGACGGCGGCGACCGTCGAGATCGCCGCGGCGAGGGCGGCCCAGCGCAGGCCGACCAGCGCCACCATCGGCGCCATGAGCAACGCCTGTGCGAGAGCCGCGCGCCGCGGGGTCGGCGTGACGTCGCGTCGCTTGGTCGCGGTCGAGCTCAGTGCGTCCAGCCGGCCCGCGAGTGCGCCCAGCTTCGGGTGCAGGTAGATGTCGTTGACCGACACCTGGGGGTGCCGGGTGCGGATCCGCGCCACCAGCTGCGCCGCGGTGAGGCTGCCGCCGCCGTGGGTGAAGAAGTCGGCCTTCGGGTCGGTCACCGGGACGCCGAGGATCTCCGCCCAGCCCTCGGCCAGCCAGCCCTCCGTCGAGGTCAGCAGGCCCGCCGCGACGGGGTCGATCTCGCCCGCAGCCGCCAGTTCCGATGTCAGGGGCCACGGCAGCGCGTCCCGGTCGACCTTGCCCGACGTCCGCGTCGGCAGGTCGTCGACCACCGCGAGGAGCGGCACGAGCGCGGCGGGGAGCTGCTCGCGCAACAGGAGCGCCGCGGCGTCGGTGTCCAGCTCGTCCTCCGGCACCACGTACCCCACCAGCACCTGGTTGCCGGCCCGGGTGCGGCGCACGGCCGCCGCCGCGCCGCGCACGCCGGGCAGCGTGAGCAGCGCGGCGTCGACCTCGCCCAGCTCGATGCGCCGGCCACCGAGTTTGACCTGCTCGTCGGCGCGCCCGAGGAACAGCAGCCCGGCCTCCTCGGCGCGCACGACGTCGCCGCTGCGGTAGGCGCGCTCCCAGCCCAGCGAGGGGAGCGGGGCGAACTTCACGGCGTCCTTGTCCGTGTCGAGGTAGCGGGCGAGCCCGACCCCGCCGATCACCAGCTCGCCGCTCTCGCCCATCGCGACCGGCTCACCCGCGCCGTCGACGACGGCGAGCGCCCACCCGTCGAGCGGCAGCCCGATCCGCACCGGACCCTCGCCGGTGAGCTGCGCGGCGCACGCGACGACGGTGGCCTCGGTCGGCCCGTAGGTGTTCCACACCTCGCGGCCCTCGACCGCGACCCGCTCGGCCAGCTCCGGGGGGCACGCCTCGCCGCCGAAGATCAGCAGCCGCACGTCCTCCAGCGCGTCCGGCGGCCACAGCGCGGCGAGCGTCGGGACGGTGGAGACGATCGTGATCCGCTGCTCCTCCAGCCACGGCCCGAGGTCGACCCCGGTGCGCACCAGCGCCCGCGGCGCCGGGACCAGGCACGCGCCGTGCCGCCAAGCGAGCCACATCTCCTCGCAGGAGGCGTCGAACGCGACCGACAGCCCCGCGAGCACGCGGTCACCGGGCCCGATCGGCTCTTCGGCGAGGAACAGGCGGGCCTCGGCGTCGACGAAGGCCGCTGCGGAGCCGTGGCTGACCGCGACGCCCTTCGGGGTGCCCGTCGAGCCGGAGGTGAAGATGATCCACGCGTCGTCGTCGGGCCCGGGTGCGCCCGGGGTGCCGATCGGCCGGCTGTGGGTCGTCATCGATCCGTTGTCGCCGAGCACGGCGCACACGCCTGCTTCGCCGAACACGAGCTCGGCCCGCTCGTCGGGGTCGTCCGCGTCGACGGGGACGTACGCCGCGCCCGCCGCGAGGACCGCGAGGATCGCGACGTACAGCTCGGCGGTGCCGGAGGAGATCTGGACGCCTACGCGGTCGCCGACCCCGATGCCGGCATCGGCGAGGCGCCGCCGGACGGTGTCCACCTCCTCGGCCAGCGCGCGGTAGGTGAGCACCGTGCCGCCGGCGTCGACCGCGGCATCGTCCGGGTGCTTCGCGGCGGTTTCGGCGAGCACGTCCAGCAGCGTGCGGCGGGCCGGCGCGGGTGCGGCGGGGTAGAGGGCGCGGGCGCCCGCGAGTGCGAGCGTCACCGGGCACCGGCCGGGTTCTGCGTCGGTCGGGTGTGGCGACGGCAGCGTGCAGCGCGCGAGCGCATGTCTCACCTTCCGGGTGAACGTGCTGTGTCGTCGACCGGTCGTCGTCAGCGGGGTCGGGGCTGGGTGCGGGACGGTCGGCACCACCCGGGGCACAGCGATCTCGCGCTCAGGTTAACGGCAGGTTGCCGCGCGGTCCCGAAGAGGTGCGTGAGTTCACCCCTCGAGCAGGGAGGTGGACGACGTCCCTGCTGGGGGAGCGAACGCGGTGCGGAACCGTTCGAGAGCCCGGACCGGGTCGCCCGACGCCCAACCTTCGAGCCCGACCACCCCCGGGTAGCCGAGGCGGTGCAGGGTTGCGGCGATCGCCGGGTAGTGGATCTCGCCGGTGCCGGGTTCGCAGCGGCCGGGGACGTCGGCGACCTGGATCTCCCCGACGACCGGCAGCGCGCGCTCGACGAGCTGGACGAGGTTCCCCTCGCCGATCTGGGCGTGGTAGAGGTCGAGGTTGAGCCGCAGGTGCGGGCTGTCGACGGCCTCGACGAGCGCGAGCGCGTCGGCGGCACTGGCGAACGGCACGCCGGGGTGGTCGACCGCGGTGTTGAGGTTCTCGAGGGTGAACACGCGCCCGGCGCGCTCCCCGAGCTCGGCGAGGCTGGTCAGCGTCCGCGCGGCGGTCAGCCACATCTGCGGCGTGACGACCTGCGAGGCCATCACGGGCAGGCCGCGGTCGTCGAGGCCGGTTCCGTGCACGTTGAGGCGCGGGCAGTCGAGCTCGTCGGCGACCCGGAGCGACTCCTCCGCCGTGCGCAGCAGCTCCTCGGCCCCGTCAGGATCGGCGAGGGTGCCCCGGACGTACCCGGTCATCGAGGAGAACGTCGCCCCCGTCTCGGCGAGCGCGGCGACGTCCTTCGCCGTCCAGTCCCAGATCTCGACCTCGAACCCGAGGTCGGCGATGCGGCGCACGCGCTCCTCGAACGGCAGGTCGAGGAACAGCATCTCGGCGGACGCTGCGAGGCGGAACCCCGTCATCCCCCGACCTCCTCGATCCGGACCGGGCGCCCCGAGCGCACCGACTGGGCCGCGGCCAGCGCGATCGCCAGCGCCGCGCGGGCGTCCTCCCCGCCCACCGGCGCCGGTGTCCCGTCGCGGACGGCGGCGACGAACGCGGCGAGCTCCGCGACGTAGGCGGAGGCGAGGAGCTCCTGGTCGCTGCGTGCGGTCTCCACGATCCGGCCGTCCGCGCCGGAGAAGACCGTCCCGGAGCGGCGGCCGTCGCCCATGGTGGCCATGTCACCGGAGCCGAACACCTCGCCGCGCACGTCGTAGCCGTAGGCGGCCTCGAAGCACGCCTCGGCGACACCGGTGGCGCCGTTGGCGAACCGCACCACGACCACGGCGGTGTCGAGGAGCCCGCGCTCACGCCACCCGGGCTCGACCAGCGCGTCCGCGGTGGCGTACACCTCGACGGCCTCCGCGCCCGGGTTGAGGAACCGCAGTGCGTCGAAGTCGTGGATCAGGGTCTCGTTGAAGATCGTGTCCGGCGGCACCCGGGAGGGGTCGAACCCGCCGGGGTCGCGGGTGACCGAGCGCAGCACGCGCGGGGTGCCCAGCCGGCCGTCGTCGAGCAGCGCGCGGGCGGCCTGCCAGTCCGGGGCGAAGCGCCGGTTGAACCCGATCTGCAGCAGGACGCCTGCGGCGCGGGCGGCGTCGATGGCCCGGTCGGCGTCGGCCAATGAGAGCGCCATCGGCTTCTCGCAGAACACGGCCTTGCCCGCCCTTGCTGCGGCCACCACCAGGTCGGCGTGGAAGCGGGCGGGCGCCGCGATCACCACCGCGTCGACGGCCGGGTCCGCGAACGCCTCCGCCGGGTCGGTGTAGGCGCGGTCCGCACCGAGGCGCTCCGCGATCCCGGGCGCCGGGTCCGCCACGGCCACGAGCCGCGCTCCCGGGATCCGACGCGCCAGCGAACTGCCGTGGAACGCCCCCATCCGACCGGCCCCGACCAGGGCCACCCCGATCTCGTCCATCCGCTCCTCCTCGAGCCTAGAACGTTCTAGACGCGGTGAGCCTAGAACGTTCTAGGTGGAGATCGGTAGGGTGCGGACGTGACAGAGCGCGCCCGGCGGCCCACCCTCGCCGATGTCGCCGCTCGGGCGGGGGTCTCCGTCGCGCTGGTCTCGATCGTGATCCGCGACGCCCCGGGTGCCAGCGCGGCGTCCCGGCAACGGGTCCTGCAGGCCGCCGATGAGCTGGGCTACCGCCCCGACACCCGGGCCCGGTTGCTGCGCAGCAGCCGCAGCCGGCTGCTCGGCGTCGTGTTCGGGGTCCACCACGCCTTCCACGGCGACCTCGTCACCGGCCTCTACACCGCCGCCGACCGCGCCGGTTACGAGCTCGCGCTGAGCGCCGTCACCCCGCAACGCGACGAGGGGCGCGCCGTGGCGAGCCTGATGCAGGACCGCTGCGAGGCGCTCGTCCTGCTCGGCCCGCACGCGTCCACTGCGCGGCTCGCCGAGCTCGCCGACCGCCTGCCCGTGGTGGTCGTGGCCCGGGCGGCGCGCCACCGCGCCCTCGACGTCGTCCGCACCGCCGACGGCATGGGGCTGCACCAGGCCGTGGACCACCTCGTCGCGCTCGGCCACCGCCGGATCACCCACGTCGACGGCGGGCGGGCCCCGGGCGCGGCCGAGCGCCGCCGTGGTTACCGCGACGCCATGCGCCGCCACGGCCTCGATGCCGAGATCCGGCTCCTGCCGGGCGGGCTCACCGAGCAGGACGGTGCCGCGGCGGCCCGCGCCCTGCTCGACCTCGAGCCGCGGCCCACCGCCGTGACCGTGTTCAACGACCGCTGCGCCCTCGGCGTGCTCGACGTGCTGCAGCGCGCAGGCCTGGCCGTGCCCGGGGACATCAGCGTGGTCGGCTACGACGACAGCCGCCTCGCCCGCCTGTCGCACGTCAAACTGACGACGATCGCCCAGGACACCGAGCAGATCACCACGCTCGCCGTCACGCGCGCCGTGGACCGGCTGGACGGGACGCCGGTCACCGAACGGGAGATGGTCGTCGCGCCCCGACTGGTCGTCCGCGCCACCACCGCCCCCTGCACGGCCGACCGGCGTGGCGCGGGGTCGTAGGCCTGCCACCCGCAGACGCTGCGGGTCGTGCGGTGGGCCAACGCGCACCTGAAGGAAGTCTCCCCCCAGGTCATCGCGTCCTGAGGAGCCGGACGGCCCCGGAACGGGTCGTCAGCCCGACGGTGTGGTCGGGGCCGAGGTCTGCGAGTCGTCGCGCACGGCCAGGTAGACGGCGCGCACCGCAAGGGTGCGCTCGACGTCGTCGATGACGGGTGCCAAGAACTGCTGGCGGTGGTCGGCATCGGTCATCGAGGTGATCGCGAAGTACATGCTGCCGAACGCGGCGAAGAGCGTGGCGTTGCGCAACAGCGCGACAGGCATCGTCGGCAGCACGACCGATGGCGCGGGCGGGCTGCCGATCCACTGCTCAGCGGTCTCCGGGGTGACCACGATCAGTCCCAGGACGATGAAGAACGCGAACAGGGCCAGACCGACCACCACCGCCTGCACGAGCTGACGGGTGGCGAGCATCAGGAGCAGATTGCGGGACTGGCGCCCGTCGAGCGGCTTCGCCCGGAGCCTGCGGTCGCGCATCAGCTCGTCGATCGGAACGCGAGCCAGGGGCGTCCCCTCGCAGGCCGCCGACAGCAGGGGCGGGCTGAGGTCCTGCTCGACCCGGCCGATCTCATCGCGCAGGCGTGCGGCGGCCGCTAGCACCGTGACCAGGGCGAACAACCCCACGACCAGCGCGAGCCGCCACCACGTCAGCCTGTTCATCGCCTGCCACAGCTCACCGGTGAAGAAGAGGAAGAGCGTGACGAACAGCATGGCGGGCAGCGCCCGCCCCAGCAGGTGCACGCTGTTGCGCAGGTCGTGGAGGGCATGCCGGATCGCGTCGCGGAGCAAGGTGCCGAAGCCGTAGGTGGTGGCCAGGGAGGTGGCTGCAAAGGCGGCGGCGAAGAAGACGACGAACCCCATGGGGCCGACGACGTTGCCGAGGGGCGGCGTGATGTCGTCGTCGACGGCGAGCTGGAGCAGGGGTACCGCGATCGGTGCCGCGGCGTACGCGGCGAGGATCACGACCGTGGCGGCGGGCGAGAAGCGGGGCAACCGCCGGACGAACACCGAGATCGTCGCCCACACCGACAGCGTCAGCACGAGCACGAGCAGGAGCCAGCGCCCCGAGCCCGCGGTCCTGAGCGGAACGAGCCACGCCAGGCTGGCCAGCGCGACGAAGGCCAGAGCCGGCAGCATCCGCGGCAGCACGTGCTGGACGAAGCGGTAGCCCTCGATCATCGTGGGCATCCCGCGCCGGACGAACCAACGCTCGGTCTGGCCCAGCAGGGCATCGGATCCGGTGAGCAGCATGAGGTGGTCTCGCCCCGTCGAGTTGTCGCTGCTGCCCGTGGGCGGCGGCAGCGCGGTGGAGATCCTCCGCAGGACCTCTCCGGGTATCTTGCCCGCCGGTCGGGTGGCAGCAGCGCTGCCGGTGTCAGCGCCGAGCGGCGACGAGGTCGTCCACCTGGGCGGGGGAGAGCACGCGCTCGACGACCATGACCGCCGCCCCGATCACCCCGGCCCGTTCGCCGGACCGGCTGGGCACGATCCGCAGGTGCTGGGTGGCCAGCGGCAGGGAGCGGCGGTAGACGACCTCGCGCACGCCGGCCAGCAGGTGCTCGCCCGCTGCGGCGAGTGCGCCGCCGATCACGATCACCGACGGGTTGAGCAGGCTGACGGCCGTCGACAGCACCTCGCCGATGTCGCGGCCGGCTGCCCGCACCAGCTGCACGGCCTCCACGGAGCCGGATCTGGCCAGCGCGACGACGTCGCGGCTGGACCTCGTGTCGTGACCGCGGGCTCGCAGCGCAGCGGCCAGCGCGCCACCCGACGCGATGGCCTCGAGGCACCCGGTGTTCCCGCAGCGGCACGGCGCGTCGCCTCCGCCGGGCACGGCGACGTGCCCGAGGTCGCCCGCGGCGCCCTGGGCACCGCGACGCAGCGCGCCGTCGCTGATGATGCCGCTGCCGATGCCGGTGGCGACCTTGACCAGCATGAGGTGCGCCGTGCCCGGCCAGTGCGCGAAGTGCTCGCCCAGTGCCATGACGTTGACGTCGTTGTCGACGAGGGTCGGCGCGCCCAGCTCGGCGGTGAGCCGGGCGGGCACGTCGAAGCCGTCCCAGCCGGGCATGATCGGCGGGTTGACCGGTCGGCCCGTGGAGTGCTCAACCGGGCCGGGCAGCCCGACGCCGATGCCCGCGAGGAGCTTCGGCTCCCACGGCGCCAGCAGTTCGCGGGCCCGTGCGACGACGCGGTCGAGCACCACGTCCGGGCCGAGGGCGATGTCGAGGTCCTCGTTCACCTCGGCGAGCACCGACCCGGCGAGGTCGGTCACGGCGAGCCTGGCGTGGGTGGCTCCGAGGTCGGCGCCGAGCACGACGCGCACCCCCGGGTCGAACCGGAAGCGCGTCGGCGGCCTGCCGCCGGTGGACGTGGCCTCCCCGGCGTGCCCGACCAGGCCGCTGGCCAGCAGCGCATCGACCCGCGCGGCGATCGTGGACCGGGCCAGCCCGGTGCTCGCAGCCAGCTCGGCGCGCGTGCGGGCGCGCCCGTCTCGAAGCAGCTGGAACAGCTCGCCTGCACCGGCGACGGACCCGGTGGGTGGAGCCGCGACGGCCCCGGCGGGCTCTCCCATGTGCTTAGTCAAGCACACTTTCTTCCGGCCGGATGACGCAACATCGTCGACGGAGTCGAAGCTTTTGATTGTGCATCGACAGAAGTGGCGCTAGCTTTCGCCTAGTGAGCCACGTCACGGCGAGGGCCGGCGGAACGCTGGAGATGGCGGGCATCAGCAAGTCGTTCCTCGGCGTGGGCGTGCTGCAGGGCGTCGACCTGGACCTGCGTCCCGGCGAGGTGCACGCGCTGGTGGGGGAGAACGGGGCGGGCAAGTCGACCCTGCTCAAGGTGCTCTCCGGAGTCCACGCGCCGGATGCGGGCACGATCGCGATCGATGGCGAGGTACGCACGTTCGCGAACCCGCGCCAGGCCCATGAGGCCGGGATCGCGATCATCCACCAGGAGTTCACCCTCCTGCCCGAGCGCACCGTCGCCCAGAACGTGTTCCTCGGCCGCGAGCCGGTGCGGCGCGGCCTGGTCGACACCGCCGCCATGGGGCGTGCCACCGCCGCGCTGCTCGCCGAGATCGGCGAGACCGGGTTCGGGCCGGACGCGGTCGTGAGCCGGCTGTCGGTGGCCCAGCAGCAGGTGGTCGAGATCGTCAAGGCGCTGGCCACCGACGCCCGGATCGTCGCGATGGACGAGCCGACGGCCGCGCTCGCCGACCACGAGGTCGGGTTGCTCTTCGACCTCGTGCGGCGGCTAACCGCGCGCGGGATCGCCGTGCTGTACGTGTCGCACCGGATGCCCGAGATCTTCGCGCTCGCCGACCGGGTCACCGTGCTCAAGGACGGAGCGCGGGTCACGACCGTGCCCACCGCCGAGCTCGACCCGCCCACGCTGGTGCGGCTCATGGTCGGCCGGCCGCTCGACGCCTACTACCCACCTCGCGGCGGGGATTTCGGCGACGTCCGGCTGGAGGTGCGCGGCGGGACGGCGCCCGCGCTCAGGGGGATCGACCTGGCGGTGCGCGCCGGCGAGGTGGTCGGCGTGGCAGGCCTGCAGGGCTCTGGCCGCACCGAGTTGCTGCGCGCGATCTTCGGGGCCGACCCGTTCACGGCGGGCGAGGTACGGCTCGACGGCGAACCGGTGCGCCTGACCTCGCCCCGCCGCGCGATCACCGCGGGCGTCGCCATGGTCACGGAGGACCGCAAGGCCGAAGGGCTGGCGCTGGCCCGCTCGGTGCAGGAGAACGCGCTGCTCGTGCTGCGGGCGGTCTTCCCGCGCCGCGCCCGCGCCGGCGCGGTGCGCACCCGGGACGTGCTCGCGGCCGTCGGGCTGCGGTCTGCGGGCGAGGACCAGGAAGTGCGGTTCCTGTCCGGTGGCAACCAGCAGAAGGTCGTGCTCGCGAAGTGGCTCGCCGTCGACCCGCGGGTGCTGCTGCTGGACGAGCCGACCCGCGGCATCGACGTCGGCGCGAAGGCCGCCGTGCACGAGCTCGTGCGGGAACAGGCCGCGGCCGGGATGGCGGTGCTCCTGGTCTGCTCGGAGCTGCCGGAGCTGATCGGGATGAGCGACCGGATATGCGTGCTGCACGAGGGCAGGCTCGCCGGTGAGCTGCCGGCCGGTGCATCGGAGGAGGACGTGATGGCCTTGGCCACCGGCGGACCCGTGCGCGCCGAGGTGCCCCGGTGACGGCGCTCGTGGGGCGGGCGCGGTGGTTGCCGCGGATCGCGGCCGGGCCCGCGGCGGGGACCTGGGTGGCGCTCGGGTTGGTGGTGCTGCTCGCGGCCGCGATCGTCAGCGCACGCGGCGGCGACTACCTCACCCAGGCCAACGTGCTGAACATGCTCTCCCGCTCCAGCGCGCTGGGGATCGTCGCCGTCGGGCAGACGATCGCGATCCTCGCCGGGTCGCTGGACCTGTCGGTGGCCTACCTGATCGGGCTGTCCTCGCTGATCGCCGCCGAGGTCATGGCGGGCGACCCGGCGATGATCGTGCCGGGCGTGCTCGCGGTGCTGGCCGCGTCCGCGCTGGTCGGGCTCGTGAACGGGCTGGTGATCACCAAGCTGCACGTCAACGCGTTCATCGCGACCCTCGGCGTCGGGCTCGTGATCAAGGGGATCCTGGAGAGCCGCTACCAAGGACCGGCCGGGTCCGTCCCGGTGCTGTTCCAGCGGCTCGGTTACGACCGGATCGGCCCGATCCCGGTCTCCGTGCTCCTGATGCTCGCGGTGGCGGGGGCGGCCGCACTGTTCCTGCAGCGCACGCGCCTCGGACACCACGTGTACGCCGTCGGCGGGAACGTCGAGGTCGCCCGGGTCTCGGGGGTGCCGACCTCCCGCACCACCGTGCTCGCGCACGTGCTCTGCTCGCTGTGCGCCGGGCTGGCCGGGCTGTACCTGGCAAGCCGGCTCGGTGCGGGCGCGCCGTACGTCGGCACCGATGGCGGCTACGACCTGGAGTCGATCGCCGCGGTGGTGCTCGGCGGCACGGTGCTCGCAGGCGGGCGCGGCGGGGTGGGCGGCACGGTCGCCGGTGTGCTGCTGCTCGCGGTGCTCGACAACCTGTTCGACCAGCTCGTCCTCGATGCCTTCTTCAAGGACGTCGTGCGCGGGGCCGTGATCATCCTGGCCGTTGCGGTGTACGCGCGGCGACAGCTGCGGGCCAGGGCGCAGCGTGCCGTGCGGGTGCCGCGATGAGAGCGCTCCTGAGCCGCGGGGGCGCGGTGGCGCCGGTGTTCGCCGTGTTGCTGGTCCTGCTCGTGGCGATCGCGGTCGTCAACCCGAACTTCATCGAACCCGCGTCGCTGCTCGCCTACCTCAAGCGTGCCGCCCCGCTCGCGATCCTCGCCGTCGGGCAGTACTTCGTGATCGTCTCCGGCGAGTTCGACCTGTCGGTCGGCTCGCTGGTCACCGTGCAGGTGGTCGTCGCGGCCCGGCTCATCGACGGCGACGAGTCGGCGACGCTGCCGGTGATCGCACTGCTCGTGGCGCTGGGCCTGCTGATCGGGCTCCTCAACGGCCTGATCACCACCCGGCTGTACGTGCCGTCGTTCGTCACCACGCTCGGCATGCTGCTCGTGCTCTCCGGCGCGGTGTTCCTGTGGACGGGCGGCGCCCCGCGCGGGTCGCTCTCCGCGGCATTCCGCGTGCCCGGCCGGCAGGGCATCGAGATCCCCGGGTTCGGCCAGGTGCCGTGGTCGGCGCTGATCCTGGTCGCCGTGGCGGCCGGAGCCGTCGCGCTCATGCGCTCGGCGTGGGGGCACACGCTGGTCGCCACCGGCGACAACGACCGGGCGACCGCCCTCGCCGGCGTACCCGTCGCCCGGGTGCGCACCACGGCGTTCGTGCTGTCCGCGCTGGCGGCGACGCTCGCGGCGATCCTGCTCGGCGGTTTCGCAGGCGTCTCCGCCCAGGTCGGCGAGGGCCTCGAGTTCTCCGCGATCACCGCTGTCGTGCTCGGCGGGGTCGTGCTCGGCGGCGGCCGCGGCAGCGTGCTCGCGGCGCTGGCCGGCGCGCTCGTGCTCGAAGCGCTCTTCACCCTGCTCAACCTGCTCGGGGTCTCCGGTGCGCTGGAGTCCACGGTGCAGGGCGTGATCATCATCGCCGCCGTCGCGTACGCGGCGCGGCGGGTGGGGCGCACGCGCCGCCCGCCTGCAGTTCCCGATCCGTCCCCTCAACCCGCCTGACGAAGGGTCCGTCCCATGAAGCGATCGAGGATGCTCGCGACGGCAGCGGCAGGAGCGGTGCTCCTGCTCGCCGCGGCCTGTACCAGTGACGTCCCACCGGGTGGCGCGGCGGCGCCGACGGGGGCTCCCGCGACGTCGGCGCCCGCGGCCGGGAGCGAGTTCTTCGACCAGGCCGAGCACGACAGACAGCTGGCCCTGCGCGACCAGACCGCGCAGGGTCCGGCCGACCAGCCGTGGATGCAGATGCTCGAGCCCGAGATGCGGGACACCGCGCGGTACGCCACACAGGGGCCGCACCACGTCTGCTTCTCCAACGCCTCGGTCGACAACCCGTGGCGGCAGGTCGGATGGACCACCATGCAGGCGGAGGTCGACCTGCACCGCGACGAGATCGCGAACTTCACCGCGCTCGACGCGGGCGCGAGCGACGACAAGCAGATCTCCGACATCCAGCAGCTCGTGGGCGGCGACTGCGACGCGCTCATCGTCTCCCCGAACACCACCGCCACGCTGACCCCCGCCGTCGAGGCGGCGTGCGGCCAGGTGCCGGTGATCGTGTTCGACCGGGGCGTCGACACGGACTGCCCGGTCACCTTCATCCACCCCGTCGGCGGCTACGCGTTCGGCGCCACCGCGGCCGAGTTCCTGGCCGGCGAGGTCGGCCAGGGCGGGAAGGTGCTCGCGCTGCGCGTGCTGCCCGGCGTCGACGTGCTGGAGCACCGCTGGGCTGCGGCCGAGCGGATCTTCGCCGCGCGTGGCGTGAACGTCGTCGGCGTGGAGTTCACCGAGAACGACACGGCGACCGCCAAGAGCATCGTGTCGGACTACCTGCAGCGCGAGGGCCAGATCAACGGGATCTGGATGGACGACGGCACCGCGGGCGTCGCCGCGCTGGAGGCGTTCGAGGACGCCGGGCAGCCGCTCCCCGCGATCAGTGGTGAGGACCAGCAGCAGTTCCTGGAGAAGTGGCAGGCCGAGGGCCTGACGGCGCAGGCGCCGACGTACCCGACGTTCCAGTGGCGCACCGCGGTCGTCGCGGCTCTGCAGGTCCTGCGGGGCGAGCAGGTGCCGAGCGAGTGGATCCTGCCGCAGCCGACCATCAACGGCGAGAACCTCTCCCAGTACCTGCAGCCGGGGCTCCCGCCGCTGCACTACGCGCTCTGCGGCTGTCAGCAGATGCCCGACTTCCCGGCTCGCTGGGGCGCGTGAGCGTGCGCATCGGCGTCAGCACCTGGGTATGGGCGTCGCCCTGCGACGACGCGGTGGTGGCCGCGCTCGCCCCGCGCGTGGCGGCATGGGGTTTCGACGTGCTCGAGCTGCCCGTGGAGCAGCTCGGCGACTGGGACCCCGTCCGCACCGCGACGGTGCTCGGCGATCTCGGGCTGGGCGCGAGCGTCTGCCTGGTCATGCCGCCGGGGCGGGAGCTGGTGGACGCCGACGCGGCCACCGTTCGTGCCACGCAGGACTACCTGCGCGGGGTGCTCGACGCCGCCGCGACGGTCGGTGCCTCCGCGATCGCCGGGCCCGCCTACGCCTCCGTGGGCCGCACGTGGCGGATGTCGCCCACCGAGCGCTCTGCGGCCTACTCGCAGCTGCGGGAGAACCTGGCGCCCGTGGTCGAGCACGCGGCGCAGGTGGGTGTGCGGATCGGGGTGGAGCCGCTCAACCGGTACGAGACCAGCCTGCTCAACACCGTCGACCAGACCCTCGAGGCCCTCGACGGGCTGCCGGCGGAGCAGATCGGGCTCGCGCTGGACACCTACCACCTCAACATCGAGGAGCGCGACCCGGCGGCCGCGACCCGCCGGGCCGCCGGGCGGATCGTGCACGTCCAGGTGTGCGGCAACGACCGCGGCACGCCCGGCGCCGACCACATCGACTGGCCCGGCTTCCTCGCCGCGCTCGACGACGCGGTGTACGCCGGGCCGATCTGCATCGAGTCGTTCACCTCGGACAACGTCACGATCGCGACGGCCGCTTCGATCTGGCGCCCCTTGGCCCCCACGCAGGACGAGCTCGCCACGGACGGCCTCGCCTTCCTGAGGAGAGCCGTTGGCGCCGTGAGAGATCAGGACAGGTCGGACATGCCGAGCACGAAGCGGTAGCGGACGTCGTTGCCTTCGAGCCGGTCGAGGGCGACGGGCGAGGTCGGCTCGAGCAGCACTGCACCAGTAGTTCCGAACGCGAGCAGGCGCTGAAGCGATGGTGGCGCGGCACGGGGCGGACATCGCGCAGGCGATCGCCCTCGCAGGGGCGCTGATGGCCATCTCGCAGGCAGCCGGTGGGCGTGCACATCGTGTGGTGTCGGTGCACATGGCCGGCAGTGTGTGTCGTGGCGGGAAGGTGTGCACGGTGGCCGGCGACGTTCCGCGGAACGCGGCGCGGTGCCGTTGTGGTGCCGTCCTGGTGGGAACCGTTCCGGTGGGCGCGCCGTTCCCGGCTCGGGCCTCCCGGCCTCACCTGTCCGCCCACGGCTGCTGGTGGGGTCGATCCGGTTCGCCTCGCCCCGCACCTACCGCGGCGACTGGCTTGGGTTCACTACCGAATTCTGTGGTTGCTCTGGCGGCCGTCCCCGACTTGGGGGCACGGCGGTTCCCGACGAACACCTGGCCTGGGTGCCACGCAACCGGCTGTGGTCCCGTTCCCACCCCAACCACCCCTGACGGTCCGTCCGTGATCAGCGGACGCCTCGTCCCTGGGCTGGTCCGGCCTGACCGTGCGCGGATGGGCTGGAGTGTGAGGGTCGGGACCACAGCAGGTTGCGTGGCACCCAACTGCGGCGGTCTCGTCCCCGACCGCCGTGCCCCCGCGTCGGGGACGGCTGTCCACGCGACCACGGAATTCGGTAGTTGACCCAACCCAGCCACCTCCACCGCCGAAGGGGTCGACGGGAACCGGGGGAACACCCGGGAGGCCGACAACGGGCCGGGCGCCGGGAGGCCCGAGCCGGGAACGGCGCGCCCACCGGCGGGTTCTGTGACCAGGCCGACCCGACGGGAATCAACCAGAGCCGCAGGGACCATGATCCGAACTGGCGGTTGCCCATGGCTGCCGGCACGACCATGAACGCCCGCTACAGCGGATCATGCCCACCAAGATCGCGTGTATCGGTTGCCCATGGCTGCCGCCACAGCAGTAGCGAACCGCTACACCGGATCATGCCCGCGACCGCCACTGGACGGGGCCGGGCAAGAGCGCTGGCCACCCGTTGTCTCGTAGCAACTGGTGCCCGCCTGCGGACGACGCCCAGAGCCATCTCATGGCCAACCGGTGACTCGACCCCTTCTACGCGGGCGTCCACCTCGATTCAGAGCTGCAACGCGAGGCAGTGCGGGTAGCGCGTGGGCGGCTTCGCGGGCAGCGTGATCGTCACCTGCTCGGTGTTCTGCTCGAACGCGAGCTCACCGGCGCCGAGCAGCCGGACCGCGGAGACCCGTTCGTCCGGACCCAGGCTCTTGATCACCGCTCGTCCGTCGGCCGGCCACCGCATCTGGAACGCGTACAGCGTCTGATCCCGCTGCGTGAACCGGAAGTCCTCCGCGGTCCAGTCGACCGCGTCCTCGCGGAATCCCTCGATCGCGACCTGGCTGGGCCCTTCACCGCACGTCCGGAACGGCCTCGTGCCGTGGATCCCCTCGCCGCACGCGGCGATCCACCCCGCGAGCTCCTCGAGCAGGAACGTGCATTCCTCGTCGATCGAGCCGTCCGGCAGCTGGGGGATGTTGAGCAGCAGGTTCCCGTTCTTGGCGACGATGTCGATCAGGAGCTCGATGACGTGGCCGGGGGTCTTGTACTCCGCGCGGTCGTCGTAGAACCACTGGCCCACGCAGGTGTCGGTCTGCCAGACGAACGGCCTGGCGTCCGGCTCCTGGCTGCGCTCGATGTCGAGCACCCCGATCGCCTCCAGGTCCGGGCCACGCCCCTTCTGGTTGTAGACGGCCTGGTTCTCCCCGTCGTGACCGGCTGCGCTCGTGTTGTAGAGGTGGGAGACGGCCTGGAGACCCGGCTCGAACGCGCCGGCGCCGAACGGCAGCGGGCCGTCGGAGTAGAGCAGGTCGGGCCGGTAGCGGTCGACCATCTCGGTGACCAGGTCCAGCCACCTCCGGTGCCACCACGGGTCGGGTGCGTACCACGGTTCCTGCACAGCGGCGCCGCTCGAACGATCGCGCCCGACCGGACCCGGGAGGTACAGGTCCTCGAACTCGGGGTCGTTCCCGTCGTACGGCAACCCGGCGTACGGCCCCGTGGCGTCGGCCCCCTTGCTCCTGGCCATCCAGGTGTACGTCGCGCCGAGGTGCTCGGTGATCCCGAAGCGGAGGCCGCGCGCTCGGGCGGCATCGTGCCAGAGCCCGACGATGTCCTTTCGCGGTCCCATCGCGCCGGCGTTCCACCGGTGGATCGCGGAAGGGTAGTTGAGGAAGTGGTCGTGGTGGACGGCCTGCGCCACGAGATAGCGCGCGCCGGCTCGCGCGTACAGATCGGCCAGGGCGTCCGGATCGAAACGTTCCGCCTTCCACCGGGTGACGATGTCCTTGTACCCGGACTTCGACGGATGCCCGTAGTTGCGCCAGTGGTGCCGGTAGGCGTGCGTACCCGGGATGTACATGTTGCGGGCGTACCAATCGCCCTGCCGCGGCACGGACTGCGCACCCCAGTGCGACCAGATGCCGAGCTTCGCGTTGCGGAACCAGTCCGGGCAGCGGAACTGCTGCAGCGATTCGAACGTCGCCTCGTATGGGCCTCGGTGCATGTCTTCTCGCTTCCGCCCGCGGAGCCACTCCGTGCGATGTGGCCGGTTCTGAACCTACGAAGGAATGGGCGACCCCGCGTGGTGCCGGTGCGCCGACTACTGGTCCGTAATCACCGTCGTGCGCGGGACAGGTGGGTGGTGCTCAGTCCGGCAGGTGGTTGCGCAGCCATCGCTCGGTGTTGTGCACGTGCATGAGGGCGGCGGCCTGGGCGAGGGCGGGGTCTCCCACCGCGAGCGCTGCGTAGATCTCCTGGTGGTCGGCCAGCGTGCGCCACGTGGATTCGGCGTCGACCAGGCCGCGCCACACGCGGGAACGGATGGTTCGGCTCGAGATGCCCTCGAGCAGGGTGCTGAGTGTCTCGTTCCCGGTGGCGGCGATGACCTCGCGGTGGAAGGCCGCGTCGTGCCGGTTGAGCTGTTCCACGTCGTTCGCCGCCTCGTGCATCGCCTCGAGGTGGGCCTGGACCCGCAGCAGCTGGTCAGGGGTGATCCGGACGGCCGCGAGTGCCGTCGCCACCGGCTCGAACAGGCGGCGGACCTCCGTGAGCTCCAGCAGGTCGTCGGCGCGGATCAGCTCCACCGCGTGGCCGACGCCTTCGAGGAGTAGCCTCGGTTCGAGCGTCGTGACGTAGGTGCCGCTGCCGCGCCGCACCTCCAGTACGCGGGATGCCGCGAGGACCTGGACGGCCTCCCGGAGCAGGTTGCGTCCGACGCCCAACCGCGCGGCGAGCTGCTGTTCGGGGGGAAGCTTCGAACCGGGTTGGAGCTCGCCGGTACGGATCAGCTCCCGGATCTCGGCGATGACCTTCTCGGTCAGCGACATCGGCCCCCTCCTTCGGGTCTGGGCGCGTGCACCGTGCCCAGCAGCATGGTCGCGGCCTGCGAGACATCCCATGTGCTGGCCCGGGTCGCAGGGAGAGTGTGGCGCCCATCGACGCGAATGGCGAGTAATCGCAGGTGTACGCCTATGCCGCGCGGTGACACTGGACGCGTTCCAGCTCACAGTCTATAAAGTCATCCCATGACTGGGCGCTCTGGTTAGGCCGATCGGGCGCTCCCGAGTGACCTCGGCGGTGCTCGCGAGTTCCACGGCCGCGACGGCAGCGAAGGAGGTGCCGCGATGGTGTCAGGGGTCCCACTGGTCCCGGGGCCGACGGCAGGCGCGAAGGGTCCGCCGCGGCCGATCCGTCGGCAGAACGCGGGGTGGGCGGCGGCGCGCCGTTCCATCCGCCGCCGCTGGCAGCTCTACCTGCTGGTGATCGCCCCGCTGGCGTATTTCGCCGTGTTCAAGTACGTGCCGATGGTCAACGCGGTCATCGCGTTCAAGGAGTACAGCGTCGTCCGCGGCGTCTGGGGCAGTGAGTGGGTCGGCCTCGAGCACTTCCGGGCGTTCTTCGAGAACCCGGTGTTCTGGACGCTGGTGCGCAACACCTTCCTGCTCTCGGCGTATTTCCTGATCGCGAGCTTCCCCATACCGATCATCCTGGCGCTCGCGCTCAACGAGATACGGCAGGAGTTGTTCCGGCGCACCGTCCAGCTGGTCACCTATGCGCCGTACTTCATCTCGACCGTGGTGGTCGTGTCCATGACGATCCTGATCCTGTCCCCACGCATCGGCCTGGTGGACGAGACGATCGGATTTTTCGGGATCAGCTCGGTCGACTTCCTCGGCGACCCGGACTACTTCCGCCACATCTACGTCTGGAGCGACATCTGGCAGACCGCCGGCTACTCGGCCGTCGTCTACATGGCTGCACTGGCCGGGATCGACCCGTCCCTCTACGAAGCCGCGCGGGTGGACGGTGCCTCCCGACTGCAGAAGATCATCCACGTCGACCTGCCGGGGATCATGCCCACCGCGGTCATCGTGCTGATCCTCGGCGTCGGCAACATCATGGCCATCGGGTTCGAGAAGGCGTTCCTGTTCCAGAACCCGCTCAACCTGGGCCAGTCGGAGATCATCGCGACGTACGTCTACAAGACGGGACTCCTCAACGCCGACTTCAGCCGTGCGACGGCGGTCGGCCTGTTCAACTCGGCGATCAACCTTGTGCTGCTCGTCGCCGTCAACCGCGTCGCCAAGCGCGTGACCGGGAGCGGGCTGTGGTGACCGGGTACGAGAGGCGAGGCCGATGACGACTGATCAGATCCCCGGCCGAGGCGGGGCCCGCACCGAGGAGCGGGGTCCGCGTCCGGTCGCCTCGCGCCGGCGGGGGCCCGGACGCCGGATGCACGAGACCGGTGTCGACCGCGTCTTCCTGGCCATCGTCTACGTGCTCCTGCTGACGTTCCTCGCCGTGGTGCTCGTGCCGCTGCTCTACATCCTCGCCAGCTCGTTCAGCGACCCGGCCGCGGTCTCGTCCGGCCGGGTGCTGCTCTGGCCCGTCGACTTCACCCTCCGCGGCTACCAGGTCGTCCTCGGGGACGCGCAGATCCTCACCGGGTTCGCGAACTCCCTGTTCTACACGGTCGGGGGCACGCTGATCAGCGTCGCGCTCACGGTGGCGATCGCCTATCCGCTCTCGCGCACCGACTTCCCGGGCGGCAGCGTGATCACGCGGCTCGTCGTCTTCACGATGCTCTTCGCGGGCGGGGTCATCCCGACCTACCTCGTGGTGCAGTCGCTCGGAATGCTCGACACCCGCTGGGCACTGCTCCTGCCCCAGGCGGTGGGGGTGTGGCAGGTCATCATCGCGCGGACCTACTTCCGGTACTCGATTCCCCAGGAACTGGTCGAGGCCGCGGAAATGGACGGGGCGAGCGACCTGCGCGTGCTCTGGTCGATCGTCCTCCCGTTGGCGAAACCGATGCTCGCGGTCATCGCACTCATGTACGCGATCACGCAGTGGAACTCCTACTTCGACGCGCTGCTGTACCTCAAGAGCGACGACCTCTATCCGCTGCAGCTCATCCTGCGCAACATCCTCATCCTCAACCAGCAGGGCGGCGGTCTCGGCGACACCCAGGCGCTCGAGCACCAGCAGCTCGCCGACCTCCTGAAGTACTCGCTGATCGTGGTGTCAACGGTGCCGGTCCTGCTCATCTACCCGTTCGTCGCCCGCTATTTCACGAAGGGAATCATGATCGGCGCCGTCAAGGGCTGATGCCGTCGCGTCGTTCTCCGCTCCGCATTCATCTCATCGAAGAGGTGTCCACAGTGCTGCCCAGACTCCGCAGGCCGGCGTCCCTGCTCGCTGCCCTGACCATCGCCGTCGTGCCTTTGACCGCCTGCTCCACCGGAGGTCAGGCCGATGACGGGACGCTCACCGTCTTCATCCCGCAGCTGGCGGGGGTGGACATGTCCCAGAGCACGACCACCAAGGTCCTGCAGGAGAAGTTCGGCGTCACGATGCGTTTCGAGACGTCCACCTACGACGCCTCGGCGGCGAAGGAGAAACGGCAGATCTCGCTCGCGAGCGGTGATCTGCCGGACGTGTACATGCTGATTCCCTGGGTCGACCAGTTCAACCAGGTGGAGCTGCTGCGACTGGGCCGGCAGGGCATCGCCGTGCCGCTGAACGACCTGATCGAACAGCACGCGCCGAACATCAAGAAGGCGTTCGAGGAGACCCCGGAACTGCGCAGGCTCGCCACCGCGCCCGACGGCAAGATCTACGGGATGCCGCAGTGGAACGACTGCTTCCACTGCTCGTACGGCGCGAAGCTGTGGATGAACTCCGACTGGTTGCGGAAGGTCGGTCTGCCGATGCCGACCACCACGGAGGAGATGCGCGAGGTCCTGCGGGCGTTCAAGACCCGGGACCCGAACGGCAACGGGCAACCCGACGAGATCCCGCTGTCGGGCAGCACGTCCGACACGCTCCTGCCGTACTTCATGAACGCGTTCCTCTACGACCCGCAGTCGGGCAACGCCTTCCCCTCGACGCTCGCCCTGAACAACGGGCGGGTCCAGCTGCAGGCCGCCCAGCCAGGGTGGCGCGAAGGGCTGCGATACCTGGCGTCGCTCAACGCGGAGGGGCTGATCGACCCGGGCGCGTTCTCGCAGAACCGGGACGCGCTGATGGCCAAGGGTGACCTCGACGGCGCGCCCGTCGTCGGCGCCGCCACCGTCCAGCACCCGGCGCTCCTGGTCACCACCGGGCACCCGGACGGGCGCGACAAGCTGTACGACCCGGTGCCACCCCTGACCGGTCCCACCGGCGTGAGCTACGCCTCCTACAACCTCTCCACCCTCCCCGGGGCCACCTTCCTGATCACCGCCGAGGCCACCGAGGAGGAGCAGATCGCGGCGATCAAGATCCTCGACTGGTTCCACACCCAAGAGGGGAACATCATCGGCCAGTTCGGTGACGAGGGTGAGGGGTGGTTGCGACCCGGCCCCGGTGACGTCGCCCTCGACCCGAACCTGACCCCGGTGTTCGAGCAGGTGCCCACCGACCCCGAGGCCCCGCGGGACCCGGAGGGGCCGTGGGGTGCCGCGGCCGGCTACTACTCGACCGAGGAGTTCCGCAACGCCCAGGTGCAGTCCACCGACATCTACAGCCCGGAAGGCGGCGAGCGGCGCCTCTACGAGGCCACCAAGCTGTACGAGGGCAAGACGCCCCAGGACCAGGTGTTCCCGTACTGGAACGTCTGGGTCGAGCCCGACGTCGCAGGCGAGCTCGCCACGCTCCAGACGAACATCGAGAACCACGTCGCGCAGTCGAGCCTGCAGTTCGTCACCGGGCAGCTGGACGTCGACGACGACAGCGCGTGGAACGCCTACCTCGACGGCCTGCGCAACCTCGGACTGGACCGGTACCTGCAGATCCAACAGACCGGCTACGAGGCCGCCGGGTGACCCGTCAGGCCGGGCGCCCGCCCTCGGTGGCGCCGGTGCCCGGCCCCGACCCGGTGGTGATGCCGGCCAGGAGCTTCGCCGTGCCTTCCGGTGCCTCCACCGGGAAGTGGTGGCTGCCCAGGTCCACGAGCACGATGTCGAAGCGGTCCCCGTAGCGATCGATCGCTTCTCGCGCCGCCAGGTCGCGGATCGCGAACACGGTGATCGGCTGCTTCGTCTCGCGCAGCGCCGCGTCCATGTCCCAGTGCACGAGCCCCTCGATGGAACGCAGACCCGCGGGCTGCCGCACCGCGACCATCTTCTCGAAGTACGCGTCCTTCAGGGCTGGGTCGAACCCCGCGGGTGAGCCTCCCTCGACGAGGCCCCGCACCGCTGCGGCGAAGTCCCCGCGGAACATGCGCACCATCGCGTCGGTCTGTTCTGCGCTCTGCGCCGGGAACAGGGAGAGGTAGGTCAGCGAGTCGAGTGCGACCACGTGCGAGACCGTGCCTGGGAGGAGCCGGCCGACTTCGACGGCGACCGCCCCGCCGAGGGAGTGCCCCGCCACGACGGCGGTGTCCACCGACTCGGCCTCCAGCACCGCCGCCACGTCGCGAGCGAACTCCTCAATGGTCCAGACGTCCCGCGTCGATCGTGACTCGCCGTGTTCGGCGAGGTCGACCGCGAGGACGCGGTGGTCCTCGGGCAGGTGGTCGGTCACCGCGTCGAAGTCGCTGCGGTTGCACGCCCATCCGTGGATGAGGACCAGCGTCGGGCCTCCGGCCGGACCGCTGGCCGTGTACCGGATCGTCGTGTGTCCCGATCGCCGGATCTCGAGGTTCGCCTTGGGCCTTGCCGTGGTCATGCTGTCTCCTCGTTCGTGACGGCGCGGCGCTGCGCACGTACCTGGTTCAGGCGCAGGACGAACGCGGTGAAGGTGATCACCACGATCGCCAGCGCGTAGATCTCCGTGGCGGTCTCGAGCCCCAGGGCGGTGACGGCGACTCCGCCGAGCACGGCGGGCACGCTGTTCCCCAGGTAGCCGATGATGTTGGCCAGGGCGAAGACGGCGCTGCGCTCGTGCGGCTCGGCGATCCGGGCGAAGGTGCCGAACGTCGCCAGCACCGACGCGCCGAAGCCGAGACCCGCGACGACGGTGCCGACGGCGGCGAGCGGGCCCGATCCCCCCGCCGCCCCGGCGAGCGATACCAGGGTGCCGAGCCCGAGCAGCGCGGACGAGGGGGCCAGCAGCGAGGACGCGGGCCGGGAACGGAGCAGGAAGATCGCGAGCGCCCCGGTGCCCGTCAGCAGCGTGACGACGGCGCCGCCGACCAGGCGGTTGTCCTGGCCGAGCAACTCGGCGGCGAGGGACGGGCCGAGCGAGAGGTACATCCCGGCCAGTGCCCAGCCTGCGATCATCGCCGGCACCACCGGGACGATGTCCCCGCGCAGGTGCGCGGGCATCGCGACCCGTGGACGCAGGGAGGCGAGGGCGCCCGGTCGGCGCGGCGACGTCTCCGGCATGAGGGCGACGACCACCGCCGCCAGCACCATCCCGCCGAACAGCACTGCGTAGACCAGCCGGGTGGGGGCGGGACCGAACTCCACCAGCACTCCCGAGCCGAGCGCGCCGACGGCGAGCCCGGTCAGCGGGGCCACCGAGGTGACCACGCGGGCGAGCGGCGGTTCGAGATCGACGAGAGCGGCGCTCAGTGTGGTCGCCGCCGCCCCAGTCGCGATGCCCTGCAGCACCCTGGCCGCGGAGAGGACGACGACGTCGCCGGCGAGGGCGAACAGGACGAGGGCGACCAGCTCCAGTCCGATCGCCCCGGCGAGCACCGGCCGGCGACCGAGATGGTCCGACAGCGCCCCGACGACGAGCAGCGAGCCGAGCAGGCCCACCACGTAGAGGGCGAAGACGATGGTCAGCACCCACGCCGTGAACTGCCATTGCTGCTGGTACACGGCGTAGAGCGGGGACGGTGCGCCGGAGGCGGCCATGAAGAGGACGAAGACGGCGGCGACGTAGGGGAAGGCGCTCTTCGACGGCGCGCGGTGTGCACCGCCGACGGTGGAGGCGGCGGGTTGAACGGACATCCGACCTCGCAGTGATCGTTGCGTTAGTGGCTGTCACCGTACCTCAAACGCAGTGATCACTGCACTAAAAACGCAGCGATCAATGCGATACTGGTCATGTGCCCGCTGCGACCTCTTCCGCGCCCCACGCCGGTAGCCGCCCCGGCGGCCGGTCCGCCCGAGTCCGGGCGGCCGTCCACCGGGCCGTCGAGGAGCTGGTCGCCGAGGACGCCAACGACGCGCTGACGATCCCGGTCGTCGCCGCCCGCGCGGGCGTGCACGCCACCACGGTCTACCGCCGTTGGGGCTCCATCGGCGAACTGCTCGCCGACGTCACGACCAGCCGCTTCTCCGGCGGCATCGTGGTGCCGGACACCGGGAGCCTCCGCGGGGACCTGGAGCGCTACGCGTCCGATCTCGCCAAGGACCTCGGCGACCCGGACACCCTCGCCCTGGTTCGCGCGACCATCGGCACGGGCGGCGAGCAGGGCGCCGCAGCGTGTCTCGGAGAGCGCCAGCACCAGCTCGAGGCCATGCTCGAACGGGAACGGGCGCGGGGCAATCCGGCGCCGACCCTCGAACGCACGATGGACGCCGTGCTCGCTCCCCTCTACTACCGCGCCGTATTCACCGACCTGCCCCTCACCGCCGAATGGACACGCAGTCTCGTGTCGCACCTGCTGCCGGGCTGAACCCGGTGGAGCCCGGGCCGGTCACCGGGCGATCAGCTCGACACGGAGGATCCGGTCGTCGTCGGGACGGGGGTCGGTGCCTCCCCAGGTCGCCTCGTCGGTGTTGGAGGTGACGATCCACAGCGCCCCGTCCGGTGCGACCTCGACCGCGCGGATCCGTCCGTACCGGCCGATGAAGTGCGAGATCGGCTCGCCGGCAGGCCGGCCCGCGCTGACCGGGAGCTGCCAGAGCCGCTGCCCGGACAGGGCTCCCATCCACAGCGAGTCGCCGGCGAAGGCGATTCCGGACGGCGACGCCTCGTCCGGGTGCAGGGCGAAGATCGGCGGTTCGCCGGTGGACCCTTCGACGCCCTCGGTCTCGGGCCACCCGTAGTCCAGGCCGGGCCGTAGGACGTTGACCTCGTCCCAGGTGCGGTGGCCGAGCTCCGACGCGTACACCGTGCCGTCCGGCCCGAAGGCGATCCCCTGCACGTTGCGGTGCCCCAGCGAGAACACGGCGGTGCCGAGCGGGTTGCCGGCTGCCGGCGAGCCGTCCTGGCGGATCCGCAGCACCTTCCCGTTGTGCGAGCCCGGGTCGGGGGAGCGGCTGCCCTCGAACGCGTCGCCGGTGCCGATCCAGAGGTTGCCGTCCCGGTCGAAGACCAGCTTGCCGCCGTGGTGGCGGTCCGCCGTTCCGATCCCGTCCAGGACGGTCCGTCCGACGGTCATGGAGCGCAGGTCCTCGGCGATCTGCACGGCGACCACCCGGTTCGTCGGGCTGGCGGACGCGTAGGCGTACACGGTGCGGTCGACGGCGAAGTCCGGGGAGGCGGCGAGGCCCAGCAGGCCGCCCTCGGCGCTCTCGCTCACCCCCGGGACCGTGCCGACCCGCGACACCGGCCCGCCGCCCGGCGGGACGTGGCTGATGTCGCCGGAGTCGCGGCTCGACACCAGAGCCGACCCGTCGGGCAGGAACGTCAGCCCCCAGGGCATGCGCAGTCCCGAGGCCACCTCGGTGACCGCCCCCGGCCGCGGAACCTCGACGGGAGCGACGGGTTCTCGTGCTGCGGCCGTCACCGGTGGGACCACGGGGCTGACCGCGGGAGCGCTGTCGTCGTCGGGGTAGTTGCGGCTCGAGGCGCCGGTGCTGTCGGAGGGCGCCGAGCCGACGCCGGCGGGTGTGGCCGCACACCCCGCCGCGAGCGCGAGGGCGAGCAGCGCAGGCAAGGTCGAACGAGACGTCCTGGGCATCTCGTCACCGCTCGCTGTCGAGGACGGCCATCTGCTGCTCGGGGTAGCGCTCGCCGGCGGCAGCGCCGGCAGGCACGGCCGCCTCGATCGCGCCGAGGACGTCGTCGCCCAGTACGAGGTCGGCGGCGGCGAGGGACTCCTGCAGGCGGTCGCGTCGGCGGGCGCCGACGAGCGGCACGACGTCCGTGCCGCGGGAGGCCACCCACGCGATCGCGACCTGCGCGACGGTGGCCCCGATCGACTCCGCCACCGTGCGCAGGGCGTCGACGAGGGCGAGGTTGGCGGCCAGGTTCTCACCGCGGAAGCGGGGCACGTGGCCGCGGAAGTCGCCGCCGGTCAGGGCGCGGTCGGGGGTCCAGTGGCCGGACAGCAGGCCGCGGGAGAGCACCCCGTAGGCGGTGACGCCGATGCCGAGCTCGCGCGCGGTGGGCAGGATCTCGGCCTCGATGCCGCGGGTGAGCAGGGAGTACTCGATCTGCAGGTCGCTGATCGGGTGCACGGCGGCGGCCCGGCGCAGCGTTGCGGCGCCGACCTCGGAGAGCCCGATGTGGCGGACGTAGCCGGCCCGGACCATCTCGGCGATGGCGCCCACGGTGTCCTCGATCGGGACGTTCGGGTTGAGCCTGGTCGGGCGGTAGACGTCGACGTGGTCGGTGCCGAGCCTGCGCAGGGTGTACGCGAGGCGGTCCTTGACGGCGACGGGGTCGGTGTCGGGCGGGGCGGGCTGGAAGGCCCCGTCGGGGCTGCGCCTGCTGCCGAACTTGACGCTGATCACCACGTCGTCGCGGTCGCGCTGCCTGAGCGCGTCGCGGATCAGCATCTCGTTGTGGCCGGAGCCGTAGAAGTCCCCGGTGTCGATCAGGTTGATCCCGGCGTCGATCGCCGCGTGGATCGTGGCGATGCTCTCGGCCTCGTCGGCAGGGCCGTAGAGGTCGGACATACCCAGGGCGCCGAGTCCCAGTGCGGAGACCTCGGGGCCGTCCGTGCCCAGCTTGCGCGTGTCCATCGTCCTCGTCCTCCCGTCGAGCGGTCTGTTTCCGCTGCTAACCGAAGCACGTTTCCGCCGATAACGCAACCAGCGATAACAAAGATCTGTTATCGTCGGAAGCATGGACGCGATGGCGACCCGGGAGCGCATCGTCGAGGCGGCGGCCGAGCTGCTGGCCACGGGCGGGCGCGAGGCGGTGTCGACGCGGGCGGTGAGCGCCGCGGCGGGCGTGCAGGCGCCGACGATCTACCGCCTCTTCGGCGACAAGCAGGGTCTGCTCGACGCCGTCGCAGGCAACGGCATCGCCGAGTACCTGCACAGCAAGACCGTTCACGACCCGGACCCGGACCCGGTGGCTGACCTGCGGCGGGGCTGGGACCTGCACGTCGGCTTCGGGCTGGCGCACCCCGCGCTCTACGCGCTCGTCTTCGGGGAGCCGCGGCCGGGCGCCGAGTCCCCGGCCGAGCGCCAGTCCGCCGCCGTGCTCGCCGGCATCATCCGGCGCGTCGCCGAGGCCGGGCGCCTACGGGTGAGCGAGGAGCGGGCCGCGCACCTGGTGCACTCGACCGGGCGCGGCATCACGCTCACGCTGATCGGCATGGCTCCCGAGCAGCGCGATCCCGCCCTGTCCGAGTTCGCCCGGGAGTCGGTGATCACCACCATCACGACCGACGGGCCCGGCCGCACCGAGGCCGGTACCGGGCCCGTCGCCACGGCCGTCACGCTGCGGGCCCTCCTGCCGGAGCTGACGGTGCTCACCGACGCCGAGCGCGGGCTCCTGCGGGAGTGGCTCGACCGGGTCGCCGTCGGGGGCGGGGCTGCGCCCCGCGCCTCCTGACGCCCGCTACCGCGGCCCGTTCGAGGTGCTCGGTGTCATCGTTGCCGGGCGGGGCGGATGACGATCTCGTTGACGTCGACGTCGGCGGGTTGCGCGATCGCGTAGGCGATGGCGTCGGCGATCGCGCCTGCGGGGATGGTGTTGGCCCGGTAGGTTGCGATCCGGGCCTGGGTGGCGGGGTCGGTGATCGTCTCGGCGAGCTCGGACTCGACCACACCGGGCGAGATGGTGGTGACCCGGATGCTGGGGTCGGCCTCCTGGCGCAGTCCCTCCGAGATCGCCCACGCCGCGTGCTTGGTGGCGCTGTAGACAGCGGCGGTCGGCGACACGGCGTGGGCGGCGATGGAGGCGACCGTCACGAAGTGGCCACTGCCCTGCCGCTGGAAGTGCGGTAGCGCCGCGGCGATGCCGTGCAGCAGGCCGCGGACGTTGACGTCGATCATCCGGTCCCAATCGTCGACCAGCAGTGCGCTCAGCGGCGACAGCGGCATCACGCCCGCGTTGTTGACCACGACGTCGATCCGGCCGTGCGCGTTCACGGCCGCGTCGACGAACGCCGCCGTGTCGTGCCGGTCGGTGACGTCGAGCCGCCGCACGTCGGCGCTGCCGCCAGCGGCGCGGATCTTCTCCGCGACGGACGTGAGCCGGTCCTCGCGGCGCGCGCCGAGCACGACGTGGTGTCCGTCGGCGGCCAGCCGCAGCGCGGCGGCCTCGCCGATGCCGCTGCTCGCGCCGGTCACCGCAACAACTTTGCTCATCTCTCGTTCCTCCTCCGGTTCGGTCTCCAGGTTGGCGGGGACCGGGCCGGTTGAGGAGGCCGCGCACCTCCTGGGTGCGGCGCACCCAGGCTTACGCGAACGACTGCCGGGTGGCGGCGATGCTGCCCAGCAGTCTCAGGGCCTGTGCATCCGGCGATCCGGGCTCGGCGTGGTAGACGACGAGCTGCTGGCCGGGTGCCTCCCGGATGTCGAAGGTTTGCATGTGCACGGTGATCGCGCCGACGTCGCGGTGGGCGAACGTCTTGACCTCGGCGCTCTTGCCGCGGGCCTGGTTGCGGGCCCACAGCCGGCGGAACTCGGGGCTGGAGGTGTGCAGCTCCTCGACGATCGCGGCCGTCCGCGGGTCGTCGGGCATCGAGCCGGTGGACAGGCGGAACCCGGCCACGGTGTTGGCGGCGGCGTGCTGCCAGTCGGCGTAGAACGCCCGCGCGGCCGGGTCGCGGAAGATGTTGAGCAGCAGGTTGTCCGAGTAGGTGAACACGTCGTACAGCGCGGTGGCCAGGCGGTTGCGGGCCAGCACGTCGTAGCAGCGGCTGAGCACGACGGCTGGGGTGTCCGGCCAGCCGTCCATGAGCTGCCGCAGGTGCGGGGACGCCTGCTCGGGGCGGGCCGAGACCGGGCGGGGCGCTAGCCCGGCCAGCCGGAAGGCGTGCTGGCGGGCGTCGTCGTCGAGCCGCAGCGCTTCGGCCAGGGCGTCGAGGACCTGCGCCGACGGGTTGCGTTCGCGGCCCTGCTCCAGCCGGACGTAGTAGTCGACGCTCACCCCGCCCAGCAGTGCGACCTCCTCGCGGCGCAGTCCGGGCACCCGGCGCGCCCGACCGGCGGGCAGGCCCACGTCGTCCGGCCGCACCTCGCCCCGCCTGCTGCGGAGGAACTCACCCAGCTCCGAAGTCACCGTCTCACGGTAGCCCGCCGGGACTCCGCACGAAGCTCACTCGCGGGCACGAGGTGGGCGCCGTGGCGTCACGGCTCGGCGATGTCCAGGGTGACCTTCGACAGCGGGCAGCCAACGCACGTAAGGACGTACCCGTCGGCCTTCTGCTGCGGCGTCAGGCAGTTCGGCCCGGTCGTCGCGACCTCCCCGCCACGGAGCTTCACCATGCAGTCCCCGCAGTTGCCGACCGTGCACGAGTAGGGCATCGGCAGCCCCGCCGCGAGCCCGGCCTCGAGAAGCGTCTGGCCCGGCTCGACCACCACCGAGCCGACCTCGCGCGCCCCGTCCTCGACGACCATCTCCTGCGGCCCGGTGGCCGTGGCCGTCGGGTCCGCCCCGCTGGTGTAGCGCTCGTGGTGCACGCGGTCGTCCGGCACACCGAGCTCGGTCAGGACGCCCTTGACCGTGTCCATCAGCGCCTCGGGTCCGCACAGGTAGTACCGGGCGTCCCCGGCCGGCCGCAGCTCGGTGAGCCAGCCGCGCACGCCCGCGGCGTCGAGCCGTCCGCGCTCCTGCGTCAGGACGTGCGTGACCGACAACCGCTCCGGGTTCTCGTTCTCGAGCCGGAGGAGCTCGTCGGCGAATATGACCTCCTCCGCGCTGCGGTTGCTGTAGAGCAGCGCGATCCGCGCAGTCGTCGGAGCTGCCGCCAGGAGGGTGCGGATCATGCTCATCATCGGTGTGACACCGCTGCCCGCGGCGACCAGGACGACCTCGTGCGCCGCCACCGGGTCGACGTGGAACGCCCCGGACGGACCGCGCAGCGACAGCCGGTCACCCGCGCGCAGGTTCCGGTGGACGTGGGCCGAGAACCGGCCGCCTTCGACGTGCTTGACCGTGACCTCCAGCCGTGACGCCCCGGGCGCCGACGACGCGGAGTAGGCGCGCCGCACGGGTCGGCCGTCGATGTCCGCGACCAGCGTGAAGAACTGCCCGGCCCGGAAGTCGAAGGAGCCCGGGCCCTCGGCGTCCTCCAGCACGAGGGTGACCGCGCCGGGCGTCTCCCGGCGCACCTCGGCGATCCGCACCTCCCGCAGCGGGTTCTCCGCCGCGGGCCCCTTCAGCCGCCCACCGCGCCGCGAGCCGACCTCGACGTCCTCGTAGCCCTCCTTCCGCAGCCCGGACCGGTAGGCGCGATCGGTCACCAGCCGCAGCAGCCGGGCGATCCCGGGAATCCGCGCGACGACCTCGAGCACGCGACCGAGCAGGCCGTTCCCGGCTTCGGCCGTGTTCGCGGCAAGGTGGTCGCCGGCCAGCGCGATCAGGTCCGGCGCGCTGCCGGTACCGAGGTGCGCGTCCGCGCTCCACACCCGCGACCGCGTCACGGCGTCGCTGGCGGTGACCTCGGCGTGTTCGACGTCGATGAGCAGCGCCGCGTGCGGGGACGTCCCGCGCAACGCCATCGTCTCCAGCAACGCCGGATCGTCGGTGATCGAGCCCCGGCCCCTGACGTGGAGCACACCGGTCCGCCCCGGGACGAGGGCGGCGAACGAGAGCCGGTCGTCCTCGAGGAGGTTGCGGAGGCTGTCCGCGCGCTTGTTGCCCTTGCGGTCCGGGATGGCGAGCGTCCGGCCGTCGAGGATCCGCGCGACGGTCGGCCGGTCCCCGCGCGGACTGGTGTCGCTGCCACCCGTGCCGTCCCAGGTGGACAGGGCGAGGAACGGGGCGGCGGCGAGGAACTCGGCGACGCCGGGTCCGCGCAGCGGGCCCTCGCCCTTCACCTCGGGCGCGGGCTCGGAGGGAGCGGGTGGCTGCCACAGGCGCGAGCGGATGACGGCCTGCGCGCAGTGCACGTACGCCTCCTCGACGTCGACGAACGTCTCGGCACCCTTCCGCCTGGCCACGGAACCGTTGACGCGCAACGTCTCCCCGACGCCCGGCAGGAGGAAGACGAACGACACCGGGCCGTGCGCCTCGCCATCGGGCAGGGTGAACGACATCGACGTCGGCGAGTGGACGCGCACGAATCCCGGCCTGCCGCCGACGAACGTGGTGCGGCTGACCCCATCGGCATCGCGGTAGCCGAAACCCGCGAGCGGGCAGTGCGCCAGTACGGTCCGGCAGCCCTCGTCGAGGGCGGCGACCTGCTTGAGCATGATCATCGACGGCGGGCGGCCGAGTGCCGCCTCGACCTCGTCGACCGTCGTCATGCGGTGGAGTGCGCTCGAACGCACCATCAGGAGACCGTATTGTTTCCGCAGCTCATGCGACTATTGTGAGCATTAGCTCAGGTATTTGCTACTCGCTTTTGCCGCCCCGGAGGAGGACCAGGATGCCGTCGGCGAACCGCCGCTTGGAGCCACGTCGGAGGCCGCGGCAGGTCCGCGCCGAGCTCACGCGTGAGCGCATCCTCACCGCGGCTGCTCACGTTTTCGCCGAGCACGGCTACGCGGGCGGCACCACCAACCGCATCGCCGCGCGCGCCCGCATCTCCATCGGCTCGCTGTACCAGTACTTCCCGAACAAGGACGCCATCCTCGCCGAGCTCCTGATCCAGCACATCGACCGCGGCACCTGGACCGCCGCCGACGAGCTCGACCTGTCGCCCGGGACGCTGGAGGCGACGGTCCGCGCGCTCGTCCGCGACGCGATCGACAACCACCGCGATGACCCCCAGCTGCTCCGGGTGATGATCGAGGAGGCGCCGGTCTCCCAGGAGCTGCTCGACACGATCGACCGGCACGGGAAGCTGCGCACGGCCCAGGTCCGCGACGTCATCGTCCGGCACCCCGACATCCGCGTGGGCGACCCCGACGTCGCCGCGGAGCTCATCCTGTTCACCGTGGAGGTGAACACCCACAAGTTCATGGCCGCCCCGCGGACCATTCCCGTCGAGACGTTCGAGAACGAGCTGGTCGCCATGGTGACCCGCTACCTGCGCGGGGATCGGTGAGCACCGCGGCCGGCCGACCTCCACCGGGGTGGACGGCACGCCGCGACCGGGACCGAGTTGGATCGCACCCAGCAGCGAGGAGGAACCCGATGGCCAAGTACCTGCTTCTCAAGCACTACCGCGGCGCTCCGGCGGCCGTGAACGACGTGCCCATGGACCAGTGGACGCCGGAGGAGATCACCGCGCACGTGCGGTACATGGACGACTTCGCGGCCCGGCTCCAGGAGAGCGGCGAGTTCGTCGAACACCAGGCGCTCACCCCCGGGGGTACGTTCGTCCGGTACGACGGCGAGGGGCGACCGCCGGTCACCGACGGCCCGTTCGCCGAGACCAAGGACCTCATCGCCGGGTGGACGGTGATCGACGTCGACAGCTACGAGCGCGCCCTCGAGCTGGCCGGGGAGCTGTCGGCGGCCCCGGGGGCGGGCGGGAAGCCGATCCACGAGTGGCTCGAGGTTCGCCCGTTCTACCCGGCGCCGTTCACCATCACGGAGTGACCTCTCGGGTGGACGAAGTCCTGCTGCGGAGCCTCACGCCGAGCGTGCTCGGCATCCTCGTCCGACGCGGAGCCGACTTCGCGGCGGCCGAGGACGCGGTGCAGGACGCGCTGGTCGAGGCGATCCGCGTCTGGCCGGCCGACCCGCCACGGGACCCGAAGGCCTGGCTGGTCACCGTGGCCTGGCGGAAGTTCCTCGACGCGACCCGGACCGAAGCCGCCCGCCGCAGGCGTGAGGACCTCGTCGACGAGGAGCCTGCGCCCGGGCCCGCCACCGCGGTGGACGACACGCTCCAGCTGTACTTCCTGTGCGCCCACCCGTCGCTGACGCCGTCGTCCGCGGTCGCGCTCACGCTGCGCGCCGTCGGCGGGCTGACCACCCGCCAGATCGCCCAGGCCTACCTGGTGCCCGAGGCGACGATGGCGCAGCGCATCAGCCGGGCCAAGCGCACCGTCGCGAGCGTGCGGTTCGACCAGCCCGGCGACGTCGCCACCGTCCTGCGCGTCCTGTACCTGGTCTTCAACGAGGGCTACTCCGGCGACGTCGACCTCGCCGCAGAGGCCATCCGGCTCACCCGGCAGCTCGCCGCCGCGATCGACCACCCCGAGGTGGCGGGGCTGCTCGCCCTCATGCTGCTCCACAACGCCCGGCGCGCCAGCCGGACCGCTCCCGACGGCAGCCTCGTGCCGCTCGCCGAGCAGGACCGCAGCCGCTGGGACACCGCGTCGATCGCCGAGGGCGTCGAGATCCTGCAGGCGGCCCTCGCCCGCGACCGGTTGGGCGAGTTCCAGGCCCAGGCCGCCATCGCGGCCCTCCACGCCGACGCGCCCACCGCCGAGGAGACCGACTGGGTGCAGATCGTCGAGTGGTACGACGAGCTCGCGCGCCTGACCGACAGCCCGGTCGTGCGGCTCAACCGCGCGGTGGCGGTCGGCGAGGCCGAGGGACCGCGCGCCGGGCTGGCGGCACTCGCGGCGCTGGACGACTCGCTGCCCCGCCACACCGCGGTGGCGGCGTACCTCCACGAGCGCGACGGCGATCTGGAGAGGGCGGCGCGGCTGTACGTCGAGGCGGCCGAGAAGGCGCCCAACCTCGCCGAGCGCGCCCACCTGACGCGCCAGGCCGCTCGGCTCAACGCCCGCCTGCGTCGCTGAGCGGCAGCGGCAGGTCGGCGCCGGACTCAGGGGTAGGTGGTGGGGCGGAGTGCGCGGGAGATCCCCAGCGCGGCGGTGCGTACCGCGGGGGCCAGGCGGTGGGGGTGGAGCCGGTTGGCCCATCCGGTGATCGACAGGGCGGCGACGGCGTGGCCGCCGGTGTCGAGTACGGGGGCTGCGACGCAGGCGATCCCCCGTGCGGACTCCTCGTGTTCCTCGGCGATGCCGGTGCGGCGGATCGTTTCGAGCTCGGCGCGCAGGAGGCCGGGGGCGATCACGGTGCGGGGGGTGCGGCGCTGCAGACCGGCGGCGATGACGGTCGCCAGGCGCTCGGGTGGGCCGAAGGCGAGCAGCGCTTTCCCGACGCCGGTGCAGTGGGCGGGCATGCGTCCGCCGAGGCGGGACGGGATCTCGGGGCTGCCGCTGACGGTGAGTTTCTGGACGTAGACGACGTCGGTGCCGTCGAGGACGGCGAGGTGGACGGTCTCGCGGGTGGCCTCGAACAGGTCGGCGAGGAACGGTGCGGCGACGTCCAGGAGGTCGCGCTGGCGGGGCACGAGCTGGCCGAGCTCGAACAGGCGCAGACCGAGCCGCCAGGTGCCGGTGTCGGTGCGCTCGACGACGCCCCAACCGGCGAGCTCGCCGAGGAGGCGGTGGGCGGTGGGTTTGGCGATCGCGGTGCGGCGGCACAGTTCGGCCAGGCCGAGCTCGCCGTCGCCGGGGCGGAACGCGGTGAGCAGGGTGAACGCCCGCCCCACCATCGACAGCACCGGACCGTTCCGCTCCACGGAATGCACGGCTCCATCGTGGCGGGGTCGCGGTGCGAGAGTCCAGGCATGACTTCAGCGAGCACGATCGACGCCGGGGTGCGCGCGGCGGCGGAGCGGTTGCGCGACGCGCAGCGCACGCGGGTGCCCTGCCCGCCGGTGCGCGACCTCCTGCCGGACACGTCGGTGGCCACCGCGTACGCCGTGCAGGAGCTGCTGACGCGTGCCCGGGTGCTGGACGGCGGGCGGGTCGCCGGTCGCAAGATCGGGCTCACGTCGCCTGCGGTGCAGGCCCAGTTGGGGGTGGACCAACCCGACTTCGGGGTGCTCTTCGAGGACATGGCCTGCTCGCAGGACCGGCCCATCGACCGCGGTCGCCTGCTGCAGCCGCGGATCGAGGCCGAGATCGCGTTCGTGCTCGCCGCCGATCTCGACGGTGACGTGGACGTGGCTGCAGCGCGGGCGGCGGTGGGCGAGGTGGTGCCGGCGTTGGAGATCGTCGACAGCCGGATAGCGGGCTGGGACATCACGTTCGTCGACACGGTCGCGGACAACGCCTCCAGCGGGCTCTACGTCCTCGGGGACAGCACCGGGCCGCTGGGCGATCGGGACCTGACCACGGTCGAGATGACCATGACCCGGGCGGACGGGAGCATGGCGAGCACCGGCTCGGGCGCGGCCTGCCTGGGGGATCCGGTCAACGCGCTGGTGTGGCTGGCCCGCACCGCGGCCGCGCTGGGTGCGCCGCTGCGCGCGGGTGACGTCGTGCTGTCCGGCGCGCTCGGCCCGATGGTGCCGGTCGGGCCGGGTGACGCGTTCGCCGCGGAGCTGTCCGGCCTGGGCACGGTACGGGCGAGCTTCACGTGAGCCGGACCAAGGTGGCGATCATCGGGTCGGGCAACATCGGCTCCGACCTGATGCTGAAGGTGCTCCGGCTGTCGCAGACCCTGGAGATGGGCGCGATGGTCGGGATCGACCCCGGCTCCGACGGGCTGGCGCGGGCGCGCCGGCTGGGCATCCCGGCCACCGCCGACGGCGTGGACGGGCTGGTCGCGATGCCCGGGTTCGACGAGATCGGGATCGTGTTCGACGCGACCTCGGCGAAGGCCCACGTCGCCAACGCGGCGAGGCTCGAGCCGCACGGGAAGGTCCTGGTGGACCTCACCCCGGCGGCGATCGGCCCGTTCGTGGTGCCGGCGGTCAACCTGGACGAGCACGCCGGCGCGCGCAACGTCAACATGGTGACCTGCGGCGGGCAGGCCACGATCCCCGTGGTGGCGGCGGTGTCGCGGGTTGCACGCGTGCGCTACGCCGAGATCGTCGCCTCGATCGCATCGAGGTCCGCCGGTCCGGGGACCCGGGCGAACATCGACGAGTTCACCGAGACCACCGCGCGGGCCATCGAGGTGGTCGGGGGAGCGGACCGCGGCAAGGCGATCATCGTGCTGAACCCGGCCGAGCCGCCGATGATCATGCGGGACACGGTGCTGTGCCTGGTCGACGGTGGCGAGCCGGACGCGATCCGGGCGAGTGTCGTGGGCATGGTCGCCGAGGTGGCCCGGTACGTGCCCGGCTACCGGCTCAAGCAGGCCGTGCAGGTCACCCCGGTCCCGGCGGACGAGCCGCTCGACACCCTGATCGGGCGGGGCGGACCGCGGCCGGTGTGGCAGGTGACGGTGTTCCTCGAGGTCGAGGGCGCCGCCCACTACCTGCCGGCCTACGCCGGGAACCTGGACATCATGACGTCGGCCGCGCTGCGCACCGGCGAGCTGCTCGCCGCCCGACCCGTGGGAGCCGCGCTGTGAGCACCCCGACGACCACCACCGCGCTCTACGTCCAGGACGTGACCCTGCGGGACGGGATGCACGCCATCCGCCACCGCCTGCACCCCGACCAGGTCCGCAGGATCGCCGCGGCGCTGGACGCGGCCGGGGTGGACGCGATCGAGGTCTCCCACGGCGACGGCCTCGCCGGCGCGAGCCTGACGTACGGGCCGGGCAGCAACACCGACGGCGAGTGGATCGCCGCGGCCGCCGACGTGGTGCAGAAGGCGCGCCTGACCACGCTGCTGCTGCCGGGCATCGGCGCGGTCGCCGACCTGCGCGGGGCCCACGAGCTCGGGGTGCGTTCGGTGCGGATCGCGACCCACTGCACCGAGGCGGACATCGCCGCCCAGCACATCGCCACCGCCCGCGAGCTGGACATGGACGTGGCCGGGTTCCTCATGCTGTCCCACATGGCCCCGCCCGCCGAGCTGGCGAAGCAGGCCAAGCTGATGGAGGAGGCCGGGGCGCACTGCGTGTACGTCACCGACTCCGGTGGCCGGCTGACCATGACCGACGTGCGCGACCGCGTCCGCGCCTACCGCGACGTGCTCGACGCAGGCACCCAGATCGGCATCCACGCCCACGAGAACCTGTCGCTGTCGGTGGCGAACTCCGTCGTGGCCGTCGAGGAGGGCGTCACCCGCGTCGACGCATCGCTCGCCGGGCAGGGCGCAGGCGCAGGCAACTGCCCGATCGAGGCCTTCGTCGCGGTCGCGAACCTGCACGGCTGGGAGCACGGCTGCGACCTGTTCGCCCTGCAGGACGCCGCCGACGACCTCGTCCGCCCGCTGCAGGACCGCCCCGTCCGGGTCGACCGCGAGACCCTCACCCTCGGCTACGCCGGCGCTTACTCCAGCTTCCTGCGCCACGCCGAACGCGCCGCCGCCGACCACGGCCTCGACGCCCGCGACGTCCTGCTCGAGGTCGGGAGGCGCCGCCTGGTCGGCGGCCAGGAAGACATGATCGTCGACGTCGCCCTCGACATGGCCAACTCGTCCGCCGGGTAGCGCTGCGGTCGGCGGCGCAGCCCGTGATGGCCGAAGCCGGCCGCGGGCTCGCCGACGCGCAGGATCGTCACGGATCACTTCGCCCGGCCGCCGAGGTGCTCGGCGAAGTGCTGCTCGATCGCGCGGTACAGGCGGAACTGGTTCTCGGGGTTGTCGAAGCCGTGGCCCTCGTCCTCCGCGACGATGTACTCGACCGGTACGCCGCGGTCCCGGAGGGACTCGACGATGTCGTCGGACTCGGCCTGCACCACGCGGACGTCGTTGGCGCCCTGCGCGACCAGCAGCGGGGTGCGGATCCGGCCGGCCATGGTGATGGGTGAGCGGGCCATCATGTCCGCCTCCTGGGCGGGGTCCTCCGGGTCGCCGACGTAGCGGTACCAGCTGTTGGTGTTGTAGGGCCTGGTGAGCGCCGGCAGGGTGCGCACGAAGTTCGCCAGGTTCGAGATGCCCACGTAGTCCACCGCGGCGGCGAAGCGGTCCGGGGTGACCGTGACGCCGACGAGCGCGGCGTAACCGCCGTATGAGCCACCGAAGATGCCGATGCGGCCCGCGTCGGCGTAGCCCTGCGCCACCGCCCAGTCGGCGGCGTCGAGCAGGTCGTCGTGCATCTTCCCGGCGAACTCGCCGATCGCGGCGGTGGTGTGCCGTCTCCCGTAGCCCGTCGAGCCGCGGAAGTTGACCTGCAGGACCGCTAGCCGCGGTTGGCCAGGAACTGCGCCTGCGGGCTGTAGCCCCACGTGTCGTGGGTCCACGGTCCGCCGTGCACCAGCAGCACCATGGGCAGGTCCCGCGGCTCGACGTCGACGGGCAGCGTGAGGAACGCGTGCAGCGGCAGCCCGTCGCGGGCCGGGAAGTGGACCGCCGTCATCGGGGCCAGGTCCGCCGGGTCCAGGCGTGGGTACGCGCGGAACAGCAGCCGGCGCTCTCCCGTGTCGTGGTCGTAGAACCAGGTCACCGCCGGGTCGCGGTCGTGGATGAACGTCGCGACCCGCCGCCGCTCCGACTCGTCCGACGACAGCGTGCCCAGCACGCCGTCGGAGAGCTTCGACAGTTCGGCGTAGACCTCGGCGAAGTGCGGGTCCAGCACCTCGATGCGAGGCCGGTCCCCAGCACGCTCCCGGGCGCCGACGCCAGCGGGTCGGCGCCGAACACGCGTGCGCCCGGCGGCATCGGCGTCAGGTCGACCGCCGGCGCGTCCGGCGCGTCCAGGTCCACCCGGTGGAGGTGCCAGTCCTCGTTGCCGTCGGTGTCCTGCAGGTACAGCAGCCAGCGCGGGTCGTCGGTCCAGTAGTAGGTCGTGATACCGCGCCGGGCGTCGTGCGTGACGCACACCGCGTCCTCGTGCCCCTGCTCGATCCCGCGCACCCACACGTTGCGCCGCCCGTACTCCGGTGCCAGGTAGGCGATCCTCGTCCCGTCCGGCGAGATCGACGGGACGGCGAACTCCGGGTCGGCGAAGAGCTCCTCGACGTCGATCGAGCGGGGGAGCGGTCCTCGACTCGGTACTGCGGTCATCCAGGCTCCGATCAGGGGTCGCCGTCAGCTTACACGTGAAAACTTATGCGGATTAGCCTTGCGCTCGGGAAGGAAACGCGCGTAACCTTACGTCTGTAAGCACAGCGACCGGAACGGGGCCAGCCGTGGACCACACCACCGTCACCACGCACACCACCGAGATCGTCCTGCCGGGGAAGGTCGAGCCGAGCGGCCTGCAGGTGCGCCGCCGCGACCTGCCCGCTCCGGCAGCGGGCCAGGTCGTCCTGCGGATGGACGCCACCGGGGTCTCGTTCGCCGAGCAGCAGATGCGCCGCGGCAAGTACTACGACCAGCCCGCGTTCCCGTTCGTGCCCGGATACGACGTCGTCGGCACCGTGACCGCCACCGGTCCCGGGGTGGACCCGACCCTGGTCGGGCACCGGTTCGCGGCGACGACCAAGATCGGGGGCTGGGCGTCCCACCAGCTGCTCGACGCCGCCGACCTGGTGCCCGTGCCCGACGGCGTGGACTCCGCCGACGCCGAGACCGTGGTGGTCAACGGGATCACCGCCTGGCAGATGCTGCACCGGACCGCCCGGGTCCGCACCGGGGCGACCATCGTGGTGCTCGGTGCCAACGGTGGCGTCGGGAGCACGCTGGTGCAGCTGGCCCGCCACGCCGGGATCACCGTGATCGGCACCGCGTCGAGCCGTCACCACGCGGCGGTGCGTGAGCTGGGCGCGATCCCGGTCGACTACCGCGACCCGCAGATGTACCAGCGGATCCGGGAGCTCGCCCCGGACGGGGTGGATGCGGTGTTCGACCACGTCGGCGGCGCCGGGATCGTCGAGTCGTGGCGGCTGCTGCGCCGCGGCGGGACGCTGGTGTCCTACGGCACCGCGGCCACCAAGGACGAGGACGGCAACTCCCAGCTCCCCGTCCTGAAGCTGTTCGCGCGGCTGATGGTGTGGAACCTGCTGCCCAACGGCCGGTCCGCGAGCTTCTACAACTTCTGGGCCGGCCGCCGGCGGCGCGTGGACGCCTTCCGGGCCCGACTGCGTGAGGACCTCACCAACGTGCTGCAGCTACTGGCCGACGGCGTCCTCACCGCGCAGGTCGCCGCACGGTTCCCGCTGTCGCAGGCCGCGTCCGCCCTCGCGCTGGCCGAGTCGCGCACCGTCACCGGCAAGGTCGTCATCGTCCCGGACGCGTGACCGTCGTGGCAGCCACCCGCCGCGCCCGCGTCCGGCCGAGGAGCCGCCGGGGAGAAGGGCGGCTGCTGCGCACCGAGATCCTGGCCGCCGCGGCCGAACTGCTCGACGCGAGCGGTGACGAACGGGCGGTGACCCTCCGGGCCGTTGCCCGCCGGGTCGGGATCTCCGCCCCTTCGATCTACCCGCACTTCCCAGATCGGCCGGCGATCGTGCTGGCCGTCGTCCGGCAGGGTTTCGTCGAGCTCGCCGACCGGATCCACGCGGCCGCCGACACAGCAGGCGAGGATCCCCACCTCCGGCTGGTCGCCGCCTGCCGCGCGTACATCGACTTCGCACGCAGCCATCCCGAGCGGTACCGCGCGATGTTCACGGGCGCCCACGACGCGGAGGATCCGGCCGCCCTCGTCGCCGAGGCGGTGCTGCTCCTCACCGTGACCCTGACCGACTGCGTCGCGGCCGGCCGGTCGACCAGCGCCGACCCGGGCGCCGACGCGATCTCGCTCTGGGTCGGCCTGCACGGTCTCGCCCACCAGTACGCCGTCGCCACGTCGTTCCCCTGGCCGACGGACATCGTCCACCGGATCACCGCACCCCTGTCCCGCCTCGTCGTCATCTGACGCCGAGGCCCCGCACCACCTCGTATCGGAGAGATCATGACCGCCGCAGCCCTGCCCGTTCCGGTCTCCGCCCGCGCCGCCACCGGCGCCGACGTCGACAGCCGCGGGGCCTACACCGGCTTCGCGCTCGCCTACGTCCTCGGACACGGCGCCGCCGCCGTCTCGATGGGACCCGACCCGCTGATCGCACTGCCCGCCTGGCTGCCGATGACCCTCCTCGGCTCCGGACTCGCCGCCGGCACCGTCTTCGCGAGCGTCGCCGCCACCCGTGCCCAGCGGGGCGCAGGCCCGCACGACAGCCTCTCCGGGAAGCTGCTGGGCCTGTCGTGGATCAGCGCCTTCGCCGCGCTGTTCCTCGCCATCACCGGTCTCACCGCCCAGATGGAGCTGCCCCACCTGCAGGCGATCCTGTGGCCGACCTGGGCCGGCTTCCTCGTGGGTGTGCTCTACCTCGGGGAAGGCGCCGCCCGCCGCAACCTCCTGCACTACGGCCTCGGCACGTGGCTCGCCCTGACCTCGACGGCCTCCCTCTTCCTCGCCGTCCCCAACCTGTTCTGGGTCCTCGCCGTCGCAGGCGGCGGCGGATTCGCCGTAGCGGCTGTCCTGGAGGGCCGCCGGCTCGCCCGCAACGGCGGCGGGAAGCTCGTCGCCTGACCGATGCCGGCGAGTGGCCTCTCACGCGATCCGACGTGCGTGGGAGGCCACTCGTGTGTGCGCAGTTCCTGGTCCCACTGCACCCTGGCACGGCATTGCCCAAGGCCGGACGCTGGGATCATGACTGATCAAAGCTCGCCGAGCGCGCACGTCGACGTCGTGGGGATGTGGGTCACCGCGGACGGCTTCATCCGGCAGGAGCTACTCCCGAACGGACGCTACGACGAGGCCCGCGGCAGCCGGCAGAGCGCGTACACGGGCCGCTACGCGGTGGCCGGATCGCACCTCGACTACGTCGACGACACGGGTTTCACGGCGACCGGTGACGTGCGCGACGGCATCCTCTACCACGAGCACCTGGTCCTGTTCCGCGAGAACGACCCCCGGCGTACAGCACGTTGACCAGCGGATCGCTGAACAGGGGCTCGTGCGTGGCGCGCGCCGTGGGTTAGGCGGTTCTCGCCGACGCGAGCGGTCGCGGCCCGGGGCCACCGTGTCCTGGTGTTCGAGCCGCTCGCCATCACCGACATGGTCCTCGCCCTGCTGGCGATGATCGCCGGACTCGTCGTCGGCCGGCGGGCCGCCGGTCCCACAGCGCGGCTACGCCGGTGGCTGTCGATCATGGCGGCGCTGGTGGCTGCGCGCCTGGTCGTCGCCCTCCTGATCCTCACCGGCGGCACCGTGCTGGCCGAGTCGCGGCTGGTCGTGCAGGTCCCGCTGGCGGTCCTGCCGGTCGCATGGGCGGTCCGGCGGCCGAGCAGGACGGCCGCGCAGGTTGCTGCGGCCGGGGTACTGCTGTCGGGCTGGTGGCTGTTCGTGCCGTTCGGGGCGCAGGACACGTGGTTCGTGCTCGCCGGTTCGACGGCGGCGCTGGTGGCGATCGCGGCGCTGGGCCGGTGGCGTCGGTCGGGTTCCCGGGCCTCCCGCATGCCGTGGCCCGCCGTGGCGCTCCTGCTGGTGCCCGCGGTCGGGTTGGCGCTGGCCGGCCAGGCGAACGCGGCAGCGGCCGGGCACCACCACTCCGCGGCCGGTGGCATCAGCGTGGATCAGCTCACCGGCCCGCGCGACCGGGAGCCGGATGTCCGGGTGACGCTGACCGCGGCCAGGGGGGAGGTGCGCCTCGCCTCCGGCCACGCGGCCGACGCGCTCCTGTTCAACGGCACCGCCCCCGGCCCCGAGATCCGCGCGGAGGTGGGGCAGCTGGTCGAGGTGACGCTGGTCAACAGTGATGTCGAGGAAGGCGTGAGCCTGCACTGGCACGGCGTCGACGTGCCCAACGCGGAGGACGGCGTGCCCGGCGTGACGCAGAACGCGGTCCGGCCGGGAGGGCGGCACGTGTACCGGTTCGTCCCGAACCGGTCGGGCACGTTCTGGTACCACACGCACCGGGATGCGCTGCGCAGCGTCGAGCGGGGGTTGTTCGGAGCGCTGGTCGTCGAGGACGCGGGGCGGGGAGCAGCGGGGTTCGAGCGCACCCTCTTCACACATCGGTGGCCCGCTGCCGCCGCCGCGATCACCGCCTTCGACCGGGCCGACCAGCCGACCCGCCAGGCCGTCGAGGCCGGCCGTGAGGTGCGCCTGAGGTTGATCAACAGCTCCGCGGAGCCGAACCGGGTCCACGTCGGCGGCACCCCGTTCACCGTCGCCGCCATCGACGGCAACCCGATCGAGGGCGCCGCTCCGGTCGGCCCGGGCACCGACCTGCTGCTGGCCGCGGGCGGACGCTACGACCTCACCTTCACGATGCCCGACGGCCCGGTGACCCTGGCCATCGACGCGTCGGCCGCGCTCGCCCTCAGCCCCGGTGGTACCGCCGTCCCCGCCGCCCCGGCCACCGGCGCGCTGTTCGACCCGTTCACCTACGGCTCCGGCGCCGCGCCCGCCCCGGACGACCACGACCGAACGTTCGACCTCCGGCTCGACGACGGGTTCGGCTTCGGCCCGGGCGGGTTCGGCTACGTCAGCAGCTCGATCAACGGCCGCCTGTACCCGGCGGTGCCCACGCTCGAGGTCGTCGAGGGGGAGCGGGTGAAGGTGCGCATCGCCAACCGCAGCATCGTCGACCACCCCATGCACCTGCACGGGCACCGGGTCCGGGTGCTGTCGCGCAACGGCGTGCCGGCCGCGGGCGGCGCGTGGTGGACCGACACGCTCAACGTGGCGCCCGGTGAGGTGTTCGAGATCGCGTTCACCGCGGACAACCCCGGGATCTGGATGGACCACTGCCACAACTTCGAGCACGGTGCCAACGGCATGATCTTGCATCTCGCCTATGAAGGCGTGACCACGCCGTACTCGGCCGACCACGCGCCCGAGTGATCGAGGGGTACTACCTTCGGCGGTGTGCGGACCTCGACACGCTCCGCCGGATCGCTCGTCGGCAGGCAGGACGAGCTCCGGCGCATCGACGAGCTGACGGGCGCCGCGCAGGCGGGGCAGGGCGGTGCGCTCGTCCTGCGCGGCGAGGCGGGCATCGGCAAGAGCGCGCTGCTGCACCACGCCAAGGGCTCAGGGCTCCGGGTGGTCTCAGCGGCCGGATCGGAGTTCGAGTCGGAGCTGCCGTTCGCGGGCCTGCACCAGCTGTGTGCGCCGGTGCTCGGGCATCTCGCCGACCTGCCCGCATCGCACCGCGAGGCCCTCGAGGTCGCGTTCGGCCTGGTCCTGGCCACCCCGGACCTGTTCCGCATCGGCCTTGCCACCCTGGAGCTGCTGGCGTCCGCGGCCCGGGACCGTCCGCTGCTGTGCGTGGTCGACGACGCCCATTGGCTGGATGCGGCGTCGTCGAGGGCGTTGGCCTTCGTCGCCCGGCGCCTCGGTGCCGAGCCCGTCGCCATGCTGTTCGCGGTCCGGCTGCCCGGCCCGGGCGGTGAGCTGGACGAGCTGCCGGGTCTGGTCGTCGACGGGTTGAGCGATGCCGATGCGCGGGCGTTCCTGGCTGCAGAAAGCCTCGTGATGCTCGACGAGCAGGTGCGCGACCGGTTGCTGGCGGAGGCCCGCGGGAATCCGTTGGCCCTGCGCGAGCTGCCCAGGGCGGGCGGGTTCGCGCCGCCGGAGACGTCCTCGGTACCGACCCGGATCGAGCACAGCTTCCGGGCGAGGCTGGCCGACCTGCCCGCGGCGGCGCGGCTGCTGCTGACGGTCGCGAGCGCCGACCCGACCGGCGACCCCGCGCTGCTGTGGCCGGCCGCGCAGCGCCTGGGTATCGACGTGCAGTCCACCAGCGCGGCCGCGATCGCGACCGGGCTCGTCGAGTTCTCCAACCGCATCCGCTTCTGCCACCCACTGGCCCGGTCGGCCGTGTACCTGGCCGCGGCGGCGGATCAGCGCCGCACGGCTCATCGCGTGCTGGCCGAGGTCACCGACCCGGTCCTGGATCCGGACCGGCGTGCCTGGCACCGCGCCCAGGCCAGCGCAGGCCCGGACGACGACGTCGCCGCGGAGCTGGAGCGATCCGCGTCCCGCGCCCGGTCGCGCGGGGGAGTGGCGGCCGCCGCGGCGTTCCTCGAGCGCGCGGTGGCGCTGTCGCTGGACGGCGCCGCGCGGATCGAACGGACGCTCGCCGCCGCTCAGGCCGACCTCGATGCCGGCGCCACCGACCGGGCCGCGGATCTGATCACGACGGTCGACAACGCGGCCCTGGACGAGCTCCAGCACGCACACCTCGACCGGCTGCGGGGCCAGATCGCCTTCGTCCGGCACCACGACCGCGACGGCCCGGCGTTCGTCCTGCGCGCCGCGCGGCGACTGGCGGGGCCGGACCCGGAGCGGTCCCGCGCCTACCTCCTGGACGCGCTCGAGATGGCCCTCGTCGTCGGCCGGGCCACCGGCGTGCTGGAGATGGTCCTGGAGGCGGCGCGGTCGGCGGAGCCGGCGCGCTCCCCGGACGTCCTGGACGCGCTGGACCTGCTGGCCACCGCCGGGCACCGGGCCGCGGCGCCGGTGCTGCGGACCGTCCTCGACGGCGACGACGGTCCGCTGTGGACCCGCCGGCCCGCGCTCGCCTCGATGCTGGCCATGGAGCTGTGGGATCCCGACGTCCACGCGGCGGTCATCGAGTGGCTGGTCAAGACCGGTCGCGACTCGGGGTCGCCACTCGTGCTGCGCCTCGGCCTCGCCCTGACGACCTCCCACGCCGCGCTGAGCGGCGACCTCGGGCAGGCGATGGCCGCGATCGCGGAGGAGGAGGCGATCGCCGACGCGGCGGGGCTGCCCCCGCTGCTGTACCCGCGGCTGTACCTGGCCGCGATGCGGGGCCGGCGCAAGGAGGGGGTCGAGCTGTTCCGGACGGCCACCGCGGCGGCCACCGCGCACGGTGGAGGGCAGCTGATCGTCAACGTGCACTGGGCGGCGGCCGTGCTGCACAACGGTCTGGCCGACTACCCGGCCGCGCTCGCTGCGGCCCGGCAGGCCACGGCGCACGAAGACCTCGGGCCCGCCGGGTTGAGCCTGCCCGAACTGGTGGAGGCGGCCGTTCGCTGCGGCGAGCCGGGCACCGCTGCCGCCGCGCTGGAGGCCCTGACCGAGCGCACCGAGGCCAGCGGAACAGCATCGGGCCTCGGTATCGCGGCGTACGCGCGCGGGCTGGCGACCGGGGTCGAGGAGCACTACCGGGAGGCCGTCGAGCGCCTCCAGGACACCCCGCTGCTGCCCTACCGGGCCAGGGCCCATCTCCTGTACGGGGAATGGCTGCGCCGCGAAGGCCGCAGGCGCGACTGCCGCCGGCACCTGCGCACCGCCCACGACCTGCTCTCGGAGGCCGGGCTCGAGGCCTTCGCCCGGCGCGCCGCCGACGAGCTGCGGGCCAGCGGCGAGAAGGCCCGCAGCCGGTCCGGGCGCACCTACGACCAGCTCACGATGCAGGAGATTTCCATCGCCCGGCTGGTCGCCACCGGCGCGACGTCGGCCGAGGTCGCCGCCAGGCTGTTCCTCAGCCCACGGACCGTCGACGCCCATCTGCGCAACATCTTCCGCAAGCTGGGCCTCACCTCCCGCCGGCAGCTCAGGGACCACCCCGACATCGGCAGCTGACCGACGCCGCACCTCTGACGCGAGCCGGGTAGGTGGTTGTCACCGACGCGAACACCGACGGCTCGCGGGCATCGTCATCACGTGACTTCCCGCCCATTGCGTTTCGGTCTGTCGGTGACCGGCCCGGTCTCTCAGATGAAGGAGGCAGCCCGCCGCGCAGAACAGATCGGCTTCGACGTGGTCCTGCTGCCCGACCACCTGGGGATGACCGCGCCGCTGCCACCACTGATCCCGATCGCGGAGGCCGCCCCGTCGCTGCGGGTCGGCAACATGGTCATCAACGCGTCGTTCTACCGCCCCGCGTTGCTCGCCCGCGACCTCGCCACCGTCGACGCGGCCACCGACGGCCGGCTCGAGATCGGCCTCGGCACCGGCTACGTCGAGGAGGAGTTCCGAGCTGCAGGACTGCCGTTCCCGAGAGCCGGGGCGCGCGTCGACCTCGTGATCGAGCACGCGGTCGAGATCCGGCGCCTGCTGTCCGGCCCCGACTACATCCCCGCGCCCGTCCAGACCCCGCCGCCGATCATGATCGCCGGCACGGGGGACCGGATGCTGACCGCGGCCGCCCGGCACGCCGACATCGTCGCCTTCCCCACCGCGGGCACGCGCGATCAACTCGCGGAGCGGGTCGCGTTCTTCCAGGACAAGGCCGGCGACCGCTCGGCCGACGTCGAACTGGCGTTCAGCTTCTTCCAGGTCGGCCTCGACGATCCCGACGACCTGTCGATCCTCCGGGCCATCGCTCCGGGCGTCCCCGACGACGAGCTGCGCAGAGCCGTGTCCTACCTGCCCGGTCCGGTCGACGCGGCGGCCGCCCGGATCCGGTCGCTCCACGAGGCGCTCGGCATCACCTACTTCACGTTCAGCCTCAGCCCGACCGTCAGGTGGGAGAGCCTCGAGAAGCTACTGGCGGCGCTCCGGTAGGCCCCCGGCTGAGGAGTGCCGGCGAACGCCTGCGCCCGGGCGAGCCTCACATCCGGGACCTCAGCACGTCGAACTCGCAGCCAGGCGAGGCCGGGTCGAAGCCGTGCTCGACCAGCCAGCGGGCCGCCGTCAGGCTCCGCCACGACCACCATCCGCGGATCACGTCGAGGTCGACGTCCGTGCCGTATCCGGCGAGGACGTCGCCGAGGTGCTCCTCGTGCCCGAGCGTCAAGGTGGCGAGGTCGAACAGGGCATCGCCCTGGGCCGCCTCGGACCAGTCGATCACGCCGGCGATCTCGTCCCCGTCGACGAACACGTGGGTGATCTGCAGGTCGCCGTGCGTGAACACCGGTGTCCACGGCCGGAGCGCAGCCTCGGCGATCCGGCGGTTGCGCGCGACCACGTCGGCCGGAAGGACGCCGTTGGTGACGAGCCACTCGCATTCGCCGTCGAGGTGCGATGCCAACTCGTCGACGCTCCGACCGGGCCATGGCGGCAGCGGCGCGTCGTGCAGCACCCGTGCGGCCGCACCCGCCGCCGCCCATGCCGCCGGCGACGCGGTCGACGGCTCGCCGAGGCGGCCGAGCGCTTTGCCCGGAAGGGCGGCGAGCGCGAGCACGGGCGGCTTCCGCCACAGGACCTGCGGCGTCGGGATCGGCGCCATGGCCATCGCCTCGACCTCGACGTCGGTGAGCTCCTGGTCGGCGTCGATCTTCAGGAACACGTCACCGACGCGAAGGGTTGCGCGCTCGCGGTGGGCGACGACGACCTCGACCTCCTCCACGCCGGCCATGGTCGCGGGGATGGCCGCCGACGTCATCGGGTTTTCCACACCTACGATTACAGCGTTGCGGCGGGGGTGGACCGCGGTCCGCCGCAGGGAGGGACGGGAACCGATGAGCCTTCGTCAGTTCGAGTACGCCCTGGCCGTTGCCGAGGAGGGCTCGGTGACGGCGGCGGCCGAGCGGCTGCACGTCGCCCAACCGTCGATGTCCCAGCAGATCCGCAACCTGGAGCGGGAGCTCGGCGTGCAGCTGTTCGCCCGCACGCCGAGCGGACTGGTGCCCACGGTGGCCGGCCGCGCGTTCCTGCGGGAGGCGGAGATCGCGGTGACCGCGGCGCGGCGGGCGAGGGCGACGGCACGCGCCGGTGCCGACGACCTGGTGGGCGAGCTGGTGGTCGCGGCGCAGATGGGTTTCGGCACGCGCCAGCTGCCGGGCGCGCTGAGCGCGCTGCGCCGCCGCTTCCCGCGGGTGGAGGTCACCGTCTTCGAGGAGCCCAGCTCCGCCGAGCTGGACCGGCTGTGCCGCCGGGGCGTGCTGGACCTCGCCCTGATGGCCAAGTGCGAGCGGAGCCCCGCCGACGCTCACCACATCGGCGACGAGGAGTTCGTGGTGGTGCTGGGCACCGGGCACCGGCTGCTCGCCGCGGACCGGGTCGAGCTGCGCGAACTGGAGGGCGAGCCGTGGGTGCGGTTCGACCGCGACAGTGCGCTCGACGGCGTGCTGCTGAACGTGCTGCGGGACAACGAGCTGCCCCCGACCACGGCCGCCCGCGTGTCGCAGACGGCCACGGCCGTGCGCTGGGCCGCCCACGGGCTGGGGGTGACGCTCGTCCCCGCCTCCGCGGTGCCCCAGGGTTACGAGCACCTCGTGCGCCCGGTGTTCCCGGTCGTGTCCCAGCCCGTCATCGCCGTGGTCCGGCAGCACGCGGGCCCGGCGGAGACGGCCCTGCGCGAACTCCTGCGCCAGGAGACCTGGTACGACGCCGCTCCCATCTCACTGGTGTCCTGACGGCCGACGGGCCTCTCACAGCTGCGTGCGTCCGCCGTCGACGGTGAACTCCGCACCGGTGGTGTAGGTGGCATCGAAGGCGAGGAATGCGGCCGCCCTGGCGAACTCCTCGACGGTGCCGAAACGCTGCATGGGATTGTCCGCGACCACCTGCGCCTTGAACTGCTCGGCGGCCTCCTCGGTCATCGTCTTCTCGAGGATCCCCGTGTCGATGGGACCGGGGCTGATCGCGTTGACCCGGACTCCGCGTGGGAGCAGCTCGCGGGAGAAGCTGCGGGCCATCGAGCGCACCGCTGCTTTGCCGGCCGCGTAGACACTGGTGTCCAGCATGCCGATGGCGTTCGCGACCGAGGTGGTGAGCACGACGCCTGCGCCCGCGCTCAGCAGCGGGGCGAGCTTCTGCACCGTGAAGAAGGCGCCCTTGACGTTGATCGCGAACATCTCGTCGTACACCTCCTCCGTGACGGTCTCGAGGGGCGTGGCGCCTGCGATGCCCGCGTTGACGAACAGGGCATCGATCGTGCCGAGCTCCTCCTGCACCCGGTGGGCCAGAGCATCCAGGTCGGACAGTGAGGCCACGTCCCCCCGGACGGCCACCGCGTTCTTGCCGAGGTCCCGCGCGGCGTCGACCGTGCCCTGTGAACGCCCGGTGATCACCACTCGGGCTCCGCCGTCCACCAGCAGCTTCGCCAATGCGAACCCCATACCGGCGCCGCCGCCGGTGATCACTGCGTTCTTGTCGCTGTACACACCCATCTTCCTGTCAACCCCTCGGGAACTCGCCGCCGTCGACGCCGAGAACCTGCCCGGTGAGCCAGCTCGCCCGGTCGGACACGAGGAACAGCACCGCGTGGGCGATGTCGTCTGGCTGACCGTCGCGCCCCAGCGGAGGGGTTGCGACCGCGCCCGGCCCGAGGTCCAGGCTCGCCCAGTACTCCCGCGTCGCCTCGCCGCCGGGGGTGGCGGTCCTGCCGGGGCTCACGGTGTTGACCCGGACCCCGAACGGGGCCAGCTCGGCGGCCAGTCCCCGGCTGTAGTTCTCCAGCGCCACCTTCGCCGCCTGGTAGTGCAGGAACGGCGGTGCCGGGGGGACGACCGCGGCCGTGGAGATGTGCACGATCGCCCCCGAACGCCGTTCCCGCATCCCCGGTGCCAGCAGCGAGTTCAGCCGCACCGACGACAGGAAGTTCAGGTCCAGCGCGTCCTGCCACTCCTCGTCGGGAATGGCCAGAGCGGCCTTGTGCGGTCGCGCTCCACCCACGTTGTGGACGAGGACGTCCACCCCGCCGAGCGCCTCCTGCGCGGCCGCGGCGAGCGCCTCCGCGCCGGCCCGGGTCCGCACGTCGGCCTGCACGAAGGTGGCCCCCTCCGGCACCGTGCTCGTCGCCGACCTGGCGGTCGTGAGCACCTCGGCGCCCGCGTCCAGGAGCCGCCGCACGACGGCCGCCCCGATTCCGCGAGAACCACCCGTGACCAGGGCTCGTTTTCCCGCGAGCTCTCGCGTTCCCGATCGGTTCTCGACCGTGGTCATGCCGCAAGTCCTTTCGATTGTGTCCCGTTCGCTCGACGGAAAAGGGATTGATGTTCGGATAGGTCGCGGTGCGCGCACCTCGTCGAGCTCTTTCACGGTACGTCCGGAAAAGAACGGGACGCAAAGACGAAATGTCAGCAGGCGCCATAGGGGTCTCCTATGGCGCGCGGCTCGGCGGATCCGTCCGGGGGATCCGCGCAACGCTGGTTCGCCGTGTCGGCGGCGGTCAGAGCGGTGCGGACGGGGTGCCGACGCCGCGGAGCAGGGTGTCGATCAGCTGGGTCGCGAGGGCGTCGGTGTCGGGCTCGGCCTCGGCGCCGACCTCCTGGCAGGCCTCGTGGATCAGGGCGTAGTACACCCTGCGGGCCCAGACCGGGTCGACGTCGGGACGCAGTGAGCCGCTGTCCCGCAGGCGGCGGAACAGCCGGTCACACGTGTCGAGCATCCGGCACTGGATCTCCTCGACCTCGTCGCCCTTTGCGAGAGCGGTGTCCATCGAGAAGCTCCAGGACATCTTCACCCGGAGCACGTTCGCAGTGGCCTGGTAGAGCGCGACCATGGGTGGTGCGGTGTCCGGGCGCGCCTGGTCGACGGCGGCCTCGAGCTGCCGGCTGGCCCATCCCCCGAGTGCGGCGATCAGCGCTTCGCGGGTGCTGAACCGGCGGTGCACCGTCGTGCGCGCGACACCTGCCGCGGCCGCGATCTCCTCCATCGTGGCCGCCGGATCGCGGGCGAGAACGCGCTCGGCCGCCTCCAGGATCGTCCGCACGGTCCGCTCGGCGTCCGCCCGCAGGGGCCGGGTGCTGCCATCGCTCACAGCGGGAGTCTACTCCGTTGACGCTGATCCAGCCGTAGTTGCAACATCAGTGACGCAGCTTGTACGTTGAAGCGGTCACTCATGATGCGACTCCGAGAGGGCTTCGCCGTGGATCTCCAGTTGAAGGACAAGACCGCACTGGTCACCGGTGCCAGCCGGGGGATCGGCCTGGCCGTGGTCGAGCGGCTCGTCGAGGAAGGCGTGCGGGTAGTCGCGGCCGCCCGGACCGAGACGCCCGACATGCGGCGCACCGGCGCGCACGTCGTACCCGTCGACCTGACGGATCCGGACGGGCCGGTGCGGCTGGTCGCGGCGGCCCGGCAGGAGCTCGGGGAGCTGGACCTGCTGGTGAACAACGTCGGCGGTGGTGAGGGCGATGCGACGGCCGGGTTCCTCGATGTGGACGACCAGTTGTGGCACCACGCCTTCGACCTGAACTTCTTCGCGACCGTGAAGACGACCCGGGCGGCGTTGCCGAGCCTGATCGACCGGCGCGGCGTCGTCGTCAACATCTCGTCGAGCGGTGCGCGGATCCCGTCGGGCGGGCCGGTCGCCTACACGACGGCGAAGGCCGCGCTGACCGCTCTGGGCAAGGCGCTGGCCGAGGAGTTCGGACCGCAGGGCGTGCGCGTCAACACCGTGTCCCCGGGGCCGGTGCGCACGGCGCTCTGGGAGCACCCGGACTCGTACGGCGGCCAGCTCGCGGCCAAGCTCGGCGTACCGCACGACCAGCTGCTGGCCGCTCTGCCGGCGCAGGCGGGGATGCTGACGGGGCGGCTCATCGAGGCCGGTGAGGTCGCCGACCTGGTCGTGCAGCTCTGCTCGCCGCGCGCGGGCAGCGTCACGGGCGCCGACTACCTGATCGACGGCGGACTGGTGAAGAGCGCCTAGATCCACCTCCGAGCCGGGGCCGCGGCGGCCCGCTCGGCGTCCGCATCTCGGGGCAGGACGAAGCGGAGGTGGGAGGAGACGATGCCGAGCTCGGGCATGCGCGCCCCTTCCCGGGAGCCGACCGCGGTGAAGGATGCGGTGCGGGCGAGCAGCTCCTCCAGCGCGATCCGCAGCATCAGCCGCGCCATCGGAGCGCCGGGACACCGGTGGCGGCCGCGCCCGAAGGCGAGGTGGTCGGCGATGTTGGGCCGGCCGAGCCGGAACTCGTCCGGATCGTCGAACACGGCCGCGTCCCGGTTGGCGGACGCGTAGGTGAGGGTGACCGGCTCGCCCGGCAGGATCTCCCGGCCGAGCACGACGGTCGGCCGGGTGACGGTGCGGGCGAAGCCGCGATAGGGCGCGTAGAGCCGCAGGAACTCCTCGAGCGCCGCGGTGATGAGGTCCGGTTCGGCGCGCAGCCGCTCCTGCAGCTGCGGGTCCGTCCCGAGGTGGGTCGCGATCGAGCCGATGACGATCGGGGGCGCGACCATGCCGACCACGAGCGACTGGCGCAGCGCCCCGACGATCTGCTCCGCTTCGAGCGGTTCGCCGTCGACCGGTTCGGCGAGCAGCGAGCTGGCGGGGTCCTCCTCTACCGGGCGCGGGTGGTCGCGGCGGTCCGCGACGAGCGCGCGGGCCATCGCGTACATGCGCTCGCTCATCGCGTTGACCACCTCCCGGTCCTGCAGCCGCCAGGCGCGCACCCAGCGGGCCGCGGTCTCGGCGAGGTCGGGGGCGAGCTCGGGATCCAGGTTCAGCCACTCCGTGGTGACCCAGGCCGGGAAGAGGGCGCCGAACTCCTGGGCGATGTCACCGGAGCCCCGCTGCAGCATCGGGGTGAGCACGCGGACCGCGTGCTCGCGCAGCACGGGCTCCAGGTCGGCGAGCCTGCGCCGGGAGAGCGTGGCGTCCAGCGCCTTGCGGTAGGGCGTGTGGTGGGGGGCGTCGAAGTTCAGCGGCGGGCGGCGCAGGCCGCGCGGGTCGCTCGGCACGACCGCCTTCACCGAGGAGATGAACCGGGAGTCGTCCAGGGCGGCCGCCTTGACCTCCGGATAGGTCGCCAGCGCCCAGAAGCCGCCGTGGGAGTCGGTGTGCGCGACAGGGCAGCGGGCCCGGAGATCTCGGTAGAGCGCGTGCACCTCGTCGGGGTCGTCGGTCGAGGCCGGGTCGAAGTCCTCGGGGATGCGCCGTGCGGGGACGGTCACCGCGCCCTCCGGCTCGCAGTGGTCCTCCGTCGCGGGGATCGGTCCAGGCCCGGCACCGCCACGACGTCCGGCTGCCTCGTCATCCGGCGGCGGCTGTCGCCGCGAACGCCCGCCCCCACGGATCGGTTCGCCCGGAGGTCGACACCCCGCGCCACCAACCGACCCGGTCGTCGACGATCCGGCTGGTCGCCTCGAAACCGTCATCGCCGAACCGCAGCTGGGTGCGGGCGGTGGGCTCGTACGCAGGCCAGTCGACCCCTGCGGCGGCGAGGCCCTCGTTCGGGTCGCCCGTGCAGGCGAACGCGGCCAGTGCGCCGCCCATTGCGGCCGCGGCGCGGTCGAAGGCGGGCCCGGCGGCGGGGATCGGACCGAGGCCGACGTTGCGGAAGAAGACGGGGATCTCGATCCCGTGGAACGCCCCGAGCGGCTCGGCGCGGTTGAGGTCGCACAGGTAGCTGTGGACCGGACCGCCGCCGGCGCGGTGGGCGTCGGCGAGCCGCGCGGTGCGCACGGTGAACTGGTCGCTGAGCACGTCCATCACCAGGTCGACGTTGCGGCCGCCGCCGTGGGCGCGCCGGGCCCGGTAACCGGCGACGATGCCATCGGCGGCCGAGGTGTCGTCGACGCCCGCCGCGACGAGACCGACCACGGCGGCGTCGTCGATGTCGACGCCGGGATCCAGCCACCGCGGATGAGTGGCGAGCATGAAGCGCGCCTCGTCGAGCGTGGTGCCGGTCAGCAGCGGGACGTCGGCGGCGACGCCGACGGCTAGCGCCTCGTCGGGGTAGGCGGGCACCGAGGGGGTGCCCACGACGGGCGCGAACCGCATGCTGTGCTCGGTCGGCTCCCGACCGACGCCCAGGCGGGCCTGCACGTCGAGCAGCCGGTCGAGCGGCAGGTTCTGCAGCGCCGTGGGATCGGCGCGGTCCAGGTCGAGCATGCGCAGTGCCCGCTCGGCGATGAGCGTGGCGCGGCCTGCGTCCTTCAGGCCGAACGGCGGCCCGCCGAGGACGCCGGCACGGCTGAACAGGCCGCGCGCGGCCGGTGACGTCAGCAACGAGGTGACCTTGCCGCCCCCACCGGAGTGGCCGAAGATCGTCACGCGGGACGGGTCGCCGCCGAACCCCGCGATGTTGTCGCGCACCCACTCCAGGGCGGCCACGAGGTCGAGGATGCTGGGGTTGGCCTCGAACCCCCAGTCCGCTCCGCCCAGCTCGGTGAGGTGGAGGAAGCCCAGCAGGCCCAGCCGGTGGTTCAGCGACACCACGACCACGTCCTCGCTGCCGGCCAGGGCCGCCCCGGCGGTGTGCGCTGCGTAGCCGGTGCCCGTGAAGAACCCTCCGCCGTGGATCCACACCAGCACGGGGCGCTCGCCGGTGATCCCCGGCGTCCACACGTTGAGGAACAGGCAGTCCTCGGCGGGCTCGGCGAGTGGCTTGCGGCCCGGCACGGCGAACTGCGGCGCGATCGGACCGGGAGCGACCGCCTGCCGGACGCCGGTCCACGGCGTCGCAGGCTTCGGCGGCAGGAACCTGCCCGAGCCGCTCACCGGGGCGGCGTACGGGATCCCCAGGAAGCGGTGTACGCCGTGCTCGGCCGTGCCCTCGATCTTGCCCTGTGTCGTGTCGGCGATCGTCATGGTGCCGGCCTCCAGTGGCAACCCCTCGGCTGTGGCCTGCCTCTTATCAGGAAGCCTGATGGAGGCTGGCAGGCGACAAGCGCGATTGTCAACCGGCCGCCCGGACCAGTTGCTGTCGCCTATGGCGTTCCGCAGTGCCTTCCCGGACGGCAGCTGCGCCCCCCGCTCCTGCCGGGGCGCGGGCCCTATCCGGCAGTCCGAGCGGCGCGGGCAGCCAGATCGGCGAACGCGGTGCGGAGCTCCCGCGGCCCCACGACCTCGATGTCGGCGTCGAAGCGAGCCAGCGATGCCGCGAGGCCCGTCCAGGACCAGGACCAGGAACCGGCCGTCACCCGGCAGCGGTGCTCGTCCACCTGTCGCTGGAGCCCGCGCCCGGCCACACGCCCGGCTCGTCGGTGCTGTGGTTGCGGTCGAAGGACGAGCGGGCCGTGTTCGTCGGCGACATCCTGCACAGCCCCGTGCAGATCGCCGAGCCCGACGCCAACAGCTGCTTCTGCGAGGACGCCGGCGCCGCCCGCGCCACCAGGCGGCGGATCCTCGCCGAGGCCACCGAGGAGCGGACGCTGGTCGTGCCGGCGCACCTCCCGGGCCACGGGGCCGCCGAGGTCCGGGCCCGCGGCCACGGGTACGAGATCAGGCGCTGGGCGGGCTTCCGCCCCGTCGAGGACGGAAATCCGCGATGAGCGGTCGAAGGGGTGGTTCTGCTCAGCGGACCGAAGACCTCGGGCGCGGCCGGTCCAGGACCTAGCGTCGGAGCGTGTCCGGACCCACCACGCCGCCACCGCGGGTTCTCGACCTCACCGACGGACTCGCCTTCCAGGGAGCGCGCCTGCTGGTCGGCATCGGAGCCGATGTCGTGCGGGTCGACCCGAGCGAGGGCCTCGACGCCGCAGCCCGCATCCACTGGCACGCCGGCAAGCGGCGGGTGCGGCCGACGGGCGAGCGCGTGCTCGACGACCTCGCGGCAGGTGCCGACGTCGTGCTGGAGAGCGGCCCGTTCTCAGCGCTGCGGGGCCTGCGCTCCGACGGCACGTCGCGCTGGCCCCATGCCGTGCACGTCGTCGTCACCCCGTTCGGGCTGACCGGACCGCACCGCGACCGGCTGGCCGACGACCTCGTCCTCGCCTCCGCCGGGGGGATGACGTGGCTCGGCGGCCGCGCCGACGGCCCGCCGAAGCCGCCGCCGCGCGAGCAGGCGGTCCAGGTCGCAGGGGCGCACGCGGCCATCGCCGCGCTGCTCGGCCTGCTCGCTCGCGATCGGACCGGAGCGGGCCAGCTCATCGACATCTCCGGTCAGGAGGCCGTGGCCGCCACCCTCGAGACGGCCGCGATCGCCTGGATCCACGCCGGCCGGTTCCCGGTCCGCAGCGGCGGCGTCTACGAGCACGTCGCGCACCGGATCTTCGCCGCGTCGGACGGGTTCGTGGCAGGCGGCTACTCCGGCAGCAACCGGATGTGGACCGACCTCCTGGCCTGGATGGTCGAGGAGGGTGAGGCCGCTGACCTGGTCGACGAGAAGTGGGGCGACCCGGTCGTGCGCTGGCAGGGTCGCCCGCACGTCGACGAGGTCGTCGCCCGGTTCGTCGCGAAGCGGGGCGCGCGGGCCGTCGCCGAGGAGGGCCGGTCGCGCGCCTTGCCGTGGGCCGAGGTCGTTCCACCGGCGCAGCTCACGGAGAACCCGCAGCTGCGCGACCGGCAGTTCTTCGTCTCTGTCGTGGGTGACGACCTGCCCGGTGTCGTCGAAGACGCCGGGTTCCCCTGGGAGGCGCCGCGGTTGCCGCGTCCGGTGCGCTTGCCCGCGCTGCACGAGACGCCCGCCGACCGGGCCTGGACGCATCCCGAGCCGCGTGGGCGACAACCGCGCTCGTCCGGTGCTCGCGCCCTCGACGGCGTCCGAGTGCTGGACCTGACCTGGGTGCTGGCCGGCCCGTACGTGACCAAGCAGCTCGCGGAGCACGGGGCGGAGATCGTCAAGATCGAGTCGAGGCACCGGCAGGACCCGACGCGGTTCGCGCCGTCGATGCGGCTGCGGGATGGCGCGGGCCCCGACGACAGCGCGTACTTCCTCAACTTCAACCGCGGCAAGCGGAGCGTGGCATTGAACCTGCGGACGGACGAGGGCGTGCGGCTGCTGCGCGAGCTCGTGCCGCACTGCGACGTGGTGGTCGAGAACTTCAGCCCGGGGGTCCTGGCGAAGTGGGGGATGGACCACGCGTCCCTGCGGGAGCTCAACCCGGACGTCGTCCTCGTGTCGATGGCGGGCGTCGGGCAGACCGGGCCGTGGCGGCACGCCGTGACGTTCGCGGACACGCTCGCGGCGATGTCCGGGCTCTCCAGCGAGACGCGCGACCCCGGCGGGCCGCCGCAGGGCCTCACGTTCGGGCTCGGCGACATGGTGGCGGCGAACGCCGCCGTCCTCGCGACCCTGACCCTGCTCGCCGAGCAGCGCGGGGGGCACGTCGACCTCTCGCAGCTGGAGGCCATGGCCGCGTCGATCGGGCCCGCCGTCGCCGAGGCGGCCTTCCCGCCCGCCGGGGAGGACCACCGCACGCCGGAGCACCCGAACCGCTCGGTACGGGCCGTGCCGCACGGGGTGTACCCGACCGCGGGCGAGGACCGTTGGGTCGCGGTTGCCGTCCTGGACGACGCCCAGTGGCGTGCGCTCGTCGGGGTCACCGGCGGACTCGGTGTCCCGGCAGGCGCGGACCTGGCCGCCCGCCGCGCCGCGGAGGACACGATCGACGCCGCGCTCGCCGGGTGGACCGCGCAGCGCGACCCCGTCGAGGCGGCCGCTGCCCTGCAGGCCGCCGGCGTGCCGGCCGCGCTGGTCGCCACCGGCCAGGACCTGGTGGACCGGGACGAGCACCTCGCGGCGCGCGGCTTCTACCCGGTGCTCGAGCACCCGATCGCCGGCCCGGTGCGGCACGAGGGGATCGTCGCGCGGCTGGGTGCGACGCCCGGCGCGCTCACCTGCCCCGCGCCGCTGCTCGGCCAGGACACCGCGGCCGTGCTGACCGAAGTGTTGGGGCTCGACGAGACCGAGCTGGCCGCGCTCGCCGCCGCCGGCGTGACCGAGTGAGGAAGCGATGACGGTACTTCGGGTCACCCGTGACGGGAGCGTGGCCACGGTCCGGATCGACCGGCCCCCGGCCAACGCCGTGGATCCCGCGATGATCGAGGAGTTCCTCGTCGTGCTGCCGCCGCTGGCCGCCGACCCGGAGGTGCGCTGCATCGTGGTCACCGGGTCCGGCCGGTTCTTCGTGGCGGGCGCGGACATCGCCGTGATGCGCGACCTGTCCGAGGAGAACCAGGCCGCGATGCGCCGGTGGATCGACGTGCAGCGGGCGATCGAGCTCGCGCCCAAGCCGGTGATCGCCGGCATGAACGGGCACGCGCTGGGCGGCGGCGCGGAGCTGTCGCTCGCCTGCGACCTGCGGATCCTGTCGAGCGCCGCGAGCTTCGGCTTCCCGGAGATCAACCTGGGCCTCTTCCCCGGTGCGGGCGGCAGCCAGCGGCTTCCCCGGCTCGTCGGGCCCTACCTTGCGAAGCGCCTGATGATCGAGGGGGAGCGGCTCGCGCCCCGGCAGGCCCTCGACCTCGGCCTCGTCGACCGGGTGGTCGACGCAGCCGAGTTCGACTCAGTGCTCGCCGCCGAGGCGCACCGCCTCGCCGCGAAGCCGACGGCCGCGATCGGCCTGCTCAAGCGGGTCGTCGACGAGGGGTGGGGGCTCCCGATCGGGGACGCGCTGCTCCGCGAGGAGAAGGGCGTGCAGGCGCTCACCCGCACCGCCGATGCGGCAGAGGGGCTGCAGGCATTCCTCGACAGACGCGAGGCCCGTTTCATCGGTCGCTGAGGAGCCCGCGCGTCGCCGGCGGCATCCGGTGGCGACTCCGGTCTCGGCGGTGGTGGCGGGGCGGGGTGGATCCTGGGCCGGTCGTTCCAGGATCCGCGGGTCGTACCGGCGCAGCCGCTGGTCAACAGCCGTGGCTTGCGATGAGTTCGAGCTGCACGCCGTCCGGGTCGCAGAACGTCACCAGCGACACCGGAAATCCGTCCATGTCGTACACGCCGGAGTTGGGGACGTCCTGGCTGTGCAGATGTGCCACCCACGCATGCAGTGCGTCCACCGATGCGACCGCGAAGGACAGGTGGTCGAGCCCCGTCCGGGTCGCGTCGAACCCGTCTCCGGGATTCGCGGGATGGTGATCGAGGCCGAGGGTGAACGACGAGTCGGGCGGGCCGAGCACGATCGTGTAGCCGCCCGCGTCGCTTCCGAAGTGCCGTACCTGGAACTGGCGTCGGAAGCCGAATACTCGCTCGTACCAGACGGCGCTCGTCTCCAGGTCGGTGACCGTGATGCCGACGTGGTGAATCGCGGCGAGTGCCGGTTGCACTGCTGAATCATTGGTCGGCCTCGCTTCGGCGGTCGTCATGTCGATCCTCCTCGGGACTCGTACCGTCGGGACTTCTCATGCGGCTGGGCCGACCCCGGCGACGATCGCGTCGAACGCTGCCTGGTTGGGCGGGTCGAACGGCGCGCCGGCGGGAACCGACCCGATGACCTTCACGAACTGTTCGATCGACCGGCCCGATGCGGCCGGCAGGTGGGAGCTGAAAACGGTTGTGGGTCGGAGCCGCGCAACATCCTCGACCGCCACCTGGAAGCGCTCCTGGTCGACGAGGTGGGTCCACGGCGAATCGAATGCCGCCCAGCCGGCCATTCCGCCGACGAGATCCGCCTCGGGCACGTCTGCGCAGTCCTGCGGGACGGCCGGCAAGATCGCGCCGAAGGCGTCGACCGTGAACAGCGCACCGGTTCTGTCGTCGAGCAGGCCGGTCGACATGGGATTGTCGTACAGCGGTGGCCGCAGAGCACGAAGGTGCCTGTCACCCACATCGATCCGGTCGCCGGGTCGGAGCGCGGTCACCCGGTCCAACGGCACCGGCCACCAGGTGGCCATGCGCAGGGCACCGAGACCATGCGTTGCCAGTCGTGCCGCCGGCGCCAGCGACATGACCCGCTCGAGGTTGCCCGTGTGGTCGGCGTCGTCATGCGTCAACCAGATCCATCGGATCTCGGCCGGGTCGATGATCGACCGCACCGCGTGCTCGAACTCCTCGGCGTCGATGGCGAGACCGGTGTCCACGAGGACCGGTTGGGCGGCCAAGATGAGGTACGCGTTGACGACGAGCTCACCCACGCCCGGGAGCGGCAGGGTCGTCGGCAGGACGTAGACGTCGTCGGTGGCCCGGTAGACAGGGTCCATGTCCGTTCCCTCCTCGTACGGCACTACCGGCGCCTCGCGTCGGTCGTCGTAGGCCGGTCGTCCTGGATGGCGGACGAGATCTCGAACCCCGTGGTGCTTGGCGCTGTGAGCCATGATCGGAGTGGTGCCCGCGCCCCGGCATCGGGCAGACCCCCATATTTAGGTCATCCCGTCCCCACGTGGTGGCGGGCCGCGTAGGCGACCAACTCGGATCGGCCCCCGACGCCCACCTTTGCGGCCAGGTTGGCGATGTGGCGCTCGACGGTCTTCGGAGAGAGATAGAGGCGAGCCGCGATTTCTCTGGTGGAGCGGCCCTCGGCGAGGAATGCCAGCACCTCCGCCTCCCTCGGGGTCACCCCCACGGTCGCCATCGTCGCCGGCAGGTCCGGGGCCGGCCGGCGGCGCCGCGGCACTGGCGCACCGGCCTGGCGGAGCAGCGATCGGCACGCCGAGGCCACCGCGGGCGGCCCGGACGGATCGAAGAAGGCCAGCGCCTCGGCCAGCCATCGCGTCGGGTCTCCCCAGCCGTCGGCGATGGCCGCCTCGGCCACCAATCGGCGGGCGTGGTGGCGGTACCAGTCGCACGGGGCGAGGTCGGCGTCCGCCCCGATGAAGGCGTCCTCGGCCTCGGCCGTCTGACCCCGTCGGCCGAGGGTGACGGCCCGGGCATGTCCCACCCAGCCCCGGGTTAGCCAGTACGTCGTCAGCCCCGACCCCTCGACCTCGGCCACCGCCGCCTCCCCGTCGCGGGCATCCAGGGCGTGGACGAGGGCCCACAGACCCCGGTTCGGCGCGGTGACCGGCGTGCCCCGCAACAGCTCCATGCCGGCGTCCAGCTCGCCCAGCGCCCGGGCGCGGTCCTCGCGGACGAGCCACAGCAGCGCCCGGGCCATGAGCCGAGCCACCCCTCGGACCTCGGGGTGGCCGCCCGAGGCGGCGACGGCCCGGTCGATGGCCGCCTCCATCTCGGCCCGCTGATCCAGCAGGGCGTGAGCCACCGCTTGCAGTACGAACCCCACTCCCTCGACGACGGGAAGCCGCAGTCGCCCTGCCTCCACGGCACAGGACCGCCCGGCGTCAAGGGCCCTCTCCGGATCGGCATGGTTGGTGAACCACGCGGCCATCTGGAGGCTGAGCGTGGCCGCGGTGGCCAGAGCACCCACGTCGAGCGCTGCCTTGCGAGCTTCGGCGAGCCGATCGAGCGGGCCGCCGCCGAGCAGGTCGATGGTGCCCAGCTCGTGGAGGGCCCGGACGCGCCACAGCGTCAGGCCGTGCTGCTCGGCCAGTGCCAAGGCAGCCGAGAATGCCCGGGCTGCTGAGGTGAGGTCACGCAGGCGTTCCCGTTGGCCGAGGACCGCAAGGGCCTCGCAGGCCAGCTCGTGGCGCCGACCGGACTCGGACGTGGTCAACGCCCTCTCGGCGAGGGCCACGGCATCGTCGAGGCGGCCCTCGCCGAGCGCCACCTGAGCGGCCAGGACCTCGAACTCGCCGGCGCCGACGTCACCGCTTACCGCGAGCTCCCGGGCGTGGTGGAGCCGATCGAGAGCACGTGCCCAATCGGCCGACACGATGGCCGTGCGAGCCAGCCACAGGTGCACCTGCGCCCGGCGCGCCGGCGGGGCCGCCAGTGCGGCCAGCCGGGAAAGCAGGCACTGGCCGACCTCGCCCACCCGCTCGGCGTTGCCGGCCTTGACGAGCACCTCGCAGAGCGCCTCGTCGATCTCGACGGCCAGTTGCCGGTTGTCGCCGACCAGCCGCCGGGCCCGCTCCAGGTTCGCCTCGGCGCTGGCCAGCGCTCCGCGCCCGAACGCCCGCCGCCCGGACTCGAGGTGCAACCCGGCCGCCCGGGACGGTTCCTCGGCCTGGTCGGCGAGCTCGGCCGCCAGCTCGCACCACTCCCCGGGCAGGCCCGGATGAGCGGCCTCGACAGCACGAAGACCGCGCGCGGCGATGGTTGCCCGCTCCGGCGGAAGGAGCTCCGCGAGGATGGCGTCGCGGGTCAGCGCATGGCGGAACCGGAAGCGGTGCCCGGGATCGGCGGCCTCCACGGACAGCAGCTGGGCGTCGACAGCCCGGTGGAGGCGGTCGACCACCGCGGCTTCGTCCTGCCCGCTCATGCCCGCCAGCAGGCGCCAGTCGAAGCTCCGGCCGAGCAGCGCCGCCGCCACGAGAAGGTCCCGTGTGTCCAGCGATGCTCCGAGACGTCGCCGCACGGTCTCGGCGAACGTGGCAGGGATGGCCAGCCCTGGTGAGCGGTCGAGGACCCAGCCGTCGGCCGTCTCGTACAACTCGTGGGCCTGGACCATCGCCGCCAACAGCTCCTCGACGAGGAACGGCAGCCCATCGGCCCGCGCCACCACCACCTCGGCAACCTCGCGGGGGACGACCGGAGCATGCAGGCAGCCCGCAGCCACCGACACGACCTCATCGTCGGTGAGGCTCCGGAGCTCCACCACGGTCGCGGATCGCCGGGAAGCGAGGTCGTGGACGCGCGACCGAGCCCTACTGGGTTCATCGCTGCGGAGCGAGACCACGCAGAGGACCGGCTCCCCCGCGATGTTGTCGGCGAGGTACTCGACGACCTCGACGGTCTCGGCGTCCGCCCAGTGGAGATCCTCGAGCACGAGCACGCAGCCACCATCTCGGCCCAGAGCGGCGAGCAGCCTGAGCACCGCTTCGCCCAGCACCACGAGCGACTCCTCCCCGGCTGACTCGCCGGGGAGACGCCATTCCGGGACGAGTCGGCCGAGGATGGGCAGGAACGGTGCGAGCTCCCGAACCCGTGGCGGCCCGGACCTGCGAAGGTGCGAGAACAACGCCTCCGCGACGGGCCGGAACGGGAGCGGGCTGTCGCGCTCGACAGCCCGGCCGGTCAGCACGCGCGCTCCCCGGCGACCGGCCTCCTCGGCAACCTCCCGCAACAGCCGCGACTTCCCGACCCCGGCCTCGCCCGCGACCACCCGTGTCGCGCCGAGTCCGTCGGCCAGGCGATCGAGGGCGCGTCGTAGCTCCTGCCACTCCTGGTCGCGGCCGACGAGTACGGGGCACAGCAGCTCCCGCATCAGACCAGCATGCCACCAGGTGTAGAGCGCATCGCGACGGATCAGAGTGCGGTGACCAGCGGCGTGTCGACGCCCAGGTCGCCGACGGACGCCGCTCCACCCGGATCGCCGAGCGGCGCGTCCCGCCCCGGCAGCGGCGCGGCGAAGAAGTCGATCGAGTCGGCGATGAAGACCGCCTTCTCCTCGTCCTTGCGTCCGGCGCGGTCGACGAAGATCGCGTCGACCGGGCACTCCGGTTCGCAGGCTCCGCAGTCGATGCACTCGTTGGCGTTGATGTAGCTCTTGCGCTCGCCGACGTAGATGCAGTCGACGGGGCAGACGTCGAGGCAGGCGCGGTCGGTGACGTCGATGCAGTTGGCCCCGATGACGTAGGCCATGGTGTCAGCTCCTCTCCGTGGAGTGGCCGGGGAAGAGCGTCAGCTCCGGGTCCAGCTCCACTGCGGCGTTGTTGAGGCGGTCGCGACCTCGCCGAACCCGACGGACATCAGCCGGACCTTTCCCGGGTAGTCGGTGACGTCGCCCGCGGCGAAGACCCGGTCCACCGTCGTGCGCATCCGGGTGTCGACGACGATTGAGCGGCGGTGCAGCTCCAGGCCCCACTCCGCCAGCGGTCCGAGGTTGCTGACGAAGCCGAGCGCCGCCACCACGCTGTCGACCTTCAGCACGCGGTGCTCGGCCTCGCCGCGCACGCGGACGTGCGCCTCGCGGAGCAGCTCGTCGCCGAGCAGTGCCTCGACCTCGGCGTCGGTGATGACGGTGGCGCCGCACTCGTGAACGGCCCGGACGCTCGCCGCGTGCGCGCGGAAGCCGCCGCGGCGGTGCACGAGGGTGACCGAGCGGGCGATCGGGTGCAGGGCGAGCGCCCAGTCGACGGCGCTGTCGCCGCCGCCAACCACGAGCACGTCCCGGTCGTCGTGGGCGGACGGGTCCGGCACGAAGTAGGACAGGCCTCGCCCGAGGAACTCCTCGCCCGCGGGGAGCTGGCGCGGCGTGAAGGTGCCGATGCCCGCGGTCAGGACGACCGCGCCCGCGTCGACGACGGTGCCGTCCGCCAGCGACACCTGCGGGCGACCGTCGGGGGAGTGCGCGAGCGCGGTGGCCTGGCGGCCCAGCAGGTACTGCGGACCGAACGCGTCGGCCTGCTCCTTCAGCGCGGCGACGACGTCCCGGCCGCGCGACCCGGGGATGCCGGCGATGTCCCGGATCTCCTTCTCCGGGTAGAGCGCGGCGATCTGCCCGCCCGCCTGCGGCAGGGCGTCGACGACCACGGTGCGCAGGCCGCGGAACCCCGCGCAGTAGGCGCCGTAGAGACCGGTGGGGCCGGCGCCGACGATCAGGATGTCCGTGTTCATGCTCGCGGGCACGGGCGACCTCCTGTGGATGGTTGGGAAGGGAAGAAGACGAGCTCCCCGGCGCCGGGGGCGTTTCCGGACGGTAAGTGCGCCTGCGGGGTGTGTCCCGCCCGCCGGACCGCTCAGCGAAACCGGGCCCGGATTCCCGTGCGCGGTTCGGTCAGCGGAACCGTGACCTTGGACGGCCCGCCGCCCGGTGCTGGACTGCCTTCCATGGATGCGAATGGCGGAGCTACCGTCACGAAGGCAGCGGGCGCCCCACGCCGCCGGCCGCGGCGCGCCGGCAAGCTCCCCGGACGCCAGGACTGGTCGAGCTGGCCCCATTACCAGGCCGCGGCCGCGGGTTTCCGCGGCTACTGGTACCCGGTCTGCTACTCGTCACAGCTCACCGGGAAGCCGAAGCAGATCACGCTGCTCGGTGAGAAGATCGTGCTGATCCGCGACGACGGCACGGCGTATGCGTTGAAGGACCGGTGCCCGCATCGCGGGGTGCCGTTGAGCGAGGGCAACCAGCAGTTCCCCGGCACGATCTCGTGCCCGTACCACGGCTGGACGTTCGACCTCGCGACGGGCGAGCTGAAGGCGGTCATCACCGACGGCCCCGAGAGCCCGATCTGCGGGAAGGTCACCCAGCCCACCTACGAGGTCGCGGAGCGGCTGGGCATGGTGTGGGTCTTCGTCGGCGACGGCGAGGATGCGCCGCCCATCGACGAGCAGCTGCCGGAGGAGCTGGTCGGAAACGCCGCGGTGGTCGGCTCGCGGATCCAGCCCCGCATCGGGAACTGGCGCTTCGCCTGCGAGAACGGCTACGACGAGGGCCACGCCAAGTACCTGCACCGCACGTCGCTCTGGCGGCTGTTCAAGGCCATGCCGGTGTGGAACGAGACCCGCATCGTGCAGCGCGGGCGCTGGATCTACCGCGTGCAGGACAAGCAGTACTGGACCGCCGACTTCCCCGGCCTCGGCAAGTGGGACAACCAGTCCTGGTTCAAGCTCAAGCCGCCGAAGCAGACCAGCAACATCGGCAACACCGGCAGCCACCGCGAGGTCAACCCGGTGATCGCGGCCCAGGAGTTCCCCGGGTTCGCGTCGGTGAGCATGCCGGGGGTTCTGCGGATCGCGTACCCGACGTTCATCCACTACGAGTTCTACGTCCCGGTGGACGCCGAGAACCACCTGTACGTGGGTGTGATGGCGGACTTCCGGAAGGGGTGGCGGACCCTGCCCTTCTACCTGAAGTACCTCGGGTTCGTCCGGTGGCTGTTCCACGGCCAGTTCTCCGCGCAGGACAAGTGGATGGTCGAGGTGACCGACGCCCCGCCGGAGCGGCTGTACCGGCCGGACGAGTCGCTGCTCAAGTGGCGCAAGCTCGCCGAGGACGTCACCGAGGAACGGACCGAACGGCTCAAGGCCGACGGGTTCGAGCCCGCCGGCCCGCCCGTCGAGAGCTGAGGACACATGGCGCGCATCGTGCTCGGAGCGGGTGCCTCCCACTCCACCCTGATGAACACGCACTGGGACCAGGTCGTGCACACCGACCGCGCCGAGCGGTTCCGGGACGCGCTGGCCGAAGCCCGCGACGCCGTGGCCGCTGCCCGGCCGGACGTCGCGATCATCGTCGGCTCCAACCACTTCCGCGGGTTCTGGCTGGACATGATCCCGGCGTACACGCTCGGCGTCGGCGAGGTGATCGGGGCGGGTGAGGCGGGCACCCCGAAAGGTCCGCAACGCAGCGCCCCCGCCTTCGCACAGGCGCTCGCGGGTGAGCTGGTCGAGCGCGGCACCGAGGTGGCCATCTCGGCCCGGCTGCAGATCGACCACGGGCAGACCCACGCGATCCAGTACCTCCTGCGCGAGCTCGACGTTCCCGTCGTCCCGCTGGTGATCAACGTGTTCGCCGCCCCGCTGCCCCGGGTCGACCGGTGCGTGCAGCTGGGCCGCAACCTCGCCGAGGCCGTCGAGGCGATCCCGGATGACCTCCGGGTGGTCGTGATCGCGTCGGGCGGGCTGTCGCACCAGCTGCCGTGGCCCGCCGACTGGCGGGACCCGCAGAACACGGACGAGGAGTTCCTCGTCGAGGCCTGGCTGAACGGCCGCGGCGAGTGGGAGCGTTACGACGAGCGCCGCCGGGAGATCATCACCGCGGCCCGGCCGACGATCTTCGAGGACTTCGACGAGGCGTTCCTGGCCGATCTCGAAGCGGGAAAGCTGGAGCGCTACGCGACCTACTCCTCCGACGACATCGAGGGGCTCGCCGGCAACGGCGGCCAGGAGCTGCGGACCTGGCTGACCATGGCCGCGGCCATGGGCTTCGCGCCCGGGCGCCGCCTGGCGTACGCGGCGATGCCGGAGTGGCTGACCGGCATGGGCGTCGGGTTGATCGAACCCGCTGCGGAGCGCGAGCCGTGATCGCGCCGACCGCCACGGCCGTCGCCGAGGACGCCGTCGTCGACCGGCTGCTCGCCGCGATCACCGAGGACCGGCTGCGCGCCGCGGCCCGCGCCGTCACCGGGATCCCGAGCCCCACCGGACGTGAGGCGCCACTCGCGCGCTTCCTGGCCGACCGGCTCGCCGCGGCCGGGTTCGCGGCGACCGCGCAGCACATCGACGAGTTCCAGGCCAACGCCGTTGGCAGGCTGCGCGGCAGCGGTGGCGGCGAGGACCTGATGCTCTACGCGCCGATCGACACCCTCACCACCGGTGAGGAGGCGATCGACGTGCCGTGGATCGGGGAGCGCCTCCGTCCCGACATGCTGCCGATCGCGCGCGACGAGGGCCCGTTCGTCTCCGGGCTCGGCGCGAGCAACCCGAAGGGGCACGCGGCCTGCATCCTGGTGCTCGCGGAGGCGCTCGGCGAGGTCCGGCCGGAGCTCGCGGGCGACGTCGTCGTCGCGTTCGGGGCCGGCGGGATGCCGACCAACGCCGTCGACGCCCCCGGCTACCCGCAGCGGGCCAACACGGGCCAGGGCGTCGGCTGCTCGTTCCTGCTGGAGCGGGGCTGGTACACCGACCACGCCGTGATCGCGAAGCCCGGCGATCTCGTGGCGCACGAGGAGGTCGGGCTGGCCTGGTTCGAGGTGACCGTGCCCGGCGTCCACACCTACGTCGGCAGCCGGCACCGGATGCCCTACCGCAACCCGATCGTCACGGCCGCGGAGGTCGTCACCCGGCTCGAGCGCTGGCTGGCCGACTACCCGGTCCGGCACCGCACGGCCACGGCCGCCCCCCAGGGTGTGATCGGGTCGATCGCGGGCGGCTGGGAGCGGATGCTCGCGGTGACACCGGCACTCTGCCGGCTGCGGCTGGACATCCGCATCGCGCCCGGGACGACACCGCTGCAGGTCAAGCGCGAGCTCCGCTGCTTCGTCGAGGAGCTGGGCCGGGACCTGGACGTCGATCTCGGCGTCGAGATGGTGCTCGCCGTCCCGGCGACGCACACCTCGCCCGACGCGCCGATCGTGCGGCGGACCGTGGCGGCGTGGGAACGGACCACCGGCCGTCCGCACGAGCCCGTCCCGGACATGAGCGGCGCGACCGACGCGAACATCCTGCGCGCCAGGGGCATCCCGACCGCCCGGGTCGGGATGCCGAAGGTCAGCTCGGAGGACCTCGACGTCGATCCGGCCGTCGACTTCTCCCGCGGGATGAACACCGTCGACGTCCGGGCGATGAGGCGCCTCTGCGAAGTGCTGGCCCGCACGACGATCGCCACCACCACACGGAAGGACTCCTGATGGCGCCCCCACCGGAGAGCCGCTACGCGGACGGCGGCGGCGTCCGCTACCACTACCACGATCTCGGCAGTGGCCCCGACACCGTGTTCCTGCACGGCGGTGGACCGGGCTGCACCGCGTGGAGCGACTTCGGGCCCGTCGCCCCGCTCTTCGCGGCCGACCGCCGCTGCCTGCTGGTGGACATCCACCAGTACGGCAGGTCCGAGAAGTCCAGGATCAGCGGCCCGATGTGGGACCACCACGCCGCCAAGACCGTCGCCCTGATGGACACCCTCGGCGTGGAGCGGGCGGACTTCGTCTGCAACTCCTGGGGCGGAACGATCGCCCTCAACCTGGCGGCGAAGTACCCGGACCGCGCGCGCTCGCTCGTCGTCACGGGGAGCATGCCGGTCTTCTACGGCCCGCTCGCCCCGCTGCCCGAGGGCGGTCGCCGCGGCCGCAACGCCCGCGACGCCTACTACGGCGGCGAGGGCCCCACCCGGGAGAAGATGCGCGCGCTGATCACGCGCCTGGAGTGGTACGACGCGGACGCGCTGCCCGAGGAGACCCTGGACCTGCGCTACGAGCAGAGCCTCGACCCGGGTGAGCGCGCGCTGGCCGCGATGTCCGACTCGCCGCGCGGGGAGTGGCAGGACCTGACCGCCGAGCTCGGACGGATCGAGGCCCCGGTCCTGTTCATCTGGGGCATGCAGGACGCGTTCCTGACGCCCGACTACCCGCTCATGCTGGCCCGGATGGTCCCGCGCGGAAACCTGTACGTGATGGACCACGCCTCGCACCACCTGCAGGAGGAGCGCCCGCAGGCCTACCACTCGGTGGTCTCCGGCTTCCTGGACTCGCTCCCGTCCGCAGGGGTGCCGTCGGGCTCGCTCGCAGAGGTCGGTGTCCGGTGAAGCTTCGCAAGCCCCTGTTCCTGCTGGCCCTGGCGGGCGCCGTGCTCGCGGTCCGCAAGCTCGCCGCGCGGAGCAACACCCAGGTCCACCGCATCAACCAGAAGTAAGGGACTCCCATGAGCATCTGGACCGAACTGAGCCCCATCGCCTTCCGCGTCGAGTACGTCGACGCGGCCGGCGTCCCCACCCGGACCCTGCGCGCCGGCAACCCCGATGCGGAGCCGGTGGTGTTCCTGCACGGCACGAGCGGGCACCTGGAGGCCTTCGCGCGCAACGTCGTCGCGCACGCGGAGTACGACGTCCACGCGATCGACATGCTCGGCCACGGCTACACCGGCAAGCCGGACCGCCCGTACGAGATCGCGGACTACGTCCGGCACCTGCTCGACTACTTCGACGCCGTCGGGATCAGCAGGGCGCACATCGTCGGCGAGTCGCTCGGCGGCTGGGTCGGCGCCCGGACCGCCACCACGCACCCGGAGCGCGTGCAGAGCCTGCAGCTGCTGTGCGCGGGCGGGACCGTGGCCAACCCGGCCGTCATGGAGCGGATCAAGACCAGCACCCGCGACGCCGTCACCACCGATGATGTCGAGCTGACCCGCAAGCGGCTGCGGCTGCTGATGGCCGACCCGGCGGACGCCACCGAGGAGCTGGTCGAGGTCCGGCACGCGATCTACCACGCCCCGGACTTCGTGGCCAATGTCGACAACCTGCTGTCGCTGCAGGACATGGAGCGCCGCACGCGCAACCTGCTCACCCCGGAGGAGCTCGGCCGGATCACCCAGCCGACGCTGATCGTCTGGGGTCGGGAGAACCCGTTCGGCGAGGTGCCGGAGGCGTCCGCGATGCACGAGAACATCCCCGGCTCGCAGCTGGAGCTGTTCGAGCGGTGCGGGCACTGGCCGCAGCACGAGCAGGCCGAGCTCTACAACCCGATCAGCCTGGAGTTCCTGCGCAAGGCAGCCGGTTGATGCGGGCCGCGCGCTTCCACGCGTGGGGCGCGGCGCCGGTCCTCGACGAGGTTCCGCGCCCGACCCGCGCCGACGGCGAGGTACTGGTGACGGTCGAGGCCGCCGCCGTCGCCCACCTCGACCTGACCATCGCGGGCGGGGACTTCGGGATGAGGCCCCGGCTGCCCTACGTGGGCGGCGTCGAGGGGGCCGGGGTCGTCGCGGAAGCCGCCGCCGGTCTGGAACCGGGTACGCAGGTCATGCTCCGCGGCGGTGGGCTCGGCATGCTGCGCGACGGGACGTGGACCGAGCAGGTGAGCGTGCCCGCGAAGGCGGCGACCCCGCTCGCCCGGCCGCTTCCCCCCGAGGTCGCCGCGACCTTCTTCGTCCCCGCCACCACCGCCTACGTGGCCCTCCACGACGTCGCGCGGCTGCAACCGGGGGAGGAGGTCGTCGTCGTCGGCGCTGCCGGCGCGGTCGGGGCGATGGTGGTGCAGCAGGCCCTCGCCGCCGGGGCGACCGTGATCGGGGTGGTCGGGCGCAGCGACCAGCTGGACCTGGTCCCCGACGGCGTCGAAGCGGTCGACGGTTCCTCGGACGAGTCGGTCGCGCGGCTCGCCGAGTCGCGCACGGCGACGCTGCTCGTCGACACGCTGGGAGGGCAGGGCCTGGTCGGGCGCAGCCGGTGGGTGCGCCGAGGCGGGCGCGCCGTCGTCATCGGCTACGTCACCGGCACCAGCGTGACGATCGACCTGCCCTCGTGGCTCCTCGACGACGTCGCCCTGCTGCCCGTCAACATGATCCGGCAGGAGCGCCGCGCCCGTGAGGTGTCCGACGAGCTGGTGCGCCGGCTGGCGGCCGGGGAGCTGGGCGTCGCGGTCCAGCCCTACGACCTCGCCGACGCGGCGGCGGCGGTCGAGGACCTGCGGGCCGGCCGGGTGGCGGGCCGCGCCGTCGTGCTCCCCTGAGTTGCAGTCCGCTGAGTGGAACGTGCCCGTTCCCCGGGCCGCCCGGCTGAGCGACCCTTGTCCGATGACGACGATGTCTGCAACCCGCCCGGACCAGCCCGAAGCTGCGAACAGCGTCCTGGCGAAGGTGCAGCGCATCCTCGAGGCGTTCGGGCCGGACGACGAGCACCTCAGCCTGACCGAGATCGCCCGCCGGACGGGGCTCGCGAAGGCGTCGGTCCACCGGCTCGCGCAGGAGCTCCTGCAGTGGGGCCTGCTCGAACGGCGCGGTTCCAGCTACTGGCTCGGCATGCGCCTGTTCGAGATCGGCCAGCGGGTGCCGCGCCAGCGGATCCTCTCCGACGCCGCCCGCCCGTACATGGAGGACCTCCACCACGCCACCAACGAGACCGTCCACCTCGCCGTGCTCGACGGGCTCGAGGTGCTGTACCTCGAGAAGGTCTCCGGACACGGGCGGGTGCCGTCCCGCGTCGCGGGCAGGATGCCGCTGCACTGCACCGCCACCGGCAAGGTGCTGCTCGCCTTCGGGCCGCGGCGGCTCGTCGACGAGGTGCTGGCGAGCCCGCTGCGGCGGCTCACCCCGTACACAGTCGCGGTGCCAGGGCTTCTCCTGCAGGAGCTGGTCAAGGCCCGCGAGCTCGGCTACGCAGTGGAGAACGAGCAGACGCGGGCCGGCTTCGTGAGCGTCGCGATCCCGCTGATCGGCACGACCGGGGCGGTCACCGGGGCCCTGTCCGTGACGGCGCCGGTGCACCGCGCCGACGTCCAGAAGTTCGCGGGGCTGCTGAACATGGTCGGGCGACGGATCATGAAGTCGGTGGCGGCGCTGAGCCAGGGGTAGGGATCCGGAGCTTGGATCACCCCTCGGTCAGCTGTAGCGAAGCGAGGAACTCGCCGACGACGGCGGCGAACTGTTCCGGCCGATGGTCCACCGCCGGCACCCCGGTGCCCGGCAGCACCGCGGTGCGGGCGCCGGGAATCGCCGCCGCGATCCGGGGCAGGTCGGGCAGGGAGAAGGTGTCGAGCTCGCCGCAGATCGCGAGCGTCGGGGCCCGCACGAGGCCGATGCGGTCCTCCATGCGGTAGCGGTTCACCGCGACGTGGCCCTCCTCGGCCCGGTCGAGCACGGCGAGGGCGTCGCGCACGAGGCGGTCGAGCAGGTCGGGCCGGTCGGGCGGGTAGAAGCCGGCGCGGTTGGCCCACAGCTGCCCGAGGTGCGAGCCGTCCGCTGCGGGCACCACGTGGTCGATCGGCGGCCGGGACGTGGCGACCCGGTGCCGGCGTGCTGCGTCGACGAACGGGGTCGCGGAGAGCACGAGGCCGTGCACCCGCTCCGGCGCCGCGGCGGCGACCTCGACCGCGATCACGCCGCCGGTGTGGTGCCCCACGACGGAGACGCGGTCGAGGCCCACCGCGTCGCACAGGTCGAGGACCCCAGCGGCGAACAGCTCGATCGTCCACGGGTCGGCCGGCCGGGCGGACGCGCCGAAGCCGAGGGTGTCCATCGCGATCGCCCGGTGGTTCGCCCCGAGCAGCGGCAGGACGTCGCGGTACTCGTCCCACGACCGCGGCGTCTGGTGCAGCAGCACCACCGGATCACCGGTGCCGTGCTCGACGTAGTGGACCTGGCCGTGCCGGGTGTCGGCGAACCCGTGCCGCACGAGGCTGCTCACCTGAAGGCCGGGACGGTGGGCGCCTGGCCCATGAGAACGGCGCCCGCGGCGTCGTAGATCGCCGGGCTGAGGAACGCGTGCTCCTGCGGGACGAGAGCGTCGTTCAGCAGGGCGGGCAACAGGTGGTCCCGGCGGATGGCGGCCGTGCCGGAGAGCGAGACGACCTGGTGGACCACCTGCGCGGCCGTCCGGGCGAGGTGGGCCGCGGAGAGCCGCAGGTGGGCGTTCTGCACGTCGCTCACCTCGCCGCCGTCGACGAGCGCCTGCCAGGCCTCGCCGGTGACCTCGTAGAAGTAGGCCCGCGCCGACCGCAGCGTGGCCTCGGCCTCGGCGATACCGGCGCGGTAGTAGGCGCGGTCGGCGAGCTTCGGGGCGCCGGTGATGCTCGCCCGGCCGCTGCCGACCTCCTCCGCGAAGTCGAGCGCGGCCCTGGCGACCCCGGCGGAGACCACGGAGAGCACCTGCGCGGCGTACGTGATCGCGGGATACCGGTAGAGCGGCTCGTCGATCACCGGCTCCCCACCCCGGATGAACGTCCACTCCCGGTCGACCTCGACGTCCACGGCGACGAGGTCGAAGGAGCCGGTGCCCTGCATGCCGATGACGTCCCAGTCCTGCACGATCTCCAGACGATCCGGGCGCACCAGCGCTCCGCGCGGCTTGCCGGAGGTCGTGTCGTCACCCTGGATGCCGACGCAGACGATGTCCGCCGCCATGCAGCCGCTGGCGAACTTCCAGCGGCCGTTGACGAGGAACCCGCGGTCGGTGGGGGTGGCGTGGTGGACCGGGAACAGCGCGCCCGCGAAGACGACGTCGGGACCGTCGGCGTACAGCTCCGCCTGCGCTTCGAGTGGCAGGGATCCGAGGTAGACCAGCTGCGAGCCGAAGCTCGCGACCCAGCCGGTGGAGCCGTCGACGGCCGAGATCCGCTCGATCAGGTCCAGGAACCGCGCCGGTGGCATCGTCTCCCCGCCGAACCGCTGCGGCGTCGCGGAGCGGTAGATGCCGAGCTGTTTGAGCCGCGCGACGAAGTCCGGGGAGACGTAGCGCTGCTCGCGGAACTCGTCCCGGCGCTCGGCCAGCTCGGCGAGGACCTCGTCGAGCGTGACCGAGCCGATCCCGTCCTGCGTCCGTGTCATCGCTGCTCCTTCATCCGTTGCTGGGCCGCGAGCGCCTCAACGGCGCGCACGACCAGGCCGGTGGCGGCATCGAGCTTCCACGCGTTGTGCGCGAGCGGGTGGGCGTGCGCGTCGAGGACGGCGTCGACGTGGCGGCGCACGCTCGCCGCGTCCGGTGCGGTGCCGCGCAGTGCGTCCTCGACGGCGGTGAGCCGCCACGGGACGGGTGCGATCGCGCCGAGGACGAGGCGGACGTCGCGCCACGTGCCGCCGGGTGCCCGGTCGACCGACAGCGCCGCGGACGCGGTGGCGAAGTCACCCGTGTACAGGGCGAGCTTCGTGAAGGCCGACGCTCGCACGAGCGCGGAGGTGGGAACCGTGACCGCGGTGACCAGTTCTCCGCGGCGAAGGACGGTCTCTCCGGGCCCCGTGTAGAACGCGGAGACCGGCACGGTCCGGCCGCGGTCGGTCTCCCCAGAGTCGATCTCCCCAGAGTCGATTTCCACCGCGGCATCGAGCGCGAGGAACACGGTCGAGAGGTCCGACGGGGTCACCGCCTGGCAGCGGTGCCCGTCGACCACGGCGTGCTGGAACCGGTGGTCGCCGGTGACCGCGTAGCAGGGGCTCAGCGGTCCGTTCCGCTTGTAGCAGTCGAAGCCGTTGCGGAAGAACCAGCAGCGCTTGGCCTGCACGAGGTTCCCGCCCACCGTCGCGGCGTTGCGCACCTGTGGGGACGCGATGGTGGCGATCGCCTCGGCCACGACCGGCGGGACGTCCGGGTGGGCGGCCAGGTCGGCGAGCGGGACGGCCGCGCCGATGCGCAGGCCGGCGTCGTCGCGGGTGATGCGCCGCATCTCGGTCACCGACGCGACGGAGACGAGCACGGGCGCCGGACGGGGTTCGGCCCTGCGTTCGACGAGGGCGTCGGTCGCCCCGCCGAGCGGAGCGGCGCCCGGGGCCGCCAGCAGCGCGGTTGCCTCGGCCAGGGTCTTCGGCACGTGGATCTCCGGCTCGGGCGGGTCCGCGATGCGGCGACGGGCGCGGGCCGCCGGACCGAACCGGCTGCCCAGCGCGTGCAGCAGCCGGTGCAGGCCCAGCGGGTAGGCAGCCCGGATCGCCGCGATCCACCAGCGGGCGGGGCGGCGCCAGATCCGGTGCCTGCGCGCCGGCCATCCCTCGTGCCGGCGCAGGGCGCAAAGCACCTTGTCGGGCGTCAGCGGCAGCTCCCGCAGCCGCACGCCGACCGCATCGTGCACCGCGTTGGCGATCGCCGCGCCCGGCGGGATGATCGACATCTCGCCGACGCTCTTGGCCCCGTACGGGCCGGCCTCGTCGTGGCCCGGGACGATGATCGGCCGGATCGAGGGCAGGTCGGCGTTGCGCGGCAGCGCGTAGTGCAGGAAGCCGGCGTTCACCACCCGCCCGCCCTCGCGGACGAGCTCCTCGCCCAGCGCCGCCCCGATTCCCATCGCCGCGCCACCGACGATCTGGCCCTCGACGGCCGTCGGGTTGATCGCGGTGCCGACGTCATGCGCGGCGACGTAGTCGACCACCCGGATCTGCCCGGTCAGCCGGTCGACGTCGACGACGGCGCCGTGGGCGGCGAAGGCGTAGGTGGGGGAGAGGTTCGCCGTGCTCTTCTCGGGAGAGAGCATCTCGGTGCCCTCGAGCCGGTAGGACGTCTCGTGGGGGAGCACGAGCGCGCCGTCCGGGTCGGGCCTGCTGTCCTCGGCCAGCGGGACGAGGTCGCCGAGCGCCACCGACGTGCCGTCGGGTGCCACGGCCGAGCCGCCGCGCAGCCGGACGTCGTCGGTGCCGAGCTTCGCCGCCGCGAGCCCGCGCAGCCGGTCGGCGAGCTCCCGGGCCGCCTGCCCGACGGACGAGCCGGTCATGTGCGTGCCCCGCGACGACCAGGCGCCCAGCTCGAACGGCGTCTGCTCGCCGTCGGTCGACAGCACCGAGACGTCGGCGAGGTCGACGCCGAGCTCGAACGCCGCGATCTGGGCGAGGATGGTGTTCTGCCCGGTGCCGGCGTCGGCGCTGCCGTGGCGCACGCGGACCCGGCCGTCGGCGAAGAGGTCGACCGCCGCGTCGCTGCGGTTCGCCATCTCGTAGGCGTAGGCGCCGGACCCGTGGGCGCCCGCGGCGACGCCCCAGCCGCGATCGGCGCGCCGTCCGGCCCGCGCGCGATCCCAGTCGAGCGCGTCGCGGACCGCGACCAGGCAGTCGCCGAGTCGGTTGGTGGTGACCCGGTACCCGCAGAGCGTCGTCGCGTGTTCGGGCGGGAGGTTGCGCAGGCGCAGCTCGACGGGGTCGATCCCGAGCCGCTCGGCGATCTCGTCGACCTGGCTCTCCATCGCGAGCGACACCTGCGGCGTGCCGTAGCCGCGGAACTGCCCGCCCGGCTGGGTGGCGGTGTCGACGAGCCGTGCGGTGAAGCGGACCCCGTCCGGCCGGTACATCGAGCCGAGGGTGATCAGACCGACCCGCAGGACGGAGGTGCCCATGTGGTTGTAGGAGCCGTTGTCCACCAGGACGTCCGCGTCGAACTCCCGCAGCACCCCGTCGGCGTCGGCCGAGGTGCGCAGCACGGTCTCGAAGCGGTGGCGCGGCTTGTTCGCCCCGAACTCCTCGGCCCGGTCCAGCTCGACCAGCACCGGTCGCCCGGCGGCGCGGGCGAGCGCCGCCGCGAGCACCTCGTGCTCGGACGCCTTCGACTTCGACCCGAACCCGCCGCCGACGGCGACCTCCCGGCACACGACCTGATCATGGCGCAGGCCCATGAGGTGCGCGACCTCCTTGGCGATGAACCACGGCGCCTGCGTCGACGTCCACAGCTCGACGACCTCGCGCTCGGCGTCCCAGGACGCCAACGTCGTGTTCGGCTCCATGCACGCGTGCGCGACGCTCGGGTAGGTGAAGCGGCCGGTGACGGTCACCGCCGCGTCTGCTGCTCCCGGATCGCCCCAGCGCCCTTCGAGGAGCATCGACACGTTCGGCTCCGGGGATGTTCGCGGGTGGAGCCGGCGGGCGCTCGGCAGGCGGGAGGCCTGCACCGTGAGCGGCGCCCGACGGGGTCGGTAGCGCACCCGGATCGCGCGCAGCGCGGCACGCGCGATCTCCGGGGTCTCGGCCGCGACGGCCGCGACCTCCTGACCGACGTGCCGGACCACCCCGTCCGCGAGCGGCGGCCGGTCCGACAGCGGCCCGCCGCGGTGGACGTAGCGGATACCGGGGGCGAAGTCGGCCATGGTGAGGACGGCGTGCACCCCGGGGAGCGCGCGAGCGGCAGCGGTGTCGATGCCGCGGATCTCGGCGAAGGGGTGCGGGGAGCGCAGGACGGCGCCGTGCAGCGGGGGCCGGCCGGTTGCGGTCGCGGAAGCCACGAGGTCCGCCGTGTAGGGCACCCGCCCCGTGCTGCGGACGTCCCAGTCGATGGGCCGGACGCGGTCGCCGATGCCCCGCCTCGTGGTGAGCTCGCAAGCTCGCTCGACGTGCCTCATGGCGAGCCCGTGGGCTCGTCCGGCGTCTCCGCCACGTGACAGATCGCGGCGGTGATCGCCTGGTACCCGGTGCACCGGCAGAGGACGCCGGACATGGCGTGTGCGACGCGTTCCCGCCGCCCGTCGGCCGGCCGGTCGGCCTCGTCCCGCAGCACGGCCCAAGCGGTCACCACCTGGCCGGGCGTGCAGAACCCGCACTGGAAGGCGCCGCGGTCGGCGAACTCCGCGCGCAGCTGCGCCGTCTCGTCGGCGAGGTCCTCGACCGTGCGCACCGGCTCGCGGACGAGCACCGCGGGCACGGTGCACGACAGCCGCGGGCGGCCGCCGACGAGCACGGTGCAGGCACCGCACTCGCCGCGGCCGCACGCGACCTTCGTGCCGGTCAGCCCGAGCTGCTCGCGCAGAACCCGCGAGAGCGGCTCGAGCCCGGACGCCCGAACGTCGAACGGCGCACCGTTGACCTCGAGCCGGTGGGTCACGCGGTCGCCGTGCCGAGCGCCGTGGTCGGCTGGGCGGGTTCACCCGCGGTGTCCCGGATGGGCATGAGGACGGCCGCGATGAACGACACGGCCGCCATCCCGGCCATGTACCAGGCGATGCCCACCCAGCTACCCGTGCGGCCCAGGATCGAGGTGGCGATCGCGGGGGCGAAGGCGTTGCCGGCGATCGTGCCGATCGTGAACCCGAGTGACATGCCGCTGTACCGCAGGGCGGGCGGGAAGACCTGCGAGAAGTAGGCCGGGAACATGGCGTAGTTGGCCGAGTACGGCAGGAACAGCAGCACGAAGCCGAGCAGCATGAGCCCGTACTGGCGGGTGTCGAGCAGCGCGAACCACGCGAAGGGGAGGACCACCATGCCGGCCGCGCCGGCGAGGAACACCGTGCGGACCCCGATCCGGTCGGCGATCGGCCCGAAGAGCGGCGGGAACACGAGGGTCGCCACGACCGCGGGGAGCAGCACCCCGAGCATGGCGCTGTTGGTCAGCCCCAGCGCCTCCCGGCCGTAGGCCAGCGAGAAGACGGTCGTCATCGTGACGACGACACCCGCGCCGACCGTGCCGAGCGCCACCAGGATCACCCGCTGCCAGTCCGAGCGGAGCACGTCGAGGATCGGCAGGCGGCGCACCTCGCCGCTGTCCTGCACGGCGACGAACGCCGGGCTCTCGGCGAGCGTGACTCGCGCGGCGACGCCGACGACGACCAGCACCGCGCTGATCAGGAACGGGATCCGCCAGCCCCAGCTCAGCAGCGCCTCCTCGGGCAGCTGCAGCACCGCGAGGAACGCGAGGTTCGAGGTCAGCGTGCCGACGCCTGCGCCGGTGTTGAGCAACGAGCCGACGAGACCGCGGCGCCGCTCCGGGGTGTGCTCCACGGTCATCAGCACGGCCCCGCCGTACTCGCCGCCGAGCGAGAGGCCTTGCACGATCCGCAGGGTGACCAGCAGGACGGGCGCGAGCACCCCGACGGTCGCGTAGGTGGGAAGCAGGCCGATCGCGAACGTCGAGGCGCCCATCATCGTGAGCGTCACGACCAGCATCGACTTGCGGCCGAGCCGGTCGCCGAAGTGCCCGAAGACGATCGCTCCGAGCGGGCGGGCGACGTAGCCGACGCCGAACGTCGAGAGCGAGATGAGGGTGCCGACCAGCGGGTCGAAGGAGGGGAAGAAGAGCCGGGCGAAGATCAGTGACGATGCCAGCCCGTAGATGAAGAAGTCGTAGAACTCGATGACCGTGCCGAGCCAGCTGGCCAGCACTGCCTTGACGGGGGTGCGTTGCGGGGGCGTGGTGGTCATTGGTTCCTCCGGAACCGCGGTCCGAGACCGACGACGGGTGTTCACCCGGCATCGGGAGAGTTGCCGTACCGTGTACGGTCCGCCGCACGGGGTCAAGGAGTCCGGTCCGGTGGCCGGAACGACCTCAGGCCCGGGCGTGCTGCAGGGTCCGGAGGGTGGCGTCGATGTAGGCCTCGAGGCCCGCGTCGAACTGCTCGTCGGACGGCAGGCCGGCGATGTCCCCGGCGAGCTCGACGACGTGCGGGAACTCGTCGATGGGCAGGGACGCGTAGAAGTGCGTGCGCTGGCGGCGTTCCTCGGCGCTCGCCGCCCGGTCGCCGCGGCCCCACGGGCGGGGCTTTTGGTAGCTGGCGAAGCCGATCGCGTACGTCAGGAGGAAGCCGTAGCACCGCGCCGCCTGCTGGCCCGGGATCCCGGCGTCGACGAGGCGCGCCAGAGCGGCTTCCATCGCTCCGCGCAGTGCAACGCGGCTGCTGGTGACGCGGGTCGCGAAGAGCCGCATGACGGACGGGTGCTCGCGCATCAGCGCCAGGAAGGCGTGACCGACGGTCCGCAGCGCGCCGGCGGGCCCGGCGTCCGGCTCGGGTGGCAGCTGCATCCGGCCGAGGACGTGGTCGGCCATCCCGTCGAGGATCTCGTCCTTGCTGCGAAAGTAGCTGTAGAGCGACATCGTGCCGACGCCCAGGTCGGCCGCGAGCCGGCGCACCGTGAGCCGATCGATGTCGCCCTCCGCATCGGAGATGCGCAGCGCGGCTTCGATGATCCGGTCGGCCGAGAGCGCGGTCTCGCGCCCCGATCGCTTCGACTCCCTCACCATCGAACCCCCTTGTGCTAAACCGTACCGTACGTCGTACGAGGAGGTGCTGACATGAGGGTCGGCCTGCGCATCCCGCCCTGCGCCCCGGTGCCGGAGATCGCCGCGCTCGCGCTGGACGCGGAGCGGGCGGGGTTCGACGAGGTCTGGTTCCCCGACTCGCAGCTGCTGTGGCGCGACGTGTTCGCCGTCGCCGCCGCCGCGGCGGCCGCGACCTCGCGGATCAGGCTCGGCACGGCGGTCACGAACGTCGTCACCCGGCACCCCGCGGTCCTCGCATCGGCGGCGCGCACCGTCGGCGAGCTCGCCCCCGGCCGGTTCGTGCTCGGGGTCGGAGTCGGGGACAGCGCCGTCGCTCCGGTGGGACTGCGGGCGTCCACCGGCGCCGAGCTGCGCGAGCGGCTCGCGATCGTGCGGAGCCTGCTCGCGGGCGCCGCTGTCGACTTCGGTGGGGCATCGGCTCGGCTACGCGACCCCGTTGACGTGCCGATCCACCTCGCGGCCAGCGGGCCGCGCAACCTGCGGCTCGCGGGCGAGATCGCCGACGGCGCGATCCTGCTCTCCGGGGTGGCCGCCGGCCCGCTGGCCGCCGCCACCGCCCGCGTCCAGGACGGAGCGCACGCCGCCGGGCGATGGGGGGTGCCGATGACGGTGTCCGCGTTCTGCCGGGTGACGGACGACGTGCCGCGCGTCGCCCGGGAGCTCAAGCCGATCTGCGCGCGGATCGCCCAGAACGGCGGGGCGCCCTTCCTCGCGCTGGCAGGCGTCCACGTGGACGTGCCGGAGCACCTGCCCGGCGTCTACCCCGACCTGGTGCACGCCGAGGACTGGGAGGCAGCGGTGCGGGTGTGCGACCCGTACGTCCCGGACGCAGCTGCCACCGCCTTCGCCCGGGAGTTCTGCCTCTACGGCACACCGGCCGAGATCGTCGACCGGCTCGCGAGCGTGCGCGCGGCCGGGGTCGACGCGGTGTTCCTGCAGCACGTCGGGTCCTACGATCTGCCGCGTGCTCTGCTGACGGAGGTCTCCGAGAACGTGCTCCCGCTGCTTCGCGTCTCCCGGTGACCCCTCGGAAGGCGCCGCGGATCAAACCGCCGTCGCGCGGATCGCGCGGCGGGCGGCGGCGACGGTGAAGGCGGCCATGGCGAAGGGCACCGGCACGGTGCCGATCTCGACGGCGGCCAGTGCCGCCAGCTGGTCGGTGACGTAGAGCACCGTGCGGACGACGAAGTTGGCGAAGCAGATGCCGGCCCCGACCCAGGAGGTGGCGGCGTAGACGCGCCGCAGCGGGGCGTGCCGGCGCCAGTCGCGGGGCCCACCGGCCAGTCGGTTGAGCGCGAGCCCCGTCACTGGCCGGCCGATGAGCACCGAGCCGAGGAAGAGCAGCCCCGTGGCTGCTGGGAGCAGCGTGGGGACGAGGAAGAAGCCCCTGGCTTCCCCGGTGAGGGCGGCGACCAGCGCGCACACGGCTGCGATGACGAGGCCGACCAGCGCCGCTCTCGGGGACTCCCGGCGCACGAGGCGCACCCCGAACGCCACCGGAGCGGACACCGCCAGGGCGATGAACGCCCAGGTCATCCCGCCGACGGCGTTGGCGATGACGAACGCAGCGGTGGGAGCGGCGGCGACGGCGATCCCGGTCCAGCCGCCCGAGCGCACCACGGCCTGGCGGACGGCCACCGCGAGGCTCACCGGCTCGTTCTCGACCGGGAGCTCGCGCGAGTCCGAGGTGGCCGCTTCGTTCGTCATGTGGTGCTCCTCCGTCGGGTGGTGCGTGTGCCGCCCACGGTTCCGCGTCGCCGGAGGGACATCCACGACCTCCCGATCCGTGGATGGGCGAGCCACCGGAGCGCCGATGGGGGACCGACGCTGTGCCACGCGATCGGTCGCGTGGAGCACGAGCGCTAGGCGGAAGCCGTCTCCATCCCATTGGTCGGCAGCACATCGCGGAGCTGTCGTCGTGAGCTGATCGAGAGCTTGGTGAAGACCCTGCGCAGGTGCCACTCGACGGTGCGCGGGCTGAGGAACAGCCGGGCGCCGATCTCCGGGTTCGTCATGCCGTCCCGCACCATCAGCGCGATCTGCCGCTCCTGCGCGGTCAGCTCGTCGCTCGCCGCGGACTCGGAGCGCTTGCGGACCGTCTCCCCGGCCGCGCGCAACTCACGGCGGGCACGTTCCGCGAACGCCTCCATCCCGGTGGAGACGAACATGTCGTATGCGGTGCGCAACTGGGTCCGGGCATCGGATCGGCGGACCTGGCGGCGCAGCCACTCGCCGTACAGGAGGTGGGTGCGAGCGAGGTCCGGCCGCAGCCGGGTACGGCTCAGGTGCTCGACGGCCTCGACGAAAGCGGCCTCGGCACCCGCGCCATCGCTCACCAGGCCCCGGGAGCGCGCCTCGATGCCGAGGCCCCACAGCTCGTCCGTACCGCGGGTGCTGTCCTGCAGCCGCTCCAGCGCCTCGGCCGCGCCACGGTCGTTGCCGCTCCTGGCAGCCGCTTCGACCTGCTCGGTCAGCGCCCACGCCGACACGAACAGCTCCGGGGTGTCGTCGGCGGCGAGTTCGGCCGCCACGAAAGCCTCGTCGTAGCGGCCGACGGCGTTCAGGACGACCGATCTGGCCCAGTGCGCGTACTGGACGGCGGTGCCCTGGCCCTCCGCCGTCGCGTTCGCGACCGTGGCGTCGACGAGCGGGAACGCCTCGCTCGCCCGACCGCGCAGCGCGGCCAGCACCAACGCGCCGTAGTGCGCGACCTGCGTGCCGGTGGCATCCCGGACCGCATCGGCCTCCGCCTTGAGCGACGACGCTCGGGCGAAGTCACCGGCCAGCGCCGCAACCTGGCCGAACACGTTGACGCCGACGGCGAGAACCGCGAGTGCGCCTGCGTCGCGGGCCACCTCGACCTGGCGGGTGGCGGTTGCCATGCAGGTATCGAAGTCCCATGCGGCAGCGGCCGCCGCCGTCGCGAGCCAGCCCCAGCGGAGCACCTCCGCGATCGAGACGTCGTCGCCGGCGAACGTGCTCGCGGCCTGCTTCAGCAACGGAACCCCCCTGCCGCGCCCTTCGGTGAACAGCACCGCGAAACCGTCGAGCAGCAGGTCGGAGGCACGTGTCGAGCCCGCCGGCCGCGGTGCGGCCCTGGCCGCTCGGGACACCTCTCGCATGTCGCCCGTCGTGGCCAACCGCCCCGCGAACAGCGCTGCGCTCCACGCGTCGAGGTAGGTGTCCCGGGCGAGCCTGGCGTCTAGCGGCTCCAAGGTCTGCGCAGCGCGCAACAGCAGCGGCGGTGCGTCGCTGCCGCGCCGCTGCGCGAACGCGGCTCCCGCACGCAGCAGGTCGATGCGCGCCCGCCCGAACTCGTCGAGCGCACCGGCCTCTGCTCTGTCGAGCAGTTCGAGCGCGGTCCCGAACGAACCGGCCGCCAGACCGGCTTGGGCCGCGGACAGGGCACGATCGGTGCGCTGCGCCGGGTCGGGCGTCAGCTCGGCCGAGCGCTGCAGGAATGCGGCCGCGGCTGCGAGCCCGCCACGTGCCTCGGCCCGGTCGGCGGACTGCTCGAGCTCCGCCGCGACCGCATCGTCGGGTTCCACCGCGGCCGCGGCGAGGTGCCACGCGCGACGATCGGGATCCGCCCGTGCGTCGGTCACCGCTGCCAGCGCCGAGTGCACTGCTCGCCGATCCGCCGAGTCCGCAGCCCGGTACACGGCCGACCGCACGAGCGGGTGGCGGAAGCTCATCCGTGCATCCACCGACAGCAGGCCGTCGGTCCCGCCCGCCACGGCCTCGGCCGGCGTCACCCCGAGCCGCTCCGCCGCGCGCCACACCAGGGCGGGGTCGCCGACCGGCTCGGCTGCCGCGACCAGCAGCAACAGCCGGGAGTCCGCCGGCAGTGCCTCGATCCGCGTCAGGAAGCTCTGCTCGATGTGCCCGGGCAGCGTGCCGGCCTGCAGCAGGCCGAACCCGCCCGCCATCTGGGTCACGGTCAGCCCGCGCGGCAGCTCGAGCAAGGCGAGTGGGTTGCCCCGGCTCTCGGCCACGATCCGGTCCCGTATGTGCTGGTCGAGCCTGGAGGGGGTGGCGGATTCCAACAGCGCACGAGCGTCGGCGACGGGTAGCCCGGTGACCTCGAGCTCCGGCAGACCGCGCAGCTCGGGGCCGGGCTGCCGGGTGCCGAACACGAGGGCGATCGACTCCGCCAGCAGCCGGCGTGCGACGAAGCCGAGCACCTGCGCCGATGCCCGATCCAGCCACTGGGCGTCGTCGATCACGCACAGCAGCGGGCGGTCCTCCGAGACGTCCGACATCAGGCTCAACACGGCCAGGCCCACCAGGAAGCGATCCGGTGGGGTTCCCGCTCGGACCCCGAACACCGTCTGGAGCGCCTCGCGCTGCGGATCCGGGAGGTGCGACAGGCGATCGAGCAGCGGCATGCACAACTGGTGCAAGGTGGCGAACGCCAACTCCATCTCGGACTCCACGCCGGCGGCGCGCAGGACGCGAACGTTCGTCGTCGAGCTCGCCACGTGGTCGAGGAGCGCGGACTTCCCGACACCGGCGTCGCCGCGCACCACGAGCACGCGGCTCTCGCCGTCCCGCACGGCCGCGATCATCTGGTCGAGGGCGGCGGTCTCCGCCCGTCGCCCGAGCAGCCCGGTGCCGTCTCCCCGGAAGCCCTTCCCCCGTTGCTGCCCCATCCTCCGCCTTCTGCCGCAAGCGGTGACATCCCCCGGGCGATCCGCCGACCCGGTCGGGCCGCAGGTCGCGCGGGGGGACTGCCAGCCTAGGGGCGAGCGGGCGGGGTGCCTACGGAGTGCGATCCGAAAGACCGCTTCGAGGGGCGAGCATCGGGGGCCGAGCGGGAGCGCGACGTCCTATGCGGGGCCGTCTCCGGGAACGCGATGGCTCGAGCCATCGGTGACGACCGGCCGATCCGTCGGGATCGAGTCGACCACGCGCCGGCCGAGAGATCGTTCGACGTCGCTGTCGGAGTTGAGCCCGAGAGCCTGCAGCCGCGCCCACTGCGCCTGTTGTGCGGGGCGCCCGAACAGCTCGCGGAAGTCGGCCACGGGACCTGCCAGCTCGCTCTCGGCGGGCAGGGTCACCCGGTCGACGTAGGACTTGGTACGCGCGATCGCTTCGTGGTCGAAGCGAGCCAGCCGGGAAGCCATCGCGTCGACCTCGGCGTCGAGCCGGTCGTCGTCGATCGCGCGGTTGACGTACCCGTACTGCTCGGCGCGCGGTCCGTCGACGTCGTCGGCGACGAGCAGGATCTCGAGTGCACGGCCGCGACCCACGAGGCGGGCGAGCCGGGCCATCGGGGCGCCCCCGGGGACCACGCCGATCGCGACCTCGAACTGGCCGAGCACCGTGTTCTCGCGGGAGGCGAACCGCAGGTCGGCGGCCAGCACGAACTCGCTCCCCGCACCGCGGGCGCGCCCCCGGATCGCGGCGATGCTGACCACCGGGGCGCGGGACAGGCGGAGGAGGAGATCCGACCACGCTGGCAGCCCGGTCGGCCCGACTCCCAGCGCCGCGGTTCTACCGGGGTCGTTCTCCACGTCGTAGTGGGCGAGGAAGAACTCGGCGTCGGCGCTGGTGAAGACGACGACCTTGAGGTCGGGATCCCGCTCGATCAGGCCGACGAGCTCGGCGAGCTCGGCGACCGTGGTCGCGGTGATCGTGTTGATCGGAGGGTGGTCGAAGGTGACGTGCCAGTAGCCCGGGCTCCGGCGGGTGACGCGCAGGTGGCTCCAGGAGCGTGACCACGCTCCGGAGGTGGCGGTCGGCGTCGGGCCACTGATCGGCACGCCACTGATCGGCACGCCACTGATCGGCATGGTGCTCATGCGGGCCTTCCCTGCAAGTGCGGTGGTGGAGGAGGGGTGTTTCCGCGTCGCCGGCTCAGATGACCTGCTGGCCGCCGTCCACGTCGAAGGTCGCGCCGGTCAGGGCCGTGTTGGCCATGATGTGCACGGCGAGCGCGGCGACGTCCTCCGGCACGACGACGCGGCGGATCGGAAGGGTGGCGCGGAGGTGCGCGCGGCGCTCGTCGAGGTCATCGCCGAGCAAGGACGCCGAGAGGGGCGTGTCCACGAAGCCGGCTGCGACGAGGTTGACGCGGACCGGCGCGAGCTCGAGCGCCAGGTTGGCCGTGAGCGCCGGCAGCCCCGCGGTGAGGAGTGCGGTGAGGCTGATCCCGACAGCCGGCCGCCTGCCACCGGTTCCGCTCATGAGCAGGAGCGCGCCGCCGGGCCGCACCGTCCGGGCCGCGTGCCGGGCGACCTCGAGGGTGAGCCGGACGTGGTCGGCGACGTAGCGGGTGGCGTCCGCCACGTCCATGTCGGCCAGCGGCGCGTAGTACGGGCCGCCCGCGGTGACCAGGACGTGGTCGACGGGCGCCGGAAGGGACCGGAAGAAGGCGTCGAGGTGGTCGGGGTCGTGGGCGTCGAACGCCGCGTGCCGCTGCGCGCCGAGATCGGCTGCGGCGTGTCGGAGGCGTTCCGGGTCCCGGCCCGTGAGGACGATCTGGGCGCCTTCGGCGCGGGCGGACCGGGCCGTCTCGAGCCCGATCCCGGAGCTACCGCCGATGACGACGACGGTCTGCCCGAGCAGGCTCGGCTTTCGCACGGCGGTCGCACTACCGGTGAGAGTGGTCATGGTGCCTTCCGATGTCGGGGACGTCGAGGTCTTCGGATCCAGCGTCCGGTGGCGGGCGCCCCACCAGGCCGCCGGATCGACGGGGGCGGACCAGTAGCACGGGTAGAGCCACTCCACGGCCGCCTCCGTCTTCTCAACCGGCCGATGCGGCGCCGACCGCGCTCCCGGCGCGGTCGACCAGGGCGTCGAGCTCGCGCAGCGCCTGGAAGACCGCCTCGGAGAACGTCGGGAACGGCTGGATGACGTCGAGCAGGACCGGCAGCGGGGTACGGGCGCGGATGGCCAGGGTCACCTGCTGGAGCCATTCGCCCGCCTCCGGACCCAGTGCGTGGGCGCCGGTGAGCCGGGCGCCGTCCGAGACCAGGGTCAGGAAGCCGGGCTGCGTGTCGTAGGCCCGCGTGTAGGTCGACGTCCGGGGGATCCCCGCGAGCGCGACGGTCACCACGAACGGTCCGTCGGCCTCGCCCACCGACGCGGCCTGGGGATCGCAGAAGATCACGCGGGGGACCGCCTCGTAGTGCGCCTCGCGGGGTCGGCCGAGGATGTTCGAGGCCGCCACGCGCCCCTGGTACTCGCCGACGTGGGTCAGCTGCCACAGCCCGGTGACGTCACCGATCGCCCACAGCCGCGGTCCGGCAGCCATCCGGGCGTCCACGGCGATCCCGCGTGGGTCGGCCGCGATGCCGACCGTCTCGAGACCGATGTCCACGACCCGGGGACGCCGCCCGGTCGCGACGAGGAGGCGGTCGCCGCGGGCCTCTGACCCGTCCGCGAACTCCAGGACGTACTCCGTGCCGTCCCGGCGGGCCGCCGTCGGCGCGCGGCCGAACCGGAGCTCGACGCCGTCGCCCCGGAGTGCCTCGGCGACGCCCTCCCCGAGACGTCGCGGTTCCCGCGGCAGCAGGTGATCACCGCGCTCGACGAGCGTGACCGACGCACCCAGCCGAGAGATCGCTTGTGCCATCTCGACGCCGATGGGTCCGCCTCCGAGCACGAGGAGCCGGGGTGGCACCTCGGTCAGCCCGGTGACTTCGCGGTCGGTCCACACACCCGGCAGCTCGCGGAGGCCGGGCACGGGCGGGATCGCCGCGTCGGAGCCGGTGGCGACGACGACGTGCTCGGCGGTGTGGGTCGTGCCGTCGACGACGACCGTGCCCGGGCCGTCGAGGCGGCCGTGCCCGCGCACGACGTCGATCCCGGCGCCGCGCGCCCACGCGACCTGTCCGGCGTCGTCGTAGTTCGACACCATGAAGTCGCGCCAGGCCAAAGCCGCCGGGACGTCAATGGCCCCGGTGATCGCTTCCCGGGCGCCCGGCGCGGTGCGCGCCGCCGCGAGCACCTCGCCCGGGCGCAGCAGGGTCTTGGACGGGATGCAGCCCCAGTAGGAGCACTCGCCGCCGAGCAGCTCGCGCTCGACGACGGCGACGCGCAGGCCGCCAGCGGCCAGTGCCGCGGCACAGTGCTCCCCGGGCGCTCCACCACCGAGGACGATCACGTCGTAGTCGCTCATCGGCGCGCCGCCTCCAGGACCGCGGACGCGTCGGCGTACGCCTCGTCCGGAGCTCGGCCCCGCCGGCGGGCCACGATGAAGGCCGCGTACCAGTCGGCCCAGTGGTGCTTCGGAGCCGACGGTTCGTAGCGCCCGTGCTGCTCCTCGGCCTCGCGCAGGAGCTCGGCCAGGCTCGTCACGTCCATCGCGGCGTCCTCAGTCCCGGCCCGGCAGGCGGGTGGTGATCTCCTGCACGATCCAGCCGTTGCCGTCCGGGTCGTCGAACGTCACGAACGACCCGTAGGTCTGTCGCTCCGGGCTCGGTCCCGGTACCCGCCCGGCCGCCCCCGCGGGCCGGAACCGCGCCCCCAGCCCCGCTTCGTGGAAGACCTCGCTGACCCGGGCGCCGCGCTCCGCGAGCTCGGCCCTGGCCGCCTCGATGTCGTCGACCACGAGGTACATGCCTCGTAGGGAGCCGGGCTGCGCGGAGGTGACGCCGACGCCGAACTGGATCGAACCCGCCGAACCCGGCGGCGTCAGCTGCACGATGCGGAAGTCCTCGTCGGCGACGAAGTCGGCGTCCTCCCGCCAGCCCAGCGCCTTGTAGAACTGCTTGGCCCGGTCGACGTCCGAGACGGGCACGACGACGACCTCGAGTTTCATGTCCACAGCCAGAGCTCCTCGTCTTCGTGAGCACCGGCACGGGAGTCCGTGCCTGCCCCGCTCACACTGCCGCGGCCCGGGCTACTCCGACCCAGGGAAACTCCCTGGACCGCCCGCTACCAGGCAAGGGCGTCGGAGTGAGGTGTCGGGGACTCAGACCTGTGCGTACCCACCGTCGATGAACCACTCGGCGCCGTTGACGTAGGTGGCGGCGTCCGACGCCAGGAGTGTCGCGGCCTCGGCGATCTCGTCTGGATCACCGATGCGCCCGAGCGGCACTGCGTCGGCGAACCGGTCCACGAACGCGGTCTGCTCGTCCTCGGGCACGAGACCGAGCAGCGCGGGTGTCCTGGTCGGCCCCGGGCTCAGCACGTTCACCCGGAAGCCGTTCGCCTTCGTGTTGAGCGTCCAGCTGCGCGCGAAGTTGCGCAGCGCTGCCTTGGTGGCGCCGTAGACCTCCAGACCCGGATCCGGACGCACGGACGTGGTCGATCCGATCAGGACCACGGATGCTCCCGGCGACAACAGCGGCATCGCCTTCTGCACGCCGAAGACGGCCCCCTTCACGTTGGTGGCGAACATGGCGTCGAACTGCTCCTCCGTGATGTCGCCGAGAGCGGCGGTGGTGGCGCCGGCGGCATTGGCCACCAGGACGTCGATCCGGCCCGCCCGCTCCTTCACGACGTCGTAGAGCCGGTCGAGGTCGGCCAGGTCACCCACGTCGCACTGCACGGCGACGGCCTGCGATCCGAGCTCGGCTGCAGTCGTGTCGAGCTGCCTCCGACGGCGCCCTGTGACGAACACCTGCGCGCCCTCCGCTACGAAGCGACGGGCGATGGCCAGCCCGATCCCGCTCGTGCCGCCGGTGATCACGGCTACCTTGCCCGCCAGTTGCTCACTCATTCGTTCCTCGGTTCCGATGTTCGGCGTGTGCTGCGAGGTTGGGGACGGACGGTCCGGGTCAGATCTGGTTCATCCCGCCGTCGACGTAGAGGTTGGCGCCGTAGACGAAGCTGCTCTCCTGCGAGGCGAGGAAGAGCACCGCGGCGGCGATCTCGCCCGGGTCGGCGATCCGCTTGGCGGGCAGTGCGGCCCCGATCGCCGCCTTCATCTCCTCGGCGCGCTCGCCGAAGAGATCGAACAGCGGGGTGTCGGCCGGGCCCGGTGAGATCACGTTGATCCGGATGCCTCGACCGACGAGCTCGTTGGCCCAGGTGCGCCCGTAGGCCCGCACGGCCGCCTTCGACGCCCCGTAGGCGCCGAAGCGCTCTGTGCCGCTCTCGGCGCTGGTGGAGGCGGTGAGGATCACCGATGCGCCGTCGTTGAGCAGGGGGAGTGCCTTCTGCACGGTGAGGAAGGTGCCCTTGACGTTGATGTCGAAGATCCGGTCGTGGTCCTCCTCGGTGAGCTCGTCCAACCTCGCGAGGTGGTTGATACCCGCGTTGGCGAACAGCACGTCCAGGCCGTTCCCGCGCTCGCGCACGCGCTCGTACAGGCGGTCGACGTCGGCCGCGACGCTGACGTCCCCTGCCACCGCGGTGGCGTTGCCGATCGCGGCGACGGCCTTCTGCAGCTCGGTCTCGCGCCGCCCGGTGACGAACACGTGCGCGCCCTCCGCCGCGAGTCGCTCCGCGGTCGCCAGGCCGATCCCGCTGCTGCCACCGGTCACAACCGCTGTCTTGCCCTCGAACTGACCCATGGCCTGTGACCTCCCAAAATTTAAGCACCGATCGGTACAGAAGGAACGTAGCACGGCGGAGGTCCGACGCTGCCGGGACTATGCTCGGCGTCATGACGGGTGCCCGGAGGGCGACGATCGGCCGGCCGCGGGAGTTCGACGTGGACGAGGCCCTCGAGCGCGCGATGCGGGTGTTCTGGGAGCAGGGCTACGAGGGGGCCAGCCTCACCGACCTGACCGCGGCGATGGGCATCACCCGCACGAGCATGTACGCGGCCTTCGGCAACAAGGAGGACCTGTTCCGCAAGGCGCTGCAGCGCTACTCGGCAGGGCCGGCCGTCTACGCGACGCGCGCGCTCGAGGAGCCGACCGCAAGGGCGGTGGCCACCGCGTTCCTGTACGGCACGGTCGACACCACCACCGGCCCCGGCCTGCCGGCCGGGTGCCTCACCGTCCAGGGGGCGCTGGCCGCCGCGCCCGCGGACCGGGCCGTCCGGGACTTCCTGGCCGACTGGCGCAACGACGGGTGCTCGCGCCTGGAGGACAGGTTCCGGCGAGCCCGGGACGAGGGGGACCTGCCGCCGACGTCCGACCCGCGACTGCTCGCCCGGTTCGTCATGACCGTGTCGGGCGGGATCGCCGTCCAGGCCGCGAGCGGCGTAGGCCGCGACGAGCTGCGCCGGGTCGCCGACGCTGCCCTGGTGAACTGGCCGCCCGCCTGACGGGAGCTCCGCTCCGGCCTCGCCCGGTCCCACCCGCCACGTGGCGGATAGCTCCCCGCGGTCGGCGGGTCAGGGCATCGGCTTCCTCGCCCGCCCGCACCTGCCGGAGCCGCTGATCGCCGGGATCAGCGTCGTGCCGGTGATCGGCCTCTCGAACAGCGCGTTGCGGATCGTCTGGCCCGCTACCGCGACCTCCTCCAGAAGATCCGAACTGCGGCGAACGGGCCAAGACCCCCAGGGCATCGCGCCATGCCACAGCCACATATCCCGCGGTGGGGCGCAGGTGGGCGTTCAGGTGTGGGGTGTCGTGGCCCGGATGCCTGCGAGCACCACGTCGACGATGCGCTCCGCGTCCGCGCGGGTGAACGGGCGTATGCCGCGGTTCACGATGAGGTGCACCGGCCCGGAGAGCATCTCGCCGAACAGGGAGCGGTCGACCGGCGGCAGCTCGCCGCGGTCGACGGCCAGGTCCACCCGGCGCCCCATGCCCGCGGCGCGCACTTCGAGGATCCTGGTCGCCGCCCGGCGGACGGCCGGGCTCTCGTGGGTGGCCTGGGTGGCCAGCAGGAGCGCCCGAGCGGTCGGCCTGCCCAGGCTCTCCGCGAGTGCCATCAGGAAGTCGACCAGGTCCCTGCGGAGATCGCCGGTGTCGGCGACCGACCCGAGGTCGTCGGCGTACGCCAGCAGGGCCTCGACGACCAGCTCCTCGCGGTCGGGCCAGTTGCGGTACACGCTGGTCTTGTGCACGCCGGCGAGCTCGGCGACCTCCTCGTAGCGGAAGCCCGCGATGCCGTCGCGCGCGACGAGCTCGGCGGTCGCGGCGAGGATCTGCGCTCGCACCCGCGCGGTGCGACCACCGGGACGACGCGCTGACGGCCGGTCCACGGTGCTGGCCATCAGTGGCTCACCTCCTGCCGTCGGCTCGGGCGCTGATTGTCGTCGAGCCCGCGTTGCGGGTGTACGAGGGTGGCGCGTACGGTCGGTTAAAGCAACAGATTGTTGTTTTAGTAGCCGACGGAGGCCCTACCGTGAAGATCCTCGTGTCCGGAGCCGGCGTCGCCGGGCTCGCCGGCGCACTCGACCTCGGCGCCCGCGGCCACGACGTCACCGTCGTCGAGTACGCCCGCAGGCTGCGGGTGAAGGGCACACCCATCGACATCCGGGGCGACGCCATCGAGATCGTCGACCGGATGGGCCTGCTCGCGAAGGTCCGAGAACAGCGGATCCGGATGAGCGAGGCCAACCAGTTCGTCGACGCCGACGGTCGGCCGGTGGCCAGCATCCCGATGGCGGTGGTGAGCGACTCCGACGACGACATCGAGATCGCCCGCGGGGACCTGGTGCACATCCTCGCCGACGCGCTCCCGGACACGGCGACGATCCGCTTCGGCGACTCGATGGAGGCGCTGACCGACGACGGCGACGGCGTCGACGTGCATTTCAGGTCCGGTCGCGCCGAACGGTACGACCTGGTGCTCGGTGCCGACGGCCAGCACTCCGCGGTACGCGGGCTGGTGTTCGGGCCCGAGCAGGACTACCTGCGCCACCTCGGTGTCTACATCGCACTCGCCAACCTCCCCGGCGAGACCGGGCCGGACGGCGTCACCCTGTACAACGTCCCCGGCCGGATGGTGGGCATCGCCCGGTTCAAGGGCATGGCGCTGGCGTCGTTCACCTTCCGCTCTGAGTGGCTCGACTTCGACCACCGCGACCTGGACGCCCAGAAGAAGATCCTCGTCGACGCCTTCGCGGGCCACACGTCGTGGAAGATCCCCCAGCTGCTCGACGCGGCCCGCGCCGACCCCGAGCTCTTCTTCGACTCCGCGAGCCAGATCCACATGCCGTCCTGGCACCACGGCCGCGTCGCCCTCGTCGGGGACGCCGGGCACTGCGCGGCCTTCCTCTCCGGCCGGGGCACCTCGCTCGCGCTCACCGGCGCCTGGTTCCTCGCCGAGGAGCTGGAACGGTGCGGAGCGGACCACGCCGCCGCGTTCGAACGGTACGAGGCCCGGCAGCGTCCGTACGTCACCGCGGCCCAGGAGCGGGTCGAGCAGGGCCGCGAGCGCCAGACGCCGCTCACCTGGGAGGCCATCGCCGCGCGCAACGAGCGCCTTCGAGCGTCGAACGCCGCAGCACGGTGAGCCACCCGCAGCGCGGCAGGCACCTGTTCCCCGGCGGAACGCAGGCTGCGGGCCGCGGCGCACGCGACGCTCGCCGTGAATGGAACACGCCGCCCGCACGGACCACCTCCACCCGCCCCGCAGCAGGGGAGAACCCGTCGGCGGATGACGCGACGGTCGTGCTGCCTCGGGTGGTCGAGGAGCGCCGGTGGAGCGGGCGCCTCATCTGCTGGCTGGCCGTTCTCACCCTCGCCAACCGCATGGCCGACACGGCCGTCACCACTCCCTTGATGGTCCTGCCGCAGATGCTCGAGCACTTCGAGACGGACCAGGCCGCGTGGCTGAACGCGAGCGCGCTGCTGGCGGGAGCCATCTGGTCACCGTTGCTCGCGAAGAGCGCCGACATCTTCGGCAAGCGCCGGGTGCTACTGGCGACGATATTCGTCTCGGGCGCGGGCTCGGTGATCTGCCTCGTCGCGACCGACCTCGGGGTCTTCCTGGTGGGGCGGCTCCTCCAGGGTTCTGCGATGGCCGTGGTGTTCCTCACGGTGGCGCTCACGCGCCAGATCAGCGCCCCGCGGGTGGCGATGACCGCCATCGGGATCGTGACGTCCGCCTCCGCGGTCATCGGGATCGTCGAGCCGTTCCTGATGACCCCGCTCATCGATCGGTTCGGCTTCCAGAGCGTGTTCGTCGTGTCGGTCGCCCTGGCCGCGGCTGCCGGGCTGTGCGTTCGCCTGTTCGTCCCGGAGTCGCCGATCCGCAGCAGCGGCAGCGTCGACGTGGTCGGGGCGCTGCTGCTCGGGGGTGGCCTCGCGGCGGTGCTCGGCTACATCAGCCTCGGGCAGGAGCTCGGGTGGCTGACCGGGGGCATGATCGTCCTGCTCGTGGCCGGTGTCGCCGCCCTCGCCGCTTGGGTGGTCCTGGCCCTGCGGGTCGAGGAGCCCATCGTCGACCTCCGGGCGCTGAGCAGGCCGCTCGTGCTGACCCTGCTGGCCGTGGTGCTCGCCGCGGGCTCGTTCCAGAGCGTGCTGCAGCTGACGGGCCTCATCGCCGAGGTGTCGCCACGACTGGGGCTCGGGTACGGGCTGGGCGACGCCGGTCCGGTCGCGCTGCTGTTCGCGGCACCGGCACCGGGCATCGTGCTCGGTGGCACGTTCGCCGGGTGGCTCGCCGGCCGGATCGGCCCCGCACGGACCCTCCTCGGCGGTATCGCGATCGGGACGGTCGCAACCTTCGGGATGCTGGCGGGGGTGTCGTCGTTCCCGATCGCGATCGCCTCGGTCGGGCTGCTCGGGATGGCCGCAGGCGCGGTCGGCACCTCCGGGTTCAACCTGGCGACCGCCCTCGCGCCGCCCGAGCGGCACGGCGTGGTCTCCGGTCTGGTGTCGGTCATGCTCTCCCTCGGAGGTGTCGTCGTCACCGTCGCCTCGACGGCGGTGCTCAACGCCACCGCCACCGTGGTGGACGGCGCCCCGCAGAACTCGGCGACCGGCGTGTACCTCTACGTCCTCATCGCGGGGGTGCTGTTCGCCCTCGCCACGGTGACCGCGTGGGTGCTGGTGCGGAAGCGGTTCGCCGCGGGGCGGGCGCCGGGGAGTCGGGGGCGTCATGCCCGGGTGACGGGGTGAGCGAACTCCTCTGAGCGGATGTGGTGGGAGTTCCGACACGGCCTCTTCTGGACTTGATCCAGTCCGTTCTTTGTGTTGAGATCGGTGTTGTGGAGAACCCCCAGCAGGCCGAGCGTCTCCTTCGAGACGCCGCGTTGCGGGTCACCGCGCCACGCAAGGCGGTGCTGATGGCGGTGCAGGAGCACCCGCACGCCGACACCGAGACGCTGCTCGCGGCGACCCGGGCGCGGCTCGGGTCGGTGTCGCACCAGGCCGTGTACGACGTCCTGCGTGCCCTGACCGACGCCGGTCTGGTCCGCCGCATCCAGCCGGCCGGCTCGGTCGCCCGCTACGAGGCCCGCGTGGGCGACAACCACCACCACCTCGTGTGCCGCTCGTGCGGGACCGTGCGCGACGTCGACTGCGCGGTCGGGGAGCCTCCCTGCCTGACCGCGGCCGACGACGGCGGCTTCGTGATCGACGAGGCCGAGGTCGTGTACTGGGGCCTCTGCCCCGCCTGCCAGTCCGCACCCGCGGGCCGTTGACCGCGCGCCCGCCCGACCAGACGCACCCACCACAGGCCCCTGAAAGGACCTTCGTGCCCCCCGAGAGCGAGAACCCCGCCGTGACCGACCCGAAGCCCCGTGACGAGTCCGCGAGCCCGCAGGGTACCGACGACACCGCGAGCCGGAGCGAGAGCGAGAACCCGGCCATCCCCGGTCCCACCTTCCACCAGGACGCCCGCCCGCGGTCCAACCGCGACTGGTGGCCGAACCAGGTCGACCTGACCGTCCTCAACAAGCCCTCGCGCGACTCCGACCCGCTCGGCGAGGACTTCGACTACAAGCAGGCCGTCTCCCAGCTGGACTTCGACGCGGTCAAGGCCGACATCGTCCAGGTCATGCGCACGTCGCAGGACTGGTGGCCCGCCGACTGGGGCCACTACGGCCCGCTGTTCATCCGCATGTCGTGGCACTCCGCGGGCACCTACCGCCAGGTCGACGGCCGCGGCGGTGCCGGTGACGGCGCCCAGCGCTTCGCCCCGCTCAACAGCTGGCCGGACAACGCCAGCCTCGACAAGGCCCGCCGCCTGCTGCTGCCGGTCAAGCAGAAGTACGGCCGCAGCCTGTCCTGGGCCGACCTGCTCGTGCTCGCCGGCAACGTGGCCCACGAGGACATGGGCTTCGAGACCCTCGGCTTCGCCTTCGGCCGCGAGGACGTGTGGCAGCCGGAGGAGGTCTTCTGGGGGCCGGAGGACACCTGGCTCGGCGACGAGCGCTACAGCGGCGACGCTCCGCTCGAGCTCGAGGGTGCCCTCGGCGCCGTCACCATGGGTCTGATCTACGTCAACCCGGAGGGCCCGAAGGGTCAGCCGGACCCGCTCGCGTCGGCCCACGACATCCGCGTGACGTTCGGCCGGATGGCGATGAACGACGAGGAGACCGTCGCCCTCATCGGCGGTGGGCACACGTTCGGGAAGGCGCACGGCGCCGGCGACCCGAACCTCGTCGGCCCGGAGCCGGAGGGCTGCCCGGTGCACTCCGGCGGGCTCGGCTGGAAGAACCAGTTCGGCACCGGCAAGGGCGCCGACACGATCACCAGCGGCCTCGAGGGCGCCTGGACCCCGACGCCCACCCAGTGGGACAACAGCTACTGGGAGACGCTGCTCGGCTTCGAGTGGGAGCTCACCGAGAGCCCGGCAGGCGCCAAGCAGTGGAAGCCGAAGCAGCCCGAGGGCCAGGAGCTCGTGGCCGACGCGCACATCGAGGGCAAGAAGAACCCGCCCATGATGCTGACGAGCGACCTCGCGCTGATCACCGACCCGGAGTACCGCAAGATCGCCGAGCGGTTCCGCGACGACCCCGAGTACTTCGCCGACGCCTACCGGCGGGCCTGGTTCAAGCTGCTGCACCGCGACATGGGCCCGGTCTCGCGCTACGTCGGCCCGTGGGTGCCGCAGGAGGTCCAGCTCTGGCAGGACCCGCTCCCGCCGGTCGAGCACGAGCTGCTGTCGGAGTCCGACGCCGCCGACCTCAAGAAGCAGATCCTCGCCTCCGGCCTCACGGTCTCGCAGCTCGTGCACACCGCCTGGTCGTCGGCCGCGTCCTACCGCGGCACCGACAAGCGCGGCGGCGCGAACGGCGCCCGCATCCGCCTCGAGCCGCAGGCGAGCTGGCCGGTCAACGCCGGCACGCAGGAGGTCATCGCCAAGCTCGACGAGGTCCGCCAGGCGTTCGGCAAGCCCGTCTCGCTCGCCGACACGATCGTGCTGGCCGGTGCCGCCGCCGTGGAGAAGGCCGCCGCCGACGCAGGTGTGGAGGTCACCGTGCCGTTCGCGCCCGGGCGCACCGACGCCTCGCAGGAGCAGACCGACGTCGACACGTTCCAGTACCTGGAGCCCCGCGCCGACGGTTTCCGCAACTGGATCGCCCCGGACCTGAAGCTGTCTCCGGAGACGCTGCTCGTCGACCGCGCCTACATGCTCGAGCTCACGGCGAAGGAGCTGACCCTGCTGGTCGGCGGCCTGCGCGTGCTGGGCGCGAACACCGGCGGCACGGCGCACGGCGTCTTCACCGACCGGCCGGGGATCCTGTCGCAGGACTTCTTCCGCAACCTGCTCGACCTCGGGGTCGAGTGGAGCACGTCGAAGGACGAGGAGGGCGTCTACGAGGCCCGTGACGCCCAGGGCGCCGTGGTGCGCACCGCCACCGCGGTGGACCTGGTCTTCGGCTCGAACTCGATCCTGCGCGGCATCGTCGAGGTGTACTCGGCCGACGACGCGAAGGAGAAGTTCGTGCGCGACTTCGTCAAGGCCTGGGACAAGGTCATGAACCTGGACCGGTTCGACCTGCGGTAACCGTTCGATCCGACGCCCCGGTCCGCCGCATCCGCGGCGGGCCGGGGCGTCTTCGTGTGACCCGGAACACCTTCCGCGACGCAGGATTGTCTGACAGCCTGACAGTCCGTCCAACTCGTCGACGAGGGAGTGCGATGAAGCACGGTGCAGAGGACGGTGCGGCCCGGCGGGTGGCTGCACTGGCGACGGCGGTCGGCAACTTCACGGAGTGGTTCGACTTCGCGATCTACGGCTTCCTGGCGGCCACGCTGGGACGGCTGTTCTTCCCCGGGGCGAGCCCGGCCGCGTCGCTGCTGGCGTCGCTGGCGGTGTTCGGGGTCGCGTTCTTCATGCGCCCGCTGGGCGGGTTCGTGCTCGGGGCGGTCGGGGACCGGTTGGGACGCCGGGCCCTGCTGACGCTCTCGATCGGCCTCATGGGGCTCGCGACCACGCTGATCGGGGTGCTGCCCACGTTCGAGAGCGCCGGGCTGCTCGCCCCGGTGCTGCTGGTGCTGCTGCGCTGCGTGCAGGGCTTCTCGGCCGGAGCGGAGTGGACCGGTTCGGCCGCGTTCCTGATCGAGCACACGCCGGTGGAGCGGCGTGGGCGGTTCGCGAGCGTGATCTCGGCGACCGCCGCGCTCGCGACGTGCGCAGGCGGCCTGCTCGTGCTCACCCTCGAGCTCTCGCTCACGACGGAGCAGATGTCGGCGTGGGGCTGGCGCATCCCGTTCCTCGTCGCCGTGCCGCTGACCGCCGTCGGAACCTGGGTGCGGCTGCGGATCGACGAGACGCCGGTGTTCCAGCGGCTCGTCGAGGCCGGGGCCCGTGCGGAGGCGCCGCTGCGCCAGTCGGGCCGTGACGTCCGGGCGATCGCGCTGACGTTCGCGTTCTCCAGCGTCCAGGGGCTCGGCTTCTACTACCTCGCCACGTACGTCGTCACCTACCTGACCGCGACCGTGGAGCTGTCCCGGCCGCGCGCACTGGTGCTCGTCGCCACCGGCCTCGTCTGCTACGCGCTGCTGTGCCCGATCGCGGGCGCGGTCTCCGACCGGTTCGGCAGGCGCCGGGTCAACCTCGTCGGCGGGTTCGGGCTCGCGGTCGTCAGCATCCCCGCGTTCGTGCTGATGGGAACGGGCACCGCGGCCGGGGTCGTCGGCGGGATGGTGCTGTTCGCGGTGTTCCAGTCGATGGTGAGCGTGACGACGGTGTGCATGCTCGTGGAGCTGTTCCCGGCCGAGACGCGCTCGACGTCCAGCGCGATCGGCTTCAACCTGGGCCTCGCCCTCATCGGCGGACCCGGTCCGCTGATCGCCGCTGCCATCGCGAGCAGCACGGGCAGCAGCACGCTGCCGGCCCTGTACATGGTGGTGGTGGCCGCGATCGCCACGCTCGCGCTCGCCCGGTGGCTGCCCGAGGTGCGCGGGCGCCGCATCGACGGTGCGGCCGCGGTGGCGCCGGCCGAGGTGCGTCCGTGACAGCCGCCTACGAGGTCCTCGCCGTCCGCTACGGCACCCGCACCGCCACCAAGGCGCAGAGCTACCTCAACTACCACCTCTACGGCGAGCCCGATGCCGAGATCGCCATGGACTACTTCTTCTGGGTCGTGCGCAACGCCGGCCGCACGGTGGTGGTCGACTGCGGGTTCGGCGCGGAGGCGGGGGCGCGCAGGCGGCGCAGCCTGCTGGCCGACCCCGTCGAGGCGCTGGCCGCGCTCGGCGTGGACGCGGCGGCGGTCGACCGGCTCGTGGTCAGCCACGCGCACTACGACCACATCGGCAACCTGCACCGGTTCCCCAACGCGGAGATCGTGCTGGCCCGGCGCGAGTACGAGTTCTGGACCGGTCCCTACGCGCGGCGCATGCAGTTCGCCCACTCGACGGAGCCCGACGAGCTGGCGCACCTCGCCGCGGCGGGGGAGCAGGGCAGGCTGCGGCTCGTCGAGGGCACCTGCGACCTCGCGCCCGGCATCCAGCTGGTGGTGGTCGGCGGGCACACGCCCGGCCAGCTCGTGGCGCAGGTCGCGACCGGGGAGCGGGAGGCGGTGGTGCTGGCCGCCGACGCCCTGCACTTCTACGAGGAGCTGGAGCGCGACCGCCCGTTCTTCGTCGTGGCCGACCTGGCGGACATGTACCGGGGCTTCGACGTGCTGCGCGAGATGTGCGAGGACAGCGGGCGGCTGCTCGTGGCCGGGCACGATGCCGATGTCGGCCGGCGCTTCCCCGAGCGGGTGGGCGGGCTGCCCTCCGGGCTCGGCGAGCTGGTCGTCCGGGTGGCGGGAACGACGGAGGGAGCGGCGTGAGCCTGGACGGGAAGGTCTGCCTCGTCACCGGGGCCGCGGGCGGCATCGGCTCGGCGAGCGCGCGGCGGCTCGCGGCGGAGGGGGTGCGGCTCGTCCTGCAGGACGTCGACGGCGACCGGCTGAAGGCACTGGCCGCCGACCTGCCGGTCGAGACCGTGGTGTGCACCGGGGACGTGTCGCAGGAGGCCGACGTCGACGCGGCGGTGGCGGCGGGCCTCGCGGCGTTCGGCCGCATCGACCTGCACCACCTCAACGCCGGGGTGCCGGGCCCGTTGACCCGGCTGACCGAGCTGTCGGTCGCCGACTGGGACCGGGTCGTCGGGATCAACCTGCGCGGGGTGTTCCTCGGGGTGCGGGCGGCGTTCCGCCGGTACGAGGAGCAGCGCAGCGGCGGGGCGATCGTGCTCACCGCGTCCATCGCATCCCTTCGCGGCAGCGACGACCTGCTCGCCTACCAGGCCTCCAAGCACGGCGTGCTCGGGGTGCTCAAGGGGGCTGCGCTCTACGGGGGGCCGATCGGCGTGCGCGTCAACGCGGTGGCGCCGGGCATCGTGCCCACCGCGCTGTTCGCGGCGGCTGGCAACGGGCCCGGCGGCGGGGACGACATGGTGCGGCGCGCGTCGACCACCCCGCTGCGGCGGGCGGGCACCGGCGAGGAGATCGCCTCCGTGGTCGCGTTCCTGCTGGGCGACGGGGCGGCGTACATGACCGGTGAAGTGGTGTCCGTCGACGGTGGGGCGGCGGCGGTGAGCACCGTGCGGCCCTCCGGCGGCGCGGGCGCGTGGGACCCACGGCCCGGCGACGAGCGGATGCACCCGGGGTGGTTCGCGTGACCGGGCGGACGGTGGGCTTCGTCGGCCTCGGGAACATGGGCGGGCGGATGACGCGGCGGTTGGTGGGCGCCGGGATCGAGGTGGTCGGGTTCGACCCGCGACCGGACGCGGCCGAGGCGGTCGGCGCGCGGGCGGCCGGCTCACCGGCGGAGGTCGCCGCGGCGGCGCCGGTGGTGCTGATGTCCCTACCGGACAGCCACGTGGTCGAGCCGGTGGTCCGCGGCCCGGACGGGCTGCTGGCCGCGGCGCGACCGGGTGCGACGATCGTCGACCTCTCCACCGCCTCACCGGCGTCGACCACGGCGCTGCACGCCGAGGCGGCCGCCGCCGGCGTCCGCTACCTCGACGCCGGGATCTCCGGCGGGGCGGCAGCCGCCGAGCAGGGCAGCCTGACGATCATGGCGGGCGGCGACGCGGACGCGCTCGCCGAGCTCGACTGGGTGTTCGCGCCGATCGCGGCGCACGTGCACCACATGGGCGGACCCGGGGCGGGCCACACCGCGAAGCTGCTCAACAACTTCCTCAACGCGGTGACCCTCGCGGCCACCGCCGAGGTGATGGTGGCCGCCCGGTTGGCCGGGCTCGACCTGCCGCAGCTGCTCGACGTCCTCAACTCCAGCAGCGGCGCGAGCTTCGCGACCCGCAGCCGGTTCCCGCACATCGTCCGCGGGGACTACCTGGAGGGCGGGCTCACCGGCCGGCTCATGACCAAGGACGTGGCGCTCTACGTCGAGCTCGTCGGGCGGCTCGGGGTGCCGAGCCTCAACGCGGCGGGACCGCTGGCGAGCTTCGGGCTCGCCGAGAACCTCGGCTACGGCGACCAGATCAGCAACCGCGTGGTCGACGCGTTCGGCGACGTGGCCGGCGGCGTCCGCGTCCACGACCAGGGGAAGGACTGAGAGGCAGTGCAGATCGTCCGGGGGCGGGCCCCCGAGACCACCCCGACCCAGGCTCGCACGGAGACCTTCACCGGCACGGTGTGGGGCGATCCCGTGCTGCCCACCACCGCGGAGGGCAACACGATCAACTCGGTGACCTTCACGCCGGGCGCGCGCACCTACTGGCACCACCACACCGCGGGGCAGATCCTCGTGGTCACCGCGGGCCTGGGCTGGGTCTGCACCCACGGCGAGCGGCCGCAGGTGATCCGCGCCGGGGACGTGGTGTGGGTGCCGCCGGGGGAGCGGCACTGGCACGGCGGCACGGTCAACACCGTGATGACGCACATCGCGGTGTCGCTCGGGCCGACCGTGTGGCTGGACGAGGTCAGCGAGGACGACTACCGGGGGGACGGCCGATGACCGACCAGCGCTACGAGCAGGGGCTCGCGATCCGCAAGGAGGTCCTCGGCGAAGCGCACGTCGAGCGCTCACTGGCCGCGGTGAGCGACTTCTCCCGCCCCGTGCAGGAGTTCGTCACGCGCGCCTGCTGGGGTGACGTCTGGGGCCGGCCCGGGCTGGACCGGCGCACCCGCAGCCTGCTCAACCTGGTGATGCTCACCGCGCTGGGCCGCAACCACGAGCTCGGCGTGCACGTGCGCGGCGCGATCACCAACGGTGCCACCGAGGCCGAGATCCAGGAGGCGCTGCTGCAGGCCGCGATCTACTGCGGCGTGCCCGCGGCACTGGAGTCGTTCCGGGTGGCCGAGCGGGTGCTCGGCGAGATCGCGGCGGAGGGCGCCGATGGGTGAGCACGCCGGCCTCCCGCCGGCCGTGGGGTTCGTCGGGCTCGGCCGGATGGGCACGCCGATGGTGCAGCGGCTGGCGGCGGCCGGGGTCGCCGTGCGCGGGTACGACACGGCGTCCCGCCCGGAGCTCGCCGGCGTCGTCACGCTGGTGGAGGAGGCCGCGCTGGTGGCCGACGGCGTGCCGGTCGTGGTCCTCATGCTGCCGGACTCGGCCGCCGTCGAGGCCGTCGCGCTGGGGGCCGGGCTGCTCGACGCGCTCGCCCCCGGCACCGTGCTCGTCGACATGGGCTCGTCGGAGCCGCTGCGGACCCGCGCGCTGGCCGAGGAGGTCGCGGCGCGGGGCGCGGTGCTGGTCGACGCGCCCGTCTCCGGCGGTGTCTCCGGTGCCACCGCCGGCACGATGACGATCATGGTGGGCGGGCCGAAGGACGTCGTCGCCCCGCTCGGGCCGTTCTTCGCCGTGCTCGGGCGGATGCGCCACGTCGGCCCGGTGGGCGCGGGCCACGCGCTCAAGGCGCTCAACAACCTGATGTCCGCGGCGCACCTGCTGGCCAGCTCGGAGGCGCTGCTCGCCGGGCAGCGGTTCGGGCTGGACCCCGCCGTGATGCTGGACGCCGTCAACGGCTCGAGCGGGCGCAGCGGGTCCACCGAGAACAAGTGGCCGAACTTCGTGCTGCCCGGCACGTTCGACTCCGGGTTCGCCCTCGGGCTCATGCTCAAGGACATCCGGATCGCGCTCGGCCTCGCCGAGGCGACCGGGGCGCCGTCGGCGCTCGCCGCGCGCACGGTCGAGCTGTGGACGGAGGCGGCCGCGGCGCTGGGCCCCGCTGCGGACCACACGGAGATCGTGCGATGGTTGCGGCAGGAGAGGGGAGGGTGAGCGTGGACGGCAGCCCGGCGTCGACGGTCTGGTCCGCAGACCAGATCGGCCGCGTCGCCGCGCCGCTGCGCGAGCAGGTCGTCACGCTGGTGCGCGACGCCATCCTCGGGTTCCGGCTGCAGCCGGGCCAGCGGCTCGTGGAGCGCGAGCTGGTGGAGCAGCTCGGGGTCTCCCGCGCCACCGTCCGCGAGGTGCTGCGCCAGCTCGCCGCGGAGGGGCTGGTCACGGTGGTGCCGCAGCGCGGCGCGATCGTCACCGCCCTGTCGCCGGACGACGCCGCCGACCTGTACGAGATGCGTGCATCGCTCGAGGCGCTCGCGGTGCAGCGGTTCGTGCAGCGGGCCACCGCCGATCAGGTGGCGGCGCTGCGCGCGGCCGTCGGCGAGATCGAGCGCACCGCCGACGCGGGCGACCCGCAGGACCAGCTGCACGCCAAGGACCGCTTCTACGAGGTGCTGCTCGCCGGGTCGGGCAGCCGGCCGCTGCAGGAGACGCTCGCCGGGCTGCAGGCCCGGGTGCGGCTGCTGCGGGCCACGTCGCTCGCCGCGCCCGGCCGGCCGCGGGAGGCGGCCGCTGAGCTGCGCGCCGTTGTCGACGCGGTCGAGGCCGGCGATGCCGACGCGGCCGCGGCGGCGTGCGCCCGCCACATCCACAACGCGGCGCGCACCGCGCTCGCGCGCCTGCACTCCTGATCCCCTCTCCGACACTCCCTCCGGAGGAGTCCCGTGTCGCTCACGCCCGAACAGCAGCAGATCAAGGACGAGTTCGTACAGGTGCGGGGCACCTGGGGCGAGCCGTGGCAGCGCATGCTGGAGCTCGATCCCGAGTTCGTCCGCGCCTACCTGCGCTTCTCCGCCGTCCCGTGGACGGGGGAGTCGCACCTGGAGCCGAAGGTCAAGGAGTTCGTCTACATCGCGGCCGACGCCGCGGCCACCCACCTCTACGAGCCGGGCATCCGCCAGCACATCGCCGCGGCGTTCGGGCACGGCGCGACCCGCGAGGAGATCATGGAGGTCATCGAGCTGACCTCCACCCTCGGCATCCACGCGAGCAACATCGGCGTGCCGCTGCTGCTGGAGGTGCTGCAGGAGGAGGGCCTGCGCGACGGCCCGGCCCCGCTGGACGACCGCCGTGAGCGCCTCAAGGCCGAGTTCACCGCGAACCGCGGCTACTGGCACGAGTTCTGGGACGGCCTGCTGGAGCTCGACCCCGACCTCTTCGAGGCCTACACCGAGTTCTCCTCGGTGCCGTGGCGCACCGGCACGCTGCCGCCGAAGGTCAAGGAGCTGATCTACATCGCCTTCGACGCATCGGCCACCCACCTGTACGTGCCGGGGCTGAAGCTGCACATGCAGAACGCGGTCCGCCTCGGCGCCACGGCGGGGGAGATCATGGAGGTGCTCGCCATCGTCAGCGTCATCGGGATCCACGCCGCCACCACGGCCACGCCGATCCTGGCCGAGATCGCGGCGCAGCAGGGTGATCGCGCCGCCGGGTGATCCGTTCCTCGGGCGCGATGGGCGGGGTCAGTCGGCGACGAAGGCGACGGCGCGCGCGGGTGCGGCGCTGGTGCCCGGGAGCTTGATGGGGAAGAAGCCCACGGTGAAGCCGGTCAGCGGGAGCGCGGCGAGGTTGGTCAGCTGCTGGACGATGAACGCCTCCTTGTCCCGGATGGCGAAGTGGCCGTCCCAGATCTGGGCCGGGTCGCCGGTCTCCTCGAAGGCCTTCTTCATCACCGGGAAGGGGCGGTCCCAGGCGAGGGCGTCGGTGCCGAGAACGGTGGCCCCCCGCGAGGTGAGGTAGCGCGTGGCGTCGCCGGTCATGCCCGGGTAGAAGTAGAACTCGCGGTCGGCCGGGGTGTAGCGCTCCTGGCCGGTGCGGATGAGCACGGCGTCCCCGTGCTCGATCTCGCGGCCGGTCGCCTTGATCGCGGCATCGAGGCCCTCGATGGGGATGGCTTCGCCCGGCTGCACCCAGTCGCGGACGTCGAGCACCATGCCGGGGCGGAACAGCTCGTCGAGGCCGATGTCGCTGATGGTGCGGGCGGGCCTGCCCTCCACCAGGCGGCCGCTGTGCAGCGGCGCGTCGACGTGGGTGCCGCAGTGGGTGTTCATCTCGGTCAGCAGGTCCTCGCCCCAGCCCTCGCCGTCGGGGAGGTCGTCGGGACTGCAGCCAAATATGGCCGTCATGCGGTCGCGGCCGCCGTCCTCGGGACGGAGGTAGGTGATCCTCGGCGCGAGGACGGCCTCGAGGGCGCGGAAGGACTCGTGCACGATGGCGCGGTTCTGCGGGTCCATCGTGCGGGTGATGTCGATCAGGGTGGGCACGGTTCCTCCTTGTGGGTCAGGTGCGGGTGCTGAGCGGGACGAAGGCGGGTGCGGGCCGGACGACCTGCCGGGTCTCGCCGAGGCCGTCGCCGCGCAGCGAGACGACGTCGCCGGGCTGCAGCCAGCCGGTGAACGAGGCCATCTCCGGGGTGTCGACGTGCTCGAGCAGGCAACCGCCGGGCACGGTGCCCGAGCCGATCACGTCGCCGGGCACCAGTTCGGTGCCCCGGGAGACGAAGGCGAGCAGCTCGCCGTAGGTCCAGTCCATGTCGGCGAGCGACCCCTTCGCGATCTCCCGGTCGTTCACCGTGGCGCTGAGCTCGAAGGCCAGGCGACCGTCGCGGCGATGGGGCTCCAGCTCGTCGACGGTGACCAGGGCCGGCCCGAGGGTGATCGCGCTGTCCTTGCTCTTGCCCATGCCGATGCCCTGGGCCATGTCGCGCTGCTGGTGGTCGCGTGCGGTCCAGTCGTTGTAGAGGGTGTAGCCGACGATGTGTCGCTCGGCGGTGTCGGGGTGCAGGTCGCGCCCGCCGCGCCCGATGACCGCACCTACCTCGAGCTCGAGGTCGAACAGCGTGCTGCCGGGGGCGACCGGGACGTCGTCGTGCGGGCCGACGACGGCTGCGGGGTTGGCGAAGTAGAACGCCGGTGTCTCCAGCCAGACCGGAGGCAGCTGCGTGGAGCGGCCCATCGCCCGGTAGCAGCCGCGGAGGTGGTCCAGGAAGCACAGCCCGTCCCGGATCGACGGCGGCCGGGGGATCGGGGCGAGCAACCGGATGTCCGAGAGGGGCCGGACCTCGACGGGCTCGCGGCGGGCGGCCGCGCCGGCCTCGGCGAGGGTCTCGCCGTCGTCGCCAAGGAGCGACAGCAGCGTCACGGCGGCCGGGAGGCCGCGGACGGTCTCGCCGTCGACGAGGCCCGCCCGCGGTCCGGCGCCGCCGTCGTAGGTCACCCACCTCACGGGAGCTCCTCCTGTCCGGGGGCGGGGAACCGCGGCGCCGTGGCGAGCAGCGCGCCCGCCACGGCGAGCAGCCCGACGGCCACGAGGAGCGCGACGCCGTATCCGCCCGTGGCGCTGCGCAGCCACGCCATCAGCAGAGGGCTCGCGCCCACGCCGAGGGTGAAAACGGCGTAGAACACGCCGAACAGCCGGCCGTAGCGGGCCATCCCGTAGTAGCGGGCGGTGAGGTAGCCGATGAGGTCGACCTCGGCGCCGAGCGCGAGGCCGACGCCGAGCGCAGCCGCGGCGGCGAGTCCCGGCCCGCCGAGCAGCAGCGCGAGGTAGCCGGCTGCGGCCACGGTGAGCACGGCGGCGGCGACGCGCGGGGCGAAGAACCGGTCGACGAGCAGCCCGACCGACACCCGTCCGACGATCACCGCGATGCCGACGAGCCCGGCGGTGCCCGCGGCGGACGCCGGGGCCACGCCGGCGTCGCGCAGCATGGGGACCAGGTGCAGCGTGAGCCCGCCGACGGCGAGCGCGAGCGTGAGGAAGGCCGCCGCGAGGCGGGCGAACAGGGCGGTGCGCAGCACGGGTGCGATCCCCGGTGCCGCCGTGCGGACCGGTTCGGTCGAACGGGCGGCGGTAGGGCGGGGCATCAGCAGGAGGACGAGCACCGCGCCGACGAGCACCGCGGCGCCCAGGACCTGGTAGCCGCTGCGCCAGTCCTCGGCGATCCGGGCGCCGAGCAGCTGGGGGACGAGGAAGGCCACGAGGCCGGCGCCGCCCAGGGCGACGCCGAGCGCCAGGCCGCGGGCCCGGTCGAACCGCTCGTTCACAGCGCGGGTGAACGAGACCGGGGTGGACGCCGCGGCCAGCAGGAACATCAGGGCGAACACCAGCAGGTAGCCCGCGAAGGAGGCGCCGCCGGCGGCGAGCAGGAAGTAGGCGGCGCCGAGTGCGAGGAGGGACAGCGTCGACGGGATGCGCACCCCGTACCGGTCGATGACGGCGCCGACCAGCGGCGCGGTCAACACGATGATCGTCGATCCGACGAGCTGGAGCGAGGAGAGCTGGCTGCGGCTCCAGCCGAACTCCGCCTCGAGCTCCGGGATGAACAGGCCGTTGGTGTAGAAGGGCAGCACCGCGACGCCGGTGCCGATGCCCACCGTGGCGGCGGTGAGCGCGCGCCAGCCGCGGCGGATCTCCCCCGCGGGGCCGAGCGCGGCGGGGCCGGTGCGGTCGGGCGGGTCGTGCAGCGTTGCACTCATCGGGTCCTCCGTCAGGTGGTGGGGGTCGGTGGCCGGGTGATCTCCGCGCGGAGGACGTCCTTGCGGATCTTCCCGACGCTGGTGCGGGGCAGCTCGTCGCGGACGACGACGAGGCTGGGGACCTTGAAGCGGGCCAGCCGGGCCCGGCACCAGGCCAGCAGCTCGTCCGGCTCCGGGTGGTGCCCCGGCCGGGGCACGACGTGGGCGACGATCGCCTCGTCGTGCACCGGGTCGGGGATGCCGTGCACCGCGCACTCGAGGACGGCCGGGTGCTCGTTCACCACGCGCTCGACCTCGCTCGCGGCGACGTTCTCCCCGGCTCGTTTCACCATGTCCTTGGCCCGGTCGACGAAGTACGCGCGACCGTCCGCGTCGAGGCGGACGAGGTCGCCGGTGTGCAGCCAGCCGCCGTCGAGCAGCGCGGCCGTCTCCTGCGGCCGGTCGTGGTAGCCGAGCGCGACGTCGGTCCCCGGCTCGCCGCCGACGAGCAACTCGCCGGGGGTGCCGGCCGGGACCGGGTTGCCGGCCGCGTCGACGACGCGGACCTGCACGCCGGGCAGCGGGAGGCCGATCGAGTCCCAGCGGCGGTTCTCGTCCGGCGGGTTGACGAACGGCGGCACCACGGTCTCGGTCATGCCGTAGAGCTGCACGAGCGGTGCGCCGAAGCGGCGTTCGAACTCCGCGGCCTGGGCGTCGGTGAGGTTCTGGGCGAACAGCACCAGGCGCAGGGCGTTGTCGGCGTCGACCGGGTCGGGTGCGGCGCGGGCGAGGATCATCCGCACGGGCGCGGCGAACAGGCTGGCCAGCGTCGGGCGCAGGTCGCGGGCGTGGCGCGGCCACCCCGTCGCGGAGAACCGCGAGGTGAGGGCGATCGAGCCGCCGGCGACGAGCGCCGACATCAGGCAGTAGTACTGGGCGTTGCCGTGGAAGAGCGGCAGGGTCACCAGCCACCGGTCCTCTGCGGTGACGCCGAGGTGGGCGGCCATCGCGGTGCCGACGCGCACGTAGTTCTCGTGCGTGACGAGCACGCCCTTGGGGCGGCTCGTCGTCCCGGACGTGTACATGATCGCCGCGACCCCCGACCGCGGGATGTGCGCGACCGGGGCGGGCTCGGCCGGCCGGGCAGCCACCAGCTCGTCGACGTCCAGCACGCGCACGTGCTCCCGCCCCGCGGATCGCACGGTGGCGCACAGCTGCGGATCCGCGATCGCGACGGTCGCGCCGGCGTCGTCGAGCTGGTGGGCCACCTCGTCGGCGGTGGACAGCGGGTTGACCGGCACGACGACGGCGCCCAGCACGGCGCAGCCGAAAAACACGTCGAGGAACTCGGGGCGGTTCGCGGTCATCAGGTGCACGCGGTCGCCGGCGGCCACTCCCTCGCGGCGCAGCAGTTCCGCAGTGCCGAGGGCGCACCGGACCTGCTCGGCGTAGGAGATCTCGCTGGTCCTCCCGTCGCCGTCGCAGAACACGAGGAACGGCCGAGCAGGGGCGGCCGCGTGCCGGGTGAGCAGCGTGAACGCGTCGGTCGTCGCCACGGTGCGACCTCCGTCCGTCATCGAAGGCGTACTCCAGTACAACTTCGTGAGGACGGACGGTACGACGGCTCGCACCACGAAGCAAGACTCGAGTACAACTTCGTGGTCGCCGCGTGCTGTACTGGGGCCGTGACGAACGCCGTGGAGGCACCCGCCGCCGATCCGGAACCGCTCACCCGGCGCACGCGCAAGCGCAACGAGCGGCGAGATCGCGTGTTCGCGGCGGCGATCGAGCTGTTCACCGAGCGGGGCTACGACGAGACGTCGATGGACGACGTCGCCGCACGTGCGGGCCTCGCCCGCACCACCGTCTTCAACCACTACTCGCGGAAGGTCCTCTTCCTCGAGGACTGGGCGCAGCGCCGCCGCTTGCGCGCGGCCAGGTCGTTCGCAGAGCGCGCCCCGGACGCCGCGTCCGTGCAGGACGTCCTCGGCACGTACCTCGCCGCGCTGGCGGCGCTGAACGAGGACAGCCGTGCCGAGACCGCCGCGATCATGCCGCTCGCCCTGCGCTACACCGACGTGATGGTCGACCACCCGCTCGGCGGCGATCTCGCCCAGCTGATCGTCGACTCACGGGCGCGGCTGCGACCGGGCGCCGACCCGCTCTGGGTGGGACGGCTGATCGCTCTCGGCTACTTCTCGGCGGTCAGTCGGTGGATCACCGCCGAACCCCCGCCGTTCGGCCTCGCCGACGAGCTCGCGTCGCTGCTCGACACCGTGCTGATCGGAGCGCTACCCCGCTGACTGCCGCACCGCAGAACGCCGCGCTCCCGCGGCCCGCGGGCGTCATTCGAGACGGGACCCCAGGTCTCGGGCCATCCAGCCGGGCGTGTCGAAGCGCACGGGCTGTGCTCCGACCAGTGACGTCAGGTGGGTCTCGAACGTCTCGAAAGCACCGGCGCCGATCTTCTGGGACCACTGCTCGCGCAGCCCGTCGAAGATCTCCTCGCCGGTGTGCAGGACTTCCAGCCCGAGCTCGGTCACCTGCAGGCGTTTGCGCCGGGCGTCGCGCGGATCCGGCTCGCGGGACACGTATCCGCGTTCCTGGAGCACCGCGATCGTCCGTGCCGCTGACTGCTTGGAGATCGAGAGGCTGCGACCCAGTTCGGACGCGGTGTCGGCGCCCGCGGCGATCGCGCGCATGGCGAAGTCGTGCACGGGGCGCACGTCGTCGAAGCCGCGGCGGGACAGCTCGGTGATCGCGGCGTCGACCAGGGTGCGGAAGCCGCCGAGCAGCGACAGGGCCAGATCGGCGCCGGACCGGGACACGGACGAAGGGTACGGCGGCGCCTGTACAGAAGACAGTCTGGGTGTCTATCGTTCGACACCCAGACTGTCGAATTTGGAGGAGCCATGGTCATCGCGCCGGTCGGTGAGACGGTGTCGGGTGTCGAGCACCATCGGGTCGAGGTCAACGGCACGGCTCTGCACTACGTGTCAGCGGGTACGAGCGGATCTCCGATCCTGCTGGTCCACGGGTTCCCCGAGACGTGGTGGGCCTTCCGCGAGGTCATCCCGCTGCTCGCGGCGGACCATCGGGTCTTCGCGGTCGACCTGCGCGGTTTCGGCGACTCCGACAACCAGCCGGGCGACTACGGCAGCGCGGCCGCGGCCGAGGATCTCCACCAGCTGATCGCGCACCTGGGTGTGGGGCCGGTGCACCTGGTCGGGCAGGACATCAGCGGGGCGACGGTCCTCCGCCTGGCCGCCACCCATCCGCAGGACGTGGCCGGCCTCGTCGGGATCGAGATGGGACTTCCCGGCTTCGGTCTCGAGGCGCTGGCGGACGTCACCCGGGGCGGCACCTGGTACATCGGCGTGCTGGCCGCCCCCGGCATCCCGGAGATGCTGCTGGCCGGGCGCGAGCGCGAGTTCTTGGGTGGGTTCGTGTTCACCACGATGAGCGCGACACCCGGTGCGATCACCGACCGCGATGTCGAGGAGTTCGCCCGGACCTACTCCCGCCCGAACGGCTGGCGCGGCGCCGGCGGCCTCTACCGGTCGATGCTGCAGGAGGGACCCGAGATCAGGGAGCTCGCCCGGGACCGGGGGCTGAGCATGCCGGTGCTGGCGGTGGGCGCGGGCGGCGGCTCGTTCACCGCTGACACCCTGGCCCAGGTCGCCAGGGCGCAGGTGCGGACGGTGACGCTGGACGGCGTCGGGCACTACGCCGCGATGGAAGCTCCCCGCGACGTCGCCGAGGCGATCCTCGACTTCACCGCGAGCGTGGACGCCGCCTGACGACGAACGATAATCGATTATCCGTGCTATGATCGATGTGTCGGCGGTGCGAGGCGCCGGAATCCCATGACATTCGCGGCCGGGCCTCGCCCGCATGACCGACGACCCACAGCACTTCGAGAGGACGACGCGATGAGCGCCAACGACCCCTTCGCCCGCCACCCGGAGGTGGCCTCCTTCACGGTCACCAGCACCACCGTCACCGACGGCGCCGCCTGGTCGCCCGACCAGTACTCCGGCATCTTCGGCGTCCCGGGCGGGAAGGACATCTCCCCGCAGCTGTCCTGGCACGGCGCCCCGGAAGGCACCAAGAGCTACGTCGTCACCGTCTACGACCCCGACGCCCCCACCGGGTCCGGGTTCTGGCACTGGGCGGTCGCCGACATCCCTGCCGCCGTCACCGAGCTGCCCGAAGGCGCAGGCGACGACACCGGCTCGGGCCTGCCCGAGGGCGCCTTCCAGCTGCGCAACGACGCCGGCGCGGCCCGCTTCATCGGCGCCGCGCCGCCGGCCGGGCACGGGCCCCACCGCTACTTCGTCGCGGTGCACGCCCTCGACGTCGAGTCCATCGGCGTGCCGGCGGACGCCACCCCGGCCGTCCTCGGCTTCACCATGTTCGGGCACACCCTCGGCCGCGCGGTCCTGATCGCCACCGGCGAGACCCCCGCCTGACCGGCATGTCGGGAGTCATCGACACCACGGAGATCCGTTGCGGTGGCTCGCGCAGGAGGCCGGCCTCGACCAGGGTCATGGGTCGAGGCCGGCCTCGGCCTTTCAGGTCGAAGCCGGTGGGCGCTGCTCTTCTTCGCGGCGGACCGTCGGGGCTGACGGCGCGACCGCAGTGCGCAGTTCGGCAGCGGCCTGGGTCACGAGCTCGGAGAGCGGCGCGTCCGGGTCGGTCAGCCACCGGGACGTGGCCCGCCGGGAGATCACTATCGCCACGTCGATGACGAAGCGTGCTTCGCCGGGCTCGACGCCACGGCGCTCGAGCGCCCGCGCCAGCGCGTCGGCGATGTCGGCGAGCTTGATCAGGTCGCGCTCGGCAAGTGCCGGGCTCGCGGCGATCACCGCTGTGCGCCGCAGCAGGAACTCGCGCGGAAAGACCTCGTCGGCGCTCCCCAGTGCGCTCAGCAGTGCCTCGAACGGCGTGAGCTCCGGATCGGCCGCCTCGACCTGGGCGACGAGGTGGGCCTCCAGCTGGTTGCCGGCGAAGAGGACTTCCCGCTTGTCGGGGAAGTAGCGGTAGAAGGAGCGCTCCTTCAGGCCGGCGGCACCCGCGATCTGCGCGACCGTGGTGCGCTCGAACCCCTGCGTCTCGAACAGTTCGAGCGCCGCACGTTCGAGGCGGCCCTGCGCGTCGGCCTCCCATCTCGGCATACCGCCAAGGATATGACAGCAGAAGCTGTCATCACGGTGCTACCGTCAATGACAACAGATGCTGTCGTCATGTGGGAGATCGTCGTGAAGGCTCTTCAGTTCGACCGGTTCGGGTCCCCGGACGTGATCGCGCTCCGCGACGTCCCTGCGCCGGAGCCGGCACCCGGCCAGATCCGGATCGCCGTGCGGGCGTGCGGCCTGACCCCGGCCGACTGGCACACGGTCGACGGCCTCCTCGCCGATCGGCTGCCGCCGCTGCCGCGCGGGCTCGGCTTCGAGATCGCGGGCACCGTCGACGCGCTCGGTGCGGGCGTCACCGGCGTCGAGATCGGTGAGAGCGTGTTCGGTCCGGCGATCTTCGACGGCCCGACGGCAGGAGCCGCCGAGTATGCGCTGATGGCGGCCTGGGCACGCACGCCCGAGGGCGTCACCGCCGAGCAGGCCGCCGCGCTGCCGATGGCCGCCGAAACGGCGTGGCGCGCGCTCGACGACCTCGGCGTGCAGCCGGGCGAGCTGCTGCTCGTCCACGGCGCGGGCTCCACCGTCGGTGAAGCGGCCGTACGCTTGGCGCTGCACCGGGGGGTCCGGGTGATCGCCACCGCCGGGCCGACCCGGACCGCCGCTCTGGAAGCGGCCGGCGCCCGGGTGACCGGCTACGGCGAGGGCATGGCCGAACGCGTCATCGCTCTGGCCGCAGGGCGGGTCGACCGCGCGCTGGACACGGCCCCGACCGGCGGCCGGGTCGACCGCGCCGACGAGGCGAGCCCGGCCGGTGGCTCGCTGCCGACCCTGATCGAGCTGACCGGCGACCCCGACCGCGTCCTGACCGTCTCGGACTTCGCAGCCGCGGCCGAGCTGGGCGCCCGGACCACCCGCATCGACATGCGCTACGAGCGGCTGGGCGAGTTCGCCCGGCTGGCCGGGGAAGGCGTCCTGGTCGTATCGGTCGCCCGCACCTACACCCTCGACCAGATCCAGGAGGCGGCCAAGCTCAGCCGGTCCCGCCGGCCCGGCGGCAAGCTCGTCCTCGTCCTGTGACCGCCCTGCCTGCCCGGTCCGCGCACACGAAGCTCGGCGCGGTCACCGGCGCGCGTCCATCCGCTCCAGCTCGGGAACGACCTGTTCCAGCGCGTAGGGGATGCTCAGGACGCTGTTGAAGGTGATCGCGGCGCCCGGGAACGGGGGCGTGGTGTAGTCGAAGTAGCTCACCCGTCCGGAGCGGACGACGTCGAGCCGGTTGTAGATCGGGTCGTCGCGCAGGACCTGCATCGTGTCCGGATCCGAGGTCCACGCCAGCCGGTCGACGTCGAGCAGCTCGAACTCCTCGGCGCTGACCGTGGCCACGTTGTCCTGCACCCGCGCGCCCAGCCACGGCGGCTCGGTCCTGAAGCCGAGTTCGGCGAAGAACCGGGACTTCGGGTCCTGGGGGGAGAACACCTGGTAGGTGCCGCCCTCCGCGGCGGCCATCACCAGCATGGTCAGCTGCGCCCACTGCGGGTGGGCGGCGCGGACCGCGACGAACCTCCGCTCGACGTCGGCCACGAGGTCCATGGCCTGCTGCTCGCGGCCCAGCGCCCGCCCGGCGGTGAGGGTCATGTCCTGCCACGGGGCACCGAACGGGTCGTACTGCGCCGAGTGCGCCACGGTCGGCGCGATCTTCGACAGGGTGTCGTACTCGGACCGGTCGAGACCCTCGTACAGGGCCAGGATCAGGTCCGGCCGCAGCGCGGCCACCTTCTCGAAGTTGATCTCACCGGCGTTCGAGACGATCTCCGGGGTGGGGCCGCTCGCGGCGCCGGTGGCCCACGGGAAGATCGCACCCGGTTGCTCGTTGAACCACTCGGTCGTGCCGACCGGCTGCACGCCCAGCGCGAGCACGGGGTCCTGGTCGCTCCAGCCGACGGTCACCACCCGCTGTGGCGGGGCGGTGATGGTGGTGGACCCGAGGGCGTGGTCGATGGTTACCGGCATCCCGGGAGCTGCCTGCTGCGGGGCCGGCGCTTGCGAGCCCCCGGGTGACTGCGCGGGCCCACCGCACGCGGTGACGGCAACGGCCAGCGCGGCGGCGCCTGCGAGCAGGCGCAGGGACATTCGGGAACTCACTCTGTGCTCCTCGGGGAACGAGCGGCGAACGACGTGGAGTGCGTGGGACAGCGCCACCCGCCGGCGTCCAGCGGTCCGACCTGAGACATCCGCACCTCCCTCTCTGAGGGAAGGCTAACTTCAATCGGTTGGCCGGACGGAGTGCTCGGCATCACGCGGGCAGTGGGCAGGTGAAGATCCACGGCCGCTCGTCCCACCCGGAAAGCCACCATGTTTCCGCCCGACTCCGGCGAGGGTGGCGTTTCCGCTACTTCTCGCCGCAGTAGCCGTCGCCGTCGCCGTCGCGCTCTCCCGGCCTGCACGGGTGCCCGCTGTTCCCGGTGCGGGGCTTGGTGCCCGAGTCGTCACGATCGCTCTCCGGCTCCGGCTCCGGCTCCGGCTCGGGTTCGGGCTCGGGCGCCGGTCGCGGCGCCGGAGTCGTGGTGGTGGCCACCGGGCGGCGGGTCGTCGTGGTCGGGGGCCCCGCGGCCGAGGGCTTCGTGGTCGTGACCACCGGAGCAGCGGCCGCGAGCGGCGGCGTCGTCAGGGCCGGTGTGGTGGTCGGAGGCGCTGACGTGGTCGGCACGACGACATCCGCGACGGCCACGGGGGCGCTCGGAGTGGACGCGGGTGCCGGACCGACGATCAGGCCCATGATCACGAACGTGGCCAGCGATCCACCGGCCGCCAGCGGGAGCACGACCCGACGGCGGCGCCGCACACCGGTCTGCGGGCGCGTGAATCCGGTCAGCAACAGGGCCACCGCGACCCAGAGGGTCAGCGGCCACAGGAGCGCAGCTACCAGACCGAGGACGATGCCGACCACGACCCACTTCCGCTGCCCCCGGTACCGCTTCGCGAACAGCACGGGATACAGGACGGCCGTCAGTGCCGCGCCGATCAGGTAGAAAGCCGTCATCGAGTGGTCCCGTCCCGCGAGGTGAGCGTGCTGCATCCCGGCTGCTTCGGCACAACCGCGGAGGGGAGCGCTCGCGGTGCCGACGCCGTGCACCGACACCTCGGCACCCGGGTTCGCGGTGTTACCGAGCCGTCTCGCGCGGTGACCGGCAGCGGGATGCCGGTCGGGGCGGGCTGCGCGGCACTCGGCGAGGGTCAGCGAGGGACGCGGGGCGTCGACGCCGCGGTCGCGTCATCGCCCACGATGGTGTCGGCGACCCAGTCGGCGATGAACGTGCTGACGTGGGGGAGGTGGTCCAGGCCGATGTGCTCGGTCGCACCCTCCTCGGGGGTGAAGATCCGCAGCTCGCGCGCGGGGCTGTTGACCGCCTGCTCGTAGGAGCGGTGGGCGTACTCGAGAGGGATCTGGCGGTCGTTGGCGCCGTGGGCGACGAGGAACGGGACCCGGATGCGCTCGACGACACCGTCGAGGTGGACACCGTCGGCGAACTCGATGAAGGCGTCGAGGTCGTCGTGTCCCCACACCCACAGCACGTGTTCCCAATAGTGGGGGACGGGCCGCTCGCCCTCGCGTTCGAGGCGTCGCCGCTGGACCGCGCCCCAGTTGTGGTTCGCGCCCCATGCCACGCACAGGGCGAACCGCTCCTCGAAGGCGGCGGCGCGGGGGGCGTAGTAGCCGCCGAGCGACCAGCCGACGATGCCGATGCGGGCGGGGTCGACGTCGTCGCGGGTCTCCAGCCAGTCGACGGCGGCGCTCGCCCACGCTTCGGCGTCGATACGGGCGTGCAGGTCCTGGAGGCGCAGCGCTTCGCCGGTGCCGGGCTGGTCGAGCATCAGGCAGGAGATGCCGCGGGCGGCGAGCTCCGCCCAGTGGCTCGACGAGTACATGTGCTCCTTCGTCGAGTCCAGCCCGTTGACCATGACGACGACCGGGGCCGGCCCGTCGTCGGTTGCCGGGGCGGCGCTGAAGTAGGCCGGCAGCGTGGTGTCCTCGTACGGGATCGCCACGCGGGTGATCCGGGGGTCGCGCAGGTCGAACGACCTCTGCGCCAGGTCCAGCACCCGGCGGTAGGTGGGGAGCCGGTTCGGGTCGGACCGGGCGAGCATCCGTTCGGCCTGGCAGAGGTAGTTGGTGGCGCGGAAGTACAGCTGCCCGGCGGTGCGGGTGTGCCCGACCTTCTCGGCGTCCTCGGCCTGTGTGACGAGCTGGTCGGTGAGCGCGGTCCAGGATCGGAGGAAGTCGGGGGTACCGGCGTCCTCGCCGCGGGCGGCGGCCTCGCGAATGGGTCGGCAGGCGCGGTCGACCTCGTCGATCAGGCCGCCGCTGTTGAGTGCCGCGACGACCCCCAGGTTCCACACGTAGTTGCCGGGGAAGTACTCGAACACGGGATGTCCTCTCTCAACGCTTCCGGGCGCGCGACCGGGGTCGGGCCGGGCGCACCGGCGGCAGCTCGATGCCGGGCACGACGCGGTTGCGGATGGTGCCGATGCCCTCGACCGTCATCTCGACGACATCGCCGGGCCGCAGCGGGGGTGGGTCCTGGCGCCCGCGGCGGCCCCAGAGCTCGGCGAGGCAGCCGCCGTTGCCGCAGGTGCCGGAGCCGAGCACGTCACCTGCGCGGACCCGGGTGCCGCGGGAGGCGTAGCTGATGAGGTCCTCGAACGGCCAGCCCATGTTGGACAGCAGGTCCTGCCCGATCTCGACGCCGCCAACCGCCACGCGCATGTCGAGGGCCAGGAAGCCCTCGGGATCGCGGTAGGGCTCCAGCTCGTCGGCGGTGACCAGCCATGGCCCGAGGGTGGTGGCGGAGTCCTTGCCCTTCGCGGGGCCGAGCTGCACCTTCATCTCGCGGCGCTGCAGGTCCCGGGCCGACCAGTCGTTCAGGATCGTGTAACCGAACACGTGCTCGCGGGCCTGCTCCGGGCTCAGCGACGCGCCGTCGCGACCGACGACCACGGCGACCTCGCACTCGAAGTCGAACAGCCGCGAGCCGGGCGGGACCGGTACGTCGTCGTGCGCGCCGATCAGCGCGTACGGGTTCGTGAAGTAGAACGTCGGCGCCTCGTACCACTCGGCGACCACGCCGCCGCCGTCACCCACGCTCGCCACCACGCCTTCGACGTGCTCCTCGAACGCGACGAAGTCCCGCACCGTCGGCGGGTCCAGCGGCGGCAGCAGCCGCACCGACCCGACGGGGACGGCCGGACCGTCGAGCGCGGCGGCGCCGGCCTCCCGCGCGGCGGGGAGCCCCGCGCGGACCAGGTCGAGCACCGCCGTCCCGTCGGGGAGCGCGTGCAGGCCCGCGTCGGACACGACGCCTGCGGTGACGGTGCCGCCGGCCTCCCAGGTGGCGAACCGCATCAGACGGGCGGGGCCACGAACAGGCCCTTGTCGGGGTCGTTGAACGAGCGCTTGGCGACGAACTCGTTCATGGCGTTGGCGGTGCCCCACTGGTCGCTCACCTCGGGCTGGGTGAAGTCGTAGAGGTGGGGGTGCCAGGTGTCCTCGTCGACCTCCTCCAGCTCGGTCGTGTACTCCATGGTGTTGCCGCTGGGGTCGAGGAAGTAGCTGAAGGTGTTGTTGCCGGCCATGTGCCGGCCGGGGCCCCAGATCTTCTCCACCCCGGCGCGCAGGGCCCGCCCGGTGGCGCGCATGTACTCGTCGAGGCCGCGCAGCTCGAACGAGGCGTGGTGCAGCGACGGGTGCGGGCAGCGGGCGATCGCCATGCTGTGGTGCCAGCTGTTGACCCGCATGAACCACATCATCTTCCCCATGTGCGGGTGCATGAGGGTGTCGGAGAGGGCGAAGGCCATGTGCTTCTCGTAGAACGCCCGGGTGCCCTCCGGGTCGGCGGAGTTGATCACGACGTGGGACAGGCGGACCGGGATCGACTCGCCCTCCTCGATCCGCCGGTGCGCGCGGACGGCGACGTCGGAGGAGACCTCGACGGTGCGACCCTCGTTGTCGAAGAAGCGGAAGCCGTAGCCGCCACCGGGCGTCTGCAGCTCGGCGGGCTCGCTGACCAGCTGGACGCCCGCGGTGGCGAGCCGCCCGGCGAGGGTGTCGACGTCGGCGGCGGAGGCGGCGCCGAACGCGATGAGGTCGATCCGCTTGTCCGTGGCCTTGCGCAGCCGCACGACGTACTGCTCGGGGCTGCCCTCGGCGGCGAGGAACGTCAGGCCCGACTCCGTGTGCTCGGGGGTCAGGCCCCAGGTGTGGGTGTAGAACTCCAGCTGGCGGGCGTGGTCGGGCACGGCCAGGTCGACGTGCCGCAGATGGGTGATCAGGCGTTCTGCCATCGGTCGTCTCCTCTTCTCCTCAGGCGGGCCGGCCGGTGAGCGCGGCGATGCGGCGGAACAGTGCGGGGGCGTCGCCCCGGACGTGGTCGAGCAGCCACCGGGCCAGCTCGTTCGAGGCGTCGACGACGGTCCGGACTCGCTCGTACCGGCGCACGTGGAAGGCGTCCCACAGGTCGTGGTCGAGCACGTCGCGGCCGAGCAGCAGCTCGGCCAGGACCGCGGCGTCCTCCAGAGCCATCGCCCCGCCCTGGGCGAGGGTGGGCGGGCAGGTGTGGGCGGCGTCCCCGACCAGCACGACCCGGCCGCGGTTCCACGGGGCGTCGAGCAGGTGGGTCTCGAACCGCGTGTAGTGGATCCGCGAGGGGTCGGTGAGCGACTCGCGGATCTCGTCCCATGGGCCGTGGTAGGCCTCGGCGAGGCCCTTCATGGTCGCGAGCCGCTCCTGCGGGGACAGGCCGCTGCGGTCCTGCACCTTCTCGACGATGTAGGCGTAGAGCGAGTCGTCGCCGGTGGGGCAGTAGCCGGCGATGTAGGACGGGCCGCCGTAGAACAGGTCGGTGCGGGTGACGCTCGCCGGGCGCGGACCGAACGCGCGCCAGATCCCCATGCCCACCGGCCGCGTCTCCAGGTCGACGTCCACCGCGCGCCGGGTCCAGGACCGGACGCCGTCGGCACCGACCACCAGGTCGTACCGCCCCGCGGAGCCGTCGGAGAACGTAATGTCGACGCCGGCGTCGTCCTGGGTCAGCCCGGTGGGGGCCGTGCCGAACCGGACCTTGACGCCGACCGCGGTGGCGCGGTCGAGGAGGATCCGGGCCAGCTCGGGCCGCGGCATTCCCATCACGGCGGGGAGATCCGGCCCGCCGGTCTTCGCGTCGGGGATCTCCGCCACCACCGTGCCCGCCGGGTCCGGTGCCCGGATGCCGGTGACGTCGAAGGCGTAGCCCTGCTCCCGCACCTGCCCCCAGACGCCGAGCGAGCGCAGCTCGCGCAGCGCGTTGCCCTGCAGGGTGATGCCGGACCCGAGTGCGGTGATCTCCGGCTTGACCTCGACGAGGTCGGCGGCCACGCCGCCCGCGGCGAGGTGGATGGCTGCGGCGGTCCCGGCGAGTCCGCTGCCCACGACGAGGACGCTGGTGGCGGCCGGCATGCGCTGCTCCTTCACTTGAGGGCGATCGGGTTGACCGGGGCGCCGACGGCGCCGGTCACGGGCAGCGGGGCGGCGACGAGCAGGAACTCGTACACCCCGTCGGCAGCGCAGTCGGCGGCCAGCGCGTCGAGGTCCCACATCTCGCCGATGAACAGCCCGAGATGCGGGATGACCACCTGGTGCAGCGGCTGGAAGGCGCCGTCGAACTCGTTGGGGCGGACCTCGAAGCCCCAGGTGTCGGTGGCGACACCCGCGATCTCGGTGCGGTGCAGCCAGCCGGCGGTGGTGAACGACAGGCCGGGCGAGTCCCCGCCTGCGTAGTCCCGCCAGCCCTCGCGGCGGGCGCGCGCCAGGCGCCCGGTCCGCACGAGGACGAGGTCGCCGCGCCCCACGTGCGCGCTCGCACCCTGCGCCGCGATCGTCGCCTCCAGGTGCTCGACGGTGATCGCGAACCCGTCCGGCAGCTCGCCGTCGGTGCCGACCACGCGGCCGACGTCGAGGAGCACCCCGCGCCCCGCGATGTGCGCCGAGGCTGTCTCGATGCCGGTGACCCGGTCGCCCTCGCTGGTGACGACGTCCCCGGCGCGGCGGCCGTTGTAGGCCGTGCCGTGGTCGAAGATGTGCCCGAGCCCGTCCCACTGGGTGGAGGCCTGCAGCGGCATGAACACCACGTCGTCGGCGCCGCCGAACCCGTGCGGGAACCCCTGACCGCGCTCGGCGTCCAGGCCGGTGTCGGTCATCGTGTGCACCGGGTTGGTGCGCCGCCGCCAGCCCTTCTGCGGTCCGTCGGCGTCGAACGACTGGGCCAGCGAGAAGCTCGCGCCGCGCCGGACGAGCGCAGCGCCCTCCCGGCGCTTGGCCTCGTCGAGGAAGTTCAGGGTGCCGAGCACGTCGTCGGCGCCCCAGCGGCCCCAGTTGGAGCAGCGCTTCGCCGCGGCGGCGATCGCATCCTCGGGATCAGTGCGGTCGATACCGCGATCGCCGGTCTGTTCTGGCACGTCGGGTCCTCCTCGAAACGACGAGCCCACGATCCGGGACCGCCGCGTCCTCGGGAAGACGAGATGGCTGATGCGGGATATCAGCCATGTCGATAGCGTCGGCCGCGTGGACCTCAGGAGGCTGGACCTCAACCTGCTCGTGTCCTTGGAGGCGCTGCTGCAGCAGCGCAGCGTCTCCCGGGCCGCGGCGCAGATGGGCCTCTCCCAGCCGGCGCTGTCGGCGTCGCTCGCCCGGTTGCGGCGGCACTTCGACGACGAGCTGCTCACCCGCGTCGGCAACACCTACCGGCTCACCCCGCTCGCGGTGCAGCTCAAGGAGCTCGTGCGCGTCGCGCTCTCCGGCGTCGAGCGGGTGTTCACCGCGCAGCCCGGCTTCGACCCCACCTCGTCACGGCGGGAGTTCTCCCTGCTGGTCAGCGACTACGTGGTCGCCGTGCTCGGGGACGTCCTCGCCCGGCTGCTCGCCGAGGAGGCCCCGCACGCCCGGCTGCGGCTCGCGTCCAACACCCCCGAGATGGTCGACAGCGCGGAGCAGGTCCTGCTCGGCACCGACCTGCTCCTGCTACCGCACGGCTTCGTCACCGACCTGCCGCACCGCGACCTCTACCGCGACGAGTGGGTCTGCGTGGTCTCCGCCGACCACGCCGCGGTCGAGGCCGGCCTCACCGTGCAGCACCTGGCGACGCTGCCGTGGGTGGCGACCTACCACGGGCCGACCGCGTCGACGCCGGCCGCTCGGCAGATGCGGATGTCCGGCATCGAGCCGCGCGTCCAGGTCGTCACCGAGAGCTTCCTGACCGTTCCCGGCCTCGTCGCGGGCAGCGATCGGATCGCGCTGCTGCAGCGCCGGCTCGTCGACCTGTTGCCGCTCGACACCGGGATCCGCGCGCTTCCCGTCCCGTTCGAGGCGGGACCGCTGGTCGAGGCGATGTGGTGGCACCCGGCCTACGACGACGACGCCGAGCACCGGTACCTGCGCGATCTCGTCGAACGAGCCGCCGCCCTGGCGGTGGGGCCGGCGAACTCCGCGTAGCCCTCGCGTCACGTCATGCGCAGAGGGGAAGATCGCGGTCCCCGCGGAAGACCGAGCCCGCCGTGCCCGGCTCGATGAGCTGATCAGTTCCGACCACGAGCGGTCGTCGGGGTGGACGTGGTCAGGGCGAGGAACTCGGCGCGGGAGCGCGGATCCTCGCGCAGCGTGCCGAGCAGGGTCGAGGTGATCGTGTTCGCGCCACCGGCGCGTACGCCGCGCAGGGTCATGCACATGTGCTCGGCCTCGATCACCACCCCGACACCTCGTGGCTCCAGGTGGGTCTGCAGCCAGTCGGCGACCTGCTTGGTCAGTCGTTCCTGGACCTGGGGGCGGCGGGCGAACAACTCGACCACCCGTGCGAGCTTGGACAGGCCGAGGATCCGCTGACCGGGCAGGTACCCGACGTGCGCGGTGCCCAGGAACGGGAGCATGTGGTGCTCGCAGACCGAGTGCACCGGTATCCCGCGGGCCAGCACCAGCTCGTCGTAGTGCTCGTCGTTGGCGAACGTGGTGAGGTCGAAGGACCGAGGGCTGAGCATTTCGGCGTAGGCACGCGCCATGCGCCGCGGCGTGCCGGCCGCCGCGCCCCCAGCCGCGGTGTCCGTCTGCACGCCGAGCGCGGCCAGGAAGGCGGCGGCGGCACGCTCGGCGCCCGGGAGGTCGACACCGTCGGCGGGCGGGACGACCCGCAACGGTGTGGTCGGCGGGAAAGCGCGAGCCGGCGAGGTCATGATGCCCGCGCCCAGGAGTCCCGGTGGCCGAACCCGGTAGCCAGCCGGGCGAGCGCCAACGCGGCGACGAGCAGCCCGAAGTCGCGCAGAGCCACGTCGTAGAAGTCGCCGAGGAGCAGCAGGTTGACGATGATGCCGGCCAGCCACGCGGCGACGACGTACCCGCCGATACGGGGCAGCACCGCGACGAGCACGCCGGCGGCGATCTCCACCACGCCGACCGCCACCATCGCCTGGTGCGCGGTGCCCGGCACGAGACCGTCGATCTGCGGGGCCAGGTAGCCCTCCCAGTCGGTGAGCAACCCGAAGAACTTGTCCATGCCGAACAGCACCGGCGCCACCGTGAACACGGTGCGCAGCAGCAGGAACGCCTGCCGAGCTGCCGGGACGGGATCGGTGCCCGAGGGCGGTGCGGGGGTGTCGCGGTGGGTGGTCATGGTCTCCTCCAGGTCTAAAGGACGCTAACGTGGACGTTAGAACCTCCCAGACTGTTGAGTCAATGGTTGTGTCCTTTAGAAGGGTGGGTCCGTGGACGACTTCGTCTCGCAGGTCAGCGGGGTCAGTGCGCTCGCCGAGCCGGCGCGCCGTGCGTTGTACTTCTACGTCGCTGCGCAGCCCGAGCCGGTGAGCCGAGACCAGGCTGCCGAGGGCGTCGGCCTGCCTCGGCACACCGTGAAGTTCCACCTGGACAAGCTCGTGGAGGAGGGGTTGCTCGACACGGAGTTCCGGCGGCTGTCCGGTCGGCGCGGCCCGGGAGCGGGGCGTCCGACGAAGCTGTACCGCCGTTCCGCCCGGCAGGTCGCGGTCACGCTGCCGCAGCGGCACTACGACTTGGCCGGGCAGATCTTGGCAGGCGCGGTGGAGGCTGCGGACCGCGACGGCGTCCCCGTCCTCGAGGCCGTTCATCGTGCGGCAGCCGAGCGTGGGCGTCGCCTCGGGAGCGGAGTGCGCAGGGACGGCGGGGACGCCTCACCGCTCGACGACATCGCCGCAACGCTCGCCGACAACGGATACGAACCACGCCTCGAGCACGGCGTCCTCGTGCTCCAGAACTGCCCGTTCCACGCGTTGGCGCGGGATCACACCGCCCTCGTGTGCGGCATGAACCTGCACCTCATCACGGCCATGCTCGACGAGCTCGACCGCCCGGAGGTGCAGGCAGAGCTGGATCCGGCGCCGGAGCGGTGTTGCGTGACCCTGGCCTGCTCGCCTGCGTAGGCATCCGGCCGGATCGGCGAGACTCGTGTCGCCGAGCTCCGCATCGGCACTGCGTCGCGGTACGCCCGTGCATTCGGGGTGGGATCAGGATCGGTCGGTGCGGCTCGTCGCCGGGTCGTCCTGCCAGGCGGGGAGTGCGAGCAGGGCATTCATGCGGCGCAGCTCGTCGCGGTGCAGCGCGCTGAGGCGGGCGAGGATCTGCTCGCCGTCCGCGGTCACCTGCACCCGCACCGCGCGTGCGTCGTCCGGATGCGGCACGCGTTCGACGAGCCCCTGGCCCTGCGCCCGGTCGACCAGCTCGACGACGCTGTGGTGGCGGAGCAGGAGGCGGTCGGCCAGCTCCCGCACCGTGGCCCAGTCCCGTCCTGGGAAGCCCTTCAACGCCAGCAGCAGCTGGTACTGCTGCGGGGTCAGGCCGTGGCTGCGCACCGTCTCCTCGCTGAAGCGCAGGTAGCGGCGGATCCCGAAGCGGAACCGGGCCAGCGCCTCGAAGTCCTGCTTGGTCAGCGCTCCCGAGCCTTCCTGCTCGTCGTCTGCCGCCACCGTCACATGACACCACCCACCCACTTCAGCTCGCTCCATCACCCGTGACTGTATCGCTTTACGATACATCGCGGTACGATAGAAGTTGCTGGTCCCGCGGCGGTGACACGAGGTGGAGCGTCGTTCAGGAGGTGCGTCGTGCTCAGTGATCGGGAACGTGAGGCGCTGCGCGAGGTCGAACAACAGATCCTGGACGAGGATCCCGGGTTCGCCCGATCCTTCGAGGCTCGTGCGCAGCGCCTGCCTCACCGGGCAGGCGGGCTGGGTATCAAGATCTTCGTCCTTGCCGGGCTGCTGCTCAGCGCCTTCCTGCTGGTCGCCGGGTCGCTCGCCGGGGCGGCGGCAGTGGCCATCGGAACCGGGCTCATCTGGCTGGCCTGGCGGTGGGCGGGCGGGATGCACCAGCAGCCCTGGTGACGGGTGGGGCACTCAGGTGCTTCCCGCTGTGGATGCGGACGGCGAGTGAGGCGAGCGCGATCCGAACCCGCTAGGCAGCGAGCGGCAGGGCCACGGTGCCGAGGAAGCGGGGAACCTCGGCCTCGTCGAGCATGGCAGCGGCAACGGTTTCCCGGCTGACCCTCGCGCCGAGGTCGAACGGCGGCGCGGCCTCCAGGCCGACCGTGCGCCGGTTGGTGCTCTCCGGTCCGTCGTCGAGCACTCCGGCGTGGAAAACCGTGCCCCCGGCCGCGAGTACGGCGTTGTCGGCCTCCACCTTGTCCGCGAGCCGGTCACCCAGCAGTTTCCCGAGGATCCCGGCTGCCTCTCCCGCCACGGCGGCGGATGTTCCGGTTCCGTAGGCGCCCAGCCAGATGATCCGCTGCGGCCCGGCGGCGACGAGCGCCTTCGCGCCGGCGAGCAGAACCCCTGCCCGGTCCGTGCCGAGCGCGGAAAGGACGACGGAATTGCCATCGACGACGGCGCCGATGCTCGCCGGATCGTTCACGTCACCCGCCCGCTTGTACAAGCCCGGAGATCCGGTGAGTGCGATGCGTTCCGGATCGCGAGCAATGGCGGTGACGGTGTGCCCACGCTGCAGCGCCTGTCGGGTGATGGCGAGCCCGGTGCGGCCGGATGCGGCGAGGACGGTCAGGTTCATGCGGAAACGCTAGAGGGGCCGTCCGGGCGCCATCAAGTGCAAGATCGGTAAGACATTGTTTCCGGATGCGCAATTCACTCGTGGAGCGGGACCGACTGCCCGCCGCCGTCGGCTGCCGCGGCCATGATGTGGCGGGTGCGCTCGCGGAGCAGCTGGTGCGTGCGGTCGTGGTGGTTGCGTGGGTGCCAGGCCATGCTGACCGTCAAGGGTGGCAGCTCCAGGGGGATCGGGAAGGTGCGCAGCCCGAGCGTGTCCAGCATCGACCGCCCCAGCGCGGCCGGGGCGACGCAGACGACGTCGGTCTCGCGGGCCAGGAACAGCGCGGTGGCGAAGCTGGGTACGACGGCGATCACGCGCCGGCGCAGGCCCCGGTCGGCGAGCTGCTCGTCGATCGGGCCGTGGGCCCTGCCGCGCCGGGACACGACGACGTGGTCGGCCGCGGCGAACAGCTCCGGCGTGACGGTGTTCGTCCGTGCGAGCGGGTGGTCCGGCCGCACCGCTGCGATCAGCGTCTCGGTGGCGAGAGCATCCGAGTGGATCTCCGGATCGCCGGGCCGGATGATCCCGATCTCCAGATCCACCAGTCCTTCGCGCAGGGCGGGGGTGTCCTCGAGGTTCTCCGGCCGCAGCCGCAGCGAGATGCCGGGGGCCTGCACCCGCAGGTCGTCGATCAGGGTCGGGATGAACGTCGTGGACAGCATGTCGGTGACCTGCAGGTCGAACGTGCGCACGATGGTCTGCGGATCGGCGGAGTTCGACGGCGCGAACAGCGCTCGGGCTCGCGTGGCGACCGCGTGCACCTCGCCGCGCAGTTCCAGGGCCCGGGGCGTGGGCACGAGATCGCGTCCGGCACGTACCAGGAGCGGGTCGTCGAAGGCGCGCCGCAACCGGCCCAGGGCGCGGCTCATCGCGGGCGCCGAGGTGTGCAGGCGCGCTGCGGCCTTCGTGACGCTGTTCTCGGCGAGCAGTGCGTCCAACGCATCGATCAGGTTCAGGTCGACGTGGTCCACCTGCCGATTGTCACACGTGGAAGGGCTGAGCTCCGACGTTGCAGCGGCGGTAAACGAGTCGGACCCCTGACCGCGCGCGGATTTCGGAGGAGGAAATCCTACGTTGCCGAGAACGCACTCGTCGTCCTCTCGGAATGCGCTTAGGCTCCTCGGCCCTAGAGGCGATCGTCAGCAGCATCGCGACAGAATGGCGGGAACCCGTGTCCGGCGACACATCCACGAGCACGTCCGTGCCGTCATGGTGAAGGGACGGGGCTCGGTGGAAGGGCTCTTCATCCACCCGGTGAAAGGGCTCAGCGCGCAGCCGCTGGACCGTGTCGAGCTCCGGCCGCGAATGGGAATTCCGAACGACCGGATTTTCGCGTTCGCCCGTCCGGACGGCAGGTATCGGCCCGGAACGCGTGCCGGACTGCCCAAGCAGGAGTTCTTCGCCCTGGTCTCGGACCACCGCCTCGTCGGACTCGACACGCACCTCGATACGGAGACCGATGTCCTCACCGCGCGGGTCGCGGGGCACGACGTGCTCAAGGCCGACCTGAGCAGCGAGGAGGGCCGCGACGACGCGGTGCGGTTCTTCACACGCGTTCTCGACCTGCCGGCGGGCGTCACGCCGGTGCTCGCGCGGGAAGTGGGCAGGCGCTTCACCGATGCGGCCGCGGCCGGGGACGGACCAATGAACTGGGTCTCGTTGGTCAACCTGGCCTCGGTCCGTGACCTGGGGTCGCGCACCGGCACCGTGGTCGACCCGACGCGGTTCCGGGCCAACGTCCTCGTCGACGGCCTGCCGGCGTGGTTCGAGTTGGACGCGATCGGTCAGGAGTTCGATCTGGGCGGGGTGCGGGTGCGCGCCGTGCGCCCGACCAAGCGCTGTGCCGCGACCGAGGTCGATCCCGGAACCGGCCGCCGCGACCTCCCGGTGGTGTCCATGATCCACAGGACCTACGGGCACCAGCTCATGGGGATCTACCTGGAGGTCCTCACAGCCGGCGTCCTGGAGAAGGGCAGCGAGGTCGTTGTCTGAGCTGCGTCTGCGAGTCAGCCGGACGACCGACCTCACGCCCACCGTCCGCCGTTTCGTCCTGCAGGACCCCGGGGGGTGCGCGCTGCCGGCGTACGAACCCGGCGCGCACATCGTGGTGACGACACCGGCGGGCCACAAGCGCAGCTACAGCCTCGTCGACCCGGGCGGTGCCCGGCCGCGGGAGTACGTCGTGTGCGTGCGTCGCGGCAGCGGCGGCCGGGGCGGTTCGGGAAGCATGCACGACGACGTGGCGGTGGGCACCGAGCTCGTGGTGTCCGCGCCTGCCAACAGGTTCCCGCTCCGGCCTTCGCCCCGGTACCTGTTCATCGCCGGCGGCATCGGGATCACGCCGATCCGGGCGATGCTGCACCGGCTACGCGCCGGGGGGCGGACCGGTGTGCAGCTGCTGTACCTGACGCGGTCCGCCGAGGAGACTCCGTTCCTGGAGGAGTTCGCCGGCCCGGAGGACACCGTGCACCACAGTGCCGAGCGCGGTCCGCTCGACCTGTGGCCGTACCTCGCCGCCCCGGACGACGACGTGCGCATCTACTGCTGCGGGCCCGCCCCGCTCATGCGGGCCGTGCAGGCGCTGACGGCTCACTGGCGGATGAGCCGCATCCACATGGAGGAGTTCGCCGCCCCGCTCGGCGGGATGTCCTCGCCGTTCACCGCGGTCTGGGCCCCCGACGGGCGCCGGGTCGAGGTTCCCGCGCACCTGTCGCTGCTCGCCGCCCTGCGCCGCGGCGGCGTTCTCGTCGCGTCGTCCTGCGAGGCAGGCGTGTGCGGCACGTGCCGTCTCGCGGTCCTCGACGGCGAGGTCGAGCACCGCGACTCCGTGTTGACCGAAGGCGAGCGCCTTTCGAACGTGGTGGCCTGTGTGTCGCGCGCCAGGTCCGCCGAGATCGTCGTCGGGCCCTGCGACGACGAGGGTGCAGCGTGACGACCCACGAACTGCATCCGGAGCCCGCAACCACGACGGACGTGTTCGACCGCAGCGCCCCGCCCGTCCTGACCGTGCACCCGGGCGACACCGTCGTCGCACGATCACTCGATGCTGCCGGGTTCCTGGAGCGGCAACGCACGCCGGGGGAGGAGCGGCCGAGGATGTTCGACGGGCGGCGCGGCCACTGCCTCACCGGTCCGATCGCGGTGCACGGTGCGGAACCGGGGGACGTGCTCGCGGTCCACATCGTGTCGGCCGAACCGGGGAGCTGGGGATGGACCGCCGCCGGCGCCAAGGACAACGCGCTCAACCGTGCGCTCGGGCTCACCGGTGCGCCCACCTGGCTGCTCTGGGAGATCGACGCCGCCGCCGGGACCGCCACCGACGACCGCGGCCACACGGTTCGGACCTCGCCGTTCCTCGGCGTGATCGGGATGCCGCCGAACGAGCGGGGCCGGCACTCCACGATCACGCCGCGAGCCGCGGGTGGCGGCAACATCGACTGCCGTGACCTGACCGCGGGCGCGACGTTGTTCCTGCCGGTCACCCTGCCCGGGGCGCTGGTGCACCTCGGCGACGGCCATGCTGCGCAGGGCGACGGCGAGGTGTGCGGCACCGCCATCGAATGTCCGATGACGACGGAGGTGACGCTCGACGTCGTCACCCGCGCTCCGGTCCGCGGCGTGCACGCCGTGACCCCCCGCGGGCGTATCACGTTCGGGTTCGACCCGGACCTCAACGCGGCGATGGTGGAAGCGCTTGCCGCGATGGTCACGTGGATGCAGTGCCTCTACGACGTCGACAGGGGCACGGCCGCGGCACTCGCCAGTTCCGTCGTGGACCTGCGCGTCACGCAGGTGGCGAACGAGACCTGGGGCGTACACGCCGTGCTGGCGCACGGGGCCGTGACCTGAGATCCCGATTGTCAGATGTGGAACGGGCCTGTATCGAGCGTGCACTGGTGCTAATCGGCTGCGGGTCCTACTTTCGGCGGTAGGCACGAGGAGGGCGCGGTAGAACCGCGAACGGATCAGCGGCAGTTGTGAATTCCTTTCCGGGAACACGAGCATCGCGACGACATCGGCGTCCCGTCCGGCGACACATTCTGTTGCGTCCCCCGATCAACGCCGTCCTGACTCGCCATGCTTCGAAAGGGATTCCCTGTGAAGATCTCTCCGCACGTCGCGACGACGGGCGAGAAACCGTGATCGATTGGCTCGGACTCGCCGAATCCCTCATCACCTCACCATGGCTGTACGCGGTGCTCATCGCGGTGTCGTTCCTCGACTCGTTCCTGCCGCTGATCCCGAGCGAACCCGTCGTGATCGTCGCGGGCGTGTACGCAGGCACCGGGCAGACGAACATCGGGCTCGTCATCGCCGCCACGACGCTCGGCGCCTTCCTCGGCGATCTCCTCCCGTACACCGTCGGGCGGCTGCTGGGTGCACGAGTGCTCGAGCGGATGCCACCCGGGTCCAGACGCCGAGCTGCGCACGACTGGTTCACCCGCGAGCTCGACGCACGGGGCGGGTTCATCCTCGTGACCACGCGGTTCATCCCGGTCGGGCGCTACTTGGCCACCCTGTCCACCGGGCTCGTCGGCTACCCGCTGCGCAAGTACATGATGTTCGTCGCGGTCGCCACCTCCAGCTGGAGCGCCTACACCGCGCTCACCGGCTACCTCGGCGGCGTCATGTTCCAGGACAACACGCTGCTCGGGATCGGCGTCGGTGTCGGCCTCGCGTTCGTGGTGACCGCTGTCATCGAGGCCGTGCGCCACATCCGCCGTCGCAGGAACGTCGCCGGGCGCCACACGGCCGTCGACTGACGCCGGTATCTCCGCACTTCGGATTCGAGAAGACGGAACAGCAGGAGCACGCAATGGGATCGAGAACATCCCGGTCCACGACCAAGGGGGAACTGTCATGCGAGCTGTGGTGATCGGTGCCGGAATCGTCGGCCTGACCAGTGGGATCGCGCTGCGCCGCTCCGGGATCGATGTCGTGGTCCACGAGCACGCGCCGGAGATCCGCGCCGCAGGCGCGGGACTGGGGCTCTGGGCCAACGCGCTGAGCGTGTTCGACGAGCTCGGCATCGGCGAACAGGTGCGCGCCATCGGCAAACCCAGCGAGATGTACTTCCACGACCCGGCCGGGCGGCTGCTCGACACCCCGGAGTTCGGTGCCGAGGACCACCAGTACCTGCTGGTGCACCGGGCGAAGCTGACGGATCTGCTCGCCGACACCGTGGGGCGGGACAACATCCGTCTGGCCACCGGGTTCCAGTCCTACGACGAGCACGACGACCACGTCACGGTGCGGTTCACCGACGGCACCAGCGAGGACGCCGATGTGCTCGTCGGGGCGGACGGCGCGTACTCGGCGGTGCGCGCGCAGCTGGTACCGGGCTTCCCGGCCCAGGAGCACGCCGGCCACCAGGTCTGGCGCGCCGTCATCCCGGCCACGGGCTTCACCGTGCCCGAGAACCGCCTGATCCTGGGCTACAACCGCTGCCGGGGCGGGTACGTCCGCACCTACGACGGGCACGTCTACTGGCTGCTGAACCAGTTCGACTCGCCCCCGCTGACCGGCACCCGGAAGCAGCAGGCCCTGGAACGGGTCGTCCACCTCCAGGAGGAAGGCCAGGACTCGCTCCTGGCCGACCTGATCGCCGCGACGCCGGAGGAGCAGATCCTGCAGAACCAGATCATGCTCGTGCCGCCGCTGCCGCACTGGGTCTCGGGGCGGGTCGTCCTGGCCGGGGACTCGGCCCACGCGATGTCGCCGCACATCACCGCCGGCGCGACGTTGGGCATCGAGGACGCCGCCCTGCTGGGCCACCTGCTCGCGCCCGGCGCCGACGTCCCCGCCGCACTGGCCCGGTACCAGGCCATCCAGATCCCGCGGTACGAGCACGTCGCGGAGCTGTCCGCGGCGGTCGAGCACGCGCCAACGCCTGAGGAGTTCGCCCGGCACTACGCCGCGTTCAGCCACTGGATGATCAGCCAGCAGCCGCAGCGCCCCGAGATGCACCCCGAGAAGCACACGGTGCAGGCATGACGTTCGTCGTGGAGGTGGACGTCCCGGTGCCGATGCGCGACGGGACCGCGCTCGCCACCAACGTGTGGCGTCCCGAGGGGCCGGGACCGTTCCCCGTGCTGCTGGTCCGCACCCCGTACGGCAAGGACGACGCCGGCACGTTCGGCAACCCGAAGCTGCCCGACGTGTTCGCGCTCGTGGAGGCCGGTTACGCGGTGGTCGCGCAGGACGTCCGCGGGACCTCCCGGTCACCCGGGACGTTCGTGCCGAACGCGCACGAGGGCAGCGACGGTGTCGACACGCTCGAGTGGCTGGCCGCGCAGTCGTGGTGCGACGGCGCGGTCGGCATGTGGGGCGGGTCCTACATGGGGTTCACCCAGTGGCAGGCGGCCGTGCGCGGGGCTCCGGCGCTGCGCGCGATCGCACCCGTCATGAGCTCCGCCGACCTGTACGGGGCACCGTGGTACTCCCCGGGCGGCGCGTTGTCGCAGGACGCCGTCCTGACCTGGGGCACGCTGTCGGCCCTGCGCAACCTGCGCCGCGACCTCGCCGACGGCCGCGGCGACCCGTCCGACGCCGGAGTGCTCCTGGAGGGCCTGGCCGATCCGCGGCTGCTGCACGACCCGCTGCCGGTCGCGGAACGCGATGTGATGACGCGTCACCTGCCCTGGGTGGGCGAGGTGCTCGGCCATCCGGAACGGGACGCGTTCTGGCAGCGGGTCGCCGCGATCGACCACTGCGACGGCATCACGGTTCCGGCGCTCAACGTGGGCGGTTGGTACGACGTGTTCATCGGCGAGACCGTGCGGTCCTACACGAGGATGCGTCGCCACGGGGGCAGCGCCGAGGCGCGCGACGGTCAGCGCCTGCTCATCGGCCCCTGGTGCCACGCCGACGGCACCGACCTCGGTACCTTCCCCGACCGGTCGTTCGGGCTCGAAGGCAGCATCAAGGCCGCCGACGTGACCGCCGCGCACCTGCGGTTCTTCGACCGTTGGGTCCGCGGCAGGACGGACACGCCCGACGACCCGCACCCGGTCCGGATCTTCGTCATGGGCGTCGACCAGTGGCGCGACGAGGCGGACTGGCCGCTCCCGGACACCCGGTACACCGACTTCTTCCTCGCCGGGGGCGGCCGCGCCAACACCGCCACCGGCGACGGCGTCCTGACGCGCGACGGCGCACCGGTGGACGCGGTGGACACCTTCCTCTACGACCCGCGCCGCCCGGTTCCGACCGTGGGTGGCACCGTGCTCGCCGCCGTCCCGGGCGCGTACCCCGGCCCCGCCGACCAGGCGGCGGTCGAGAAGCGCGAGGACGTGCTGTGCTTCACCACCGCCGTGCTCGAGCGGCCCGTCGAGGTCACCGGCCACGTCACCCTGGTGCTGCACGTCTCCTCATCGGCGCCGGACACCGACTTCACCGGCAAGCTCGTCGACGTGCACCCGGACGGGAAGGCGATCCTGGTGTGCGAGGGCGTGCAGCGCGCCCGCTACCGCAGGTCGCTCACCGAACCGGAGCCCCTGGAGCCGGGGACGGTCTACGAGCTGGCCATCGGACTGAGCGTCACGTCGAACGTCTTCCTGCCCGGGCACCGCATCCGGCTCGAGGTCTCCAGCAGCAACTTCCCGCGCTACGACCGCAACACCAACACCGGCGGGACGATCGCCACCGACGGCGAGGACGACCTGGTCGTCGCGGTCAACCGGGTCCACCACGGACCGGCGCGGCCGAGCCGCTTGGTCCTGCCGCTGATCGAACGGCCGGCCGCAGTGCATCCGACGAAAGGGGAGGTGCGGGCGTGAGCGCGCTGGAGGATCTTCTGGACCGGGCGGCTATCGCCGACGTCGTCGCCGGTCTCGCCCACGCCCAGGACGACCGGGACTGGGCTGCGCTGCGGCGGCTGTTCGCCGACGAGGTGGTCCTGGACCTGTCGACCCACCACTACGGCAGGCCGCCGACGACCATGGCGGCCGCCGACCTCGTCGACCTCGCCCGTGGGGTGCTGGCGGGCTTCGACTGCACCCACCACGCCGCCTCCAACCTCGTCGTGCGCCTGTCGGGAGACGCGGCCGAGTGCCGCACGCACATGGTCGCCTACCACCACGTCCCCGCGGACCCCGGCGTCGTCGACCACTGCACGATGCGCGGCTACTGGCAGCTGGAGCTCCGCAGGCTCGACGGACGCTGGCTGATCACCCGGTGGGCCGTGCTGCGCACCGGGCCGTGGGAAGGATCTCCGGACGTCTACACGCTCGCTGCCGCACGCAGCGCGGCGGCGTCCTGACCGCCGCTGCGAAGGAGGGACATCGATGTTCTACGAGATCCGCACGGAGCACGCACGCGCCGGCCGCGGCGCCGAACTGGCCCGCTACATGGACGAGACCGTCATCCCCTTGCACCGGGAGATGGGGATGCACGTGGTGGGAGCGTTCACGGTGGTCGGCGACGAGGACGCCTTCGTCTGGATCCGACGCTTCGAGGACGCCGCCGACCGCGAACGCATCCTCGATGCCGTCCATCGACATCCCCGGTGTGCGGCCATGATCGACACCGTTTCGGCGCTCGTGGGCCGAGTCGAGTCCGTGGTCCGGATGGAGCCGACCCCTGGGTCCGCACTCCGCTGACCCGGCGCACGTCAACCGGTGTGGGTCTGCGCCGAGGATCCCGATCGGGTCCCGGCAACGCCCGGATCACCGGGAACCCGGGGTTCCGGGGACGTGCGGCGGAAGCGGCCCGGTGACACCCCGTACTCACGGCGGAACGCCGCCGAGAAGGCGAACTCGGTCGAGTACCCGACCTCGCGCGCGACCGTGGCCAGCGGGGCGTCGGTCTCCCGGAGCAGCCGAGCGCCTCGAGCCAATCGCCAGCTGATCAGGTAACTGATCGGCGGTTGCCCGACCGCCGCCGTGAACCGCTTGGTGAACGCCGTGCGGGGCATTCCGGCGGCCTCGCTCAGCCCGCCGACCGTCCACTGCCGCTGCGGGTCTTCGTGGATCTGCTGCAGGGCGACGGCGACCGCCGGGTCGTCGGTGGCCGGCCACCCGGCCCCGCCGTGCCGTTCGTGCCACTGGCGCAGCACGTGGACCAGGACCAGGTCCAGCAGCGCAGGCAGCGTCGCCCCGGCACCCATCTGCGTGTCCGACACGGTCGCGCCGAGGAGGCCGACCACCGCCCGCATCTCGGGATGGCGGTCGTAGTCCAGTGACACCACGGCGAGGTCGGGCAGGGCGCGCAGGTACTGCGGTGCGCGACCGTGCTGGAGCCGGTAGCAGCAGGTCAGGAACTCGAAGCCGAATGGCTCCGGTGCCGGCGACGTCGGACCCGTCACGACGGGTGGCAGGCTTTCCAGCGCACCAGGGACGTGGCTGAGGCCGTGCTCGCCCGCGGACGAGGCGAGCACGACATCACCTGGTTCCAGGGCGACAGGCTCCTCGTCCTTCCTGATCAACCAGCAGGTACCGCGCACGACGATGTGGACGCCGCTGCCGACGATGGCGGGCAACCGCAACCCCTGGCCGTCCGACTGCCTGATCAGGCAACCGTTGGCGCTGCCGACCCGGATGGTGCGGATGACCTCACTCATCAGGTCCACGCCGTCGATGCTATCGGCGCACGTCCGCGGCTCGGGTGCACATCCTCGTATGAACCGGGGCAGCTCGCGCATGGTCCCGCGCTCCCGATCGATGTTGGGTCGAGGTCGTGATCGACCGCCGCCCGGCGGACGAGCCCAGCGGGCCGGCGCGGGGTGCCGCTTCCGCCGCGTCGCACCCCGTACCTCTGAAACGCCGTACTACTGAAGGAGAACCGTGCCGACCGACCTCGATGTCGCCCCTGCCGCCGGACTCGCCGATCCCTGGGAGCGGGCGCGGGCGGCTCGTGCGGTGCTCGCCGCGAACGCCGAGGCGACGGAGCAACGGGGGAGGCCAACGGCCGCGAGCCTCGCCGCGGCTCGTGACGTGGGTGCGTTCGCCGTGACGACCCCGGCCCGCTTCGGCGGTCTCGACGCCGACAACCGCACCATGGTGCGGGTGTTCGCCGAGCTGGGCGCCGGCTGCCCGTCGACGTCCTGGCTCGCGGCCGTGTCGGCGACGGCCAAGTCGATGTTCACCGACTGGATGACCGCCGAGGCGCAGGAGGCCTTCTACACCGATCCGCACGTGTCGATCTGCGGCACCGCCATGCCGACGGGACGCGCCCGGACGGCGGCCGGCGGGACCCGGATCACCGGCCGCTGGTCCTACGCCTCGGGTTGCCTGGACTCCCCGTGGGCGATGGTGGGAGCGAGCGTCCTCGACGACGAACCCACCGGCCAACCGCACCTGGTGCTACTGCCCACCGACGAGCTGACGGTCGAGCACACCTGGGACGGGGTGGCCGGGTTGCGGGGCACGGGCAGCCACACGCTGGTGGCCGACGACGTGTTCGTCCCGGACGCCTTCCTCATGACGCCGCGGCAGGGCCCTCCGTCCGCCGCGCGCCGGATGCAGGTCGCACTGCACACCGTCTCCCCGCTGCTCGGCGCGGCGAAGGGGGCGCTCGACGTGGCCGGGCCGCTGATGACGACCGACCGCCCGGTGTTCGGCACCGCCTACCGGCGCCGGGTCGAGTCGCCATCGGCACGACACCTCTTCGCCGAGGCCGCCCACCTCGTCCACGCCGCCGAGCAACGCACCCTGGGCGTGGCCGACGTGCTGGACGCCGCCGAGCGCGCCCATCCCGTCTCGCCCGTCGAGTTCGCCCACGTGCGGATGCAGCTCATGGCCGCGGTGCAGGACTGCCGCCACGCGGTGGAGAAGCTCCTCGACCTGCACGGCTCCAGCATGTTCGCCGCCGGGAACCCGCTCGGCCGGTTCTGGCGCGACCTCGCCGTCGGCTCCCGCCACGGCGCGGTCAGGCCCTGGGTGGCCGCCGACGACTACAGCCGCGTCCTGATCGACGACGGCGCGGCGGAGCCGACGCCGGCCGCCGACGCCGGCCGCGCGTGACTCCCCATGCCGGCCCTCAGGACCAGGCGATCTCACCGGATCGGTCGACGAAGCGTCCGCTGCCGGCCCCTGGCCCCTCGGTGGCGAGGCCGACGATGGCATCGGTGCCTTCGGTGACGGTCTGGAAGCCGCTGTGGCCGTTGAGGTCGGTGGCCGTGTAGCCGGGGTCGGCGGCGTTGATGCGGATGTCCGGGAGCGCCTTGGCGTACTGGGTGGTCAGCATCGTGAGCGCGGCCTTCGAGGCCGTGTACAGCGGTGCGACGACCTTCGACTCGGCCCGCGACGGGTCGTGGGTGTGGGCGAGCGACCCCATCCCGCTGCTGACGTTGACGATCACCGGATCCGGCGACCGGCGCAGCAGCGGCAGGAACGCGGTGGTCGTCCGCACCACACCGGCGAGGTTGACGTCGAGGACACCGAGGGCGTCGGGCCCGCGGAGCGTGCTGGGGTCGCCTGCCGGGCCGTGGACGCCTGCGTTGTTGACCAGGACGTCGATGCGGCCCTCGTGCTCGGCGACGTCCGCGGCCGCGGCGGCGACGGACGCGTCGTCGGTCACGTCGATGCGGACGAACCGCGCGCCGAGCGCGGCGGCGGCCTCCGCGCCCCGTTCGGCGTCGCGCGCCCCGACGAGCACGGTGTGGCCGAGCTCGACGAGGCGGCGGGCGGTCTCGCGCCCGAGACCCTTGTTCGCACCGGTGATGAAGGTGATCGTCATGCGGCCAGTGTTCGTCCGCCCCCGGCGCGCGGCCAGGGACGGCTCGACGGTAGGAGCAGCAGTACCACCATCGCCATCCCGTCGACGACCGACGATGGGGGAAGGTGGACTCATGACCAGGTCGTCCGAGGCCGGGCTCGGCGCGATGATCCGCACGTGGCGGGAGAGGCTGCCGCCGTCGGCGGCTGCGCTGCCGGTGGGCCGGGCCCGCCGCGCGCCCGGGCTGCGCCGGGAGGAGCTGGCCGACCTCGCAGGCGTGTCGGTCGACTACGTGGTGCGTCTGGAGCAGGGGCGGGCCAGGACGCCCTCGGCCCAGGTGGTGGCGTCGCTGGCGCGCGCCCTGCAGCTGACCACCGCGGAGCGGGACCACCTGTACCGGCTGGCCCACCTCGTCCCACCGGCGGACGGCCTGATCTCCGATCACATCCCGCCCGGCGTCCACCGCGTGCTCACCCGGCTCGGGGACGTCGCCGTTGCCGTGTTCGCAGCGGACTGGCAGCTGGTCTGGTGGAACCGCAGCTGGGCCGCGCTGCTGGGCGACCCCTCCTCGTCGCCGCGGCAGCTGCGCAACTTCGCCCGCGACAGGTTCCCGGTGGGCGGCGGTCCGGCCCACCTCGCGCGGTGGCCCGTGACCGAGCAGGACAGCTCCGCCACCGACGCCGCGGTCGTGTCCGACCTGCGCCGCGCCACCGGCCGCTTCCCGCACGACATCCGGCTCGCCGAGCTGATCCGCTCCCTTGAGGCGGGCAACGAACGGTTCGCCGAGCTGTGGGCGGCGGGCACGGTGGCGGCCCACCGGGAGGACCGCAAGACGATCGAGCACCCGTCGGTGGGCCCGGTCGCGGTGGACTGCGACGTGCTGAGCGACGGGGACTCCGAGCTCAAGATCGTGATCATGACGGCGGTGCCGGGCAGCGCCGACGAGACCAAGTTGCGGCTCGCCGCGATCGGTGGCCCGCCCGCTCCGGGTACCCCGGAACCGTTCGTTCCGGCCTGAGATCGGCGCCGGAGTTCCAGCCGGCGCATCGGTCTGAGCCGCTCCCCGAAGGCGTTCCGCGCTCAGCTTCCCGAGGCAGCCGGGCCGGCTCGTCGGGCCGGTGTCGTCCCGACCGCAGCGGCCGGTTCGGGTGTAACACTGTGGCCGCGCATCCCGTCGATGCGCAACGGGAGGTGTCTACGTGAAGGCGCGGTCACTGGTCTTCGACCTGTTCGGCGACTACCTGCGCTACCGGGGCGGCGAAGCCCGGCTGCGCAGCCTCGTGGCGCTGATGGGTTGCTTCGACGTCCCGGAGTCCACGGTCCGGGTCGTGGTCACCCGGCTGCGGAAGGAGGGGTGGCTGACGAGCCGCCGCGACGGGCGGGAGACGGTGTACGCGCTCAGCGACGCGGCATGGGCCCTGCTGGACGAGGGGCGGGAGCGGATCTTCCACCGCGCGCAGGGGCCGTGGGACGGGCAATGGCACATGGTCATCTACTCGGTGCCGGAGACCGAGCGGGGGCTGCGCGAGCAGCTGCGCAAGAAGCTCGCCTGGTTCGGTTTCGGGCCGCTGTCGGCCGCGGTCTGGCTGAGCCCGCACGACCGGACGGGGCTGGTGCTCGAGGCGTTCGTCGACGAGCCGGCCGTGCAGCTCGACGTGTTCCAGTCGCGGTCGAGGGGCACGTCGGTGGACCGGGACATCGCTGCGCGGTCCTGGGACCTGGAGGGCCTCAACGGCGCCTACGGTGAGCTGCTCGAGACCTACCGGCCCCGGCTCGCCGCATACCGCTCGGGCGAGCTGCAGGGGGCGCGCGCCCTCGTCGAGCGGATGACGCTGGTCCACGACTACCGCCGCTTCCCCTTCCGGGACCCCGACCTGCCGCCCGAGCTGCTGCCCGAGGGCTGGTGCGGCCGGGTCGCGCACGAGGTGTTCCTCGAGGCGCACGGCCTCCTGCGCGGGCCGGCCGAGGCGTGCGTCGACGCGCTCCTCCGGTCTGCGGCGATGCCGGATGACGCCGCCGACTAGTCCCCGCGCCGCATAAACATTTCACAACCTGGACGGTCGTCGCAGTCTCGTTGTAAGTTGACGGAGCCCCGCCGCGTCGGCGGTGTTGCGGTTCAACGAGGAGCGTGGTGCTCGTGTCACAGGCGACAAGCCCACATGCCCGATCCGGACTCGTCGTGGTGGCACTGTGCTTCCTGACGATCGTCTTCGACGGCTACGACCTGATCGTCTACGGCTCGGCGGTGCCGAGCCTGCTGGCCGAGCCGGGCTGGGGCATGGGTCCGGCCCAGGCCGGCGCCATCGGCAGCTACGCGCTGGCGGGCATGCTGGTCGGCGCACTGGGCGCGGGCGCGGTCACCGACGCGGTCGGCCGCCGCCGGATCATGCTCATCGGCATCACCTGGTTCTCGGTGCTGATGCTGGCGTGCGCCGTGGCTCCGGGCCCCGGCGTGCTCGGGATCCTGCGGTTCCTCGCCGGCCTCGGGCTCGGCGGCGTCATCCCGTCCGCGATCGCGCTCACGGTCGAGTACGCCCCCCGGGGACGCCGCCAGCTCTACAACGCGCTCATGTTCGTCGGCTACTCGGTGGGCGGTGTCCTCGCCGCGGTGATGGCGTTGCTGCTCGCCGCGGACCACGGCTGGCGTCCGCTGCTCGCGATCGGGGCGGCGCCGCTGGTGATCGTGCTGCCGCTGGCGTGGCGGTTCCTGCCCGAGTCGGTCGGATACCTGCTGGCGAAGGGTCGCGACGACGAGGCGCAGGCGCTGGCCGTCCGCTACGGCCTCGACCTGCCCGCGCTGCGCGCCGAGCGGACCGCCTCGACGGGCGCGGCCGGCCCGCGGGGGCTGTTCCGCCCGGGCACCGCCGGTGCGACGCTCCTGTTCGGCGCCGCGAGCTTCTGCGGCCTACTGCTGGTCTACGGGCTCAACACCTGGCTGCCGCAGATCATGCGCCAGGCCGGCTACCCGTTGGGGTCCGCCCTGACCTTCCTGCTGGTGCTGAACCTCGGCGCCATCGCCGGCACGGTCGTCGCCTCGGTGCTCGCGGACCGGTTCGGGCCCAAGCCGGTCACCGCGGGCGCGTTCCTGCTCGCCACCGCCTGTCTGGTGGTCCTCAGCCAGCGGGTCGACACGTGGCTGCTGCTCGTGGCGGTGGCCGTGGCCGGCCTGGGCAGCGTCGGCACCCAGATCCTGGTGAACGGCTACGTCGCGGTGCACTACCCGACACCGGTCCGGGCCACCGCGCTCGGCTGGGCGCTGGGCGTCGGGCGCGCAGGCGCGATCGTCGGCCCGCTGTTCGGCGGCTGGGTGCTGGCGTCGGGGATCGGGTTCGAGTGGAACTTCTACGGGTTCGCCGTCCCCGCGCTCGCCGGCGCCGTGCTGATCGCCCTCGTCCCGCGAGCGAGCGGGAACACCGCACACGTGACAACGACGAAGGAGGAGGCGACGGCATGACCTCGACCGTCCCGCAGGACAACAGCACGATCACGCCTCAGGAGCAGGAGCAGCTCGACGAGCTGTACGCGGCGTTCGAGGCGGCGCACATGAAGCCGCTGTGGACCCAGATCGGCGGCCTGATGCCGACGAGCCCGGTGCCCGACTCGCTGCCGATGCTGTGGCGCTGGTCCACCCTGCTGCCCCTTGCCGAGCGGGCAGGCGTGCTGGTGCCGGTCGGCCGCGGCGGGGAGCGGCGCGCGATCGCACTGGCGAACCCGGGCCTGCCGGGCACCCCGTACACGACGCCGACGCTGTGGTGCGCGATCCAGTACCTCGGCCCGCGCGAGGAGGCGCCTGCGCACCGGCACACCCAGACCGCGTTCCGGTTCGTCGTCGAGGGCGAGGGCGTGTGGACCAACGTCGAGGGCGACCCGGTCGCGATGCGCCGCGGCGACCTCCTGCTCACCCCCGGCATGCACTTCCACGAGCACCACAACACGACCGACCACCCGATGGCCTGGATCGACGGGCTGGACATCCCGCTGGTCCGCACGGTCGACGCCGGGTTCTTCGAGTTCGGCCCGGACGTGCTCGCCACGAAGGAGACGCCGGAGGTCTCGCGCAACGAGCGGCTGTGGGGCCACCCCGGCTTGAGGCCGGTCGGGGCGCCTGCGCCCAGGACCCCGCTGTCGTCGCCCCTGATGGCTTACCGGTGGGAGCACACCGACGCCGCGCTGACCGCGCAGCTGGAGCTGGAACGCGACGGGCATCCGGGTGTCGTCGAGCCCGGGCACGCGGTCGTGCGGTTCACCAACCCGGCGACGGGCGGGGACTGCCTGTCGACCATGCGCTGCGAGATGCACCGGCTGCGGGCGGGCACCCGCACCGCGCTGACCCGCACCGCGGGCTCCTCGGTGTGGCAGATCTTCTCCGGTTCCGGCGTGGTCACCGTCGGCGACGAGCGCTACGAGGTCGGCACCGGCGACCTGTTCTGCGTGCCGTCCTGGGCGGGCCTCGCCTTCGACACCGACTCCGGCCTCGACGCCTTCCGGTTCTCCGACGAGCCCGTCTTCGAGGCGCTCGGCCTCGCCCGCACCGCACGTGAGGAGCGCCCGTGAAGCTCGCGACCGTCCGCACCGCCGGCGGGACGGCGGCCGTCCGGGTCGACGACGACGGCGCGGTCGAGCTGGGTGCGGCCGACCTCGGCGAGTTCCTGGCGCGGCCGGACTGGAAGGCGGCCGCGGCCGCCGCCGACGGCCCCCGGCACGAGCTGGCCGGGCTGGACTACGCCCCGCTCGTCCCGCGCCCCGAGAAGATCTTCTGCGTCGGCCTGAACTACCGCACGCACATCCTCGAGATGGGCCGGGAGCTCCCAGGGGCCCCGGCGCTGTTCGCGAAGTTCGCCCGGGCGCTGGTCGGTGCGTACGACCCGGTGGAGCTGCCGGCCGGCTCGGACCAGGTCGACTGGGAGGCCGAGCTCGGCGTGGTGGTCGGGGCCGAGGTCCGGCACGCCACGCCGGAGCAGGCAGCGGCGGCGATCGCCGGCTACACCGTGGTCAACGACGTCACCGCGCGGGACTTCCAGTACCGCTCGGTGCAGTGGCTGCAGGGCAAGACCTTCGAGCGCAGCACGCCGGTGGGGCCATGGCTCGTGACGGACGCCGAGCCCGGGGAGATCTCGTGCGAGGTCGACGGGGACGTCGTGCAGAAGGCCGACACCGCGGACCTGGTGTTCGGCCCCGCGGACCTGGTGGCCTACATCTCGCAGATCATCACGCTGGTTCCGGGTGACCTCATCGCCACCGGCACCCCCGGCGGTGTCGGGCACGCCCGCAAGCCACCGCGCTACCTGAGCGAGGGGTCCGAGCTGGTCACCCGCGTCGAGGGTGTGGGCGAGCTCCGCAACACCGTTGCGAAGGGGGCCTGACCCCGATGCGGATCGCCGTCGCGGGAGGCGGGCCCGGCGGCCTGTTCTTCGCCACCCTGATCCGGCGGGCCGACCCCTCGGTCGAGGTCACCGTCTTCGAGCGCAACCGCGCCGACGACACGTTCGGCTTCGGCGTGGTGTTCTCCGACCGGACCCTTGCCGGGATCCACGAGGCCGACCCGGTGCTGCGCCAGGCGCTCACCGAGCACGGCCGGCACTGGGACGAGATCGAGGTCCGGCTCAAGGGCGAGCGCATCCGCTGCGGCGGCAACGGCATGGCCGCGATCGTGCGGCGGACCCTGCTCGCGCTGATGCAGGCCCGCGCCCGCGACGTCGGCGCCGAGCTGCGGTTCGGATGCGAGGTCACGCTCGACGACCTCGCCGGCTACGACCTCGTCGTCGCCGCCGACGGCACCGGCTCGAAGATCCGCGAACGGCTGGACGCGGACCTGGGCGTCGAGGTGGAGACCGCGACGGCGAAGTTCATCTGGTTCGGCACCGACTACCTGTTCGACGGGCTGACCTTCGTGCACGAGCGCGGCCCCGACGGGGTCTTCGCGGTGCACGGCTACCCCATCTCGGATGAGGTGTCGACCTTCATCGTGGAGACCGATGAAGCGTCATGGCGGCGCGCGGGACTGGACGAGTTCGACGTCACCCAGCCGCCGGGCGTCAGCGACATGGTCTCCAAGCGGTACCTGGAGAAGCTGTTCGCCGACCAGATCGACGGGAAGCGGCTGCTGGTCAACAACTCCCGATGGGGCAACTTCCGCACCCGCCGCACGAAGCGCTGGCACACGCTGCATCCGCGCCCGGTGGCCCTCCTCGGCGACGCGGTGCACACCGCGCACTTCTCCGTCGGCTCGGGCACCAAGATGGCGATGGAGGACGCGGTGGCGCTCTCCCGTGCCCTCGCCGCGCATCGGGGCGAGCTCCCGGCCGCGCTGGCGGAGTACGAGGCGGCCGCGCAGCCGTCGGTGCGGAAGATCCAGGACTCGGCGCGGCCCAGCCTGGCCTGGTGGGAGCACTTCGGGCGCTACCACGACGCGTTCGAGCCCTGGCAGTTCGCCTACCACTTCCTCTCGCGTTCGATCACGGACGCGCGGCTCGCCCGGCGCGACCCGGACTTCGTCGCCGCCGGCCACCGCGGCTGGGTCTCCGCGCACGGGGCGGAGCCCCTCGACACGCCGTTCGAGCGCGGCGGCTGGTCCACCCCGGGCAGGCTGGTGAGCCTGTCGAGCGCCGACGGGGTGCCCACCGCGGTGGCAGGCGGCCTCCCGCTCACGACCCGGCCGCAAGCCGGGCCGTGGGGCGCACTCGTCGCCGCCCCCGATACCGAGGACGGGCTGCCACGCGTGTTCGCGCGGCTCGGCGAGCTCGCCGAGCTCGGCGCACGGGTTCCGGTGCTGGTCGCCGTGCACGGCGGCACGCCGCTGACCCGCACGCTGGTGTGCGAGCAGGCCCGCATGCACGACCGGCTGCCCGCCCTGCTCGTCGACGCCGGTGACCGGGAGGGCCTGCCCGACCGCGCGCTGACCGCGGTGCTGTCGGGCCGTGCCGACCTCGTGGGGGTTCCCGCATGACCAGCACGGTGCCGCCGACCGGCACAGGGGGACTCGACGCGCTGTTCGCGCCGAAGGGGATCGCCGTCGTGGGCGCCTCCCGCAACCCCGCCAAACTGGGCGCCGCCCTGGCCCGGTCCCTCGCCGGCTTCGCGGGAAGGGGTGGCCACCTCGCCCTGGTCAACGGCCGGGACGAGGCCATGCACCCGTCGGTGCGAGCCGCGGCCGACGCCGGCCCCGTCGACCTGGCGATGGTCTGCGTCCCGGCCGCCGCCTGCGCCGGGGTGCTGGCCGAGGCGGCCGACGCAGGCGCCCGCGCCGCGGTCGTGTGCGGGGGCGGGTTCGCCGAGGCAGGCGGCCCGGGTGTGCGCTACCAGGAGGAGCTCGCGGCCGTCGTCGCCGGCACCGGGCTCCGCCTGCTCGGCCCGAACACCAGCGGCTTCCTGGCCCCGCGCTCCGGGGTCACGGCGAGCTTCGTCCCCGGCGCCGCGCAGGTCCGGCCCGGCCGCATCGCCGTCGTCGCGGCCAGCGGCGGGGTCAACCACGCCATGGCCTTCCTGCTCACCGAGGCCGGGCACGGCGTCAGCCTCGCGGTGGGGCTGGGCAACGCCGTCGACGTCTCAGCCCCGGACGTCCTCGACCACCTCGCCGAGGACCCGGAGACCGCTGCGGTCGCGCTCCACCTGGAGTCCGTGGCCGACGGGCCCCGGCTCGTCGACGCCGTGCGCAGGCTGTCCGCTCGACGCCCCGTCGTCGCCCTCGTCGTCGGGCGCCACGACATCGGCGCCTTCGCCGCCTCGCACACCGGTGCCCTGGCCACCTCCTGGCGCACCACCCGCGCTGCCCTGGCCCAGGCCGGAGCGGTGCTCGTGGACGACGAACGCGAGCTGGTCGACGCCGTCGGGGCGCTCGCGGTCGCCCGGGCCCGGCCCGGCCGCGACCCGGGCGTCGGCGTGGTCACCGCGCAGGCCGGGCCGGGGCTGCTGCTGCTCGACGACCTGAGCGGCAGGGGAGCGCGCGTACCCGGGCTCGCCCGCTCCACGCAGGAGACGCTGGCGACCCTGCTGCCGCCGCTGACCTACCAGCGCAACCCGGTGGACACCGGCCGGCCCGGCCCCGAGCTGGGGCAGGTCTTCCGGGCCGTGGCCGAGGATCCCCGGGTCGACGTGGTCGCCGGGTACGCACTGCACGAGCCCGACGCCGTCGACCTGGTGGCGGCCGTGCGAGATGGGCGGGTCCCGGACGTGCCGCTCGTCCTCGGCGTCGGGGGCACCGGCGACGAGGTCGTGCAGGCCCGCCGGGACCTCCTCGACGCGGGCGTCGCGGTGGCCACCGAACCGCGCGGGGTCGGGGCCGGGATCGGGGCGCTGCTGGCCGACGCCCGGGTCCGGGCCCGGCGGCCGGGGGCCGTCGGGCCGCAGCAGGTGCCGACCGGGATCCGCGGCGCCCACGACGAGCACCGGGCGAAGGGGCTGCTCGACCGGCTGGGCATCCGTACGACCCCTCGCCGCGCCTGCGGGTCCCGCGCGGAGGCGCACGCCGCCCTGGCCGAGCTCGGCGGGCCCGTCGCCGTCAAGATCCTCGACGCCACGGTGCTGCACAAGACCGAGGTCGGCGGCGTCCACCTCGGGATCGGCGGCCCGGCTGAGCTCGACACGGCCCTGGATCGGCTCGACGCGATCGGCGCGGCCCGCTACCTCGTCGAACGGATGGCGCCCCCCGGTGTCGATCTGGTGCTCGGGGCGCGCCGCGACCCGGTGTTCGGGCCGATCCTGCTGCTCGGCCTCGGCGGCACCACCGCGGAGGCCCTCGCCGACGTCGCGATCCGGCTCGCCCCGCTCGCCCCGGACGAGGCCGCTGAGATGCCCGCCGAGCTGGCCGGGCACGCGCTGCTCGACGGCTGGCGCGGCGGGCCCGTCCTCGACACCGCCGAGCTCGGGCGCGTCACCGCGGCGCTCGGCGACCTGCTCGTCGCCAACCCCGGCCTCGACGAGATCGAGGTCAACCCGCTCCGACTCACCCCCGACGGCCTGGTCGCGCTCGACGCGGTCGTCATGGCAAGGGAGGCCGCCGATGCCCACCCCCATCGCTGACCACACCGTGCCCTGGCCCGACCACGCGGTCCGGGAGTACGTCGCCAAGGGCTACTGGGCCGGGGTCGCGCTCGGGACGCTGCTGCGCGAGGTCGCCGACCGCCGCCCGGATGTCCCGGCCCTGGTCGACCCCGCGGCCGGCGTCCGGCTGACCCACGGTGAGCTCGCGGACCGCGCCGACGCCGCCGCGGCCCGGCTGCTCGACCTCGGCATGAGCCGCGGCGACCGGGTCGTGGTGCAGCTGGGCAACGGGTGGGAGTTCGTGGTGCTCACCGTCGCCTGCCTGCGTGCCGGGATCGTCCCGGTCATGGCGCTGCCGGCGCACCGCCGCACCGAGCTGGCCCACCTCGCCCGGCACGCCGAGGCCACCGCGATCGCCGTGCCGGATCGGATGCGCGAGTTCGACCACCAGGGGCTGGCCCACGAGCTGGCCGACGACGTCCGGGCCGTCACCGGCGGGCCGTGGCACGTCCTCGTCGCCGGGGACGACCTCGGCCAGGGCAGCGTCGACCTGCGCGCTCTCTGCGGGCCCGGCGAGGACCCGCACGCCGACCGCGCGCGGTTCGACGCCGCGGCGCCCGGCAGCCGCGACGTCGCGGTCTTCCTGCTGTCCGGCGGCACCACCGGCCTGCCCAAGCTGATCGCCCGCACCCACGACGACTACGCCTACAACGCCCGTCGCAGCTCCGAGATGGCCGGCATCGCCGCCGACGCGGTGTACCTGGTGGGCCTGCCCGCCGGGCACAACTTCCCGCTGGCCTGCCCCGGCATCCTCGGAACGCTCCTGGCGGGGGGCCGGGTCGTGATGCTGCCCTCGCCCGAGCCGGTGCGGGCGTTCGCGACGATCGCGGCCGAGGGCGTCACGCACACCGCCGTCGTTCCCGCGGTGGCCGCCCGCTGGCTCGACCACGCCGTCGAACACGGCGCGGACCAGGTCGCGTCGCTGCGCGTGCTGCAGGTCGGCGGCGCGCGCCTGGCCGACGAGCTGGCCCGCAGGGTCCGGCCCGTCCTCGGCTGCACGCTGCAGCAGGTCTTCGGGATGGCCGAGGGGCTGCTCAACTTCACCCGCCTCGACGACGACGAGGAGGTCGCCTGCACCACGCAGGGCCGCCCGATGTGCCCGGACGACGAGGTCCGCCTCGTCGACGAGCTCGACCAGGACGTCCCGGCGGGTGAGCCCGGCTCGCTGCTCACCCGCGGCCCCTACACCCCGCGCGGCTATTACAAGGCGGACGAGCAGAACGCCCGCGCGTTCACCGACGACGGCTGGTACCGCTCCGGCGACATCTGCCGCCGCACGCCCGAAGGCAACCTGGTCGTCGAGGGCCGCGACAAGGACATGATCAACCGGGGTGGCGAGAAGATCTCCGCCGAGGAGGTCGAGAACCTCGTCTACCAGCTGCCGGCCATCGCCCAGGTCGCCGCGGTGGCGATGCCGGACCCGGCGCTGGGGGAGCGGGTGTGCCTCTACGTCGTGCCCCGCCCGGGCGGCACGGTCACGTTGGAGGAGGTCCGGGAAGCGATGGAGCGGATCGGCGTGGCCCGGTTCAAGCTGCCCGAGCACCTCGTGCTGGTCGACGAGCTCGCCACCACGAAGGTCGGCAAGATCGACAAAAAGGCGCTGCGCGCCGACATCGCCGAGCGCCTCGGCTCGGCCGCCGGAGCGCCCGCGTGACCTCTCGGAGGCCGACGACGGCGCCGGAGCTGGTGGCGCGGACGGCTCATCGAACCGCACATGCGGTTCCAGCGAGTCCGGCCGGGCAGCGATGAGTTCCAGCCCGGTCGCGAGTCTGCTCTGGTACGAGACCGGCACGGCGCCGGTCGGTCCAGCACCGGAGGTCGCCATGTCCGCCATCACCGCCACCCGCACCGCCGCCGCCTCCTCCGTCCCCACGGTCGGATCGCTCCTGCGGGACGGAGCCGCCGCCACCGTCGTCGCCGCGGTCGCCACCGCGGCCGTCGCCGCCGCCGGTTCGGCGGTGGGGATCAGCCTCGACGTCGCGGGTGCGTCGATCCCGGCGTCCGGGTTCGCGACCCTGACCGTCATCTTCTCGGTCATCGGCCTGCTCATCGCCGTGGGCCTGCGCCGGTTCGCCCGGCACCCGCGCACCACCTGGATCCGCACCACCGTGGCGCTGACCGTGCTCTCCCTGGTGCCGGACGTGCTCGCCGACGCCGCCACCACCACCAAGGCGCTCTTGATGGTGACGCACCTGGTGGCCGCCGCGATCGTGATCCCGGCGGTCGCCCGCCGGCTGCGCGCCTGACGCCGCTGCGGTCGTGCACGGGCCGACACCTCTTCGTCCGCGAGCTCGCCCGCATCCGCTGACGGGCTGCTACCGGCGCCACGCCACGGGCTCGGTGGGCCGGTACGCGCAAACCCTCCCGGTGTGCACCGCCTCCGCGAGGTGGGCCGCGAGCTCCGGGTGGACGGCGCGGAGCCGGCGGATGCTGTCGCGGATCCGCGCCGTCACCGTCTGCCGGGCGCGTTCGCGCTCGTCACCCAGCCTGCGGGTGCGCCCGCCGAGCCCGGCGGCGCGGCGCAGCTCGTCGAGCAGCGCCGCCCGCTCCGCGTCGAGCCGGGCCGCGCGCCGGTCGTCGCCCCGGTCGAGTGCGGCGTCGATCTCGCCGTCGAGCGCGGTGAGACGGCGCAGGTACGCCCGCCGCGCAGCGTCGTCGATCATCGGATCGGCGCCGGTGGTGCGGGGACGCCGGGCCTCCGTCCCGTGCAGCAGGTCGACCGCCGGGACGTCGGTGTGCGGCACGGCGAGCAGGGTGGCGATGTCGCGCAGCCCCTTGGCGTCCGGGACGTGCGCCGTCCGGCCCGCGAACGTCAGGGTCCAGACGTCGTCGTCGCGGCGGAACTCGGCGGCGGGCCGGTCCCGCTCGCCCGCGCCGAGCGCTGCGAGGGCGTCCTGCGCGCGCTGCGCCCACGGCCGGGCGTGCAGGCGGCGCGCCGATCGGACGGCCGCGGTGAGGCCCGCGACGGCGTCGTCCCGGCGCCCGGTCGCCACGTCCACCCGGCCGAGCCAGTAGGACACGGGCCCCCACACGGCCGAGCCGCCCGAGAGCACCGCCCAGCCGTCGCGCACGGGGACGGCGGCCGCGCGGGCCCGCTCGGCCAGCGCCGGGTCGCCGGTCGCGGCGGCGACCTCGCACAGGTACACGACGTGCATCCACCGGAACCGGCGGTGCACGCCTGCGATCAGCCGCTCCACGTCGTCGAGGCGGCTCAGCGCCCGGTCCGCGTCGCCCGCCGCAGCGGCCGTCAGCCCCTCGAGCACCGGGTTGAAGGGGTGCCCGGGGACGGCGGTACGGGCGACCTCGAGCGCGGCGTCGTGGTCGCCGCGCAGGGTGTGCAGGGCCCAGGCCTGGTCGCGCCACATCGGCGCGCTGTCAGCCTCGCCGAAACGCGCGCCGAGGTCGCGAGCGGCGTCGACGAGGTCGGCGGCGCGGTCGAGGTCGCCGGTCAGGAGGGCGGTGGTGGCCTCCCGCGACGCGACGAGGTAGCGGTGGCGCGGCAGCCGGGTGCGCTCGGTCAGCGCCCGGAACGTGGCGAAGGCGTCGAACGCCCCGGGGTCGCCGCGCTCCAGCAGCGCGAGGAAGCGCAGGAATGCGGCGAGCCCCTCGAGCTCCCGCGCACCCCGGCCGCGGGCGAGCGCGGCGAGCTCGTCGAGCAGCTCCAGCCGCTCCGCGGCGGTGCCCGGCTCCCAGCGCCCGTCGTGGCGGGCGAGCAGGCTCCAGCCGAGCGCGTCCGGGTCGCCGGACGCCCGGGCGACGTCGACGGCCTGCCGGCCGAGCTCCAACGCCCTCGGGTGGTCGACGGCGTGGTGCGTGCGCGCCATGCTCGCCGCGGCGAGGACCCGCGCCCGCAGCGGCCCGTCCTCCACATCGGGCAGGACGGCGTCGAGCATCGCGATCTCGTCGTGTCCCGGCCCGCCCGGGTCGCCGAGGCGGTGCACCTGCAGCGCCGCCCGCGCCCGCAGCTCCGGCCGGTCGGCGCCATTCAGGACGCCGAGGGCGGTCTCGCGCGCGCCGGTGATGTCGCCCGCGCGGTCGAGCTGAGCGGCCAGCTCGAGCCGGACCTCCACCTCGACGTCCCGGCCGGCGGCGGCCGGTTCGGTGGCGAGGAGCGCGAGCGCGTCCCGCAGGTGCCGCACCGCCTCCTCGGCGGCGAGCCGCGCCGCGGCGTCCCGGGCGGCGGCGACCAGCACCGGCACGACCCGGGCCGGTGGCAGCGCCGGAACCGCCAGCCGGGCGTGCCGGGCGAGCGTGGCGGCGGACGTCCCGGGTCGTCCGCTCAGCACCCCGACGAGCGCGGCGTGCAGCTCCTGCCGGCACGCCGCGGGCAGCCGCCCGTAGAGGTGCTCGCGCACGATGTCGTGCACGAAGGCGCACCGCCCGTCGCGGCGCACGACCAGGGAGGCGGCCTCGGCGGCGGCGAGCGCCTCCTCGACGGCGGCGGCGTCGAGCTCGGCGACCGGCCGCAGGGCCTCGGGGTCGAACGTGTGGCCGGCGACGGCCGCGGCCTCCAGCGCCGGCACCGCCTGCGGGGCGGCCGCTGCGAGCACCTCCAGCCGCCGCTCGACGACGTCCCGGACCCCCGCGGTGGGTGGCCCGTCCCGCAGCGCCCCGTCCAGCAGGGCGGTCTGCTCCACGAAGAACGGGTTGCCGCCGGTGCGCTGCACGACCCGGGCCACCGCGGCGTGGTCGAGCGCGCGACCGGCCCTTGCGAGCAGCTCCCGGACGCCGTCGTGGTCCAGCCCGGTGAGCCGCAGCTGCGTCGCCCGCCCCAGCAGCGGCAGCAGGCGCGGCCGGGCGGGGTGCGCTGCCGCCTCCAGCTCGGTGTCGCGGTACGTCCCGACCGCGAGCACCGGCTCGAACCACGCGTGCCGGGTCAGGAAGTCGAGCATCTGCAGCGATGCCACGTCGGCGTGGTGCAGGTCCTCCAGCACAACGACGATCGGGCGCCGCGCGGCCACGGTGACCAGCACGGTGGTCAGCGCGTCGTGCAGCCGGAACGACGCGTCGCCGCCGGAGTCCGCGGCCGAGTGCTCCCCGAGCAGCGGGTCGAGGGCGTCGCCCGCGGCGGCGGTCGCGGCCTGCCACTCGGCGGTGTCCGCGATCCGGGCCAGCCGCCGGACCACCTGTACCCACGGCCACCGCCCCGGCGTCCCCTCGGTGTCGGTGCACGCCCCGGTGGCCACCAGCGCACCCCGGCGGGACGCGGCCAGGCCGATCTCGGCGGCCAGGGCGGACTTGCCGATCCCGGCCTCACCGCTGATCAGCAGCAGGCCGCCGCGCCCCGCCGCGAGCTGGTCGAGCGCGCGCTCCGCCGCGGCGAGGGCGTGCGCCCGCCCGATCAGCCCGCTCACGCGTCCTCCCTACCCGACCGCGACGGCGATCGCCGGTCCGAACGCCGCCCCCAAGAGGTAGCAGAGCGTGAAGAGCGACAGCGCGGGCTCCCGGTCCGGTGGCGGCACGGCCGCGCCCGCCCGCAGCCCGAGCGCGCCCTGACCGGTGGCCGCCGCGACCGAGCCGAGCAGCATGGCGGTGAACAGCGGCGCCGGGGCACCCCCTGTGGCTGCGAGCAGCGCCGCGGCGAGCGACGTCGCCACCAGCATCAGGGTCAGCACCGGGTACCGCAGACCGGCCGTGACCGGCACCAGCACCAGCGCCAGCAGCCCTCCGGCGAGGTACGGGCCGAGCAGCGCCGAGCCGAGCTGGTCGGCGCCCCAGCCGGTGGTGGCCGCGAGCACCGGTGGGGTCGCGTAGATGATCGCGAAGTTCACCACGGCGAGCCCGAAAGCGGTGGCGCAGGCGAGCAGGAACCGGCCGGAACGGGGCACCGACGCGGGCACGATCCCGCCGGGGTGCCGGCGGGCGTGCCGCGCCAGCCAAATCCCGGCACCCGCGGCCACCGCGGCTGCGACCGTGGCGCCCGCCGCGGGAAGTGCCGTGAGCAGGGCGAGCGCGCTGACGGCGAGCACCAGCAGCGTCACGCCGAGCGGGTCGCGCGGCCCGCCCGCCACGGGCGGCTGCGCACCGCGCAGGGCGGCCGGGACCGCGAGCAGCGACAGCAGCGGCAGCACGAGGGCCACCCGCCACCCCAGCGCCGCCGCGACCTGGGTGCCGACGAGCGGGGCGACCGCCCCGAACGAGGCCAGCGCGCCCGACACGGTGCCCATGGCCACCGGCCCGGCGGCCAGCCCGACGGCGGTGACCGTCAGCCCCACCGAGCCGAGCGCCTGCAGGGCGCACCCGGCGACGACGAGCACGACGGCCGGCAGCGCCGCGGAGGCCAGCACCAGCAGGGCGCCCGCGACCACGAGCGCCGACGACACCGCGAGTGCCCGGCGAACCCCGAGGCGTGCGATCACCCGGCCGGCGAGCGGGCTCCCGACCGCGATCCCCCAGCCGAACGCCGTCACCAGGGTGGCGGCGGTCCCGGCCGTCGTGCCCAGCGCCGCGGCGATGTCGCCGAGCACGAGTGCAGGCGCGGTGATCCCGAACGACAGCGGTCCGGCGAGCAGGGCGAGCCACGGCAGCGCGACCCGGCCCTGCCGACGGGCGTCCGCCGCGACGGCCCGGCTCATCGGACGTAGGGCCGGTCGGAGCGGGCCGCGCGCAGCGCCGTGCCCCACCAGGCCAGCCGGTCCAGGGCGGTCCCGAGCGCGCGGACGGCGCCCGGGTCGCAGACCCAGCCGCTCTCGTCGAGCGCGCCGTCGTCGAGCCCGAGGCACACGGTGTCGCGCAGCACGGTGACGTGCAGCTCGCCCAGCACGAGCCGCAGCTGCTCGGCCGCTCGCAGCCCGCGCGCCATCCCGCCGTAGGCGACCACGGCCGCAGGCTTCGCGTACCACTCCTCCCGCACGGCGTCGATCGCGTGCTTGAGCGAGGCCGGGATGCCGCGGTTGTACTCCGGCGTCACGAACACGAACGCGTCGGCCCGGTCCACGCGCTCGGTCCAGGCCCGCTGCCCCGGGGTGGGGTCGTCGGGCAGGTGGGCGGGCAGGTCGACGTCACGCAGGTCGACGACGTCGACCTCCAGGTCGGCGCGCCGCTCCGCGTGGGTCGCGGCCCAGCGGGCCACGGAGCTGCCGACCCGCCCCTCGCGCACGCTCCCGATGACGAGCGCGACGCGCAGCGGGCCGTCCGACGCCGTGGTGTCGGTGGCGTCCGCGACGGGGCGCTCGACGACGACGGTCATCTCGGTCTCCTTCCGGTCGGATCTCTTCGTCCACCCGGAGGGCGCGAGACGCCGTCTCACACCCGTGAGACGCGGACGGTCGCCGTCAGGAGGCGACGGATGTCCGCCCTCGTGTCGAGCATGATCGGGGTGTCGTCCGGCTAGGCTGCGTGCGTGCGTGGTGGCCCCGCTGGGGCGAAGGACGAGTTGTCGTGAGAGCCGTCGTCCACGACCGCTACGGCCCGCCGTCGGTGCTGCGGGTCGCGGATGTGCCGGTGCCGTCGCCGGAGCGGGGTCAGCTGCTGGTCCGGGTCGCCGCGACATCGGTGAACCTGTCGGACTGGGAGACCCTGCGGGGGAGTCCGCTCTACTCCCGGATCGGTGGCCTGCGGAGGCCGGCGCGGCCGGTACTCGGCTCCGACATCGCCGGGTGGGTCGAGGCGGTCGGACCCGAGGTCAGCGGCTTCGCCGTCGGCGACGAGGTGTACGGGGACAACCTGTGGCTCAAGGGCGGCTTCGCGGAGTACGCCGTCGCGCCCGCCTCTGCACTGGCGCACAAGCCCGCCGAGCTGTCGTTCGTCGAGGCCTCGACGATCCCGCAGGCCGGCCCGATCGCGTGGCAGGGCACGGCGACCGCGAGGCCGGGCCTGCGGGTGTTGGTCAACGGGGGAGGCGGCGGGTCGGGCTCGTTCGCGATCCAGCTCGCCAAGCGGGCCGGTGCCCACGTGACCGCCGTCGACAACGGGGACAAGCTGGACTTCATGCGCTCGGTCGGCGCCGACGAGGTGCTCGACCACCGCACCCAGGACTTCACCCGGGGCGAGCCGCAGGACCTGGTGCTCGACCTGGTCGCCCACCGATCGGTCTTCGCCTACCGCCGTGCCCTTGCCGGCGGGGGACGGTACCTCTGCGTCGGTGGCACCACGCGCGCCCTGCTCCGCGTGCTGACGCTGGGCACCGTGCTGGGGCTGTTGACCGGTCGCCGGCTCGGCGTGCTCGCGGTGAAGGCAGGGCCCGAGCACTTCGAGCCGGTCGCGGAGCGGTGCGTGGCCGGCGAGGTCCGGATCCACATCGATCGCACGTTCCCGCTCGAAGAGGTACCGCAGGCCCTCGTCCACGTCGGCGAGGGCCGTTCGCTCGGCAAGGTGGTCGTCGAGGTGGCGTGACAGCGACCTCTCAGCCGGCCTTCGCGATCATCTTTCCGGGGCCGCGGCCGGTGAACATCTCCGGGAACACGGCGGGGATCACCTCGAGGCCCCCATCGATGATGTGCGTGCTGTAGTGCAGCTCCTGCTCCGCGACGGCGGGGGCGAGATCCGCGAGGAACTCGGGGTAGCGGTCGTAGAACTCGGTCACGTCGAAGCCGCGGATGGTGAGGGTCTTGTAGAGGGCCGCCCTCAGCAGGTCCGGCAGGTTGTCCGGTCCCTCGAAGGAGCCGGTCTGCGTGATCTGCGACATGACGCCCCCCACGGCGATCTGCGCGTTCCGGTTGAGGTGCGGCACCAGCGCGGGGAGCAGGGCGGCACCCACGTTCTCGTAGACGGTGTCGATGCCGTCGGGCAGGGCGCGGGCGAGTTGCTCGGCGAAGTCGGGCGCCCTGTGGTCGACGGCGGCGGCCAGACCGAGGTCCTCGAGCAGGTGGCGGGTCTTCTCGGGGCCGCCGGCGACCCCCACGACGCGGTGTCCCCGCAGCTTCCCGATCTGCGCTGCGGCCGAGCCGACGGCACCGGCCGCGGCGGTGACGACGAGGGTGCCTCCCGGCTTCGGGTCGAGGATCTCGGTCAGGCCGACCCACGCCGTGAGACCCGTGACGCCGAGCACGCCGAGGTTCGCCTCCAGCGGCGCAGCGTCCGGGTCGACCACCCGGAGGTCCGATCCGTCGGACACGGCGTAGTCCTGCCAGCCGGTGGTGCCGAAGATGCCGGCGACGTGGTCGCCGACGGCGAAGGCGGGATTGTTGCTCTGCTCGACGACGGCGACCGTGAATCCGAACATCGTGTCACCGAGCTCGATGGGGGCCTGGTCGCTGTTCGCGTTCCCCATCAGGATGCGGTTGAAGGGGTCCAACGAGAACAGGATGTTCCGGACGAGCACCTGCCCGTCGCCGGGGACGGGAACGGGGCGCTCGACGATCTCGAAGTCGCTCTCCTTCGGGTTCCCGTGCGGCCGGGCCGCCAGGATGATCTGTCGGTTCACTCGCGAGCTCATGCTTGGTTCTTTCCTTCGTGGAGTGGGACGAGTGGTGCCGCACCCAGAAGACGTCGGGCGCCGGGACCGGACCAGTGCCCCGGCCGGCCCAGGTAGTGACAGGACCCCCTCAACCTGGTGCGGGGCGAATTACCGTGCTGGTGTGACCGACAGGCCGAACCACCTGGGCGAGTACCTCCGCGCACGCCGCGAGCTCGTCACCGCCGAGCAGGTGGGCCTCCCCGATGCCGGCGGGCGGCGGGTGCCCGGTTTGAGGCGCGAAGAGGTCGCCATGCTCGCCGGGATCAGCGTCGACTACTACCTGCGCCTCGAGCGGGGACGCGACCGCAACCCGTCCGTGCAGGTGCTGCAGGCCATCGCACGCGTCCTGCAGCTCGACGACGAGCACCTGGCCCACCTGCTGAGCCTCGTATCGGACCACCCCCGACGGACGCGACGCAGGCCCCGGAAGGAGACTGCGCCGGCCAGCACCGTCGAGCTCCTGTCGGCCCTGCCGCATCCCGCGTTCGTCGAGGGGCGCTACTTCGACATCCTCGCCGCCAACGCCATGGCCACCGCGCTGTCGCCGCGCCTGTCGGTCGGGGGCAACCAACTGCTCGACCTGTTCATCGACCCGGCAGAGCGGGGCCTCCACCTGGACTGGGACGGCACCACGAAGTGCTACGTCTCCAGCCTCCGCCAGTCCGTCGGCACCGACACCGACGACCAGCGGCTCATCGAGCTCGTCGGAGAGCTCTCCCTCGCGAGCCCACGCTTCCGCACCCTGTGGAACCGCCACGACGTGAGCACCCAACGCGGTGCCTCGGTCCCGTTCGACCACCCGCAGGTGGGCGAGGTGCGGCTGTACCGGGAGCGGCTCGCGATCAGCGGAACGGACGGCATCACCCTCGTCGTCTACCACGCCGAAGCCGGCTCCTCGGACGCCGAGAAGCTGGCGCTCCTCGGCTCGTCCGCGCTCCCGCCGGCCGATGGGCGCGACAACGGCATCTCGCGGACCCGTCACCCCTCCGTCGGACGCGACTAGCGCTCGCTCCGCGACTCACCACCCCGACACCGCCCCGCCCATCGCGCGGCGTGGTGACGGTCGACCCACCCTGGAGAAGGCAGGTACCCATGACGAGTGAGCAGCGAGTCGCCGTCGTCACCGGTGGCACGGGCGCGATCGGGAGCGCCATCGTCACGGCGCTCGACACGGCGGGGTACCGGACGGTCGTTCTCGGCCGCCGCGGCGGGGACATCCTCGCCGATCTGGCATCGGAGTCGGCGACCAAGCGCGCCGCGGCCGAGGTGCTGGACCGGTACGGGCGGGTCGATGTCCTGGTCCACTGCGCCGCCGTCATCGATCCGATGCCCCTGAGCGAACTCGACGCGGGGCGTTGGCGAACCGTCCAGGCCGTCAACGTGGAAGCCCCGCTGTGGCTGGCGCAGGCGTTCACGCCCGGAATGGCCGAGCGCAAGTTCGGACGCATCGTGTTCGTCGCCTCCGACACGCTCTGGTCGCCGCCGGGTGCCCGGTTCCTGCCCTACGTGGCCAGCAAGGGCGCCATGATCGGCATCATGCGCACGCTGGCCGTCGACCTGGGAGCCGACGGAATCGCGGTCACCGCGGTGGCACCGGGTCTCACCGACACACCCATCGCGCGGAGCGTCAACGACCCCGGTCAGATCGAGGCGGTCGTCGCCACGCAGGCGATGAAGCGCGCACTGGTCCCCGAAGACAGCGCCAACGCCGTCGCCTTCCTCGCCTCCGACGGCGCGGAAGCACTGACCGGACAGGTCCTCGTCGTCGACGGCGGATCCACGATGCGCTGAACCGCCAAGGGTGGCGCTGACTGAATGAATGCTCTGCCCGGCGGTCCGCTCGCGCTCATTCCTGTGAGGAATGGGCGCCATGCCGAACGGATATTTGGGTCACCTCTGGTCTGCTGTTAGCGTCGTCGTTGTCGCGGTTCGTGCGGCAGTCCGCCAATTGCCCTGCGGAATCGGGTGGAGATGCCTGAATCCGTCGAAATCGAGGGCATGGTCGGATTCGCCGCGTCAGCGTCGTGCTGTTCACGGCAGTCGCTGACGATGTTGGAGGTGCTTGCATGCGCGTACTGGTCACCGGTGCGTCGGGATGGATCGGATCCGCGGTCGTCCCCGAGCTCGTCGGAGCAGGGCACGTGGTCACCGGGCTCGCCCGGTCGGACGCGTCGGCGGCCGCCGTCGAGGCGCGGGGTGCCACGGTCGTCCGCGGGTCGGTCGAGGACCTCGACGTGCTGCGCGAGGCGGCCGCGGCGGCCGACGCCGTCGTTCACCTCGCCTTCCGGCACGACATCGCCTTCGCGGGGCGCTTCGCCGACGCCGTCGCGTCGGACGCCGCCGCGATCGAGGCCCTGGGGGCGGGCCTGCCGCCCGGCGGGTCGATCGCCGTCGCCGGAGGCATCCTCGGGCTCGCGCGGGATGGGGCGAACCCCGCCACCGAGCGCGACTCGCCCGCCCCGGGCTCGGTGAGCGACCATCGGCAGCCCGGGCCGAGCGCCGCGCTCGCCCTCGCCGAGCGCGGGCAGCGGGCGTCGGTCGTGCGCCTGTCGCCGACCGTCCACGGAGAGGGCGACGCCGGGTTCATGGCCACGCTCGTCGAGATCGCCCGCAAGCACGGGTTCTCCGGCTACCCGGGTGACGGGTCGTCGCGCTGGACGGCGGTGCACGTCCGTGACGCCGCGCGCCTGTTCCGGCTGGCGATCGAGGTGGCGCCGGCGGGATCCGTGCTGCACGCCGTGGCCGACGAGGCCATCCCGGTGCGGCAGATCGCCGAGGCGATCGGCCGTCACCTCGACGTCCCGGCGCGCTCGCTTCCGGCCGAGGAGGTCGACGAGCACTTCGGCTTCCTCGCGACGTTCCTCGACCTCGACGGCCCGGCCTCCAGCGCCCTCACCCGCGAGCTGACGGGCTGGACACCGCGCGAGCCGGGCCTGCTCGCGGACCTGGACCAGGGGCACTACTTCGCACCAGGGGCAGGCGGCAAGTGGGGGTGATCCCGGCACAGCACACGATCATGGACAGGAGAAGCGCCATGGCATCTGTGCCGTTCTCACGAGGGTTGCACGAAGTGGCGCCCAGCTGCTGGGCGTGGTTCGAACCGCCCGGGAGCTGGGGTCTGAGCAACTCGGGTCTCGTGCGGATCGGTGACGAGATGCTCGTCATCGACACCCAGAACGACGTCGGGCGTGCCCGTGCCGTCCGCGCTGCGGCCACCGACCTCGGTGGGCCCGGTTCGGTCACGACCGTGGTCAACACCCACGAGGACGGTGACCACTGGTTCGGGAACACGGTGTTCGACGGCGCCCGCATCGTCGCCACCACGGCCGCCGCGGCCGGTATGCGGACGCTGCGGGTCGATCCCCGCCGCCTCTCCGACGTCGGGGACGAGGGCACCGCGCTGCGCCGCTGGTCGCGGTGGCGCGCGTCGATCTACGACTACGAGGGCTGGCGACCGGTGTACCCGACCGAGACCTTCGACGGTGCCCGCACGCTCGAGGTCGGCGACGGGGCGGTGGAGCTGCGCGAGGTGGGACCCGCCCACACCGGCGGCGACGCGATCGTGCACATCCCGGAAGCCGGCGTCGTCTACGCAGGCGACATCCTCTTCCACCGTTCCACGCCCATCGTGTGGGCGGGTCCGGTCTCGAACTACATCGCGGCCTGCGACGTCATCCTCTCGCTCGACCCCGCCGTCGTGGTGCCCGGCCACGGCCCGGTGGCCGGCACCTCGGGCGTCCGTGAGACGCGGAACTACCTCTCCCGCCTGCTCGAACACGCTGCCCGGTGCGTCGAGGCCGGTACGCCGCTGGAGCAGGCCTACCGCAGCTTCGACCCCGGCGAGTACCGCCTGTGGCCGCACGCGTCCCGGGCGTTCCAGTCGATTCGCGCGGTGTACGCCGAGCTCCGACCCGACCTCAGCGATCTCTCGTGGCAGGAAGCGATGGAGATCGTGCTCGCCGACGACGCGAGCTGAGCAGATCCGCTCCTACCGAGATGATTCGACACCGCTCCCTGAATCGTGGAATCGAGGTTCGATGAGTGCTGACGGGAATGCGCGACCGGATCCGTCTGCCGAGCGCCGTCTCGCGGCCCTCCTCGAGCGGCATGCCGCCGGGCGATCGGTGGAGGCGAACCAGCAGATCCTCCTCCGAGGGGGGTCGGTGCTGTCGATGGACGGTGACGTCGGCGACTTCGCCGTCGGCGACGTGCTGATCGTCGGGGACCGGGTCGCCGCGGTCGGGGCCTCGATCTCCGCGCCGGAGGCGGTCGTCATCGACGCGCGTCACCACATCGTCATGCCGGGCTTCTGCGACCCGCACATCCACTGCTGGGAGGGCTCACTCGGCCGGATCATCCCGGAGAACATCCCCCAGACCACCGAGGACGCGATCGGCGGTGCCCCGGTGTCGGGCCGCAGCTACATGTACGCCGCCCATCGGGCGTTCGCCCCGGCGTGCCGCCCGGAGGACATCTACGCGGGCACCCTGAACACCCTGCTGGCCGCGCTCAACGGCGGGATCACCACGGTCGTCGACAACATGCACAACGCCCGCTCGCCCGAGCACTCCGATGCCGGGGTCGAGGCGCTGCTCGCGTCCGGGGTGCGCGGTGTGCACGCCGTCGGACGCCCTCGTGCCGGCACCTGGGCCGACCCGTTCCCGGCCGATGCCCGGCGGTTGCGGGACCGGTACTTCGGCGACGACGACGACCTGTGCTCGATGCGTCTCTTCGCGGCCGGCTTCGACGACCTCACCGACCTCCTGCCCGTCCGCAAAGAACTCGATGTGTGGTTCTCCTTCGACAGCGGGATCGAGAAGCAGGACCTCGCCCGGTTGTACGCGGATGGATCCTTCGATGGACGGGAGGCGATCAACCACGCGAACTTCCTCTCACGTGACCAGCGGCAGCTCGTGATCGACAACGGGGCGCAGGTGAACGTGTGCCCCCGTATCGAGTCCCAGTTCCGGTACGGCCGGATCCCGTACGACGAATGGGTCGAGCAGGGGCTGCGGCCGGGGCTGAGCAACGACAACCCGATGACCTACGCGATCGACATGTTCGCCGAGATGCGTGCGCTCCACCTGGTGCAGCGGGTCGACCAGCACCGTTCCGGAAGTGCCTCGGCGACCCTGCGGGAGATCTTGCAGTCCGCCACCCAGCAGGGCGCGAACAACTGCGGCGTGGGGGACGTCGCAGGATCGCTGACTCCGGGCAAGAAGGCCGACGTCATCCTCGTCGACGCGTCGGCGCCACATCTCTTCCCCCGGAACAACGTGCTGGCCTCGGTCGTGCAGGGCGCCGGGGTGGAGTCCGTCACCGCCGTGCTCGTGAACGGCCGTGTCGTCAAGTGGGACGGCCGGCTGATCGGCGTCGACCTGGACGAGGTCCGGCGCCGCGTGCAGGAGTCCCACGACCACCTGCTCGACGCAGTGAACTGGCCGCACGCGGCCGTCGACTTCGACGACTAGCGGAGAAGGCCGAGTCGGTTCCATCACCTCGTGGGCCTCGGCGCGTCCGATGGCCACGCGCCTCACAAAGGATGCCTTGCAATGACGCAATCATCGTCGGTCGAGGCCGAACGGAGGGCCAGGCGGAACATCCGCCTGGGCTCGTTGGGCGCCGCACTCGAGTACTACGACTTCGTCGTCTACCTCTACGTGGCGACCTTGATCGGTCAGGCGTTCTTCCCGGCCGACATGTCGCCGACGATGAGGCTGGTCCAGACCTTCGCCATCTACTCGACCGGTCTCCTGATCAGGCCGGTCGCCGGGATCCTCATCGCCAGGGTGGCCGACCGGGTCGGGCGGAAGCGGTTGTTCATCCTGACCGTTGTCGTCATGTCGGTGGCCACGCTGCTCATCGGGCTGCTGCCGACCTACGACCGGATCGGCGTGCTCGCGCCGGTGCTGCTGTTGCTGCTGCGGGTCGCCCAGGGCTGCGCGGTGGGTGGGGAGATCCCCGCGGCCGCGGTCTTCGTCACCGAGCACGCCCGGCCGGACGGCGTCGCGCGGGCTGGCGCCTTCCAGCAGATGACGGCGTACAGCGGGTTCCTGCTCGGTGCGGCGGCTGCGTTCGTGGCCGGCCTCGTGGCGACGCACCTGACACCGGAGCTGCCCTCGCTCGCATGGCGGCTTCCGTTCGTCGTCGGCGGGTTGCTCGGGGTCGTGGCGATCTACCTGCGACGCAGGATCGACGAGACGCCCGCATTCGTCCGCGAGACCGTCGAGGAGGGCAAGCGTCCGGCCGCTCCGGTTCGTGAGGTGCTCGGCAAGCACCGCCGTGCGGTCGGGTACGCGGTCCTCCTCGTCATCGCCCTGACGCTCGTGAACATCACCTACTTCAACTTCTGGCCGACCTACCTGCAGACCGTCCTCGGCTACTCCTCGACGACGTCGCTGGCCGCCAGCCTGATCTCGATCGCGGGCGCGATGGCGGCCATGCCGGCATGGGGTTACGTCGCCGACCGGTACGGCTGGAGCCGGATGCTGCTCTGGGCCGGTCTGTCGACCGCGGCGACCACGGTGTTGCTCCTGGTCGTCATCCCCGCCCTGCCTCCGGGATCCGGGCTCGCCGTGTGGGTGCAACTGCCCGCGGCGCTGTCGGCCGGTGGGATCGCGGCCTCAGCCCCTGGCCTGGTCTCTGCCATCTTCCCGACCGAGGTGCGACAGACCGGCTTCTCGCTGCCGTACAACCTGGTCGTCGCGGTGCTAGGCGGCTTCCTCAACCTGATCCTGGTGTGGCTGGTCGCGAACGTCGGGCTCGGGGCGCCCATGTACGTGGTGCTGGTCGCGTGCGGCCTGACGACCGTCGCCGCCTTCGTCGTCCTGCGGGTCCCCATCCACCTCGGCCGAGGAGCCCGTCCGACCCACGGGTTCTCGAAGGCCGGCGACCCCGCAGCAACCGGCCGGCCCGGACTCGAAGGAGCGATGTCATGAAGTGGGTCACCTACGAGGCGGGAGACGGCGTCCGCACCGGCGTGCTCGACGGCGGGTCCGTCCGAGGGCTCGCCGCGGGCACGACCCTGGAGGGGCTGCTGGCGAGCGGCGGTCTCACCGAGGCGGGGGAGGACGCGCGGCGCGCGCCCGCGGAGGTCCGCGCACTGGCCGAGGTGCGGCTGCTCGCCCCGCTGCGTCGTCCGCCGTCGGTGCGGGACGGGCTGTGCTTCCTCGACCACCTCCGCGGGTGCTACCGGGCGCTCGGCCGGGACGTCCGGTTGGCCGAGGTGTGGTCGCGGAGCCCCGCCTTCTACTTCGCCAACGCCGACGCGATCGTCGGGCCGTACGACGACGTCCCGATCTCGCCGGGTTCCACGATGTTCGACTTCGAGCTCGAGCTCGGCGCCGTGATCGGGCGGGGTGGCCGCGACCTGCACCCGCACCGCGCCGAGGAGCACATCGCCGGCTTCACGCTCTACAACGACTGGACCGCGCGCGACCACCAGGTCGTGGACATGGCCCAGGGCATCGGGATGGCCAAGAGCAAGGACAGCGCCATCACGCTGGGGCCTGCGCTGGTCACCGTCGACGAGCTCGAACCGCACCGCCGGGACGGGCGTCTGGTGCTCGAGCTGTCCGCGACGGTCAACGGTGAGGAGCTGACCCGGGGAACGCTCGCCCAGATGGACTGGACCTTCGGCGAGCTACTCGCCTACATCTCGCGGGGGACGGATCTCCCGCCGGGTGCGGTGATCGGGTCCGGCACGGTTCCCGGTGGCTGCCTGCTCGAGCACGTAGACACCTCTGAGCTGGGAGATTTCCCGCGCTGGCTGCAGCCGGGGGACGTGGTTAGCCTCAGTGGGGTGGGGCTGGGGGAGACCCGGCAGACCGTGACGCAGGGGATCGACGTCATCCCGCTGCGACTCGAGGAGGAGTCCCGTGCCGGACGTCGATGACACCGTTGAGCGCTGGCTGAGCGAGTACGCGGCGCCCGACGCGAACGTCGCCACCCTGCTCTGCGACCGCCACGACCCGGACGCGGTCGCCTTCCGGTTCGTGGACGAGGACCTGGCCGGGTCGACGCTGACCTACGGCGAGCTCGGCGACCGGTCCCGGCGCCTCGCCACCGGCCTCGCCGACCGGGGGGTGGAGCGTGGGGACCGGGTGGCGGTCCTGATGTCCAAGCGCCCCGAGCTCGTCGTCGCGCTGCTGGCGCTGTGGCGGCTGGGTGCGGTGCACGTGCCGCTGTTCACGGCCTTCGCCGGCGGCGCGATCCGGCTGCGGGTCGAGAGCGCGCAGACCCGGCTGGTCCTGACCGAGCCGGAGCAGCGGGCGAAGCTCGACGCGCTCGAGGGTGTCGACGTGCTCGAGACCGGCCCGGACGTCGACCGGCTCGTCGGCGACAGCGCGCCGTGGACCACGTCCGAGGCGGTCGGCGGCGACGGCGCCTTCCTGCAGCTCTACACCAGCGGCACGACCGGGAAGCCGAAGGGCGTCGTCGTTCCCGTGCGGGCGCTCGCCGCTTTCCAGACCTACCTGCACTACGGGCTCGACGTGCGGGCCGAGGACGTCTACTGGAACGCGGCGGACCCGGGCTGGGCCTACGGGCTCTACTACGGCGTCGTTGCGCCCATGGTGGGCGGGCGGGCCAACCTGCTGTCCCGTGGGACGTTCACCCCCGGGTCGACAGCGGCCGTGATGCAGCGGTTCGGCGTCACCAACTTCGCCGGTGCCCCCACCATGTACCGGGCGATGAGCAAGGCGGCGGCCGGGCCGGTCCCGCTACGCCGGGCATCGTCCGCCGGTGAGCCGCTCACCCCGGACGTGGTGGAGTGGGGGAAGACGACGTTCGGGGTCCCGATCGCGGACCACTACGGCCAGACCGAGCTGGGCATGGTCATCGGCAACCATTGGCACGAGGACGTCGCTCGGCCGATCCGGGCGGGCTCGATGGGGCATCCGCTGCCCGGCTTCGTCGCCGGTGCGGTGGACGGCCAGATCGCCGTCGACGCGTCGGCGAGCCGGTTGTTCTGGTTCGAGGGCTACCAGGACGCACCGGAGAAGTCGGCCGAACGCTTCATCGAGGCCGGGAGGTGGTACCTGACCGGCGACGCCGGCCGCACGGACGAGGACGGGTACTTCTTCTTCACGGCCCGCGACGACGACGTCATCCTGGCCTCGGGGTATCGCATCGGTCCGTTCGACGTCGAGAGCGTGCTGGTCACGCACCCCGCGGTCGTCGACGTGGCCGTGGTCGGGCGGCCGGACCCCGAAGGCGTCCGCGGCGAGGTCGTCGAGGCGTTCGTCGTCACGAGCGCCCCACCGGAAGCGCACGACGCGCTGGCCCGGGAGCTCCAGGTCCTCGTCCGGGACACGTACTCGCGCCACGCCTACCCGCGTACGGTCCACTTCGTCGATGCGCTGCCGAAGACGCCGAGCGGCAAGATCCAGCGATTCCTGTTGCGGCGGGGCTGAGCACGTATTCTTCCGAGGAATACGTTTGTTACGGTGGCGGAGGTACAGCCGTGACAGCGCCACCCGGATCGCCGGCGCGGCCGAGCGGCCGGGACGGGGTGATCCGGTGGACATCCGGCAGATCCAGTACTTCACGACAATCGTCCGCGAGGGGAGCTTCAGCCGCGCCGCCCGCAAGCTGTACGTCGGCCAGCCCGCTCTCAGCAAGCAGGTCCAGGCGCTCGAGCGCGAGTTGGGCGTCGAGCTACTGGTGCGACTTCCCGAAGGCGTCCGTCCGACGGTCGCCGGTGCCCGCCTCGACGAGATGGCCCAGACCCTTCTCGGCTACGTGGACGACATCAGGTCGGCGGTTCGGGAGGCTGCTGCATCGCTGGTGGGAACCGTGCGACTCGGCCTGTCGCCGTCGCTCGTCCCCGGGCTGGCCGGTTACCTGGAGGAACGGTTCGCCGATGAGCACGAGCAGGCCCGTATCGAGATCGTCGAGGCCTTGCCGATGTTCCTCGGGGAATGGGTCGAGGAGGGGCGACTGGACCTCGGCATCTTCACCCATCAGCCCTGTCACGCGAACCCGCACCTGTCGGTCACCGCACTCGGTTCGGACGAGATGCTGCTCGTCGCGAGGCAGGGCATGCTTCCCGACGTCGGCGACCACGCCACCCCGGGCGTTCTCCAGTCCCTTCGGCTGGTCCTGACTCCGGGCTTTCGCGATCTACTGCGCGCGAGCGTCGAGCTGGGGCAGGTCGCGGAGGACATCGGTTCCCGCACGGACTCCATCCACCGGGTCAGGGACCTCGTGGCGCGGGGGGAGTTCTGCTCCGTCCTGCCGCACACGTTCGTTCGGGACGACCTGGACGCAGGCCTGTTCGAAGCCGTGGCATTCGCGCCGGTACTGGAGCGGCAGGTCGTGGCGGCCACCCGCGCGGGACGTCGGTGCTCGCCGGCCGTGCGTGCCGTCATCGAGATGGTGCGGGTACGGCTCGGCGAGTTCGCCGAACTGCGTGACCGCGCCCGGTCGGCGAGCTGAGGGTCGTACGGGCGCTGACCGTCGGGGTTCTGACGACCCGGGACGACGTCGACCCGGACCGCATCGGGGCGCTGGGGATCCTGACGATCACCCCGCCTGGCGTGGCCCGGGGTGCGGTTGCGGCGCGGTGAAGGACACCTTCGCCAGTTCCTGGGAAACGCGCCAGACGCGCTCGGCGTCCTCGGTGCTGCGGAGCGGGCGGTAGAGGGTCTGCTCGGCGGGGGCGCCGGAGAGGCCGCCGAACCCGTTCGGACCGTAGAACCGGCCGCCGCGGGCGTCGGGGGAGGTCGCGGCGTACAGCGCCGGCAGCACGGCTGTCTCGACCGTCCCCATGACGCCCCAGCGGGACAGCATTCGGATCAGGCGGTACTGGGGGACGGCCTGGTCGCGTCCCATGTGCGGTTGGGCGGCGAGCAGGTTGGTCGGGGCGACTCCGGGGTGGGAGATGTTGCTGGTGATGCCCCAGCCGCCCGCCTGGCTGCGCCGGTCGAGCTCCAGGCCGAAGAGCCCGAAAGCGATCTTGGACTGGGCGTAGGCGCCGCGGCTGGCGTAGCTGCGTTCCCAGTTCAGGTCGTCCCAGCTGATGGTGCCGAAGCGGGCGGCGAGGCTGAGCTGGTTGGTGATGCGGGCGTGGCCGGAGCGCAGCAGCGGCAGCAGGTGGGCGATGAGGGCGACGTGGCCGAGGTGGTTGGTGCCGAACTGCAGCTCGAACCCGTCGGTGGTGGTCAGCCGGTCCGGGGGCTCCATGACGCCGGCGTTGTTGACGAGGATGTGGATCGGCCGGCCCTCGGCCCGCAGGGTCTCGCCGAGGGCGGCGACGGAGGCGAGCGAGGACAGGTCGAGCTCGCGCAGCGAGACGTGCGCGCCGGGCACCTGGTCGGCGATCCTGCCGATCGCGGCGTGTCCCTTGGCCGGGTTGCGGACGGGCATGACGACCTCGGCGCCTGCGGCGGCGAGGCGGGTGGCGAGACCGAGGCCGAAGCCGTCGCTGGCGCCGGTGACGACGGCGCGCTTGCCGGTCAGGTCGGGGACGGTGATGTCGGGGCGGGTGCGTGGCATGACGGTGCTCCTGGTGGTTGGTCCTGCATCCGGCTCGGCGGTCGTGCGGGGCCGGTCAGCTGCGGGGGGTCGGGGTGGCGGCGGCCGAGCGGCGGATCGCGCGGCGGGCGGCGGCGACGGTGAAGGCGGCCAGCACGAAGGGCACCGGCATGACGGCGACGTCCATGGCGGCCATGGCGGCCAGCTGGTCGGTGAGGTAGAGCACCCCGCCGAGGACGAAGTTGACGAAGCAGATGCCTGCCGCGATCAGCGACGTGACGTTGTAGACGCGCCGCAGCGCGGGGTGCCGGCGCCAGTTGCGAGGCCCGCGGGCCAGGCGGTTGAGCGCGACCCCGGTCAGGGGCCGCCCGACGAGCACCGAGCCGAGGAAGGCCAGCACCCATCCGGCGGGCAGCAGGGTGGGGACGAGGAAGAAGCCCCGCGCTTCCCCGGTGAGGGCGGCGACCAGCGCGCACCCGGCGGCGACGACCAGGCCGATCAGTGCCACCCTGAGGGACTCCCGGCGCACGAGCCGCACGCCGAAGGCCACGGATGCGGCCCCGGCGAGGGCGATGAACGCCCAGGTCAGCCCGGCGACGGCGTTGGCGATGACGAACGCGACCGTGGGAGCGGAGGCGATGGCGACCCCGGTCCAGCCCCCCGACCTCTCCACGGCCCGACGCGTGGCCGTGGCGATGGTCGGCCGCTCGTCGTCGACGGTGAGGCCTCGCTGCGGCGCCGTGGCCATCTCGCTGTCCATGCGTCGTTCCTCCGTGGGTGCTGGATGTGCCATCGAGACTCGCTCGTCGCCGGAAGGACATCCACGGCCTCCCGATCCGTGGCTGAGCGAGCCACCGCGGCCGCCCGATGGGGGGCTCGACGAGCCGTGGCTGGCCGCGCCCACTGCCGGTAGGAACGACGCAGCACCGAGGACCAGGAGGCAGGCCATGATCGACCGAGCCGGGCTGGGGGCGTTCCTGCGCCACCGCCGGGAGTCACTACAGCCCGAGGACGTCGGCCTCCCGCGCGGATCACGCCGCAGGACCAGCGGGCTGCGGCGCGAGGAGGTCGCTGCTCTCTGCCACATGTCGACCGACTACTACGCGCGCCTCGAGCGCGAACGCGGGCCCCAGCCGTCCGAGCAGATGATCGCCTCGATCGCGCAGGGCCTGCACCTCTCGCTCGACGAGCGCGACCACCTGTTCCGCCTCGCCGGGCACCACCCGCCCACCCGCGGCGCGGACAGCGAGCACATCAGTCCCGGCCTGCTGCGCATCCTCGACCGGCTGGCCGACACCCCCGCCGAGATCGTCACCGAGCTCGGCGAGACCCTGCGCCAGACCCCTCTCGGGGTGGCCCTCACCGGGGACGCGACCAGGTACACGGGTCCGGCGCGCAGCAACGGCTACCGCTGGTTCACCGACCCCGCCGCACGGCGGCTGTACGCGCCGGAGGACCACGCGTTCCTGTCCCGGATGTACGCCGCGGGCCTGCGCGCGATCGTCACGTTGCGCGGTCCCGGTTCCCGGGCGGCGCACCTCGCGGACCTCCTCCTCGCGCAGTGCGAGGAGTTCCGGCGGGTGTGGGACAACCAGGAGATCGGGATCCGACCCCACGACACCAAGCGGTTCGTCCACCCGGAGGTCGGCCGGCTGGAGCTGAACTGCCAGCGGCTGCTCGACCCGGAGCAGTCGCACTACATGATGGTCTACACCGCGGTTCCGGGCAGCGAGAGCTACGAGAAGCTGCAGCTGCTCTCGGTCATCGGGGCTCAGCCGGTCCAGTCGGACCTGTGAGCGATGCCGTCTTGCGGGACGACCGGCAGCGGGATGGCTATGCCGCGGACCTCGTCCAATCCCCACCTCGCATCGGTCCAGGATTTCGACGGGCAGGACCTGCCGGGGAGTGTTCACTACTTGATGAGCATCAAGTTCTTGATTACCCTCACTCGAGTCAAGCTCTCGACCCGCTTCTGACTCGACCCGAGAGGGATCATGTCCTCCCTGCAGCCCGTCTCCGGCGGCCCGCCGCCCGATGTCCCGCCGTGGCACGTGTCCCGGCGCACGTTCCTCGCGGTCACGGGGGTGGCGGCCGGCGGAGTGGCGGTCGGCCTCGCCGTGGTCGACGCGACGGACCCGGGGGAGGAGACCGTCACCGGCGTCGCCCTGACGGTGAACGGACAGCCCGTCGTCGTGGAGGTCGACAGCCGGACGTCGCTGCTGGACCTGCTGCGCGAGAACCTGGAGCTGCCCGGCACGAAGAAGGGTTGTGACGCAGGCGCCTGCGGCGCGTGCACCGTGCACGTCAACGGTCGCCGGGTCCTGTCGTGCCTCATGCTCGCGGTGCGGTTGGAGGGCGCGGACGTCGTCACGATCGAGGGGCTCGCGCCCGGCGACGGCCGGCTGCACCCCCTGCAGGCGGCCTTCGTCGAGCAGGACGCGCTCCAGTGCGGGTACTGCACGCCGGGGCAGATCATGTCCGGGGTCAGCTGCATCCGGGAGGGCCACGCCGGTTCGGCGGAGGAGATCCGGGAGTGGATGAGCGGCAACCTCTGCCGGTGCGGCTGCTACCTGAAGATCGTCAGGGCGGTCGAGCAGGCGGCGGGGGAGGAGTGACGTGTTCCCCTTCTCGTACACCACCGTCCCCGACGTCGACGCGGCCGTCCGGGCCGGCAGGAGCGGCGGCCGGTACATCGCAGGCGGCACGACGCTCGTCGACCTGATGCGCGAGACCGTCGAGCGCCCCGACACGCTCGTGGACATCTCCGCGCTCCCGTTGACCGGGATCACGTCCATCCCGGGGGGTGGCCTGCGCCTCGGCGCGCTCGCCCGGATGGCGGACGTCGCGGCCGACCCGGCGGTCCGGGACGCGTACCCGGTCGTCGCCCAGGCGCTGGAGCTGAGCGCGTCGCCGCAGCTGCGCAACATGGCCACGATCGGCGGCAACATCATGCAGCGAACCCGCTGCTCCTACTTCCGGGACGTGTCGGCGGCGTGCAACAAGCGCGCGCCCGGCTCCGGCTGCGCCGCGCAGGAGGGCTACAACCGCGCCCACGCGATTCTCGGCACGTCGGACGCGTGCGTCGCCACCCATCCCTCCGACCTCGCGGTGGCGCTCGCGGCGCTGGACGCGCGCGTCCACACGCGCGGCCCCGATGGTGACCGCACGGTGCCCTTCGCCGACTTCCACCTGCTCCCGGGCGCCACCCCCGACCGGGAGCAGGACCTGCGGCCCGGCGAGCTGATCGTCGCCGTCGAGGTGCCGCCGCACCCGCGTCCGCTCGCGTCCGGCTACCTCAAGGTGCGCGACCGGCAGAGCTACGAGTTCGCGCTGACGTCGGCCGCCGTCGCCCTGCACGTGCAGGGCGGGGTGATCCGGGCCGCCGGGGTCGCCGCCGGCGGGGTGGGCACGGTGCCCTGGCGGCTGCGCGCGGTGGAGCAGCACCTCGTCGGCCGGCGGCCCGCCGACGGGCTTTGGGCCGCGGCGGCCGAACGGGCCGCCGAGGGGGCGCGGCCGCTGGCGCACAACGGTTTCAAGGTCGACCTGCTCCGCCGCACCGTCGAACGTCAGCTGCGCATCGTGGGAGGTGGGTCGTGAACCGGTCGCAGTCGATGCAGTCGCCGTCGATACAGCCGCAGAACGCCGTCGGCGCCCCCGTGCCCCGGGTCGACGGCAGGCTCAAGGTCACCGGCGCGGCGCGCTACCCGGCCGACCACGGCCGCGCCGACGGGATCGAGGGGGCCGTGCACGCCGTGCTCGTCGACTCCACGATCGGCCGCGGCCGGATCACCGGTGTCGACACCCGGGCCGCCGAGGGCCTGCCTGGCGTGCTGGCCGTGTTCCACCACGGCAACGCGCCGCGGCTGCCCTACCGCGACAACCCGTTCCCGGACTCGATCAACCCACCCGGTGAGCGGCTGCGCGCCTTCCAGGACGACCGGGTGCGGTTCTTCGGCCAGCCGGTCGCGGTGGTCGTCGCGACCACGCTGGAGGAGGCACGGCACGCGGCACGCCTGGTCGACGTCCGCTACGACGCCGAGCGCGTGGCGACGGACCTGGCCGCCGACGCACCCGCCGCCGAGCCCGAGACCTACGCCCGCGGCGACGTCGAGGCGGCGCTGGGCTCGGCGGAGGTTCGGCTGGAGATGACCTACCACCTGGGCCGGAACCACCACAACGCGATGGAGCCGCACGCGGTCATCGCGCGCTGGGACGGTGACCGCCTCACCGTCTGGGAGAAGACGCAATGGGTGGCCGACCCGCGCAACGAGCTCGCCGCGGTGTTCGGCATCCCGCAGGAGTCGGTGCGCTGCCTGTCCACGGTCGTCGGCGGGGCGTTCGGCAACGGCGGGCGCACGTGGGTCCACTCCGTGATCGCTGCGCTCGCGGCCCGCGAGGTCCGGCGGCCGGTGAAGCTGGTGATGACCCGCAAGCAGCTCTACTCCGGTGTCGGGTACCGGCCCGCGTACGAGTACGGGGTGCGCCTGGGCAGCGACCGGAGCGGGCGGGTGACCGCGATGGCCCACGACGTCCGGGGGGAGACCTCCCGCTACGAGACGCACGCCGACGACATGTCGCTCGGGAGGATGCTCTACGCCACCCCCCACGTCGGCCAGACCGTGTCGCTGGTGCCGCTCGACGTGAACACGCCGACCTGGATGCGCGGTCCCGGCTGGTCGACCGCCGCGTACGCGCTCGAGTGCTCGATGGACGAGCTCGCCCACGAGCTCGGCATCGACCCGATCGAGCTGCGGCTGCGCAACGAACCGGAGTCCGACCCGGCCACCGGGTCGCCCTTCTCGACGCGCCGGCTGCGCGACTGCTACGCGATCGGTGCGCGGGAGTTCGGCTGGGACCGGCGCAACCCGGCACCGGCGGCCACCCGCGACGGCGACTGGTTGATCGGTACGGGGTTCGCCGCGGGCGCCTACGCGACCGAGCGGATGAACGCCCAGGCGTACGCCCGGCTCGACGCGGACGGGCGCGCCGTGGTCCAGTCCGCCACGAGCGACATCGGACCGGGCACCGCCACGTCGATGTCGCAGGTCGCCGCGGACGCCCTGGGCATCGCCGTCGAGGCTGTGCGCTTCGACCTGGGCGACTCGCTGCTACCGCCGGCCCCGGTCCAGGCGCTGGCGTGGACCATGCTCAGCGTCGGCTCTGCCGTGCAGAACGCGTGCGACCTGCTGCGCGTCCAGGCCGTCGACCTCGCGGTCACCGATCCGGGCTCGCCGCTGCACGGCGCGGCCCCTGGCACCGTCGTGGTCCGGGACGGGCGGATGAGCGTGGGGACCCACCCCGGCCGCGGCGAGACCTACCAGCAGCTGATGGGCCGCAACAACCGCGCGCACCTCGAGGTGATCGGCTCCTACGAGCCGCCCGAGGAGAGCGGGTTCTCGATGTACTCCTACAGCGCGATCTTCGCCGAGGTCGCCGTCGACGCCCGGCTGGGGCTGGTGCGGGTGCGGCGGATGCTCGGCGTGTTCGACGCCGGACGGATCATCAACCCGACGCTCGCCGACAGCCAGGCCCACGGCGGCATGATCGGTGGCATCGGGCAGGCGCTGCTGGAGCACACCGTCACCGACCACCGCGACGGTCGGATCGTCAACGCCGACTTCGCCGGCTACCTGGTCCCGGTGAACGCCGACGTCCCCGACGTGCGCGCGATCTACGTCGACGGGGAGGACCGCGAGGCCGACCCGATCGGGGTGAAGGGCCTCGGGGAGATCGTGATCGTCGGGGTCGCTCCGGCGATCGCCAACGCCGTCTTCCACGCCACGGGTCGCCGCGTCCGCGAGCTGCCCATCACGCCGGAAGCACTGCTCGGCTGATCGACCGCGGTGGTGACCGGCGGGCCCTACCGACCGTCCTGTTCCTGCCCCACCGGCGGCGTCCAGGCGGGCAGGAGCTCGATCACCCGCCCGAGCAGCTCTCGCAGGCGGCGGTGGTCCTCGTCGCCGAGCGAGCGGCGGAGGTGGTCCTCGAGGTGAGCGAGGACCCGGTCGGCCGCGGCGGCCTCGCGGCGCCCGCTGTCGGTGAGGTGCAGCTCCTGGACGTTGGCGTGCCGGGGGTGGGGGCGCCGCTCGATCCAGCCCCGGTCGACGAGCTTCGCGACGAGCGGCGCGATCGCCTGGGGCGTCACGCCCACGACGCGGGCGAGCTCCGCGCCGGTGAGCCCGGGCGCGACCTGGATGTTCATCAGCACCGAGTAGAGCGAGCCGGACACGCCGAGCCGGCGCAGCGGTGGCTCCTTGGTCGCCAGCAGTGCGAGGTCGGCCCGGCGCAGGAGCGACCCGACACGGCCGAGCACGTCGATGTCGTCGGGCGGCGTGGACGCGTCGTGCAGCACGGGCGCTGATACTACCGCTTCTTGATGAGCCTCAAGGACTTGAGAACGATTCGCGTGGTTCAGGAGGCCGCGGCGTGGTCCTGGTAGGCGGTGTTGCCGGTGAGTGCGGCGACGAGGCCGCGGCGGGCGGCGACGCCGTCCTCCTCGGCCTGCTGCAACGCTCCGGGGACCTGCAGCTGGTAGCGACGTGCCTTCGCCTCGCCTGCCGCGATCAGCGGCAGGATCGACGTCAGGGGTGTCTCCGGGATGCCGAGCGCGGCGGCGATGTCCTCGCCGTGGTGGTCACGGACGACCGCGTGGAGCAGGTCACGCCAGCCCGCCGCGTTCATCGAGGAGCCCGGCGCGGCGACGAGGTGCGGGACCGACACGTCGAACAGGGCCTCGACCAGTGCCCTGCTGTTCTCGTCCGGTCCGGCGGAGGTCGAGTCGAGCAGGTCCAGCAGCTTCCCGGCCTGCTCGTGGTCCTCGATGCCGAGGAAGAACTGCTCGTCGAGGCCCAGCAGGTGGCCCACGTACCACCAGTAGTGGTAGAGGCGTGACTGCTCCTGGTCGGTGAGCTGGTAGCCGATGCTCTCCAGCAGCAGGAACGGCACCAGGGTGAAGTCGAGCCAGGTGCGGGCGACATCGGCCTGGTTGATCGGCACTCCCCACCGGTCGGTGTCCCACCCGTGCGCCGTGGCCGACGCCCGGACGCGCGCGTGCAGCAGCCGGACCTGCACGGTCTGCACGTAGCCGGGGGCACCGTGGCGCAGACCGCCGGGCAGCACCGCGGCCGCGTTCCACAGCCCGGTCTCGGCGAGCCGGCGCGGTGTCGTGGAGGTCAGTCGACCCGTGCCCACCAGCAGTCTCGCCATGGAGGGGGAGCTGTAGGTGTGGGTCAGCGAGCCGCCGGCGAACGCAAGGCGGCTCCAGTGCGCAGGCACTGCGAGCGAGGTCCGGTCGCCCTGCTCCAGCAGCTCCGTCGAGACCCAGCCGGGCACTGTCTCGACGTGGGCGAGCAGCGCGTCGACGGCCGGTGGAGCGTCCGGCACGCTCGCCCGGCCCTCGGTGAGACCCCGCTGGAGCGCCGTGCGGGCGGGGCGGCCGAGCTCGTCGAACTCGGCGATGACGGCGTCGGCGAGCGGGTCGCCCACCCGCAACATTCGCAGCAGGAAGTCGACCCGGTCGCCGTGGCGCGTCCGGGCCGCGGCAGGGTCGACGACCCGCTCGGGCATCGGCGGCGCGTCGTTCGAGGCGGTCATGACGTCGTTCCTATCCCCCTGGCTCGACGGCAGCCACGGCGTGCTGATCCCCCCTTCCGGGGGCGAAGGGTGGCTCGATCCGCCGCGGAAGTGCGACAGCACTCGCACTGGTCAACGCCATCGCATGGCGGTCGGCGATGTCGCGGAGTGACATCACGTGCTACGGTTGATGTCACGCCGCGACAACAGCTGTGAGTGAGGTCGACGTGGACGATCGGTCATGAATCATCACGGCACGACGCGGTGAGAGGCACCGCTGAGGGTGGAGGCCATGCCCCGCTGGGAACAGGGCAGCGCGGACCGACTGACGAAGGCGGCCCTGGAGCTGTTCGAGGAACGAGGATTCGAGAACACGAGCGTCGTCGAGATCGCCGACCGCGCGCGTGTCACGACCCGCACCTTCTTCCGGTACTTCCCGGACAAGAGCGAGGTGTTGTTCGCCGAATCGGATCGCATACGCGCGGCGCTCGTGCAGGCGATCCTCGATGCTCCCGACGTCACGGAGCCGCTCCAGGTGGTCACCACCATCCTGGCGGAGTTCGACTGGAGCGTCCCCGGCATCGAGCTCCAGCGCCGGCGCCACGCCGTGATCGCGGCCAGTCCGGGACTGTTGGAACGCGAACTGATCAAGCAGAACGACATCGCCGTCGAGTTCATCGAAGCCCTGCGGCGACGCGGAGTCGAGGAGAATGCGGCCCGACTCGCAACGCGCGTGGGTATCCAGGTGTTCGCCACCGCATATGCTCAATGGGTTGAGCGGGACGACAGCGCCGACCTGAGGAAACTCACCGACGCCGCGATGGATCTCCTCCAGGCCCTCGTGCCGGCAAGTCGTTCGGTCGGTTAGTCGGGGAAATCGCAAGCGCTTCGATCGCGACGCTCGCCCCGAACTCTTACGTGCAGAATGGCGCCATTGCCATTCTCTTCTCCATCGTCCGGGCCCCGCCGGGGCCATGATCGGAATAGAGGTTCTCCCATGAGTGCGAGGAAGAAGGCGTCACGCCTGCTGGTCGGCCTGGTCGCAGCGGGGACGACCGTCGGGGCGCTGTTCGTGGACGCCGTCCTGCCGGAGACGGCCCGGCAGCACATGCGCAATCCCCACTGGCCCGCGCACGCCAAGTTCCACAACGCCCAGTACATCGTGATGAGCGCAGTACTCGGTGGTGTCGGCCTGCGACTGCTGAGCTCACCGAACGGCGATCCGGACCGCAATCGGGTGATCGCCACCGCGATCTTGTCCGTGCCGTACGTCGGCATGTTCGGCGCCGCCGCCTTCCCGGGCACCGCTTTGAGCGACGAAGAGTTCAGCGAATCGCCGGCGAACAAGGTCATGGGTGTCGAGGTCAACCTCCTCTCGGCGTCGATCTGCCTGGCCGTGCTCGGAACCTCGCTCGCACTGGGGCGTCGCGCCCGCTGAGTCGTGCAAGGCAGACGTCGCCATTCCGGGACGGCGTGGACATGCGTGGTGACCGGGCCGCGACTGTCGAGGCCCCAGCCGGTGCCCGCGGACAACAGGCGCGCTGCGCTGGAGCTGAGCTCGCCGAGCTGGTGCGGTTCCGGCACGATCGGGCGTGCGGCGGACGGAGAGCGACGCATGGGTCGTTGACGTACGCCGCAGGAACTCGAGGTGACGAATGTGCCGCTGGCTCGGCTACTTCGGGAGCCCGATCCTGCCCAAGGAGCTCATCTCCGACCCGGAGCGCTCGCTCATCGAGCAGAGTAGGCGGGCCGGGCCGCACATGTCCGCCACGAACGGAGACGGGTTCGGCTTGGGCTGGTACGGGCCGCGTGACCGCCCGACGCTCTTCCGCAGCGCGACGCCCGCATGGGGCGACGAGAACCTGCGCGAGCTGACAGCGGCGATCGAGTCACCGCTGTTCCTGGCGCACGTCCGGGCCGCCACCGGAACGCCGGTGCAGCAGACCAACTGCCACCCGTTCCGCTACGGGCGTTGGCTCTTCGTGCACAACGGATACATCGCCGACTACCAGCGCCTGCGACGTGATCTCCTGTACGCGGTCCACCCCGGCCTCTTCACCAACATCAAGGGCTCCACCGACTCGGAGCTGATGTTCCACCTCGCCCTGACCTTCGGCCTCGAGGACGATCCGATCGGCGGACTGGAGCGGATGGCGGGCCACGTCGAGGCGCTCGGCGCCGCCCGAGGGGTGGCCGAGCCGCTGCAGATGACGATCGGGTTGTCCGACGGCGAGCGGCTCTACGCCGTCCGTTACGCGAGCGGCCCCGTCGTCAACACCCTGTACGTCAGCGAGGACATCGAGGCGCTCCGCAGGCTCTACCCCGCCGAGGAGCGGCTCGCCCACTTCGGCGACGAGGCACGGGTGGTCGTCTCCGAGCCGCTCATCGCCCTGCCGGACCTGTGGCACGAGGTGCCGTCGTCCAGTGCGCTGGTCGTTCAGAAGGGCCCGGACGAGGAGCGGCCGTTCCGGCCCCGACCGGCCGAGTGAGCCGGCGATCGAGCAGCGGACCGCCGCCGGGGCCCGGCTCAGCGGGTCGCGGTGGCGCGCAGCAGCTCGCCCGCGATCTCCTCCGCGCGCCGTGGCGCGGGGTCGGCCGGGAACTCGCGGACCCACCGGCGGGCCGTGCGCAGCACCCCGCGGGCGGCGCCCTCGCGCAGCGGCGGCGGCAGCGTCTCGACGTCGGTGGTCTTGGCCAGCCCGACGATGCGGCGGGTCATCTTCGCCGCCCCGAAGAGCCACGCCTCGCCGCGCCAGGTGGCGAGCAGGTGCTCGCGCAGGTCGGCGCGGAACATGCGCGGGTCGGCGAGGCCGTGCTCCCACCGGGCGCGGAACTCGGCCTCGAACGCGTCCCAGGTGCGCGTGCACAGCCCGAGGGCCCAGGTCGCGCGGTCGTCGTCGCCCAGTGCCGTGGCGCGGGCGGCGGCGATCACGTAGTTCGCCCACAGCGCGCCCAGGTCGAACGCGACGGGGCCGTAGAAGGCGAACTCGGAGTCGAACGCCTTCGCGGAGTCGACGGGACCTCCGGTCCCGTCGGCGGCCCGCACCATCACCGAGCCGGTGTGCAGGTCGCCGTGCACCAGCGCCTCGGCGCGGGTCATGAACGCCCACTTCGCCCGGCCCATGGCCGCCACCATGTCCTGGTCGGCGGCGAGCTCCGCGGCGTCGGGCTCGTTGGCCGGCAGGACGCTGTTGCGGCCCGCGTCGACGTAGGGCTCGGTGAACACCAGGTCCTCGGTGATCAGGCACAGCTCCGGGTTGACGGCGGCGGCCAGAGTGGCGGCGCGTTCCCCCGCGTCCATTCCGAGCACCGACGTGCCGAGAGCGACGGCGGCGACGTAGCGGCCCATCGCCTCGGCGGCGCCGTCGTGGCGCAGCCCGTCGTTGAGCGCGGTGCGCCAGACCCGGTGGTCGGACAGGTCCTCCAGCGCGAGGACGTAGCGCTCGGCGTCGTAGTCGTAGAGCTCGGGCACGAGGCCGGGGGCGAGCTGCCCGTGCAGGCGCAGCGCCTCGGCCTCGTGGCGCGCCCGGTCCGGGGTGAGCCGCCAGCTCGGGCCGACCAGCCGCACGTAGGGCAGCGCCTGCTTGAGCACCAGGCCGCAGCCGGCGCCGTCGGTGAGCACGAACACGAGGTTGAGGTTGCCGTCGCCGATCTCGCGCACCGACCGGACGTCGTCGGCGTCGATGCGCCCGGCGAGCGCGGGGCGGGTCCGCACGTACGCGACGGCGGTGTCGGGCGTCAGGATCTCGTAGGGAGCGTCGATGCTGGTGGTCATGTGGAACCTCAGATGACGGCGGCGGGCGCGTAGCGGGAGCGGCGGCGCGACAGCGTGAACGAGAACAGCAGGGCGAGCAGCAGGACGATCCCCTTGACGATGTCCTGGCCGTAGTAGGGGAAGCCGGTGATCGTCAGGCCGGTGATGAGGATGCCCACGAGCACGGCGCCGAGGATCGTGCCCCACGCGTTGGGCCGGCCGAGCCCGAGCACCGAGGTGCCGACGAGGGCGACGGCCACGGCGTCGAGCAGCAGCGAGTTGCCGGCGCTGATGTCGCCCTGGCCGATCCGCGAGGACAGGATGAGCCCGCCGATCGCGGCGAACACGCCGGACAGGACGTAGGCGAGCGCCCGGTAGCGGCCCACCCGGACGCCGGCCAGCCGGGACGCCTCCGGGTTGGCGCCGACCGCGTACATGAGCCGGCCCCAGCGGGTGCGGGTGAGGAAGAACCAGGTGGCGACGGCCAGCACGCCCACGATGAGCACCGGCAGCGGCACCGGGCCGACGAACGCGCGGTCGATCGCGAGGAAGTCGGGGGTGAACCGGCCGGGCGCCACACTCCCGTCGCGCAGCACCATCCCGGACGACACCGACTGCCCGTCCACCGGCACGAGCTTGAGGCCCATGACGACGAACATCGAGGCCAGCGTCGCGAGCAGGTCGGGGATCCGCAGCACGACGATGAGCAGTGCGTTCACCGCGCCGATCAGCGCGCCTGCGAGCAGCACCAGCGCGATCGCGATGCCGCCCACCTGCGCGTAGATGACCATCGTCATCGCCGAGATCGTGACGGACATGCCGGCGACGGCGCCGACGGACAGGTCGAGCCCGCCGACCACCATCGTGAGCGTCACCCCGAGCCCGACGACGGCCACCACGGAGGCGAACTTCAGCATCGAGAACAGCGTGCTCGGCTGCCGGAAGCTCTCCTCGGTGGCGGCGAAGAACACGAACAGCACCACCGTGATGGCGATGAAGCCGTAGCGGACGGCGAGCTCGCGCACGCCCGGCTGGGGCTCGGGCGGCGCTGCCGCCCCGGTCGCTCCCCGCACCGTCTCGGTCTTCGGCAGAACCACTCAGGCCACCTCATCCTCGTGGAGCGCCGCCATCTGCGCGACGATCCGGTCCCGGGTCACCTCGGCGGTGCGGGCGTCCAGCCGGGGCACGCCGTCGACCAGGACGACCACCCGGTCGGCCACCTCGAGCACCTCGTCGACGTCCGCGGCGAGCACGAGCGCGGCGGACCCCCCGGCGGCCAGCTCGCGCACCCGCCGGGACAGGTCGTGGCGGGCGCCGATGTCGATGCCGCGGAACGGCTCGTCGAGCACCATCACCTGCGGCTGCCCGCGCAGCCACCGCCCCACAACGACCTTCTGCTGGTTGCCGCCCGACAGGGCGTCCACCCGCTGGTCGGCCGACGACGCCACCACGTCGAACTGCTGGACGACGGCCCGGCCGTCGGCGCGCTCCCGCCCGCGCTGCACGACGCCGCGCGGCGAGAGAACGCGCAGGAACGGCAGCGAGGCGGTGCGGGCGATCGACCAGCCGGGCAGCATCGCCTGCGCCGCGCGGTCCTCGGGCACCAGGAAGACCTCGCGGGTGACGGCGTCGGCGGGGGAGCCGGGGGCGTAGGGCCGTCCGCGCAGCAGCATCGTGCCCTCCGGGAACGGCTGCGCACCGAAGATCCCGAGCGCGAGCTCGCTCTTGCCGGCCCCGAGCAGCCCGACCACGCCGGTGACCTCGCCGCCGCGCACCGCGAGGTCGAACGGCGCGCTGCGGTCGAACAACCGCACCCCGCTCAGCTCGAGCACCACCTCGTCGCCGCGGCGGTCGTTCGGCTCGGCGAGTTCGGCGGCCCCGCGCTCGCCGAGCATGTCGCGCACGGCGGCCGGCCAGTCGAACGGGCGCTCCTGCTCGGAGCGGATGCTCCCGTCCCGCAGCACGGCGATCCGGTCGGCGAGCCGGTCGATCTCGCCGATGCGGTGGGACACGTAGAGCACGGCGACGCCGCCGCGGCGCATGTCGTCGATGACACCGAAGAGCCGGTCGGCCTCCGCGGCCGACAGCGCCGAGGTCGGCTCGTCGAGCACGAGCAGCCGCGGCCGGCGCGAGAGCGCCCTGGCGAGCAGCACGAGCTGCTGGTCGGCGATGCCCAGCTCGTGGACGTCGCGGCGCAGCACCGTGTCGCTCCAGTCGAGCCCGAGGCCGGCCGCGACCTCCCGGGCCGCCGGCAGCAGGCGCCGCAGCGACCCGATGGGCGGCAGCTCGCCCTGCGCGATCTGCTCGAACAGCAGGTTCTCCGCCACCGACAGCCCCGGCACCACGCCCTCGTCGATGCGCTGGTGCACGGTCTCGATCCCGAGGCGCCGCGCGGCGAGCGGCCCGTCGGCGGTCACGAGCGGCGTGCCGGCCACGCTGATCGTCCCGTGCTGGAGCGGGTGCACCCCGGCCAGCACCTTGATCAGCGTGGACTTGCCGGCGCCGTTGGCGCCCATCAGCGCGAGCACCTCGCCTGCGTCCCACCCGATGCTGACCCCGCGCAGCACCGGGTTGCCGCCGAACGCGTGCCGCACGTCGTGCAGCTCGACCGTGCTCATCCCACGCCGCTCAGAACTCGACGACCGGGATCCAGTCGGCCGTGGCCACCTGGGTCATGTTCAGCTCCGGCAGCTGCTCGCGCAGCTGCGCGAGGTTGCGGACCTGCTTCTCGCGCAGGAAGTCCTGCGTGACGAGCGTGCCGGGGAACACGACCTCCTTGGTGCCCAGCTGCCCGGCGAGCTCCAGCGCCGTGGCGCGCACGACGGCCGCGCCGATCGCGTTCGGGTCGGTGGTGGCCGTGGCGACCCACGGGCTGCCCTCGGCCGTCATGACCTCGATGTCGGCGGTGGAGATGTCGACGCCGTAGACCTTGATCTCGCCCTCGCGCCCGTTCTGGCGCACCGCCGAGACCGTGCCCTTGGTCAGCTCGTCGTACGGCGCGAAGATGCCCGCGATGCCCGGGCTGGCCTTGAGCGCCGCGTCCACCAGCTGCGCGTTGTCGGTGGCGACGGAGTTGGTGAACTCGCCGACGAAGAACCGCTGGTCCCAGCCGTTCTGCTGGCGGACCTGCTCCCAGACCGCGTGCCGGCGGTCCAGCGGGGCGATGCCGAGCACGTTGACGTAGCCGACGGGCTTGCCCTGGCCGAGGTCCTCGGTCATCTTGCCGAGGATCAGCGACGCCAGGTTGGCGTCGTCCTGCGCGGTCTCCACCGCGTCCGGGGCGCAGGCGCTGATCTCCACGTCGTAGATCACGACCGGGAGGCGGGCCGCGAGCCCGTCGTTGATGAGCGGGCACATCGTGTCCGACTGGCCGTGGTCGACGATGATCGCCTGCACCCCGGACCCGATCGCGGTCTGCATGTCGGTGGCCTGGCGGGCGTTGTCGGCCTGGGCGTCGTAGACCTGCAGCTCGATGCCGAGCGCGGCCGCCTGCTGGCGGGCCCCGTTCGTCCACTGCTGGAAGTAGTCGCCCGCCCCGCTGTTCTGCACGAGGGCCACCCGCACCGGCTCGTCGCCCGCGAACGGGGCCGGCTGCGCGCCGGTGGCCTCCTGCACGGTTGCGGTCTCCGGCGCCGCGGCCTGCGGCCCGCCCGGACCGAGGTCCTGGGAGCAGCCGGCGAGCAGCAGGACCGGGCCCAGCAGCGCGACCGACAGGCGGGCGCGCGGCGGAAGTGTCGTCGTCGACATCTTCTGGACAGCTCCTTCGGGGGAGGGCGGGCTTCTACGCGGGTTGGTGGACCGCCCGCATGTCGGGGCGGATCTTGGGCTCCACGACGCCGTGCTCGGTGGTGACGGCGTCGATCAGGCGGGCCGGCGTCACGTCGAACGCCGGGTTGAACGCGCGGCTCCCGGCGGGGGCCGTCGCCACCCCGCCCCAGGAGACGACCTCAGCCGCGTCGCGCTCCTCGATGACGATGCCGGCACCGTCGGGCGTCGCGAGGTCGACGGTGGACCACGGAGCGGCGACGACGAACGGGACGCCCGCGTCGGCGCAGGCCAGCGCGAGGCCGACGGAGCCGACCTTGTTGGCGGTGTCGCCGTTGGCGGCGATCCGGTCGGCCCCGATCACCACGGCGTCCACGAGGCCGCGCAGGATCGCGCCGGGTGCGGCGCTGTCGACCTGCACGACGTGGTCGATGCCGTCGGCCTGCAGCTCCCATGCGGTGAGCCGGGAGCCCTGCAGCAGGGGGCGCGTCTCGTCGACGTGCACGATCTCCAGAAGGCCGCGGGCATGCAGCTCGCGGACGACGCCGAGCGCCGTGCCCCAGGCGACCGTGGCCAGGGAGCCGGTGTTGCAGTGGGTCAGCACCCGCAGCGGCCGGCGGGGGCAGCGCTCGAGCAGCCAGTCGGCGCCCAGCTGCGACAGCCGCCGGTTCGCGATCTCGTCCTCGGCCACTACCCGCCGGGCCTCGGCCAGCACGGCCGCGTGCCCCTGCGGGACGAGCGGAAGCATCCGGTCCACCGCCCACGCGAGGTTGACCGCGGTGGGCCGGGCCGCGCGGAGGCGGCCGATCTCCTCGTGCAGCCGGGCGTCGTCCCAGCCCTCGCGGGCACCCTGCGCCATCGCGACGACCACGCCGAGGGCCCCGACCGCGCCGAGCGCGGGGGCGCCGCGGACGGCGAGGCGGCGGATCGCGTCGATCAGGGTCTCGACGTCGGCGGCCTCGAGGTGAGCCTCGGTGTCGGGCAGTCGGGTCTGGTCGAGCAGGCGGACGGCCGGGACCGCCCCGTCGAGCCACTCCACCGCGCGGACCGCCACGAGACCTCCAGGATCTGTCAGTCGTCCTACGACTCGCCGACACCGGACGCTATGGAGTTGTAGGACGACTGTCAACAGTTACCCTGTTCGCCATGTCTCTGGGGCCCGTGTCGACCTCGCTCGGTTCCCGCACCTCGCTGGCCCGCCGACTCGCCGAGGACGTGCGGTCCCGGATCATGTCCGGGGAGTACGCGCCGGGCGAGCGGCTGCCGAGCGAGGCCGAGCTGGTGCGCCACTACGAGGTCTCGCGGGTCACCGTGCGCACGGCGCTGCGCACGCTGGAGGCCCAGGGCCTGGTCGACGTGCGACACGGATCGGGCTCGTTCGTCAGCGACTTCGGGGCCGGCATCCGCGCCGGACTGCAGGAGCTGCGCTCGATCAGCGACACGATCCGCGAGATGGGCCACGAACCGGGGATGGAGCGGCACGCGATGCAGCGGCGGCCGGCCACCGCCACGGAGGCCGCGAAGCTCGGCGTCGACGTGGGCACCGAGGTGCTCGCCGTCGAGCGGATGATCCTCGCCGACGGGCAGGCGGTGGCGTTCTCCTACGACGTGGTCCCGGTCGCCGGGTTCTCGCCGGCGCTCGTGGACCAGCTCGGCACCGGCAGCCTGTTCGCCACGCTGCACGAGGCGGGCCTGATGCCGGCCCGCGCGCTCGCCGAGGTGCACGCGATCAGCGACGAGTCGATCGGGTGGGGCCCGCAGAAACCGGTGCCAGGGCTGTACGTCCTGCTGGACCAGGTGCACTTCAGCCGGCGGGGGAGCGCGGTCGCCTACAGCCGCACCTACTTCGTCGAGGGCCGGTTCCAGTTCGTGGTGCTGCGCACCAACTGAGCAGGCAGCGGTGGCGGCGACGCCGTCAGGTCGGGAAGCCGGACCGCCGCGCTGCCTCCGCCCGGTACCGCCCGGGTGTGGTGCCGAACTCCCTCTCGAAGGCGTGCGAGAGCGCGTACGGACTGCCGTAGCCGACCCGGCCGGCGATGCTGGCCAGGGTGTCCGGGGTATCCCGGAGGAGGCCGGCGGCGAGGATCAGGCGCCACCACGTCAGGTAGGACATCGGCGGACGGCCGACCAACGCGGTGAACCGGCGCGACAGCGTGGGGCGCGAGGCGCCCGCCGCAGCAGCCAGGCGGTCGATCGTCCACGGGGCCGCCGGATCCGAGTGGACGGCCCGGAGCGCGGCGGCCGTGACCGGGTCACCCAGTGCGCCGGGCCAGGATCCACAAGTGGCCTCGGCCATCCAGGAACGGATCATGTAGACGAGCAGGAGGTCGAGCAGGTTCGGGAGCGCGACGCACGAACCGGGCCGCACCTGGTCCAGCTCGCCGGACAGCAGGTCGATCGCCGCGCGGAGCTCGAGGTGACGGCCCACCCGGTTGGGCAGGTGGACGACATCGGGCAGCTCCGCCATGAGCGGGTGCAGGCGGCTGCAGTCGAGCCAGTACTTGCCGCAGAGCAGCTCCGTCTCGTCGCGCGCCCCGGTCTCCGCGGGCCACACCCCCGGTCACTCCGTCCTGCGGCTGGCGTCCGGCAGCGACCGGGCGGTCTTCGTCGGCGACCTGCTGCACAGCCCGCTGCAGATCGTCGGCCCCTGCTTCAACAGCAGCGCCTGCGTGGCACCGGAGCAGGCGGTCGCGAGCCGCCGTCGGGTCCTGCAGCGGGCGGTCGACGAACGGGAGCTGCTGGTCCCCGGGCACTTCGGTGGGGCGGGCGCCCTGGAGATCCGGCAGGAGAACGGCCGGTTCGCGCTCGGGGCGTGGGCCCCGTTCACCGCTGCGCGACTGCTGCGCCCCACCAAGACCGCGGACGGCCCGCGGGAGTGAGCGGGGCGAGCAGCGGGAGCGACGCACCTGCGTGTCGCCTCGGACAGTGGTGCGGCGGGTCGAGGAGACGTACCCGAAGCAGGCGACCGCGTCAGACGGCCGAGGTGTCTTCGACGATCAGGAGCTCCACGCCCGCGCGCCTGACGTCCTCGACGACGTGGGGTGGCACCCCGTCGTCGGTGATGACGACGTCGACCGCGCTCAGGGGTGCGACCTTCACCGATCCCTTCGCCCCCCACTTGCTCGAATCGGCGAGCAGGACCACTCGGCGACCGGCTTCGATCAACCGCTGCTTGAGCGCGGCGGAGGAGGTGCTGACGTCGACGATGTCGAGATCCGGATCGATCCCGTGCGCGCCCATGAACGACACGTGCACGATCAGCGTGGTGCCGGATGCGTGCACGGCGGGCCACGTCGTGCTCGGCCACACCACGCTGGCGGTGTCGGGATCCACCGGGCCGCCGATCATGACGACGTCAACGTTCTTGACGCCGAGCAGCTGGTGGGCGGTGGTGAGCGCCGGGGTGACGACGGTGAGGCCGCTGACCGGCGGAAGCCGCTGCGCGAGCGCGAGAACGGTGGTTCCGGCGTCGAGGACGATGGTCTGATCGCCGCGCACCATCGACGACGCTGTCAGAGCGATCCGCTCCTTGGCGCTCTTGTTCCGCATCAGCCGGGCGTCGAAGGTCGTCTTTCCGAGCTCCGCTCCCGGCGTGGTCGCGCCGCCGCGGATTCGGACGAGCCGCCCTCGGCGTTCCAGTTCCTGCAGGTCGTGGCGGACGGTTACCTCACTGACGTCCAGGGTCTCCACGAGCGCCGAGGTACGGACGGAGCCGTGCGCGTACACCTGCTCGAGAATCCTGTTGCGTCGGTCCTCCGCCAGCATGCGCAAAGTCAAGCACGCCCGCGCAGCACCGGGGCTCGTGATCGGTACGGCACGTCGTTCAGGCGGCTGACGCGAGCACGTCGTCGATCGCACGGCGAACGCCCAGTCGCCCCATGTCGTGCAGGATCCGGGTGTAGACCTCGACGAAGCGCGGATCGTCGTCGAGGCCGGCGAAGATCGGGTTCCCCCGGATCAGGGCGAGTGGGTCGTCGCGCGTCGCGCGGATGTGCAGGTCGTCGGAGCGGGTGTCCACGAGCTCGAGCGGGCGGCCGTGCTCGTCGCGGCGTTCCCGCACGAATCGGGTCCAGCACGCGACAACGGTCGCAACGGCGTGCAGGTCCCGGCCGTCGCGCAGGAGGTCCCGCGCCACCGGTAGCAGGAAGGTCGACAGCATGGTGGAGGACTGGTTGCACAGCCGGGCCATGGTGTCGGGGATGCGTGGGTTCGAGAAGCGTTCGACGACGCTGTCGCAGTACGCGTGCAGATCGACGCCCGGCACCGTCCCGACGGTGTGGATGCCCTCGTGCTCCAGGTAGTGCTGGAGCAGCCTGCGGACGGTTGGATCGGCGCACGCCTGCCACCCGAACTCGTGACCGAGAAGCGCGCCTGCGTAGGCGATGGTCTGGTGCCCCGCGTTGATCAGCCGCAGCTTCATCAACTCGAAGGGTCGGACGTCGTCGACCATCTGCACGCCGACCATCTCCCAGCTGGGCCGTCCACTCGGGAAGGTGTCTTCGACGACCCACTGGGTGAAGGGCTCGCATGGCACCGGGGCGTCGTCGCGGAGTCCCGTGGCGGCTTCGGCCTCGTCGACGTCGGCCGCGCTCGTGCGCGGCGTGATCCGATCGACCATCGCGTTCGGGAACGCGACGTTCGTGGCGACCCACTCGGCGAGGCCGGGATCGAGCGCCGTCACGAACGCGAGCAGAACGGATCGCGCGAGGTCGCCGTTGCCGATGACGTTGTCGCAGGAGAGAACGGTGAACGGGGCGATGCTCGCCGAGCGGCGGCGGCGTAGACCCTCGGCGAGGTAGCCGAATGCGGTGACCGGCGCCCGTGGGTGTGCGAGATCGGCCTGCAGCCCGGGCTCGGCGAGGTCGACCTCCCCGGTCACCGGGTCCTGGCAGTAGCCGCCCTCGGTGATCGTCAGCGTCACGATGCGGGTGCGCGGGTCCGCCAGGGCCCGGATGATCGGTTCGGTCCCGTCCGGGGCCCAGAGGTTGTCGACGATCGAGCCGACGATCCGGGCTGCGGTCGTGCCGTCCTCGTGCCGCTCGAGGACGGTGTAGAGCCGGTCCTGGCCGGCCATGACGCGGGCCAGTCGCTCGTCCTGTTCCAGCAGGTTGACGCCGACCAGTCCGAAGTCCCGGGCGGTCGGATCGCGGGTGAGGAGCCGATCGAGGTACACGGCCTGGTGGGCGCGGTGGAAGTTGCCCATCCCGATGTGGACGATCCCCGGCCGCACCGTCGTGCGGTCGTAGGAGGGCACCGCCGTCCCCTGCCGGGCGGATGCGAGCGTCGCCGTGCAGAGCTTCATCATTCCCCTCACCGTCGCGTGTCGCCGACGTCCTGCGCCATCTTCTGGCCCGCCGCCAAGGCGTCCTCCACCGAGATCTGGCCGGCGATCGCCGAGCTGATCTGCTGCGACACCTGGGTCCCCATGTCCGGGAACTCGGGGATCCCGACGAACTGGACGCCGGCGTACGGTCGCGGCGCGACACCGGGATTGCGGGGGTCGGCCTGCTGCAGTGCGCGCTGCTCCTGCTGGTAGTACGCCGCCGCCGCGTCCCGGTAGGCGGCCTGGTCGTAGGTCGACAGGCGCTTGCCCGCCGGCGCCGCCGTCCAGCCGAACCGATCGGCGACCTTCTGCTCGAACTGCTTGCCGGACGCCCACGAGATGAACTTCCAGGCGTTGTCCTTGTTGGGGCTCGCCTGCTCGATGCCCCACGCCCATGTCCACAACCAGCCCGAGCTCGCGGTCTTCTCGACCGGCGCGGCCACGTACCCCATCTTGCCCCGCACGGGCGAGTCGTCGCCCTCCAGCACTCCGGCGATGGACGTCGCGTCGTAGAACATCGCGGCCCCGCCCTGCTGGGTGATGTTGATGCACTCCTGCACGCCGGTCTGAGCCGCGCCCGGTTCCCCGTAGTTCCGAACCAGATCGACGTAGAACCTGGTGGCTTCGGTGAACGCGGGTGAGGTGAGCTGCGCGTTCCAGTCCATGTCGTACCAGGAGCCACCGAAAGTGTTGACGACGGTGTTCAGCGGCGCCAGGTTCTGACCCCAGCCGGCCTGGCCGCGCAGGCAGATGCCCGCCATGCCCGGCTCGGCGTTGTGGACCTGAGCGGCCAGTTGCGCGACCTGGTCCCAGGTCGGGTTGTCCGGCATGGTGAGCCCTCTGGCCTCGAAGACATCCTTCCGGTACATCAGGAAGGACGACTCGCCGTAGAACGGTTCGGCGTAGAGCCGCCCGTCCTCGCCCTTGAGTGCTTCGGTGAACGCGGGGAAGACGTCGTTCTGATCGAATCCGGGATCCTGGGCGACGTACTCGTCCAGTGGGGCCATCCACCCGCGCTGGGAGAAGATGGGCACCTCGAAGGCGCTGACGCTGGCCACGTCGTACTGGTTGGACTGGTTGGCGAACTCCTGGTTGACCGTGTCGCGCAGGTCGTTCTCGGGCAGTTCCGTGAACGCCAGCCGGATGCCGGTCTCCTGCGTGAACTCGGCGGCCAGCGCCTTCAGCGGCTGCATCTGCGGGTTGTTGACCATGAGCACGCGCAGCGTGCCACCGGGCCCGGACGGGCCGGCCGAACCAGCGCCTGCGCAGCCGGTCAACGCCAGCGCGGTCATCGTGAGCAGCGCTGTCGCCACCACGGATCGGGATCGCTTCATCGCGGTTCCTCGTCTCTTCGTTCTCGATGATCGACATCGGGATCGCGTGGCACGCGGGGTGCCCGATGGAGGCAGGTTCGTCATGTACCGGCGGCGGACTCGGGGAGCGGCCGCATCCCGCCCGGGTACGTCGCGCACTCACCGGCGCTCGCGGTCGCCGCATCGACGCAGGCGGCAACGTGCGCACCACGGGTCAGCGCCGCGGCGTAGGCGCCGTGGAAGACGTCGCCGCAGCCCGTGGTGTCGACGACCGTCACCGACGCGGCCGGACGATGGTGCACGCGGTCGTCACCGACGCTGCGGAAGAAGCAACCCAGCCGTCCGGCGGTGAGCACGACCGCGGTCCGATCGGGCCGCCACAACGCCGCCGCCGCCTCGTCGGGCGTGGCCGCGCCGGTGAGCCGCTCGGCGAAGCCCACCGGCAGCACGACGTGGTCGGCCAGCCCCAACAACTCACTGATCCGGTTGTTCATCTCGGCCTCGAGGTCGACGACGACCGGCACGCCGGCCTCCCGTGCCGCCCGCGCCGCCCTGATCGCTCCTGGCGTTCCGTAGGCGTCCAGCAGGAGGACTCCTGCGTCCCGGACGACGGCGAGGTCGAGATCTTCCGGTAGCCCGAGCACGGTGTCGTCGTCGAAGGCGATGAAGCGCTGCCCGTCGGCGCCGACGATGATCGTCGACCGGATGGGACGTGTGTCCGCGGAGTAGCGCGCGACCGAGAGGTCGATACCCACGGCTCGCATCCGGGCGTGGAGCTCCGGCTCGGCGGTGTCGTCCGGGAGGTGCCCGACGAACCCGACACGCACACCCGCTTCCGCGGCCGTCGTCAGGGCGACCGCCGCGTTTCCGCCGAAGCGACGCTCGCGGCGCACGACGCGTCCCTTCCCGTCACCCACCGACCCGTCCACGAAGACCAGGTCGTCGACGGAGACGGCTCCGCCGCCGACCACGTCGTAGCGCGGCCGGGAGCTGCTCATCCCGATGCTCCGGGCGCCGCCAGGCCGGCGGCCTCCTCGGCCGGGAGACCGTCGTGGATCACGGCCGCACAGGCCTTCGCAGCGCCGACGACGTCGGGTGCGTCCCAGAGGTTGCGGCCGACGACAGCTCCGCGGGCCCCGCTGCGCATCCCGCTCTCGATCTGGGTCAGCGCCTCGACGAACGTGGCGGTCTTCGGCCCGCCGGCCATGACGACGGGGACGGGGCACGTGCGGATGATGTCGGCGAACGCCCTCTCATCGCCCGGGTGTCCCACCTTGATCACGTCGACCCCGGTCTCGAGGCCGCACCGCACGGCCCATGCGATCTCCTCCGGGTTGAACACGATCTTGGTGCCGTCCGTGTAGTCCCGCGGGTAGATGTGAGCGACCACGGGCATCTCGAGCAGGGCCGCGCGCCTGACCGTGTCGCTCAGCCAGCGCAGGTAGGCCCCTTCGTGTTCCCCGCGCACCCCGATCGCGACGGCGAGAGCGTCGGCGCCGAGGCGGGCCGCGTCCTCCGGTGTCGCGGTCAGCTCGCGGACGCGATCGTCCGGCGTGAACATCCCACCCTGGACGATCAGCGCGGCGCGTCCGGCGTACGACGGCCAGATGTGCCGCGCACTGCCGCCCAACATCGTGACGGTGTCCGGCGGACTCTCCATGATCTTGGCGATCGCGCCGGGCAGGTCTGCCAGGCCTCCTGAACGCATGCCCCCGTATCCGATGAAGTGATCCACCGCTGCGCCGAAGAGGTTGGCGGACGGGTGGGCGAACAGACGTGCCATCCGGACCTCGGTGCCGAGCCCCATGTGCCCTCCTTCGCTGTCGAGCAGGCTCAGCATGAAACGAAAGTAAACAAACGTCAAGGGCTTGCGAACTCCTTCGATTGCGTGTCAGGCTCTGGACTCCGATCGGGGTCCCTGCAAGGAGCGTGAGCAATGACGTCCGCTGCCCGGCGCCGAACCGCCGCTTCGACCGGTGCCTCCGTGGCGCCGTCCCGCACCGTGTCCGCGGCCGGCGCCGCGCACCTCCGTCGCGCAGCATGGGCTCGCAGGTTGCCGCTCCTACCTGCGCTGATCTTCCTGGTCGTGACGACCCAGATCCCGTTCCTCGCCACCCTCGTGGTGTCGCTCACGAGCTGGAACGCGCTGTACCCGGACCAGCGCGGCTTCGCCGGGCTCGAGAACTTCCGCGAGGTGTTCGCCGACGCCGAGCTGCGGTCGTCACTGGTGACCACCGTCGTCCTGACCGTGACCGTGGCCCTCGTGTCGCTGGTGCTCGGGCTCGTCCTCGCCCTCCTGCTCGACCGGTCCTTCCGCGGCCGCGGCATCGTGCGGACGATGCTGATCGCGCCCTACCTGGTGGTCCCGGTCGCCGCGGCGCTCCTGTGGAAGCACGCCCTGCTCAACCCGCAGTACGGCCTGGTGAACGGGGCGTTGACATGGATCTGGGGACTATTCGGGTCGAGCGCGCCACCGCAGCCGGCCTGGCTCGCCGAGAACCCCCTGCTGAGCGTGGAGGCGACGCTCGTCTGGCAGTGGACGCCGTTCATGATGCTCATCCTGTTGAGCGGTCTGCAGTCGAAGCCCACCGATGCGCTGGAGGCTGCGGGGATCGACGGCGCGGGGCCGTGGCAGACCTTCCGCTACGTCCTCTTCCCCCACCTGCGGCAGTACATGGAGCTCGGAGCCCTGCTCGGCAGCATCTACATCGTCCAGAACTTCGATGCGGTCTACACCCTCACCGCCGGCGGGTTGGGCACGGCGAACCTGCCTTACTCGATCTACCGGACGTTCTTCCAGGCCCAGGACTACGGGCTCGCATCGGCGATGGGCGTGCTGGTCGTGATCGGGACGATCCTGATCGCCACCTTCGCGCTGCGCGTGGTCAGTTCCCTGCTCCGCGAGGAGATCAACCGATGACGGCTTCCCTCGATCGTCCGCTCCGCGCCCGCACCACCGGGATGCGCAGGTCGTCGGCCGAGCGCGCCCGGGCCGGGGGCAGGCGACGCGTCACCGGCGCGCTGCTCACCGTCGCGGCGTGGGGCGCGGCGTCGCTCTTCTTCCTGCCCGTGCTGTGGATGGTGCTCACGACCTTCCACGCCGAGCCGGACGCGGCGACCAACCCGCCGTCCGTCGCCGCGCCCCTGACGCTGGAGAACTACGCGTCATTCTTCTCCAGCAATCCGTGGCCACCGATCCTGAACTCGATCAGCGCGTCCGTCGGGTCGACCGTGCTGGTCATCGCGCTGGCGCTACCGGCGGCCTACGCCCTCGCGATCAAGCCCGTCCGCCGGTGGACCGACGTTCTGTTCTTCGCCCTGTCGACGAAGTTCCTCCCCGTCGTCGTCGGCCTGCTCCCGCTCTACCTCTTCGCGACCACGACCGGCCTGCAGGACAACATCGCCATGCTCGTCCTGCTCTACACATCGATGAACCTGCCGATCGCGCTCTGGATGCTGCAGCGGTTCCTCGCCGAGATCCCGAAGGAGATGTTGGAGGCGGCCGAGCTCGACGGCGCCGGGCTCGCGACGACGCTGCGCAGCGTGATCGCTCCCGTCGCACTCCCCGGCATCGCGGCGACGAGCCTGATCTGCCTCATCTTCTCCTGGAACGAGCTGTTGCTCGCCCGTACCTTGACGGCCACCGTCGCCGGCACCGCGCCGGTGTTCCTGACCAGCTTCCTGACCAGTCAGGGCTTGTTCCTCGCCCAGATGTGCACGGCGGCCTTCGTCATCTCCCTCCCCGTCCTCCTCGCCGGGTTCGTCGCCCAGGACAAGCTGGTGCAGGGCCTGTCGATGGGGGCCGTGAAATGACCCTGCGCAGGTGGCCGATGGCGCGATCGCAAGGCGATACCTCGACCACGGGCACCAGCACCGGCAAGGCGCGCGTCAACTCGTCGGCGGCATCGTCTCCGGCGATCGGCGGCGCGCTCCTCCTTGGCGTCAGCCCGGCCCGGGTCCCGGCCTCCCGAGCGCGGCGTAGGTGAGGTCGGTCAGGTAGTCGTTCAGTGCCAGCGCGGCGTCGACCGCTGCCGCCGCGTCGCCGTGGGCGACCGGCCGGAGGATGCGGGCGTGCCGGTCGGCGGCGATCCGCAGGTGCTCGGCGACGTCGGGCAGGTGGGCGAACCAGAACCGGCGGGAGAGCGCCTGCAGCGGTGCCATGGCGAGCTGCAGGTACTCGTTGTGGGCCGCCTCGACGATCGCGGCGTGGGACCGCTTGAGGAGCGCGCCGAAGGCGCGGACGTCGGTCCCGCTGAACGCGTCGAGCTCCGCGGCCAGCGCCAGCATCTGCTCCTTCTGGCGGGTCTGCGCGCGGAAGGTGGCGAACCTGACGGCCATCTCCTCGAGGCCCCGGCGCAGCTCGAGCAGCCGGAAGTGCGCTTCAACCGACACCGGCGCGACGAAGACCCCGCGGTGCGGGTGGATCTCGACCATGCGTTCCCGCGCGAGCCGCTGCAGCGCCTCGCGCACGGGGGTTCGGCCGAAGCCCGTCCGCGTCATGAGCTGCGACTCCGACACGGCATCGCCCGGGGCGAGGTCCTGGAACGTGATCATCTCCTCGAGCAGGGCGTACACCTGGTCGGTCTTGTTGCTCAGCTGCTCCGCCACGTCGTTCCCTCCCGCCCGCGCCCACCCATCCTCGCAGACCGCCTCTGGACCGCTGCCACATCTCCCATGTATAACCGATATATGAGCGATCGACGGACGGCGCCCGAGTTCGCCGGATGGCGTTTGGGGGAGGCCGCAGGAGACGCCGCCGAGCTCCCGGTGCTGGCCGATGTCGATGTCGTCGTGGTCGGTGGGGGAGCGGCCGGGGTGGCGGCGGCCACCGTCGCCGCGGAGGGCGGCCTGTCGGTCGTGCTGATCGAGAGGTACGGCTTCTGCGGCGGTGCGGCCGTTGCCGGGATGTCCGGGACCATCTGCGGCCTGTACCTGTCCACCGCGGGCCGGGGCGGCCCGGAGCAGGTCGTGCGCGGGTTCACCGAGCGCTTCCGCGCCGCCCTGGCGGACCGGGCGGGCGTCACCGGCCCGCAGCGGTACGGGCGCACGTGGACGGTGGCGCACGACCCGCTCGTCTGGCGCGAGGTGGCCGACGACCTGCTCGAGTCGGCCGGGGTGCGCGTGCTGCTCCACACCGCGGTCACGGGCGTGCTGGTCGAGCAGGGTGAGCACCGCGGGGTCGTCGTCGAGTCCAACGCCGGACGGGCGGTGGTCCGGGCGGCACGCACGATCGACGCCTCCGGTGACGCCGCCGTCGTCGCGCGGGCCGGGCACGGCACCGTGTTCGGCGACGACGGGGTGATCCAGAACCCCACGATGTTCTTCCGGCTCGGCAACGTCGACCTGGCCGCCTTCGGCGCCGCGTGGGGCGAGGACACCATCTGCGCGCCGTGGGTCACCGAGGCCATCGAGCGGGTCCGGTCCGACGGTGCCGACCTGCCCCGTTCGAAGATCTGGGTCTTCCGCACGACCCGACCCGGTGAGCTGCTGGTCAACGCCACGCGGCTGGTCGGGCGGGACGGCCGCATGCTCAACGTCATCGACCCGGAGGACTTCACCGAGGCGGAGGTCCTCGGCCGTCGCCAGGTCCGCGAGTACGCCCGGTTCCTGCGCAGCGAGGTGCCGGGCTGCGCGGGCGCGTTCGTGGTGGACACCGGCGTCGAGGCGGGGATCCGGCAGACCCGCAGCATCCTCGCGGCCGAGACCCTGACCAACGACGACGTCGTCTCCTGCCGCAAGCGCCCCGACGGCGTCGTCCGCTCACCCTGGCCGATCGAGCTGCACGCAGGCGACCGGCCGAAGCTGCACTGGCTGCTCGAGGACTTCTACGAGGTCCCGTACCTCGCGCTGGTGCCGAGGGTCGGCGAGAACGTGATCGTCGCCGGCCGGTGCCTCGGCGCCGAGCACGAGGCGCTCGCCTCGGCGCGCGTGACCGCGCAGTGCTTCGAGTACGGGCACGCCGCCGCCGCGGCGACGCTGCTCTCGATCCGCAAGGGCACCCCCTACCGCGCCGTCGACGGCGCCGAGGTGCGTGCCGCGATGCGCGCGGCCGGCAGCGATCTCTGACGCCCGGCCATCCGTACCCCTCAGACCGGAGACCACCATGCCCGAGCTGCCCGACCTGCCCGACGCCGACCGTCCCCGCCCCGACGGCCTGCGCAGCGAGTTCACCCCCGGCACCACCCGCTGGGCGGTGCGCCGCGCGCAGTGGACCGCGATGGGTTACGCCCCGGAGGACCAGGGCCGACCCAAGATCGCTGTCGTCAACACCTCGTCGAAGCTCGCGGTGTGCTTCTCCCACCTCGACGGGGTCGCCGACGTCGTGTCCGAGGCGATCTGGGAGGCGGGCGGGCTGCCGCTGGAGATCCGCACGGTGGCGCCGAGCGACTTCGTGACCAGCGCCGGGCGCAAGGCGCGCTACCTCATGCCGACCCGCGACCTGATCGTCAACGACGTCGAGGCCGCGGTCGAGGGTGCGGTGCTCGACGGCATGGTCTGCCTGTCCTCCTGCGACAAGACCACTCCGGCGCACCTGATGGCGTCGGCGCGGCTGGACATCCCGTCGATCCTCGTCATCGGCGGGTACCAGCAAGCCGGCACCCGCAACGGATGCTCCGTCGACATCGACACCGTCTACGAGTCGGTCGGCGCCGTGCGCTCCGGCGCGATGACGGTCGCCGAGCTGGGCGAGGTCGCGGACTCCGCCATCGTCGGCCCCGGCGTCTGCGCCGGCCTGGCCACCGCGAACACCATGCACGTGCTCGCGGAGTCGCTCGGCATGACGCTGCCCGGGTCGGCGCCCGTCCGCGCAGGCTCCGAGCGGATGCGCGCGCTCGCCGCCGAGTCCGGCCGGCGGATCCTCGGCATGGTGTCCGAGGGCCTCACCGCGCGGAAGGTCCTCACCGCGGCCGCGATCGAGAACGCGGTGCAGGTCGCACTGGCACTGGGCGGTTCCGTGAACTGCGTGCGGCACCTGGCCGCGGTGGCCGCCGAGGCGGACCTCGACCTCGACGTCGTCGGGCTGTTCGAGAGCCTCGGTGCCGACGCGGTGCAGCTCGCGGCGATCCGCCCCAACGGCACCGACCAGGTCTGGGACCTCGAGCGCGTCGGCGGGGCGCAGGCCGTGGTGCGCGCGCTGCTGCCGCGGATCCACGGCGACGCGCTCACCGTCACCGGCCGCACCGTCGCCGAGCTCGCCGCGCAGGCCCCCGATCCCGACGGCGCCGTCCTGCACCCGCTCACCGATCCGGTCCGACCCGAGCCCGGTCTGCTCATCCTGCGCGGGTCGCTGGCACCCGACGGTGCGGTGGTCAAGGTCGCCGGTGCCGGGAACGCCCGGCGCCGCTTCACCGGGCGGGCCGAGGTCTTCGCAGGCGAGGACGCCGCCATCGACGCCCTCGGTGAGGGGCGCATCCGTCCCGGCGCGGTGATCGTGCTGCGCGGCATGGGCCCGCGGGGCGGCCCCGGCACGGTCTTCGCGGCGAGCTTCGTCGCGGCGCTCAACGGCGCCGGGCTCGGCGGCCAGGTGGCCGTGGTGACCGACGGCGAGCTGTCCGGGCTCAACCACGGCCTCGTCGTCGGCCAGGTCATGCCCGAGGCCGCCGACGGTGGACCGCTCGCCGGGGTCGAGACCGGCGACGTCGTCACGATCGACCTCGACGCCCGCACCCTCGACGCCGACCCGGTCCGCGACGGCGCCCCGGTCACCTCGGGGCGGCCGGGCCGGGAGCGGGGCTGGCTCGGCCAGTACGCGGCCCTCGTCGGGCCCGTCCAGCAGGGCGCGGTGCTGCGCAGGCCCGCGCCTCCCACGTGACCGCTCCACCCACTGTTCCCGTGCGACCCCGCGATCGAAGGAGATGGCCCGTGTCCGCACCCCCCGTCCTGTCGCAGCGCCAGTCGAAGCGGGCGTCGCTCGCGGCGCTCATCGGCACCGTCCTCGAGTGGTACGACTTCATCGTCTACGGCACGGCCGCCGCGATCATCCTGAACACCCTGTTCTTCCCCTCCGACGATCCGCTGGTCGGGACGTTGGCGGCGTTCGCGACCTACGCCGTGGGGTTCCTGGCCCGCCCGCTCGGCGGGCTCGTGCTCGGTCGGCTGGGGGACCGGGTGGGGCGCAGGAGCGTCCTGGTGCTGACCCTGTTCCTGATGGGTGCGGCGACCACCGCGATCGGGCTGCTGCCGACCTACGAGCAGGTCGGGGTACTGGCGCCGATCCTGCTGGTGCTGCTGCGCCTGGTGCAGGGCTTCGGCGCGGGCGGTGAGTACGCCGGCGCCGTCGTCCTCTCCGTCGAGCACGCCGACCCCCGGCGCCGGGGGCTCGCCGGCTCGGCGGCGCCGCTGGGCTTCGCGGTCGCCACCCTGCTCGGCAACGGCGTGTTCTTCCTGTTCCTGCTGCTCCCGCCGGAGCAGTTCGCCTCGTGGGGCTGGCGGGTGCCGTTCCTGCTCGGCGCGGTGTGCGTGCTCGTCGGGTACGTGATCCGGCGGCGGGTCGAGGAGCCGCCCGCGTTCGCGCAGGCCCGGGCGGACGCGGCGGACGCCCCGGCGTCGGGCGGCGTGTTCGCGGCGATCCGCCGGCACCCGCGCAGCTTCCTCATCGTGATCGGCTCCCGGATGGGCGAGAACGGGTTCGCCTACCTGCTGCCGGTCTTCGGCGTCGCCTACGTCTCGACGACCCTCGGACTCGGCCGCGCGGTCGCGCTCTGGGCGGTGATGGCCGCCTCCGCCGTGCAGGTCATCGCGATCCCGCTGTTCGGGCTGCTGTCCGACCACGTCGGCCGCAAGCCGGTCTACGCCGCCGGCACGCTGGCGTCGCTGCTGTGGCTGGTGCCGTTCTTCCTGCTCACCGACACCGGCGTCACCGCCTGGGTGGTGCTCGCGTTCGTCGTCGGGCTGGGGGTCTGCTACCCGGCGATGCTCGCCCCGCAGGCGGCCTGGTACGCGGAGCTGTTCGACACCGAGTTCCGGCTCTCCGGCTTCGCCTTCTCCCGCGAGCTCGGCTCCCTGCTCGCCGGTGGTCTCGCGCCCTTCGTGGCCACCGCGCTCTACGCCTGGTCGGGCCACTGGTGGCCCATCCTGGTGTTCATGGCGGTCCTCGCCGTCCTGACCATGGTCGCGCTCGCGCTCGGCCCGGAGACCGTCCGGCGGGACCTCGACGGTCCGGCCCGCCGGGAGGACCTCGCCCCAGCACGGGAGCCGTCGCCGACCGTTCCCTCCGACGCCTCCTCGCGGTAGTGGTGCGCGTGCGGCGTCTACCGCCGACCCCCGAGCAGGTCTGCCAGTGCGCCGACGTCGGGCAGGTCCAGGTGCGGCCGCCGTTCCGGGGGCAGGTCGGAGAACGACTGCGCATGGCCGATGCCCGTGTGGACGGCGACGGCCAGCGCGCCGCCCTTGTGCGCCATGGGCACCTCCAGCTCGGGATCGTCACCCACCACCGCGAGCTCCTGGGTGGCGACCCCGAGGCACCGGGCGGCGGTCCGCAGCGCCGGCAGCGCAGGCTTGCCGACGACGGTCACCGGTGCACCGGTGGCGTCACGGACGACGGCGGTGATCGCCCGGGAGGTGCCCAGCTGCCGCCCTTCCGCGGTGGCGAAGAACAGCGACTGGGAGGCGCTGTAGAGCTGGGCCCCGCCGAACACGGCGTCGCACGCGGCCTCGAGGGCGTCGAAGGTCAGCTCCTGGCGGAACCAGCCGGCCAGCACCGCGTCGGCCCGGGTCGTCCGCAGCGGGGGCACGGTCTCCAGGCCGGCCGCCTCCAGTGGCTCGGTGACCCCCTTGCCGCCGAGCACCATCACCCGCCGGTGCCCGCGCCTGCGCAGGAGGTCCACGGCGCTCGACGCCGGTGTCAGCACCCCGTCGTCGCTCACCGGGAAGCCGAGGGCCTGGAGCGCGTGGGCGTACTGCCGGGGGGTTCGGGACGTGCCGTTCGTGAAGATCCGGAACGGCAGTCCGAGCTCGGTGAGCGTGGCGAAGAGCGGCCCGGCACCCGGCAACGGACGCAGTCCCTGGTTGTTGCGGTCGCCGAGCACGAGGGTGCCGTCCATGTCGAGGACGAGGCCGCGTACTCGCCGGAGCCGGTCGAGGACCGCGGGGTCGGGTTCAAGCACGGGCCCCTCCCTCCCTGCGACGGTGCACGGAGAGGCGCAGGTTCGGCTTCGCCAGTGCCAGGTCGTGCACGCTCCGCCGCTCCCCGAGCTCGCCGAGCAGGCGGAGAACCGGGGCGAGGTCCGGGTTGTGGTGGTCCGGGGCCGGTCCGGCGGCGAGCATCGCGTCGACCTGCTCGGCGGGCATGTGCGCGCGCAGCAGCAGCTCCTCGTCGCTGATCGAGGAGCCGAACTGGCGGCGCAGCTCCGCCGGGGTCGGCGGATCCGGTTCCGCGGCGAGCTCCCGGGCCCGCGGCCGGTCGAGGATGCGGTCCTGAACTTGCGGTTCGATGGGCGCGGTCGGACGGCCGAAGCTGCCGAGCACGTAGCGGATCACCTGGTCGGGCACGTTCGCGTACCGCTCGCCCATGACCCCGCTCATGACGTTGAACAGCGCCTGGGAGACGACCATCTGCGGGAACGGCGTCACCATGATCGGGTGGCCCAGCTCGGCGCGGACCCGGCCGACCTCCTCGATCAGGCTCTCGAAGCGGTCCTCCATCCCGATCTCGCCCAGCTGGCGCCGGGTCGTGGTCAGCACCCCGCCTGCGATCTGGTGGTGGAGGAACGCGGCGTCGAAATCCTGCGGCCGGCCGGCCGGCAGCTCATCGGCCTCGGCGAGCCGGCGGAAGAAGTCGCAGGCCAGACCCAGGGCGCGGTCGTCGACGTCGACGCGGTGCCCCATCTCCCGCAGGTTGGCCACCGTGCGTCGCACTTCGGGCAGTGACGAGCCGTTGCCCAGCACCCCGCAGCCGGTCTGCAGGACCTGCACCCCGAGGTCCGACGCGATCGAGTAGGTCATGGGAGACAGCCCGATGGTGGCGTGGGAGTGCAGCTCGAGCGGTGTGTCCAGCAGCTCCGCCTTGATCGCAGGCAGCAGCGTGCGGGCCCGCTCGGCGGTGAGGATTCCCGCCGGGTCCTTCACGTAGACGCGGTCGATGTCCGGGCACTCACGCATCTGGCGGGCGAGGTCGGCGTAGAAGGCGTCGTCGTGCACCGCGCTGATCGTGAACGTCAGCGCGCCGACCACCTCGTCGACGCCGGCCCGCTTGAGGCGGCGGGCGGTGGCGCGTGCGGCGTCCATGTCGTGCATCGGGTCGAGCACGACCACCCGGTCGATGCCGTTGGCGACCAGCCGGTCGTAGACGAGCTGCATCGTCTCGGGGTGGGAGTTCTGCCAGGAGATGAATCGGAAGCCCGTGCCGATGAACTGCAGCTTCGTCCTCGGCATGAGGCGCCGGGTGCGTCGGAACAGCTCCCACGGGTCCTCGCGATGGGTGCGCACCAGCATGCCCATCGCCGTGCTGGAGCTGTAGTCGAGCGCGCGGAAACCGACCCGTTCCAGCAGCGGCGCGACCTGCAGCACGTGGGCGGTCCGCAGGGCGGCCGCACCCCAAAGGCTCTGATTGCCGTCGCGCAGCGAGACGTCGACGAGTTCGACCTGAGCCATCTACGGCACCCCCACGACGTCGGGCCGGCGGATCGCGAGGAACCGCTCGAAGAACGCGGTGTCGACGCCCCCGGCGGCGAACTCGGGGTCGGCCAGCAGCGCCTGGTGCATCGGCACGGTGGTCGGCACGCCGTCGATCCGCAGCAGGTCCAGCGCGGCCCGCGCCCTGGCCAGGGCGTCGGCCCGGTCGACGCCGTGCACGATCAGCTTGGCCAGGAGGGAGTCGTAGTAGGGCGGCACGACCGAGCCGCTCTGCACGTGGGTGTCGACGCGGATGCCGTCGCCGGCCGGCAGGACAACGCGCTCTATCCGCCCGGGGGAGGGGCGGAAGTCGTGCGCCCACTCCTCGGCGTTGATCCGGCACTCCACCGCGTGCCCGGTGAGAGCGACGTCCTCCTGGCGCATGCGCAGCGCCAGCCCCTCGGCCACGGCGAGCTGCTCGGCGACCAGGTCGATCCCCGTGACCATCTCGGTGACCGGGTGCTCCACCTGGATCCGGGCGTTCATCTCGAGGAAGTGGAAGGTGTCCCGCTCCCGGTCGTAGAGCAGTTCGACGGTACCCAGCCCGCGGTAGCCGAGGTGCGTGGCGAGCGTGGTCGCCGCGGCCGCCATCTCCGCGCGGATGCGCTCCGACAGCAGTGGCGCGGGTGCCTCTTCGAACAGCTTCTGGTAGCGGCGTTGTACCGAGCAGTCGCGGTCGCCCAGCGCCACTGCACGGGCGCCGTCGCCCAGCACCTGCACCTCGACGTGCCGGCCGGAGGCGACGAACCGTTCCAGGTACACCCGGGGGTCGCCGAACGCGGCGGCGGCTTCGGAAACCGCGATGTCGAGCGTCTGCGGCAGCTCGTCGGGCGAGCGGACGAGCTTCATGCCGCGACCGCCACCGCCGCCCACGGCCTTCACCAGAAGCGGATAGCCCACCTCGGCGGCCACGGCCTGCGCACCTGCCAGGTCGGCGGCCTCGCCACCGGGCACCACCGGCAGCCCCGCGGCGAGCGCGTGCGATCGGGCGCGCAGCTTGTCCCCGACCGCTTCGAGGGTCTCCGGTGCCGGCCCGACGAAGACGATCCCGGAATCTCGACAGGCCCGCGCCAGCGACGGGTTCTCCGACAGGAAGCCGTATCCGGGGTGCACGGCGCCGGCCTCGACCGCCTTCGCCGCCCGCACGACCGCGGCCGGGTCCAGGTAGGACTCCGCCGCCGGTGCGGGGCCGAGCCGCACGACCCGGTCGGCCAGCCGGGCCGGCAGCGCGTCGAGGTCGGCGTCGGAGGCGGCGAGCACCGACTCGATGCCGAGCCGCGCGCAGGTGCGGATCACCCGGGCGGCGATCTCACCGCGGTTGGCGATCAGCAACCGACGGATCCTCATGCCGGCTCCAGGAGCAGCAGGACCGCGTCGGTGGCGGCGAACTGGCCGTTGTCCGTGCGGAACTCCACGACCGTGCCGCGGACGCCGGCGTGCACCGGCGTCATCATCTTCATCGTCTCGACGATCCCGACGACCGTCTCCTCGTCGACCCGGTCACCGACGTCGACGAAGGGTGGTGCGCCCGGCTTCGGCGCCCGGTAGAAGGTGCCCAGCAGTGGCGGATGCACCGCGACCAGACCGTCGGGCACCGCGGCGCGCGGCGCCCGGTTCTCGACGTGGACCGCGGGCTCGCCGCCGCCTTCCACCGCGGGTCGGCGCAGCACCTGCTGCTCCACGGTCCATGCGGATGCGCCCTCGCGGCGCACCGTGAGGGTGAGGTGCTCCAGCTCCAGGTGGAGCTCGTCCAAGCCGCTGGAGTCGAGCACACGCAGCACGTCGCGGACGTCGTCGGGACTCAGGTCCACGTCAGCTCCCGGGAGATCGCTTGCCGAGCACGGTGAAAACGTGGTCGAAGGCACGGGCGGCCGGGGCGGCGGCGGGGGCTGTGCGAGCGGCGTCCTTCTTCGCCCACACCGTCTCCGGCCGGCTCTGCAGCAGGAAGACGTTCTCGCCCGGCGGCGCGGTGCGCGACACCGCCCACTCGATGTCCTGCGGGCAGCCGTAGTGGGCCTCGACCCTCCGGCCGATCGCGACGAGCTCGGCGATCTCCTCGTCGCCGAGCGCCGGGACGTCCCGCAGCTGCGCGGGCACGTCGGTCTCCACGATTCCGTGCCCGCTGGGATCCGGCTGGTGCCATCGGGTCTTCGTCGACACCGTTCGCCGGACGATCTCGCCGGTGACCTTGCTGACCACGAACGAGTCGGGGGTGACGTCCCCGCCGACCACCGCCGAGCCGAGACCCCAGCCGGCGTCGATCGCGATGACGGAGCGGTCGCCGGTCAGCGGGCTGCGGGTGAACATCACGCCGGAGCTGCGAGCGCCGACCATCTGCTGGACGACGACGGCCATCGCGAGATCGGTCTCGGGGATGCCGCGACGTCGCCGGTAGGTCACCGACTCGACGCTGTACAGGCTCGCCCAGCAGCGGCGCACGTGCTCGACCACCGAACCCCCGCCGCTGACCCACAGGTAGGTGTCCTGCAAGCCCGCGAAGCTCGCCTCGGCACTGTCCTCGCTCGTCGCGCTGGACCGCACTGCCACCGGTAGGTCGCGCCGGCCGGCCTCCGCGCACAGCCGCTCGTAGTGCGCGGTGATCGCCTCGACGACCGATGGCGGCAGCGGCGCCGACTCCACCGCCGCCCGGATCAGGGCGGTCTCCGCGGCCAGCGCTCCCGGGTCGTCCGGGTCGAGGGCCTTCACTCGCTCCGCGATCGGCTCGGCCCGCACCGTCAGGTGCAGGGCGACCTGCTGGAAGGCGGCGGTCGTGACCACGAACCCGTCGGGCACGCGGATCCCGGCGCGCAGCAGCTCGCCGAGGCTCGCGCCCTTGCCGCCCGCCGAGTGCACGTCGTCGCGGCCGATGTCCGCGAAGGGCAGGACCGGAAGGGACGTCGTCATCGGGCCCCCATCAACCGAGGATCGTGACGATGCCGCGGTCGCCGTCGACGTGGAGGCGGTCGCCGGTCTTGATCCGGGCAGTGGCCTGGCCGGTGCCGACGACCGCCGGCATGCCGTACTCGCGGGCCACGATCGCGGCGTGCGACATCGTGCCGCCGATGTCGGAGACGGCCGCGGCGATCTTGCCGAACACCGGGCCCCAGCTCGGTGCCGTCACGGGGCAGACCAGGATCTCGCCCTCGCGGATCTGGCCGATCTCGTTGACGTTCGAGAGCACCCGTGCGGTCCCCTCGACCACCCCCGGTGCGGCGGCGTAGCCGCGGACGACGTTCTCCTCCAGTTCGTCGCCACCCAGCCAGGTCTGCACCGTCTCGTCGGTGACGCCCCACAGCATCTGCACGGCGGGGTCGTTGAGCGCCTCGGGAACCGGGCCCAGTGCCGGTGGTGGCGACCAACCGGCGAGCGCCTCGACGATCCGCTTGCGTTCGGCGACGATCGGCTGCCAGTGCCGTGCGCCCAGCTCGGTGCCGCCGGACGCCCAGGCGAGCATGACGTCGACGAGGGCGTCCTCGGCCTCCACGTGCCGCAGGTGGAACACGTCCTCGGCCTCCGCGAGAACCCCGCGGTCGGCCAGCAGCCGCCCGAAGGCCCGGATCTTCTGGAAGAACCGGGTGGTGAACCAGTGCTCGCAGTAGAACTTGTGCGACTCGATGTACGGGAAGACCTGGCGGCACAGGCCGAGCATCTGGTCGAAGGCGGCTCTCTCGTCGTCGCCGCCCAGCAGCGCCCGGTACTCCTCGGCGATCCGTTCCCGCTCTGCAGCGAGCCGCTCGGTCGGACGGGTCAGGTCCTCCCCGGCACGGATCTGTTCGACGTAGCGGGGGAGCGCGGCGAACGGCACGGTCAGGTCGTCGGCCCAGGACAGGTGGTGGTGGTAGAAGCCGTCCCCGACCGACACGTTGAACCAGGGATCCTTGGCCTCCTCCAGGGCCGCCAGCCAGCGTTCCCCGGCGTCACCGCGCTCTCCGACCGCGCTGAGCACCTTGGCCGGTTCGTTGCCCTCGACGAACAGGTCGGCGAGATCGAGCTCCACGGCGAGAGCGGCGAGCTTCTTCAGCTCGTCGTCCGGCCGGTACATGGTCACGTCCATGCCGGCCACCATCCGGGCCACCGCCTGGTCGCCGATCTCCGGGAACGCCTGCCTGCAGAACCCGAAGAAGACCACGTACGCGCCGTATCCGAGCATCAGGAACTCGGTGTGGTGGTGCCACATCTTGGAGTACAGGTCGATGCAGCGGTGGAAGTTCTCCCGCACCAGGTGGTTGGTCGCGTAGCCGCGGGATCCGGTGACCACCTCGAGGTCGTCGAGCTCGTCGAGCTGCGGCACCTCGACGGCCTCGATCTCGGCGATCAGCGCCTCGATGCGCTGTTGCCAGCCCTCGTACAGGCGGTCCCAGTTGGCGTAGTAGTAGCCGGCGCGCTCCTGGAAGTGGGCCAGCCGCTCGGCCTGCTTCGCCTCGTCGAGCACCGGGTTGGCCGTGATGTACACCCGGCCGTTCAGGATCCGGTACTCGATCCCCATCGTGGTCGGGAACGCGAACAGCCGCGCGGTGTTGGCCCCGATCGCGGTGTACGGGATCTCCGAGGTGATCCCGTCGAAGGCGGGGACAACTTCGGGGAAGTGCATCGAGTTGTAGAACCAGAACCGCTGATCGTCCTCGGGCTGGAAGCGGGTGAAGTAGGGGTACAGCGCCTCCCACCCTTCCGCGCCGGGGACGTCAGCGATCTGGGACGGCAGCGGGAAGGATCGCTCGCCGGCGGGCTGGGACATCGTTGTCCTCCACTGTCTCCTCGGCTCAGGTGTTCGGCGTCGCCGACGGTCGCCGAGGGCCACGTGCCTGGCAACCCGACCTTTTCACTGGCCGGAAGAGTTCCTCACGCCCGGACCTCGCCAGCGGCGGTCCCCAGCCCGCTCCGCAGGAAGTCGGCGCTCACGGACGCCGCGGCGGCTCGGATGTGCGGCAGTGCGCCCGGCAGCCGCGGGCTGGTCAGCGGCGCCAGCAGCCCGATCGCAGCGACGACACCTTCGGGACCGGTGACCGGAACGGCGACCCCGGACACCCCGAGCCGGTGCTCCTGCGCGCTGCGTGCCAGTCCGGTCCTGCGGATCGTCTCGAGCTGGCGGTGCAGCACGCGCGGGTCGGTCACGGTGTACGGGGTGTGCCGGCGCAGATCGCCCATCACCTCGTCCACCAGCGGCTCCGGTGCATACGCCAGCAGCGCCTTGCCCACCGTCGTGCAGTGCAGCGGGAGGTAGCCGCCCGGGCTGTGCCGGGTGGGAACGGTCTTCGTCCCGATGAGGCGCTCGATGACCAGCGCCCTGCCGCCGTCCAGCACGGCCATGTGGACCGTGTGCCCGGTGGCGGTCACGAGGTCCTGCAGATGCGGCAACGCCAGCTCACGAAGATCGTTGGCCGGCGCGAGCATCCCGAGCCGCCACAGGCGGGCACCTATCTCGTACCGCCCGTCCTCGCGGCGCACCAGCAGCCGCCCCGCGACGAGGTCGGCGGCCAGCCGGTGCACGGTGGCCAGCGGCAACCCACTCCGGCGGGACAGCTGGGAGAGGTTCAGGCACCGTCGCTCGACATCGAAGGCACCCAGCACCGCCACCGCTCGCAGGGTCACCGAGCGGCTGGACGAGCTCTCACCCGCACCGGACATCGGCACCCCACCCCGGCGACGCGGTTTCCAACGAGCGGAAAGGGTACTTCAGGCGCTCGGACTTCCCGCGGGGCTCGACCGCCTGAACCGCGTCGGGCCCCGCGATCTCATCTGCGGAAGAGGCGGTGTCCCGGGGAGTACCGGTCGAGTCCGTCGTCGTCGAGGCGGATACCGAGACCGGGACCCGAGGGCACGGCGAGCATCCCGTCGTCGTCGAGGTGGAAGCCGCCCGCGACCAGCTCGTCGATGTAGGCGGAGCCGGTCTTGTACTCGACGAGGTCGGTGTGCGGCAGCGACGCGGCCAGGTGCAGGTCGGCCGCGAGCCCGACGCCGGTGTTCCAGCCGTGCGGGATGAACCGGACGCCGAGGTCGTCGGCGAGCCAGGCCACGCGGCGGGACTCGCTGAGGCCCCCGCCCTTGGTGGTGTCGGGCTGCACGATGTCGAACGCGCCCGCGGTGAGGAAGCGGGTGAAGTCCTGGCGGCGGGTGAGCACCTCGCCGCCGGAGATCGGCACGCGGGACGCGCTGCGGAGCCGGACGAACCCGTCGAGGTCGTCGGGGCGCAGCGCCTCCTCGAACCAGGCGACGCCGTGGTCGGCGAGCATGTCGGCGGTGCGGGTGGCCCATGCGGTCCCGTGCGGCCAGAAGGCGTCCGAGCCGCCGGCGTCGACGGCCAGGAGCGCCTCCGCGCCGACGGCCTCTCGCGCCGCCCGGACCACCCGCTCGTCGGCGGCGGGGTCGACGCGGCCGAAGTGGCCCCAACCGATCTTGAACGCGGTGAAGCCCTGCTCGGCGAGCCGGGTCAACGTGGCGTTCATCCTGGCCGGTTCCTCGATGAGGACCGACGCGTACGGGCGGACGCGGTCGCGGTAGCGGCCGCCGAGCAGTGTGCTCACCGGGAGGCCGGTGGCCTGCCCGAGGATGTCCCACAGCGCGATGTCGATGCCGCTGACGGCGTGGGTGATCGCGCCGCCGCGGCCGAGCCAGAAGGTGTCCTGGTGCATCAGCTGGCTGATCCGGTCCGGCTCCCGCGGGTCGGCCCCGAGGCAGATCGGCCGGAGCACGTCCAGGGCTCCCTGCACGAGCGCTTCGCTGGAGAAGACGCTGCCGACCCCGACGAGCCCGGCGTCGGTGTGCACGGTGACGAGCGTGTGGACCACGTCGTCGGGTTGCAGCTCCCGGCTCCAGCCGCCCTCGGGGGTCGCACCGCGCAGCCCAGCGACCCTGATGTCAGTGATCCGCACGGTTGCCTCCGTCCGTGTCGATGACGATCGCCTCGTCGGCCGCCAGCAGCAGCGACCGGTCCACGCCGCCGCCGGCCCGGCGCCCCGTCGTCGAGACGAGCACGCGGCCGCCCGCGGGCAGCACCACGCGTTGCGGCGCGCCGGTGAGGTTCAGCGCCACCAGGACGCGACCGTCACCGGCTCGCCGCTCGTAGGCGAGGACGGCGTCGGCGGGGCCGGCGTCGAGGAGCTCCATCGATCCCGTCCGCAGCGCCGTGCATGCGCTGCGAAGGCGCAGCAGCTCGCGGTAGAGGCAGAGGAACGACCCGGGGTCGCGCAGCTGCGCGTCGACGTTGATCTCCGCGGCGTTGCCCGCGACGGGCAGCCAGAGCGCCTCCTCCGGTGCGGTGGAAAAGCCCGCGTTCGGCCCGTCGTTCCACGGCATCGGGGTGCGGACCGGGTCCCGGCTCACGCCGCCCGCCGTCCGCCCGAACCAGTCGCGCTGCCGCTCGGGGGGCACCGGCTGGTCGGTCATGCCCAGCTCGTCGCCGTAGAGCAGGCACGGCGTGGCGGCCAGGGTCAGCAGCAGCACCGCGGCCACGCGCGCCTGCGCCGGGCCGAGCCGGGTGGCGAGCCGCGACCGGTCGTGGTTGCCCAGCGCCATGATCGGCCACGCTCCCGGGGGCAGCGCAGCGTAGAGGCCGGCGAGCTCGGCCCGCAGGGCCCCGGCCCGCCACTCGGTCTCGATGAGCCGGAACGGGAACGGCAGGTGCATGCCGCCGAGGTCGGCGCCGTAGTACTCGGCCCAGTCCGCCCATGACATCGCCTCGATCTCGGCGATGGTGACCGCCTCCGGGTAGGCGTCAACGACCGCCCGGATCTGGGAGAGGGCCTCGTGGGTGTCGGGATGGCGCCGGTCGTGCACGTGCAGCTGCATGCCGAAGTCGGGGTGCTGCAGGTCGAACGGGTTGTGGTTGCCGCCGGGCGCCGGCGGGTTGTCGCGCAGCTCGGGATCCTTCATGAGCATGTGGGCCACGTCGATGCGCACCCCGTCGACGCCGCGGTCCAGCCAGAACCGCAGCACGTCGAGCATCGCGGCGCGGACGTCCGGGTTGCGCCAGTCGAGGTCGGGCTGTTCCTTGAGGTGCGAGTGCAGGTAGTACTGCCCGGTCGGCTCGTCGAACTCCCACACCGACCCGCCGGCCTCGCTCGTCCAGTTGTTGGGCGGCCCGCCGGCGGGGCGGGGGTCGCGCCAGACGTACCAGTCGCGCTTGGGGCTGGTGCGCGAGGACCGGGACTCGACGAACCACGGGTGCTGGTCGGAGGTGTGGTTGGGGATGTAGTCGACGATCACCCGCAGCCCGCGGGCGTGCGCCTCGCCGAGCAGCCGATCAACCGTCTCCAGCGTGCCGAAGACCGGTTCGACGTCGGTGTGGTCGGTGACGTCGAAGCCCTGGTCGAGCAGGGGGGATCGGTAGAACGGTCCGGTCCAGATCGCGTCGACCCCCAGCGTGCCGCTCAGGTGGTCGAGCGACGCGATGAGGCCCTCCAGGTCACCGGTGCCGTCGCCGTTGCCGTCGCGCAGGCTCGGGAGGTGGCACTCGTAGACGACGGCTCCGCGCCACCACAGCTCGGTGCGGTCGGGACGGGTGGTGGGGGTCGGGGACGGGGTCGGCATGGTCCTCTCTCCGGTCGGGCTCACGGGCGCGGGGACGTCACGTGGGCGTGGGCGGCCACGCCGGCGGCGACGAGGTCGTCGGCGATCCGGTCGTGGAAGGGGAGGCGGCACGCGATGAGCGGCACCTCGTAGGCGGGATAGGGGTCGGCGGGCGGGCGGTAGGCGTCCGGGGTCGGCGCGTACCCCGACCACCCGCCCGTGGTGGAGAGCACGAGGCAGCGGTCGCCGAGCTGCTGCTGCAGGCGGCGCTTGATCCCGTGGAAGACCTCGAGACCGAACCCGAGGAGGCTGACCGGCCCGAGCCGCAACGCCTGCACGAGGACCGGCGGGCCGGCGTCCTCGCCGCGCTCCAGCCGGGCGAGGGTGGCCCCGAGCGAGTTGGCGACGACACCGGCCATCGCCTTCTCCCGGCTCGTCGTGTCCGCCGGGGTGGCGGCGACGGTCGCGAGCGCGCGGTCGCGCCGCCGGCGCAGCTCGTCGACGTCGAACGGGCCGAGCGCGGGATGGAGCGTCGCGCGGTGCGCCGCCACGCCCTCGACGGGCACGGCGGCAGCGCTGTCCAGGCCGGTGCTGATCGCGCCGGCGAACCGGCCCGCGAACAGCGCGAGCGCGGCGTAGGACTCCTCGGCGGGGCCGTGCGCGTAGAGCGGGTTCACGTCGCCGAGGGCGCCCTGCGCGAACACCCCGACCGCGCCCGGACGGGTCTGCTCGACCAGCCGGAGCGCCTCGCCCGGGAAGTCGCCGTGCACCGCGTCGGTCTGCTCGCAGCAGATCACGGGGTGGCACGAGTACGAGGCCAGGAAGCCGGCGAGGTGCCCGCCGTGGTCAACGCGCAGCACGTGCACGCCGCGGTCCACGAGCTCGGGCTCGGGCTCCTGCCAGGTGCCGGCGAGCGCGTGGGCGTTCGTGAGACCGCGCCGCTCCCGCATCCGGTTGTGGGCGAAGCCGGGCAGCGGCACCTCGGCGTGCGCGACGGTGGCCGGTGCGCGTGCCGCCACGGCCGCGACGGCGGCCTCGGCGATCAGCGCCGGCAGCTGCGCGAGGTAGAGCGGGTCCGGCTCACCCCAGCCGACGTTCTCGACCGTCGCCGGGCCGCTGTGGTTGTGGGTGGCGTGCACCGCGACCTCGTGCGGCTGCCACCCGGTCGCCGCGCCCACCCGCGCGACCACGTCGTCGACGATCCAGCGGCCCAGCCCCAGCAGGTCGCAGCTGACGAGCACCCAGCGGCCGCCGCCGTGCTCGACGGCGATCGCGCCGGCGTGCAGGCGGCCGTGGACCCGGGTGCTGCGCCGGCGTAGGTAGGGACCGAACCCGGCGAGCTCGACGCCGACCGGGGGCGTGATGTCGGTGCGGCCGAAGCCGATCCGCGGTGTCCCTGCATCCACCGTGCTCACCCCTTGGTCGTTCCGGCCAGCAGGCCGCGGACGAAGTGCTTCTGCAGCGCGGCGAACACGACCATCGGAACCACTGCCGAGACCACGGCGGCCGCGGTCAGCACCTCCCAGCCGTCACCCCGGGAGGCGACCAGCCGGCTGACCGCCACCGTCACGGGCGCCACTTCGCGGCGGCCGCCCAGGAAGATCAGCGCGGTGAGCAGGTCGTTCCAGGTCCACACGAACTCGAAGACGGCGAGCGAGGCCAGCGCAGGCCGCGTGACCGGCAGCACGATGCGCAGGAAGACCTGGCTGCGGCTCGCCCCGTCCACCTCGGCGGCCTCGAAGAGCGCGCGGGGGAGCGCGGCGAACGCGCTGTGCAGCAGGTACACCCCGAACGGCACCCCGTAGCCCAGGTGCACCAGCCAGATCCCGAGGAAGCTCCCGGTGAGGTCGAGTGCATTGAACGCCTGCAGCAGCGGCACGAGCGTGATCTGCATCGGGACGACGAGCAGCCCCACGACCGCCAGCAGGACCCCGCGGCGGAAGCGGAACCGCAGGCACGTCAGGCCGTAGGCGGCCGCAGCGCTGACCGCGACGACGAGCACGGTCGCCGGCACGACCACCGCGAGGCTGTTGACCAGGCTGAGCGCCATGCCGTCGCGCCCGAGCACGTCCCGGTAATTGTCGAGGGTGTAGTCGCCGGGCAGCGCGAAGGACTCCCACCAGCCGCTGCGCAGGACCGCGGAGGGCGGGCGGAACGAGCTGACGACGAGACCGGCCACCGGCACCAGCCACACCGCGGTGAGCGCGAGGACGACGGCGTGCACGGGCACGCGGCGCAGCCGGAGCCGAGCGGGTTCCGCGGCGCGGTGGCGCGGTACGGCGATGCCCTGGACGTGGGTGGTCATCAGGCCTCCCCGACCGAGCGGCGGAACTGCCGGACGTTGAGAACCATGATCGGAACGACGGCGAGCATGAGGACCGTCGCGACGGCGGCGGCGATCCCGCCGTCGCGCCCGGTGAACAGTGCGCGGTACATGACCGTGGACAGCACGTCCGTGCCGTGGTTCCCGTTGGTCATCACGTAGACGAGGTCGAACGCCTTGAGCGCGACGATGGTCATCGTGGTCGCGACGACCACGACCGTCGGCACCAGGAACGGCAGCGTGACGTACCGGAAGGTGCCCCACTCCGAGGCGCCGTCGAGGCGCGCGGCCTCGTGCAGCTCGGCGGGCACGGCCCGCAGCGCGGCGTCGAAGACCACCATCGCGAAGCCGGCCTGGGTCCAGAGCGTCGCGGCGATCAGTGCGAGGTTGCCGGTCGAGCCCGAGATCAGCCAGGCGACCGGGTCGAGGCCGGGGAAGACCGTGAGCACCGCGTTGAGCGTCCCGGTCTGGGCGGCCCCGGCCGGCTGGTAGTCGTACATGAAGCTCCAGACCACCCCGGCGGCGACCGCCGAAACGGCGATCGGCAGGAACAGCGCGGCGCGCACGACCGGCGCGTAGCGCACCCGCTCGGCCAGCACCGCGACGGTGAGCCCGACGAGCACCGCGGTGCTCGGCAGCAGCACCACCCAGAGAACGGTGTTGCGCAGGGCGGTCAGGGTCACCGGGTCGGACAGCGTCCCGGCGTAGTTGTCGAGGCCGACCCACTCCCGGCCGTCGGCGTCGAGGAAGCTGAGCCCGATCGTGCTCGCGGCCGGGATCGCCAGCGTGAGCGCCACGACCCCGACCGCGGGTGCGACGAAGAGCCACGGCAGCAGCGCGCGGTGCCACCGCCTCGGCAGCGCGGCCAGCAGCCGGTCGCCCCCGCGCAGGTAGGCGTAGGTCGCGCCGAGGACCACGGCGACGGCCCCGAGCAGTAGCCCGATCCGCTCGGCGATCACCGGACGCCGTCCCGGACGGCCTGCAGGGTCTGCAGGATCGCGTCCAGCTGGTCGGGGTGCTCGGTGTAGCGCAGCCCCGCCTGCCAGAAGGCGTCGACCTCCGACTGCGGCATCAGCGCGTTGCCCAGCGGGTGCACCGCCCGGGCCGTGGCCAGCACCTCGTGCGCGCGGCGCAGGAACGGGTCGGTGTAGGCGTCCGCGCTGAGGCCGACGTGCGGGGAGAGCCAGCGACCCGTCGCCGCGACGAGAGCTCCCGACTCCGCCGTGGCGAGGTAGCGGACCAGCGCGTCCGACTGCGGGGTCCGGGTGAGCACGCCGGCGATCTCGCCCGAGATCGCGCGGACGTCCGGGTGCTGCGGGTCGAAGTCGGGCACCGGGAAGAAGTCGAGGTCCTCCACCGGGGTCAGCTCCGGGAAGCTGTCGGTGATGATGCCGCCCATGAAGGCGGCCTGCGCCAGGAGGTCGCAGCCAGGGTCGTCGGCGAGCATCGGGTTCGCCGCCTGGTCGAAGCCGGTGCTCAGCGCCGTCGTCGGGCCGCCGTACACCGCACCTTCCGCGACGACCGCGCCGTAGGTCTCGAACGCCCGCCGCACCTGCGGCGCCGTCCACGGCTCCGCCCCGCGCCGCCAGCGCTCGTGGAACTCCGGGCCCGCCTGGCGCAGGAGGATCTCGTCGACGAGGTCGGCGGCAGGCCATCCGCTCGCTGCGCCGCTCTCCAGGCCCACGCACCACGGCGTCTCGCCGCGAGCGGCCTTCGCCGCCGCCCAGTCCTGCAGCTCCTGCCAGCTCTCCGGCTGGCGCGGCCCGTCGTAGGTGCGCGGGTTGAACCAGGCGAGTCCTCCGAGGTTGACGGTGTCGAAGATGCCGAACACGGCCCCGTCCGCGGCGCGGGTGGCATCGAGGATGCTCGGGGCGTAGGCCGCGGCCAATACGTCCTCGCCGACGACGGTCCGCAGGTCCGCCAGCCTGCCCTCCGCGGCGAGGGCCGCCATCTCGCCGATGGCCGGGGTCACCACGACGTCGGGTGGGTTGCCCCCGTCCACCCTGGTGCGGAGCACGGCCGCGAAGTCCCGCGTGCCCTCGTACTCGACGTCCACGCCGGTCGCGCGCTCGAACGGCTCGAGCACGGCGAGGAACGCGTCCAGCTCCTCACCGCCGAGGACACCCAGGACGCTCACGGTGCCGCCGACCTGCTGGTCCCGGGCGACCGCTCGCGCCGCCGCCTCGGCAGCGGCGACCGCTGCGGGTGGTGCGGCGGGTGCCTCACGGGACTGGGAGTCCGCGCTGCTGCAGCCGGCGGCGAGCGCGAATGCAGCGAGCAGAGGTAGGCCGACCGGACGAGGTCTCATGCCTGCTCCTCGAGGTGGGGGAGGCCGACTGGCGTCGTCGGCTCAAGGACGCGGCTGACCGTAGCAAGACGACGATCGATTGTCGACAATCGATGACTGCGGTACGGTGAGCACCGCTGTTGTCGGTCGAGGAGGTCGGTCAGGTGTCCGGACTGGGGCTACCGCGCATTCCCCACCAGTCGCGCCGTGAGCTCGTGGTGCAGATCGTCCGCGAGGCGATCACCAGCGGGCGGTTGAAGCCGGGTGACCGGCTGGTCGAGGGGGACCTCGCCACCGAGCTCGGCACCAGCCGAGCACCGGTACGGGAGGCCCTGCGCCAGCTGGAGCAGGAGGGCCTGGTCGCCTCGTACCCGTACCGGGGCACCGAGGTGCTGGGTGTATCGCAGGACGAGCTGGAGCAGGTCCTCGTCCCGATCCGGGTCACGCTGGAGCGCTTCGCCTTCGCCCGCGCGCTCGACCGGCTCACCGCCGAGGACCTGCAGCAGCTGCAGGTCCTGGTGGACGAGATGGAGACGGCGGTGCGCGATGGCGCGCCCGAGCGGCTCGCCGAGGCCGACATCCGGTTCCACGAGCTCGTCATCGACCGCTCCGGCCAGCGGCACTGCCTGCAGGTCTGGAAGACCATCCAGCCGAGGGTGCGGGCGTACTTCCGGCGTGACGCCCCGGCCCACGACGACCCGATGGGCGTGGCCAAGCAGCACCAGGAGCTGCTCGACGTGATCAAAGCCGGCGACGAGGCCGCCGTGCTCGACGCCGTGGAGCGCCACATCCACATCCACCTCGCGCCGCGGGCCCCCGATGCGGGGTAGGACGGTCCTGGTCACCGGCGCCGCTGCCGGGATCGGCCGGGCGGTGGCGCTCGCGGTCGCCGCGAGGGGCGCCGCCGTGGTCGCCCTCGACCTGGACGCCGCGGCCGCGGACGTCGTCGCCCGCGAGGCGCGCGCGGCGGGGGCGCCCGCCGCGCTCGGGGTGGCCTGCGACGTGGCGTCGGAGCCGGCCGTGCTGGCGGCCTTCGACGCTGCCGATGCCATCGGCACCCCGGACGCCGTCTTCGCCAACGCCGGTATCGAGCAGAACGCACCGCTGGCGGAGTTCGAGACCGGTGCGTGGTGGCGGGTGCTGGAGGTGAACCTCGGCGGCGTCTTCCTGACCTGCCGGGAAGCGGTGCGGCGGCTCACCGCAGCCGGCCGTGGCGGCTCGATCGTCTGCACCGCGTCCCCGGCCGCGTTCGTCGGGTTCGCCGGTGGTGGCAACAGCGCCTACGCCGCTTCGAAGGGCGGGGTGGCCGCGTTCGTCCGCTCGATCGCCCTCGACTGCGCGCCGCAGGGCATCCGGGTGAACAGCGTGGTGCCCGGCGCCACCGAGACCGCGATGCTCCTGACCGGGGTGCCGGCCCGGGCGCGACCTGCCACCGCCGCACGCATCCGGTCGGCGGCTGCCGAGCAGGTGCCGCTCGGCCGGCTCGCCGGACCGGAGGAGATCGCGGCAGCCGTTGTCTGGTTGCTGTCCGACGAGTCCTCCTACGTCACCGGCACCCACCTCGTCTGCGACGGCGGCCTCATGGCCAAGAGCGCCAACGACTTCTGAGAGGAACGCATGATCGGCTCCACGACCTGGGTGGTCGCGGACGGGTACATCCCGGCCACGAGCACCGGCCCCGCCCCGGACCTCACCAGCCACGAGAGCGTGTGCGTGCTCAACGCCGGCGACGCGGACGCCACCGTGCAGATCCACGTGCACTTCGCCGACCGGGACCCGGCGGGGCCCTACGTCCTCCGGGTGCCGGCCGGCCGCATCCACCACCAGCGGCTCAACGACCTGCGCCACCCGGAACCGGTCCCGCTCGGCGTGGACTACGGCCTCGTGCTGCGCAGCGACGTCCCGGTCGTCGTCCAGCACACCCGGCTCGACTCGCGCCAGCCGGCGAACGCGCTGATGTCGACGATCGCGTACGCGGCGCCGGGAGGCGGGCGATGAGTGCGGCGACGCTGCCCGCCGTGCTCGGCGGGCCGCCCGTGGTCACGGCGGCGAACGACCCCGCATGGCCGAGCGCGGGCGCGCTCGAGACGGCCGTCCTCGGCGAGATCACCGACGGCGGGCAGTGGGTGGGGTACGACAACCATCCCGCTCGGTGGCGGGCCGTGCTCGAGCAGGTGGTGGCCGACACCACCGGCTACCGCTACGGGGTCGGCCAGCCCAACGGAACCCTGGGGATCGCGAGCGGTCTCCGCGCGCAGCTGCTGGCGAGGGGTGAGCGGTGGGCGCGCGGTCGCGACCAGGTCCTCGTCGCCGACCTGACCCACGCGTCGGCCCACCACGGTGTCCTGCTGGGCGTTGCGGCGCAGCTGGGACGCGCGCCCCGGCTCGTGCCCGTTCCGGCCAGGCTCGACGCCACCATGGACGAGGCCGTCGTGGCCGAGTACCTGGCGCAGCACGCCGACCGCGTGCTCGCGGTCGTGCCGGCGACGATGTACGGCAACTTCGGCGCGATCGACCGGATCGTCGCGCTGGGCCGGGAGCACGACGTGATCGTCCACCACGACAACGCCCTCGGCGGGGCCGCGCGGTACGACGGCGAGCGGGCCCTCACCGCGTCGATCTCCGGGCAGGGCGGTGGCAAGGCGGCCCCCTCGAGCGAGGCCGGGATGACCGTCACCTCCGATCCGCACATCGCCGCGCTGCTGCGAGCCGACACCGACTGCGGTCACGGACCCGGTCGGCTCGACCCGATCCCGTTCGCGGACCTGGAGACCATCGCGGCCGGGAACCAGCGCCTGGGCGAGCAGTCCGCGGGCCTGTGGCTCGTGCAGTGGCTGCGTGCGTTGCACGCCCGGTTGCAGGCGCGGGAGAACCGCCGCCTGATCGGCGAGCTGGTCTCCGGGGGCGGGGTGCTGCCTCCCGGAGTGCTCTGGAACCCGCCGACGGACGCCGAGTACCCGCCGTTCTTCTGCCTCTACCTGTCCTGCCTCGACGCCCTGGAGGACGAGCTCGGGCTCGGTCCGAAGGACCTGCGCGTCGCGCTGTGCGCCGAGGGGATCTGGGCGGAAGGCGGCTTCACCCCGACCCACCAGGACCCGGCGTGGCGGCACTGGGCCGATGGTCTCGAGCTGCCGTACGAGGGATCGGCTCGCGTGTTCGACCGCGCGCTCTTCGTGCACACCAAGTTCCTGCGCGACCCGCAGTTCCCGGGTTGGCTCAGTGAGATATTCGAGCGGGTCATGGCGCACAAGGACGCCCTGCGCGGGCTCGGGGAGAAGGTCCCCGCGACGACGTGGTGAGCGCTGCGTTCGGCTTCGACAGACCTCGGCTCCTCGGCTGATCACAGTGTCGCGGGCAGACCGAGCCATGGCTTGTCGGCGGCGCCGAACCCGGTGAGCTCGGCGATCTTCCCGTCGACGATGTGCAGTACTGCGATGTTCAGCAGGCGGAACTCCGGGTCGTCGGGGGTGCGGAGGTACAGCGCGGCGGCGGGCATGCGGTTGACGGTCGTGGGGATGCAGCGCCAGTCGTCGTAGCCGGGCTGGAAGAGCCCACCGCGGACCCAGCCGTCCACCGCGGACTCGGCTGTGCTGGCCGAGGCCCCCACGGGCAGCATCGCGAAGCGGAGGTCGTCGCGCAGCAGGAGCATCAGGCCGTCGACGTCGTTGCGCTCATGGGCTTCGATGTACGACTTCACCACGGCGCGCTCGTCGTGCGACAGCTCGTGGGTGGCGGGGCTACGCCAGTCGAGGCGGCGGTCGGGCAGTTGCTCGCGCATCGTCACGCGCGCCCGCTGCAGCGCGCTGTTCACCGACGCGAGGCTGAGCTCGAGCGCGTCGGCGGCCTTGCTCGCCGGCCAGCCGAGAACGTCACGGAGGATCAGCACCGCCCGCTGCCGAGGCGGCAGGTACTGGACAGCGACGATGAACGCCAGCTCGATGGTCTCCCGCGCCACTGCCGACTCCTGCGGGTCCTCGGGGAGCGTCCGGTCGGGGTAGGGCTGCAGGTACCGCAACTCCGCGGTCGCGCCCGGCACCTCGACCGGTACGGGTGTGCGGTCGTTGCGCTTGTCGAGGAAGTCGAGGCAGGCGTTCGTCGCGATCCGGTACAGCCAGGTCCGCAGGGTCGCGTGGCCTCGGAACGACGCGCGCTTCTTCCACGCTCGCAGGAACGTCTCCTGAGTCAGGTCCTGGGAGTCCTCGTAGTTCGCGAGCATCCGGTAGCAGTGCACCCGTAGCTCGTGCCGGTAGCGCTCCGTGAGAACCGCGAACTGTGCCGTGTCCTCGGAGCGGGCCGCCGCGATGAACGCGGCCTCGTCGGCACCCAGCATTTCGTCGGTCATGGTCGTCGATCCTTCCTCGGGAGCAAGGGGTCACCGGAACCGACGACGTGGTGCCGGATTTCTGATCGGTGCGGCAGCCGGTCGTGCACCGATGAGAATCCCGCGCCGTGCCCGTCGGTACGCGGTGAGACCGACTCGAGGAGGCATACACGATGCGCAAACTGATCTTCGGCATGAACGTGACCCTGGACGGCTACATCGCGGCGCACGGCGACGACATCGGCTGGAGCGTGCCGAGCGACGAGCTGTTCCAATGGTGGAGCGACCAGGTGGGGGCCACCAGTCTGGCGCTGTACGGGCGCAGGCTGTGGGAGACGATGAGCTCCTACTGGCCGACCGGCGACCAGCTGCCCGACGCAGGCCCGGCGGAGATCGAGTTCGCGCGCCGGTGGCGGGACACGCCGAAGGTGGTGTTCTCATCGACGATCGACGAGGTCGACTGGAACACCCGCCTGGTCACCGGCGACCCGGTCGCCGAGATCACCCGGCTCAAGGCACAGGACGGCGGCCGGATGGACATCCACGGCGGGGCGACGCTGGCCGGGGCGGCCGTGCGAGCCGGACTCGTCGACGAGTACGCGCTGGTCACCCAGCCGGTCCTGGTGGGCGGCGGCACACCGTTCTTCACCGCGCTCGACAGCTGGGTCGACCTGAACCTGGTGGAGACGCGGAAGTTCCCCGGCGGCGTGGTGCTGACCCGGTACGAGACGAGGCGGTGATCGCGATCGACGAGGTCGCGGAAGCCGCTGCGGAGGGGCGGCTGCGGCGACCTCGTCGGACCTGCCCATGAGCCTGGTCCCGACCTTCGTGCGCGGACGCGGTGAACACGGCGGAGCAACCGCCAACCGGTCCTCCACCCCACCCCCGTGGCGGCGCGTTCCGCGAACTCCGCCGCCGACGCCCGCCTGACGCGTCGGGTGCCGTTCGCGCCGATGCGGCCGGCGATGCCCTCCGCGGCGACGCGGCGCAACCGTCGGCCGCCGGCCGCATACTGCTGGGCTCAGCTCTGGGCGAGCTTCAGGTGCCGGTGGCATACGGTCGATCGAAGCGGCCCAGCGCCGTGGAGGTGGGGGCGTCCCGGACGCACGAGGTGGAGTGGGGGGTTCGGTTCGGTGCGGGAGCTGCGGGCTGGCGAACCGCTGGCCATCGGCCGCTACCGGATCGTCGGGGTGATCGGCGCCGGCGGCATGGGCCGGGTGTTCCTCGGTGTGAGTCCCGACGGGCGGCTCGCCGCGATCAAGCAGGTCCTGTCCACCTTCGCGGAGGACCCGCAGTTCCGGCAGCGGTTCGCCCAGGAGATCTCGGCCTCCAGGAAGGTGTCGGGCGCGTTCACCGCCGCCCTGATGGACGCCGACCCCCACGCCGAGGCCCCCTGGCTCGCATCGGTGTTCGTCCCCGCCCCTGCCCTCGACACCGTCATCAGGACCCACGGGCCCCTGCCCGAGTCGGCGTTGTGGCGGCTCACCGTCGGCCTCGCGATCGCCCTGCAGGAGATCCACCGGGTCGGGCTCATCCACCGCGACTTCAAACCCGGCAACGTCCTGCTCACCGACGACGGCCCGCGAGTCATCGACTTCGGCATCGCCCACGCCGTCAACGACACCGCACAACGGCTCACCCAGACAGGCGCCGTCGTCGGGTCCCCCGCGTACCTGTCCCCCGAACAGATCGACAACCGGCCTCTGACCCCCGCCAGCGACGTCTTCGCCCTCGGCGCCATCCTCACCTACAGCGCCACGGGCTACAGCGCCTTCGGCGACGGCCCGGTGCCCGCGCTGATCTACCGCATCGCCACTGCCGAACCCGACCTCACCGGCGTCCCACCCGATCTTCGGCCGATGATCGCCGCCTGCCTCGACAAGGACCCCACCCGCCGGCCCACGACACAACAGCTGCTGCACCACATCGGCCCGCTCGACCCCGCCGGTGACTGGCTCCCCGCCCCCGTCCACCACATGATCTACAGCCGCGCAGAGGAAGCACGGCGCCTCAGCCGCACCCCCACCCGCACCCACCCCGGGATGTCCACCGACCCGGGCAACTACCCGGGGGCGACGCCGGACACCGGCACCCCGACGGTTCTTCCCGGCTCGTACACGCCGACGCCCACTACCGGCAGGTCGGCTCGTGTACCCGAGCAGGCCGCACCGCCGGCGGGACGGCCGCGCCGTGCCCGGATCGCTGCCACGGTCGGGGCCGCGATCGGGGCGGCCGCCGCCTTGACCGCCGCACTCACCCTCTGGCCTGCCGAAACCGACCCGGAGGATGCGGCCGCGTTCGTGAGCGCGATCACCCCCACGGGCCCACCCGCGGGGTTCCGCGTCGACGACGACTCCAACACCCCCGAAATCGACGGGGCACCCGGCGACCCACTCCAGATCGACCGATCACGCTCCTACTTCGGATGCGACGTCGAGGCCGACCCGCCGCTGCCGGCCGAAGCCGGCGTGCTCGCCGCCACCAACTCCCGGTATCGCGAAGACGTCGGCCCACAACCCGACCGCTTCCGCGATTCCGTCTTCTACACGGTTGCCTACCTCGACGCTCCCCACCACGACACCATCATGAGCCAGATCCGCAGCCGCATCGGCGACTGCCGCACCGAGGTCCCCGTCGGCTTCACCACCGTCCGCTTCAGCAACAACACGTTGTCCGGAGCCGACGAGCACGTCGGCTACATCGCCAACCTCCCTCCCACCACCAACTTCGCCCAGTTCCCTCCCCAGGTCGGCTCCTGCGAGTTCGCCCGCGTCGACGCCATCGTCGTCCGCGCCTGCGCCCTGGTCAGCAACGAGCGGGTCAACATCCTCCCCGGCTTCGACTCCACGGACGCCGAAGACAACCGCCTCCGCTCCACGACCCGCGCACTCCTCGAACCCCTCATCGACGAAGCCCGCCGGCAACAAGCCGACGAGTGAGGTCCGAACCGCCCGGAGCGTGGTCGAGAAGATCAACCCGAGGCGTGGAGGGTGCGCGATCGGGTAGCGCGGCAGCGCTGGTCAAGACGGTGTCGCGCACCTCCTCGTCGAGCGAGACGAGCAGGGCCCGCGGGTGGCGCCGGTCGGCCGCGCGGAGTGTCCGGCAGCAGTCGGCGAGGCTGCGTTCCCAATGCTGCGGGTCGAGCTGCGGTTGCGGGCGGTCCGCGGAACCCGGACCGGCGCCGCTCGCCCCGTCCTTCTACCTGGGGGCCGGCGCGGCCGTGAGCCTGGTGGTGCTGCTCACGGCTGTGCGGGAGACAGGGGCGCAACCGCTCGCCCGGTGAGCAGGCGCACGGCGCCAGGCCCTCGCCGCTTCCCCGGTCTCGCGCCGCGAATCCTGCGTCGTTACCGGCGCTCCCTTTGCACGTCATCGATGGCGGTGCACAGCAGGCAGGGTGGTCCGTCGGGCGCGACCATCGGGCCCGGCGCGATGGCCTGCCCGCAGATCGCCCGGACCAGGCCGCCGGGCCGCGAGGAGGCCGCCGCGAGTTCGACGTCGGGCACCTCGTGCGCGTGGTGGTCGATGGTGCAAGTCACCGTCACGGTCGCCGGCGGTATGTGGAGTCGGGTCTCGGACGAACGGGGGCTCGGTTCGTCGGTGACGGTCATGAGATCCACAGTGTGCGATCACGGCGTGCAGATGCAAGGCGAGGATGCAAGAACGCCCGGGATGAGCAGTGGCCGGTCGACGCCGTCACCGCTCGCACACGCCGGATCACCACATGGCCCAACCACGGATTCACGAGATGTCACATCGTGTCGGTGGCCAGATCTACACTCCCGCCCCGAACCGTTGGGGAGAGTCCGCATGACCATCGACCGGCTCGCCGGCGTCCGGGACCGCGAGGATCGGCCGACCGACCGAACCCAGCCCGCCGGGGGGCAGCGGTGACGCCCGACAGGCTCGAGTTGGCCCACCGCCGCACCGGCGCCGTTGGCCTGGGTGGCGCGCAGCCGGCCCCGTTCGCCGACGCCGCCGATGTGGTCGGCTGGTTCGGTGGGTTGCAGTCTCAGGACTACCACGTGGCGAAGTGGGCGCTCGCCCTGCGGCTCGGCCCCGGCGTCACCGACGCAGACCTCGATCGCGCATTCGACGACGGCGTCATCCTGCGCACGCACGTGCTACGCCCGACGTGGCACTTCGTGGCCCCGGGCGACCTGCGCTGGCTGCTGGAACTCACGGCACCGCGGATCCATGCGCTCAACACGTATGCCTACCGGCTGGGGGAGCTCGACGGTCCGCTGCTGCGCCGCACCACGGACCTGATCGCCGACGCCGTCGCCGACGGGAACCACCTCACTCGCACCGAGATCGCGGCGTTGCTCGCCCGCCATGGCATCACCGCGGCGGGGTTCCGGCTCGGCTACATCCTCATCCACGCCGAACTGGAGCGGATGATCTGCAGCGGCCCGCTGCGGGGGAAGCAGCACACGTACGCGCTGCTGGAGGAGCGGGTCCCGCGGGCGGCGAGCCTGGAGCGCGATGCGGCGCTGGCCGAGCTGGTCCGCCGGTTCTTCACCAGCCATGGTCCGGCGACGACGAAGGACCTGGCGTGGTGGTCCAGCCTCACGCGTGCCGACATCGCCACCGGGCTGTCGCTCGCCGGCGACGCACTGGAGAGCACCGACGTCGACGGCAGCACCTTCTGGTCCGCGCCGGGAAACGCCCGCACGCCGGCCCCGTCCCCATCGGTGCGGTTGCTGCAGGCCTACGACGAGTACATCGTCGGCTACACCCAGAGCAGGTACCTGCTCGACCTCGGCGACCTGGCGCCCGTGGCATCGGGCAAGGCCGCACTGCCGAACGGTGGCATCGTGGTCGACACACAGGTGGCCGGCCGCTGGAAGCGTACGGTCCGGGCCGGCACCGTCGTGCTCGATGCGGTGCTGTGCCGGCCGTTCGACGCCGCCGAGACCGCCGCGCTGCACGCTGCAGCGGATGAGCTGGGGATGTTCCTGGGCGTACGCGCTGTCGTCTCGGCGAGCGTGCTGTGAGCCCGGGCCCGCCGGACGACGTGTCGCGATCCCTGCGGACCGCCCGGGTCGCCGCGTCAGCCGGTGACATCCTCCGCTCGGCAGCATGGTTAGCCTGCCCTCATGAAACCGAGGTGGCTCTCTCTCGTCGCAGGCCTGAGTGCGCTTTTCCTGCTCGCCGCCTGTGGTGGCGGGAGTGCGACGGCGCCGAGCACGTCGAGCCAGCAGCCGGACGCGGATGCCGCCTTCCCGGTCACCGTCGTCACCAAGTTCGGCGATGTCACCGTCGATGCGCCGCCGACGCGGGTCGTCGCCATGGGGTGGGGTGACGCCGAGACCGCTCTCGCGCTCGGCGTGCAACCCGTCGGTGCGGCCGATTGGCTCGACTTCGGCGGCGAGGGCGTCGGTCCGTGGGCAGCCGGGCGCTACACGGCACCTCCGGAGATCATCGGCACCCTCGAACCCTCGTACGAGCAGGTGGCCGCCTTGCGACCGGATCTCATCCTGGACACGAAGAGTTCCGGTGACGAGCAGCGATACGACTTGCTGTCCCGGATCGCTCCGACGATCGCGCTTCCGCCGGGCGCCGAGAACTACAAGACGACCCTTACCGACCAGGTCACGATGGTCGCCGCCGCGCTCGGCGTCCCGGAGCGGGGGGCGGAGCTGATCGCCGATGTCGAGGGGCGGTTCGCGGCCGCTGCGGCCGCGCATCCGGAGTTCGCCGGTAGAACGGTCACCGTCGCGGCGCGATCCGGAACGGGTTGGGGCGCGTACGCATCCAGCACCGAACGCGTGGAGTTCATGACGCGGCTCGGCTTCGTCCCGAACCCGCGGATCGAGTCACTGCCCGAAGTGCGGTTCTCCCACCCGGTGTCCGAGGAGCAGCTCTCCGTGCTCGACGCCGACCTGCTGGTCGTCTTCCCGATCCAGCGGACGGCGGCCGAGGTCAACGCCACGCCGCTGTTCGCCGCGATCCCGGCCGTTCGAGCAGGCCGCGTCATCGTGTTCGACGACCCGGACGTGCAGAAGGCCTACTCCACGAACTCGGTGCTGTCGATCCAGTTCGCACTCGACGCCGTCGTGCCGCTGATCGCCGAGCGGCTGTCGAGCGAGTAGGCAGCGATACCGGGCGGATCGGCAGGTCGAGAAGCACGAGCGTCCGCGCCGGTCCGGCCCGGACTACGCGGTGCAGTGCGAACCGTTCCGGGAGACGCTGGCTGCCGTACCGGCCGCGTCGACCAGGACCTGATCGACGCGGCCGAGCAGCCGACCGACGTCGCTGCCACCGACCAGCCCGACGCTGCGGGCGTCGTCGGTGTTCACCTCGAGGATGTCCATACCGGGGTCATCCGGGTGCGGAGCATCTCCTCGAGCGGGCGCTCACGCTCCGAGCTTCGCGATCAGGGCGTCGGCGGCCGGGGCCGAGGACGCCGGGTTCTGGCCCGTGATGAGCAGGCCGTCCTGGACCACGTACGGCGCCCAGTCGGCACCCTTGGAGTACTCGCCGCCGAGCTTGGTCAGTTCGTCCTCGACCAGGAACGGGACGACGTCGACGAGCTCGACCGCGGCCTCCTCGGTGTTGGCGAAGCCGGTGACCTCCTTGCCCGCCACGAGCGGGCTGCCGTCCTCGTTGGTGGTGTGGCGCAGCACGCCCGGGGCGTGGCACACCAGCGCGACCGGCTTCCCGGAGCGCAGCGTGGTCTCGATGAGACGCACGGAGCTCTGGTCCTCTGCGAGGTCCCACAGGGGACCGTGGCCGCCGGGGTAGAAGACCGTGTCGTAGTCGGCGGCCGAGACCGAGTCCAGGCGCACCGTGTTCGCCAGTGCCGCAGTCGCCTCGGCGTCGGCCTCGAAACGGCGGGTGTCGTCGGTCTGGAACTCGGGCTGGTTGCTCTTCGGGTCCAGCGGCGGCCGGCCGCCCTTTGGCGAGGCCAGGGTGATCTCGTAGCCGGCCCCCTTGAAGCGGTAGTAGGGCGCAGCGAGCTCCTCCAGCCAGAACCCGGTCTTCTTGCCGGTGTCGCCGAGCTCCTCGTGCGAGGTGAGGACGATGAGGACCTTCATGTGCTTCTCCTTGAGTAGACCGGTCGACTAGGAATGCTGGAGATGAGCCCGCGCTGCCGGTCGGAGCGCGGGACGACTGTTACCAGTGGCGCTGCACGCCCAGGAGGCGCGCGGTGAGGGTGAGAGCGTTGTCCAGGGGGGTGGGGTCGCGGTGGATCTTGGCCATCACGCTGGCTCCGAGCCACATGTCGTAGAGCGTCTCAGCGGTGGCGCGGGCGTCCCCCTCCACGGACAGCGACCCGTCCGCGGTGCCGGCCTCGATCATCCGCTGCAGGCGGTCGACGATCTCGGTCGTGCCCTCCTTCAACGCGATCCGCATCGGCTCGGAGAGGTCGGCGACCTCGGCGCCGAGCTTGACCGCGAGGCACTTGCCCTGGCAGTCCTCGAGGCTCTGGGTTTCGCGCCAGCCCTCCCAGTAGGCCATGAGCCGGTCCGCGGCCGGGGTGTCCGGGCGGGCGAAGACCGCGTCCATCTCCGCCAGGTAGTCGGCGAAGTAGCCCCGCATCATGGCCTCGCCGAACGCGTCCTTGGAGCTGAACCAGTGGTAGAACGAGCCCTTCGGGACCCCGGCCGCGCCGAGCACCTCGTTGATGCCGACCGCCGCCCAGCCCTTGTGGGCCATGATGCGCTGAGCGGCATCGAGGATGGCCTGGCGAGTGTCGACGGCGGCGGGCATGGCCCGACCATAGCACGATTAGACCGGTCGTCTACTTGTGTCCTCGATCGCTGCGAGACCGACCACGAGCCCAAAGCCCGTCACAACGGGCTGGAGCCGAGCCCGCTCTGGCGCAGTGCCGGCGCGGGACCGGCAGGGGGAGCGGTGCAACGGCGTGGGATGAAGGCCGCGAGCAGCAGCGCGAGGAGCGCGGCGGCTGCGCCGATGAGGAGGACGGTGACGAACGCGGTTCGGGACGGAACGGTCTCGTTGCCCACCGTTGTCGTCATCGTCGCCAGGAGCAGGCCGGCCATCGCACTGGCGATGGAGGTGCCCAGGCACCGGCAGAGGTTGTTGAGGCTGTTGGCCGACGCGGTCTGGGTGACGGGGACTGCGCCCATGATCAGTGAGGGCATCGCGGCGTAGCCCAGGCCGATCCCGGAACCGACCACGCCGGCGCTGAGGAGCAGGTGCCAGATCTGGGAGTGGAACAGGGCCGAGAAGCCGTAGCCGGAGGCGATGACCAGCGCTCCGACCATGAGCGTCGTGCGTGGGCCTTGTGCTGCGGTGAGGCGCGCCGACACCGGCGACATGGCCATCATGCACAGGCCGCCGGGAGCTTGGAGGAGCCCCGCGACGACGATCGGTTCGCCGAACCCGTATCCGGTGGTCGTCGGCAGCTGTAGCAGCTGGCTGAGCACCAGGGAGCTGGTCAGCATCGCGTAGCCGAAGACGATCGAGGTGGTGTTGGTGAGCAGCACCTGAGCGCGTCGGCTGACGTGCAGGTCGATCAACGGTTGGGGGGTGCGCAGCTCCCACCGGCCGAACGTCACGACCAGCACGGCGGCGGCCACGTACAGGCCCACGACCACGGGGCTCCCCCAGCCCCGAGCGCCGCCCTCTGAGATCGCGAGCAGGAGGCAGACCAACATGCCCGCGAGCAGTAGCGCGCCCACGAGGTCGAACCGCCCACCTGTGCGCTGCTTCGACTCGGGGACGGTGAGGAGCACGAGGACCACCGACAGGGCGCCCAGGCCGGCGGCGGCCCAGAACAGCACGCGCCAGTTCGCGTACTGCGCAAGCAGCGCCGACAGCGGCAGCCCCAGCGACCCGCCGACACCCAGCGAGGTGCTCATCAGCGCGGTAGCCGTGACCAGGCGCTGCGGGTGCAGCTGGTCGCGCATCAGGCTGATACCCAATGACACCACGGCCGCGCCCATGCCCTGCATGGCGCGGCCCACCACCAGCCAGGCCAGCGAGGTGCTCAGCGCCGCCGTCACCGAGCCGGCGACGAGCATCCCCAGACAGACCAGCAGCATTCGGCGCTTTCCCCACATGTCGGCCAGGCGTCCGAAGGTCGGGATGGACACCGCGCCGGCGAGGAGCGTGGCCGTGATGGCCCACGAGGTGTCGGCGGGAGACGCGTCGAGGAGCCGAGGCAGCTGGGGGAGCAGGAGGATGACGGAGGTCTGCTGCAATGACACGGTGATTCCCGCGAGGGTCAGCACCGCGACGAGGACCCTCGGCGACGGTGCTGGGTTCGCAGCGTTTGTCACGGCAGCTCTCCAGGTGGGATGGAGCGATCTGCTGGACGGAGCGGCGCCGGCGGCCGGCGCAGGCCGGTCAGCGCTCGACGTTGCCGGTGAGGTTCCCTGGCGCGGTGGGCGACCCGGTCGACTCACTCCCTAGCGTCGGCCGTCGCCCGGAACCTCCGGTGCGTGGTCCGGCCGCTTGATCAGCTGCTTGCTGCTGTGCCGGAAGGCCCAGAACCCGACCACTGCGACCAGTGCGGACAGCGGGGTGCCCATCGCGATGCGGGCGATGCCCAGTCCGCTGGTGCTGTCGGCGAGGTAGAGCCACTGCTGGATGACGAACCGGGAGCCCAGCACGGCGGCGGCGGCCAGTGTGGCGAGGCTGTGTGCGCGCATCACCGACCGGTCGGATCGCCATCGGTACTTGCCCGCGTGCAGGAAGTTCCAGATGATCCCGCTCACCGGCCAGCGGATCAGCACCGAGACGACGGCTATGACGAAGCCGGCGAAATAGGCCCAGATCCCGAGCAGGAAGTAGTTCTTCGCCGACCCGGTCAGGCCAACGATCGTGGCGGCGACCGCGACACCGACCAGGCCTGCGGCCGCCGAGGTCCATCGCTCGCCGCGGATGATGCGGATCGCGGTCAGTGCCCCTCCGACCGAGACGGCGATGCCGAGCGTTGCCACCAGTGGGAGGAACAGGTTGGCCGTCACGAACACGACGATCGGGATGGTCGAGTAGATGAACCCCCTTCGTCCGCCCATCCGGTCCAGCACCACCTGCTCCCGGGTGCGGGCGGGTTCCGGGGACGCGGATGCGGCAGGCGTGGGTTTCTCCTGGTCGATCGGGTCCTGGTTCCGGTTCTGATCCGGGTGCTGCTGTTCGGTCATGCTCGATCTTTCCTCACAGAGACTGGGCGGCCGTCAGATCGGAAGAGTCGCCCGCAACGACGTGCGGGTTGGCGTGCCGGTCACGGACGGCGTCGTGTGGGAACGAGCTCGAGCTCGTGGTGCTCGACGCTGCGTCACGGCGGTGCCGAGGCGGCGGGTGCTCGCGACCGAAGACGGCTTTGCGGCCTCCGAGCTACTGCGGTCCGCGGCTGCGCGGACGGGCGGCCACCGTCCGGGAGAACGCGAGTGCCTCCTCGAAGGTGGCGCCCTGGGCGATGAGCCTCCGGTACTTCATGATGTGGCGCCGGCCGTTGAGGGTCAGCGCACCGGTCAGCTTGTCGCATTCGCGGTAGAGAGCCACGAAGTGGTCGCCGGCCAGGTCGCCGGAGACCACCTCGTGCTGATCCCGGGCGGCGAGTCCCACGAACTGGATGCGGGAGCCGTACCAGTCGGACCAGAAGTAGGGGACCGTCGTGTAGGGCTCGGCGGCGGTGGTGGGTGAAATCGCGTTGCGGGCCGCGCGGACTCCCTGCTCGGCGGCGTTCGACCAGTGCTCCACCCGCATCATCCGGTCGAACTGCGGGTTGTTCCATCGGGCGACGTCACCCGCGGCGTAGACGCCAGGGGCGCTGGTCTGCAGGAACTCGTCGCACACCACTCCGTCGTCGAGCTCCAGACCACTACCGGCGAGCCAGTCGGTGCACGGCACCGCGCCGACGCCCACCACGACGAGGTCGGCCTCGACCATGGTTCCGTCCGCCAGGTGTACGCGCTCGACGGCGCCGGTTCCTTCGAGCCCGGTCACCGGCCGCCCGCAGATGAGGGTGGCGCCGTTCCGCTCGTGGAGGCCGGCCAGCGCGGAGCCGAGGTCTGGGCCGATGGCGCGGACCAGGGGTGTGGGCCGGGCTTCGACGACCGTGGCGTCGAGGCCGCGCCTGCGGGCCGCCGAGGCGACCTCGGAGCCGATGAAGCCGGCTCCGATGACGACGGTGCGCGCGCCGTCGTCGAGTGCGAGCCGGATCGCCTTGGCGTCGTCGAGATCGCGCAGGACGTGTACCCCGGACAGGTGGCCGGTGCCCGGCAGCTCGCGGGCGGCGGCACCGGTGGCGATGACCAGCGCGTCGTAGGGAACGTCCGCATCACCGGCCCGCACTGTGCGGGCGTCGAGGTCCAAGCCCGTGGCCGGTGCGCCCAGCAGCACCTCTGCCTCGAAGTCCTCGACGAGCTCGGCGCGGCCGTGGAGGACAACCGGTTCGGGTGCGTGATCGGGGCGGAGGAACTCCTTGGAAAGGGGCGGCCGATCGTACGGCGGATGGGGTTCGGCTCCGATCAAGGTGACCCGGCCCTCGAAGCCGGCCTTGCGCGCCGCCTCGACGGCGCGCACGCCCGCGAGGGAGGCCCCGACCGCGACCAGGCAGCGGATCTCCTCGGCTGACACCGCGATCACGGCTCCAGCCGCAACGCCAGCGTCGGGCAGCCCTCGACCGCCTCGGCCACCTCTGCTGCTACGCCGTGGGGAACCAGCTGGGACAGCAGGACGAGCCCGCCGTCGTCGTCCACTTCGAACACGGTGGGGGCGATGGCCTCGCAGATCCCGATCCCGGTGCATCTGGCCCGGTCGACGACGATCTTCATCATCGAGCCGTCCTCGTGGTCGCGGCTCCCAGTCGGACGTGCATGCGCCGGATCCCGGGCACCATGGTCGAGCGCATGCGCAGTACCTCGCCCGCGAGCTCGATCCGGGTGAAGCGGGCGAGGAGTTCCTCGAAGAAGACCCGGGCCTCGAGTCGTGCCAGTGACAGCCCGAGGCAGGCGTGCTGACCGGTGCCGAAAGCCAGGTGCGGGTTGGGCCTGCGGGTGATGTCGAACTCCTCGGCGTCGTCGCCGAAGATCGCCTCGTCACGGTTGGCGGCGCCGTAGAGCAGGACGACCGGCTGGTCCTTCTTGATGACCTTGTCGCGAAGGGGGACGTCCTCGGTCGCCCAGCGGGTCATGTGTGTGACCGGGGAGATGAAGCGCAGCATCTCCTCGACGGCGCTGGGGATCAGGCTGCGGTCGTCGATGAGCTTCTGCAGCTGGTCGGGGTGGTCGATCAGCGTGAGCGTGCCCATGGAGATCAGGTTGCGGGTGGTCTCGTTGCCGGCGACCAGCAGCAGGTGCAGGAATGCCATGACCTCGTCGTGGGACAGGCGCTCCCCGTCGACCTCGGCGTCCATCAGGATCGAGATCAGGTCGTTGGTGCGCACTTCATCGCGCAGGTCGATCAGGTTCTGGAAGTACGTGGTGAGGATGCCGAGCGCCTCCCGTGATGTCAGGGTGATGTCGGGGTCGGCTGAGCCGACCGACGCGTCGGACCAGGCGCGGAACTGCTCCCAGTCCTGGTGCGGAGCGCCGAGCAGGTCGGCGATGATCCGGGTCGGGATCGGTGCGACGATGCCCTCGGCGTAGTCCAGCTCCACGCCCGGTTCGGCGCGGTCGAGGGCGCCGCGGACTATCTCGCGGATGCCGGGCTCCATCGCGTTGATGTGCCGCGGGGTGAAGCCCTTCGAGATGATCCTGCGCATCGCCTGGTGACGGGGTGGGTCGGTCGTGATCAGCATCGGACGCACCTCGTCGGTATCGATGTTCGGACCCGGCATCAGCACTCCCCGCGCGGAGGAGAACAGGTGTGGCCGGGAGGCGATCCACTTGATGTCCTCGTAGCGCGTGATCCCCCAGAAGCCGCCGTTGGCGTCGGTCCAGTGCACCGGCGAGTTCTTGCGCAGCTCCCGGTAGACCGGTGCCGGCTCACCGATGAAGAAGTCGGGCAGGTGGATCGGCGGGTTCAGATCCATGCGGCAGATCCCTTCCAGTGGCGGTTCGGGCGGTGCGCAGTTCGTGGCGCGTGGGGGACGAGCGGGAGCGTCGCCGGAATATGCGGCAAGCTACACGTAAATTGAGTGGCGTGCTACACGTAATCCCGCATCGTGGGCACGGCGCGTCGCTCGCGCGGGTGCCGGGTCGGCCGTCCCCGTCCAGCGGGTTCGGTCGCAGGCGGCCGGCTGACGGACATCAGGCCCGAGTACGCGTAGGTTCGCGGAGTGGTGCGAGAAGCCGCGTTCGCGGAGTCGGCCTGACGACCGCGCATCAACGGCGAACGAGCTGCCCCATACTTCCGCCGGGACGCGCGAGACAGGAGCAGGGCAGGGCGATGGTGGGACGACAGCGGCTCGAGGATCGGATCCTGGATGCGATGGCGGTTCTGCTGCATACGACCGAGGGCTACCTCGACGAGCTCGCCGCCACCTTCTCCGACGGCCTGCGCCGCGGCACGATCGCGCCGCTGATGCTGCTGTACCGCGTCGGCCCCTTGCGGGTGTCGGAGCTGGCCGAGGCTCTGGGTCTGGATCGCACGACCGTGACGCGCCACCTCGACGAGCTGGAGCCTCGCGGTCTGGTCGTCCGGCGGCCGGACGAGCGTGACCGTCGTGCTCTGGTCGTGAGCCTCACGCCCGCGGCCGTGGAGCACCTGGACGCGATGCGGATCAGGAACCGGCAACGCATCAGGCAGATCTGCGCCGACTGGACGCCGGAGGAGCGGGAGATGTTCGGGCGCCTGTTGCCCAGGTTCGCTCAGGAGAGCGCGCCGATCTTCAGCGGTTCGTCCACCACACGGGTCTCTGCGGCCAGGCGACCGGTCGCCGGTCGCTGAACGGCGCGGTGCGCTGAGCGACACGGGCCGTGCCGGTGCCGTCCATCGAAGTCCTCTTGTCAAGCGGCTTATAAACTGCTTTATACTCTGACACATCCGCTCGGATGCATCGAGGGGGATCGATGAGGGACGGGCTCGGCATCACCCACCTGAGAAGCATCGACATCTCGGCGGAGCAGCCGGCAGCGCTCCTGCCGTTCTACGAGGAGACCTGGGGCCTGGAGCGGGTGGAGGACCTGCCCGGCACCGCCGCGGAGGGAACCATCGCGCTCCGGGCCCGCGGCCCGGAGCACCACGTGCTGCGGCTGGTCGCGGGCGACCCGCACCAGCTCGTCCGCATCGCCCTCGGAGCCCGCGACGCCGCGGCGGTGGATGCCGTCGCGGAGCGGGTGCGGGCGAGCGGCGCGCAACTCCTCGCGGGCCCGGCCCGTCGGCCCGGCGGGGAGTACGCCGTCGAGTTCACCGATCCGGAGGGACGGCGCATCGAGGTGAGCGCGGACGTGCCGGAGCGTCCGGATCCCGCCTCGCGCGACTTCGGGCCGGACCGGCTCAGCCACGTCGTCCTCAACACGGTTGACCTCGCCGCGTCGAAGGCGTTCTTCGTCGACGTACTGGGGTTCGCGGTCTCCGACACATACGAGAACGACCAGATGGTGTTCCTGCGCTGCAACCCGGTGCACCACTGCATCGTGCTGGCGCCGGGGGAGTGGACCTCGCTCAACCACGTCGCGTTCGAGGTCCGGGACACCGACGAGGTGATGCGGGCGTTGGGCCGGATGCGCAGGGCCGGCGTCGACACGATCTGGGGGCCGGGCCGGCACGGCCCGGGTGGCAACGTCTTCTGCTACTTCCTCGACCCGGTGGGCAACGTGATCGAGTACACCGCCGAGCTGATCGAGGTCGACAGCGGCTGGATGCCGCAGGAATGGGCGCGCACCCAGGAGAACGCCGACGTGTGGGGCACCTCGGGAGGGATCACCCCGGAGGTCGTGCGGGCGATGGCGAACCCGCCCGGGTCCGAGCGGCCCCGATGAGGGCGATCGTGATCGAGCGGTTCGGCGGACCCGAGGTGCTGCGTGCCGCGGAGCTCGCCGACCCGGAGCCCGGTCCGGGTGAGGTGCGGGTGGCGGTCGAGGCGGTGGCCGTCGCCCGGACCAAGGACGTGGCCGCCCGCGCGGGCAGACCGCCGTTCGCGCCGTCCATCACCGCCTTCCCGCACGTGCTCGGCACCGAGCACGCGGGTGTCGTCGACGCCGTCGGACCGGGGGTCGACGACCGTCTGGTCGGCTCCCGGGTCGCAGTGTCGGCGGTGCTGACCTGCGGGAACTGCCGCGCCTGCGGGCAGGGCCGGGAAGAGGCCTGTGCCGGGTTCCGGCTGGTGGGTGTGCACCGGCCCGGCAGCTACGCCCAGTTCTGCGTGGTTCCGGAGGCCAACGTGCAGCCCGTGCCCGAGGACGTGTCGCTGGCCGCGGCCGCCTCGCTCGCGGCCAACGGCGGGGTGGCCGCGGCCCAGCTGGACGCCGGCCGGGTCGGTCCCGGGTCCACGGTGCTCGTCCTGGGAGCGGCCGGCTCGCTGGGCTCCACCCTCGCCGCGCTGGCGGCGTTCCGCGGGGCACGCGTGATCGGCGTCGACCGCCTCGGGCGGGATCCCGACCGGCTGGCCGGGCTCCCGCTGGCGGCGATGATCGACGGCGACCGGCCGGACCTGGCCGAGGCGCTGCGAACCGACGTGGACGGGGTCGGCGACGTTGACGGCATCGACTGCGTGGTGGACAACCTCGGCATCACCGAGCTGTGGAACGCCTACCTGCCCGCACTGGCGCCGATGGGCACGATCGTCATGTCCGGGGCCATCAGCCACGACCCGGTGCCCGTCCCGCTGCTGACGTTCTACCTGCGCAGCCAGTCGCTGATCGGGGTGCGGACCGGCAACCGGGCCCAGCGCGCCGCGCTGTGGGCGGACGTGGCGAACGGGTTCCGGCCGCCGGCAAGCCACCTGCAGCTGCTCGGGTGGGACCGCGCGGCGGAGGCGCACGCCGCGGTCGAGCGGGGGGAGGCCCACGGCCAGATCGTGCTGCGGGTCGACGCGGGCGGAGGATCGCTGTGAGCGGAGCCATGGGATGGTCGGGCATGCCCGAGCAGCAGCCCGACGGTCACGGGATCGTGGAGCCATCGACCCGGATCGCCTACCTCGTACGGATGTTGGCGAACGCGCTGAACCAGCAGGTCGAGCAGGCACTCCGGCCGGTGGGGCTGACGCAGGCCCAGCTCGCCGCACTGGGGCAGCTCGCGATCTGCGCCGAGGGCTGGTTGTCCGGGGCCGAGCTTGGACGGCGGGCGGGGATCACGGCGCAGGGGATGTCCACGGCGCTGGCCGGGCTCCAGAGCCGCGGCCTCGTGGAGCGCGGGCCGCATCCCAGCCGGGGCCGGGTGATCCGCGTGTGGATCACCGAGGACGGCCGCCGCCTGCTCGAACGCGCCCAGCGCCTCACCGCGCCGGTGGACATGAGGGCGACGGCGCTGCTCTCCGTCGACGAACAGCGCCAACTGCGGGAGTTCCTACTGCGCGCGATGGCTGGTGTCGGCGTGCAGGCGCCGGGTACGGAGGAGACCGCATGAACGGCGGCTGGAGCCTGGTCACCTACCGGCAGGGGAGCCGGGCCGGAGCCGGGGTGCTGCACGAGGGCCGCGTCCGGGCCCCCGTCGTGCTCGACGGCGTCGACGGGGTCCTGCCGGTGGTCGAGCGGTGGGCCGAGTTCGAGGCGGAGCTGCGTGAGATCGACCCGTTCGACGCACCTGCCGTCGAGGGTGCGGTCCTCGACCTGCCGCTGCGGCACCCGCGCAAGATCCTCTGCTCCGGGCCCAACTACAGCGACCACCTGGCCGAGATGGGGGAGTCCTTCGGCGCGCAGTGGCGGCCCTACTTCTTCTTCAAGCCGCCGACGACCGCGCTGGTCGCCGACGGCGAGCCGATCCTCGTCGGCGGTGACCCGGACGACCGGGTCGACTGGGAGGGCGAGCTCGCGGCGGTCGTCGGCGTCGGAGGCCGCGACATCGCCGTGGGCGCGGCGCTCGCGCACGTCGCCGGATACACGGTCGTCAACGACATCTCGCTGCGCGGACCGCACCGCCGGGAGGACGCGCCCGCCCCGTTCGTCTGGGACTGGGTCGCGTCCAAGGGAGCCGACACCTCGCTGCCGATGGCGTCCGGGATCGTGCCGCACTGGCAGGTGCCGGACCCGCAGCAGCTCTGCGTGCGGACCACCGTGAACGGCGAGGTCATGCAGTCCGCCTCGACAGCCCTGATGATCTGCAGCGTCGCCGAGCTGATTGCTGCCGCGAGCGCGCTGACGACACTCGAGCCGGGCGACGTCATCGCGACGGGCACACCCGCGGGAGTCGGGGCCGGTCGCGGGGTGTTCCTGCACCCCGGCGACGTCGTCGAGGTCGAGATCGAGAGCATCGGCCGGGTGCGGAACCCGGTCCTGGCCCGCCACGCTGCTTCGCGCCGCTGACCTCCGCCATTCCGGGTCGGCGGCGCAACCCCGTCGGGATCGTCCGCTGATCGGTGCGCGAGCTGCAGCAGGTCGAACGCGATCAACGCGATCAGGGCAACCGCGACCACCATCGCTACCGGCGAACACCTCAGGGGCGCGGCCGGCCAGCATGGCTATTGCCATCCCGCCCAGATAGCCGGAGGTCGTGATGGCCGGGGTGTTGAAGTCGCCGTGCGCGTGGCAGCGGGTCGTCGCGAACGGTTTCCCGGTGCTACACGCTTGGATGCGCGTGCGCGGAGACGTCGCTGCGCCACAAGGCCGCGAGCAGGGCTCGGCAGGCGTTCGTGTCCCCTTCCAGTCGCACGCGCCCGGCTGCGACGGCGGCGTCGACCTCGACTTCTCCTGCCATCAACGCATCCAGGGTGGCGGCGTCGGTGTCGATGACCGGGCCGGTGGGGTCGGGCGCGTTGCCACGCGCGACCTGCACGTCCTCGCCGATCGAGATGGTGAAACTCTCTCGACCCAGCCGGACCTCGAAGGTGCCCCCGCCCGGAGCGAACGCAGCGGCGTCCAGCGTGCCGAGCATCGACAGCATCAGCGAGTCCGTGCCCATCTCGCCTTCGGGGCGGGGCACGGGGGACCGTGAGCCCCACAGGCCGAGCGCCAGGACGATCGGCTTCAGGTCCGCGCCCCATTCGGTCAGCTCGTAGACCCGGGCCGCCGCAGGTGGCGGCAGCGTGCGCTTGCGCACCACGCCGGCCTCCTGCAGGTCGTTGAGACGGGTCGTGAGCACGTTCGGCGGCACGCCGGTGAGGCCGACCTGGAGGTCGGTGAACCGTTTCGGGCCCAACAGCAGGTCCCGGACGATCAGCAACGCCCAGCGCTCGCCCACCAGGTCCAGCGCATGGGCCACGCCGCACGGGTCGCCGTAGCTGCGTTTCGTCGGCACGCGGCCAGTGTAGCTCGCTCCTCCCTAATCAGAAGTTTCTACTACGTGAAATGAAGTAGCTGCTACGGTCTTGGAAGTGCGCGCCGCAGTGGCGTGCGACTGACGGACCTGAAGCAGGGAGCGCTCATGGAGCTGCCACCGATCGTCTCCGCCCAGGAATGGGCCAGCGCCCGGGAGGAGCTGCTGGTCGAGGAGAAGAAGATGACCCGCGCCATCGACGCCCTCGCCGCGCGCCGCCGCAGGCTGCCGGTGGTCGAGTTCGACAAGCAGTACGCGTTCGAGGGCACCGACGGTAGGAAGAGCCTTGCCGGGCTGTTCGACGGGCGCCGCCAGCTCATCGTCTACCACTTCATGATGGAGGCGGGTTCGGACCACCGCTGCCCCGGCTGCTCGGCGGTGGCCGACAGCACGCCCCACCTGGCGCATCTGCACGCCCGCGACACCACGTACGTGATGACCTCGCCGGCGCCGGTCTCCCAGTTCGAGCCGTACCGCGTCCGCATGGGCTGGGAAATCCCCTGGTACTCCACGGCGGGCAGCGACTTCGACGCCGACTGCGGCATCGACGGCGGTGCCGGACTCAGCGTTTTCGTGCGCTCGGACGAGAACCGCGTGTTCCGCAGCTACTCCACCGCCGCACGGGGGACCGATCACCTCCGCAACGACCTCGCCCTGCTGGACCTGACGCCCTACGGCCGGCAGGAGACGTGGGAGGACTCACCCGAAGGCTGGCCGCAGACCCCGGCCTACCAGTGGTGGCGCCTGCACGACCAGTACGACCGCTGACGGACGTGATCGAGAACGGAGTCGCAATGACGTGCAGTGCGTCCGACTGTGGCCGGGGGGTCGAGCCGTGAGAGGCGAGAACACGAGTACGGAACGGCCGGTGCGTCCCGGCTGGACGCTGGTGCTGGTCGCGGTGTGCGCGTTCCTCACCTCGCTCGACGTGATGGTCGTGGTCACCGCGATCCCGACCATCCGGCAGGACCTCGACGCCGGCCTCGCGGACCTCGAGTGGACCATCAACGCCTACAACCTGGCCTTCGGCTGCCTGATGCTGACCGGTGCGGCGCTCGGCGACCGCTTCGGCCGGATGAAGGTCTACGTGCTGGGGCTGGCGGTGTTCACCGCCGCTTCGGCGATGGCCGCGCTCGCCCCGACGGTCGGCGTCCTGATCCTCTCCCGCGTCCTGCAGGGGGTGGCAGCCGGCGTGGCGATCCCGGTGAGTCTGACCCTGCTGTCCAACGCCTACCCGCCCGAGAAGCGCGGCATGGCGATGGGCATCTGGGGAAGCGTCTCGGGCCTGGCCGTTGCGGCCGGCCCCGTGGTCGGTGGCCTGATCACCCAGGGCCTGTCATGGCACTGGATCTTCTGGCTCAACGTCCCGATCGGCCTGGCCGCGACCGTTCTGTCGGCGAAACTGCTGCGGGAGAGCTACGGCCCGCGTCCCGAGCTGGATCTCGTCGGCCTGGCGCTCGTGTCGATCGGCCTGTTCGGTCTGGTGTGGGCCGCCGTGCGGCAGCCCGTCCTGGGATGGGGCGACCCGGAGGTCCTGCTGTCGATCGTCGGCGGCCTTGTCCTGCTGGTGGCGTTCGTGCTCTGGGAGAAGCGCGTGACGCACGCGATGCTGCCGATGGCCTACTTCCGCAGCCGCGGCTTCACCATCGCCAACGTCTCGGCCTTCTTCCAGCACTTCGCTCTGATCGGCGCGCTGTTCATGCTGGCGCAGATGTTCCAGGAGGGCCTCGGCAACGACCCGATGGGCACCGGCCTGCGCCTGCTCGCGTGGACGGCGATGCCACTGCTGGTAGCCCCGATCGCCGGTAATTTCGCCGACAGACTGGGCAACCGGCCGTTCATGGTCGCCGGCTTGCTGCTCCAGGGCGTCGGCCTCGCGTGGATCGCCGCGGTCGCACAACCAGACACCGGATACGGCTCGTTCATCGTGCCGTTGATCCTCGGCGGGGTCGGTATCGCGATGTGCCTCCCCACGACGATCAACCTGGTCTTCGCCTCCGTCCCGCAGAACGATGTCGGGGTCGCGTCCGGGGTGAACAGCGCGGTCCGCGAGATCGGCGGGGTGTTCGGCGTCGTGTCCCTCGGCGCGGCGTTCGCCACGTACGGCCACTACGGCGACCCCGCGGCAGCCATGGGCGGCTTCCGAGCGGCACTCGTCGTGGGCGCGATCGCCTCGATGGTCGGCATGGTCGCCGCACTCTTCGCACCGGGCAAGACACAGCCCGGCCCGCACACCGCGCCGATGGCAGCACCGGTCGGCCTGGACACGCTCGAATAGCACCACGAGACCTGCGGGGCCGACCGCGGGCGAGGGCCCCTTCGCCGTCTACGAGGTCGACCCGGTCGCCGTGTTCGGCTTCCCGACCAGCGACAAGTTCGCGCCCACCCGCTGGCGCTTCTGAGGACGGCAACCGCCGGAGAGGGATGACCATGGACACCACACCGACGACCGCGCCCGGCGCTCGCGCCGGGCGCAGGGAGTGGCTGGGACTGGCCGTGCTGGCCCTGCCCACCATCCTGTTGGCACTCGACTTCAGCGTCCTGTTCCTCGCACTGCCCCACCTGAGCGCCGACCTGGCGCCCGACGGCGCGCAGCAGCTGTGGATCATGGACGTCTACGGATTCATGATCGCCGGGTTCCTCGTCACCATGGGCACCCTCGGCGACCGCGTCGGCAGGCGGAAGCTGCTGATGATCGGCGCCGTCGCCTTCGCCGGAGCGTCGGTGCTGGCCGCCTACTCGACCTCGGCCGAGATGCTGATCGCCACCCGGGCGCTGCTCGGCATCGCGGGCGCGACGCTCATGCCGTCCACGCTGTCGCTCATCACCACGATGTTCACCGACGGCAGGCAGCGCGCCGCGGCGATCGGTGTGTGGATGGCGTGCTTCATGGGCGGCACGGCCGTCGGCCCGGTGGTCGGCGGCGTGCTGTTGCAGTGGTTCTGGTGGGGCTCGGTGTTCCTGATGGGCGTGCCCGTCATGATCCTGCTGCTGGTGACCGCGCCGGTGCTGCTGCCCGAGCACCGCGACCCCACCGGCGGCAAGCTCGACCTGGCCAGCGTCGCGCTGTCGCTGGCAGCGATCCTGCCGGTCATCTTCGGTCTCAAGGAGATCGCCAAGGATGGGTTCGCCATCGTGCCGCTCGTGGCCGTCGTTGCCGGTGTCGTGTTCGGCGTGCTGTTCGTGCGCAGGCAGCGCACGCTCACCAACCCGCTGATGGAGGTGTCGCTGTTCGCCGACCGCGCCTTCAGCGGCGCGCTCGGCGTCATGCTGCTCGGTGTCCTCACCGTCGGCGGAAGCACGCTGCTGTTCGCCACGTACTTGCAGGACGTGCAAGGCATGTCGCCACTGGCGGCCGGGCTGTGGATGCTGCCGCACACCGCGGCGCAGATGATCGGTGTGGTGCTGGCGACGATGCTGGTCCGCACGATCCGGCCGGCCTACCTGATCGCGGGCGGACTGGTGATCACGGTCGTCGGATTCCTGATCGTCTCCCAGGTGAGCGCCACGGGCGGGATCACGCTCGCCGTGGTCGGCTTGTCGATCGCGTTCTTCGGCGGGGCGCCGATCGCCGGCCTGGGCGTCGACCTGATCGTGTCGTCCGCGCCGAGCGAGAAGGCGGGCTCGGCTTCGTCGATCTCCGAGACCAACATCGAGTTCGGCATGGCCCTCGGCGTCGCGGTGATGGGCAGCATCGGCGCGGCCGTCTACCGGAACCAGATGGCGGAAACCTCGGTGCCCGCGGACGCGGCCGAGGCGGGCGACACCTTGACTGGCGCAACCACCACGGCTGCCGACCTGCCCGGTGAGGCAGGCGCGTCGCTGCTCGCCGCGGCTCGGGAGGCGTTCACGTCCGGGTTCGGCACGGCAGCCGCCGTGTGCGCCGGCATCGCCGCGGTCGTCGCCGTGCTGGCGGTGACCCTTCTCCGCCACATCCCGGCCGCCGGCGCCGCCGAGGCGGACACCGCTGAGTCCGGTGTGGAGGAGGCCACCGCCGAGAAGGCGACCATCACCAGGGAGTAGGAGCGCACCGACGTTGTCGGGATCTTTCCCGGCCGAGACGCCCTCGAGCTGCGTGACCCGGCGCCGGTGGCCCGGATGGCTCCGGTGATATCGGCGGCATCGCCACGACGTGCACGACGAGCCGTAACGGCCGCCCACGGCCCTGTGCCATCGCCCGGTCGTGGAACTCGCCTCATCCCGATTGTCGATGAGGCACGAGGTCCGGACACCGACCGGACAGCACCAACGGAGGGCCGTAGTGAACTACCGTTCCGCCCGATGGGATCCAGGCTTCACGCCCCAGGACGTCACAGCGTTGGCGAGCATCACGCAGGGATCGGTGCTGGTCGCCGGCGACCCGGAACTCGCGGACGAGGTGCCCGGCCCCGATACCACGATCCTGCACGAACCCGCCATCGCGGTCGGGGCGACGAACCCGGCCGATGTCCAGGGCGCTGTCAGGTTCTCCTCGGAGTTCCGGCTACCGCTTGCCGTCATGGTGCCGGGTCACCGGGCGCCCAGCTCCGCGAATGACGGCGTGCTCATCACTACAACCCGCATGAACCAGATATACCTCGACCTGCGGGGCCGTACGGCGATCGCGCGAGCCGGCGCGCTGTGGTCGGACGTAGTCGACTACGCCGCCGAACTGGGACTCGCCCCGCTGGTCCCGTCCTACCCCGGGACCGGGATCGTCGGCCGCTCTTACGGGTGGAATGCCGGCCACGTTCGCTCGATCGAAGTCGTCGCCGCCACCGGACACTTGATCCACGTCACGCCCGCCAGCGATCCGCGCTCGTTCGAACTCCTGTGCGAGAGTGATTCCGGCGACGTCGGCCTCGGCGTCATCACTGCGATGGAGTTCATTCTCTTTCGCTAGCCATCCGTAGTCCCCGAGCGCTATCTTGGTATCCATATGTCGCTCTCGAGCCCTGTCAGCAACGCCTTGCCTGAACGGACAGCATCACAGAGGGCCGAATTGCGCGAATGGACGAGGAACCGTACGCGCAAGAACATCATCATGCGCCGTGGGGAGACCTCGAGCATCCATGGCTCGAGCCTGCCCGCCACGGCCGCAGCATTGAGATCCTTCGCCTTGTGCAGCACGTGGCGGAACAGGAGTTCCTCGTTCCCGGGGGCTGCGGCGAGACCCATGACGCGGTAGATGCCGCTCGGTAGCAGGGAGGCGATGTACCAGCCAACAGGCCTTCCCCGGGCGTCTCGGACGAAGTTCTTGACGAGCCGGCCGTTGGACCGGGAGCGGTCGATCTGGTCGAACAGCATGCCGAGCGACTCGGCGTCGAAGTCCGGCCGGAGGGGGAACTGCTGAGGTCCGAGATGGAGGTGGTCGATCAAGAGTTGCGGCGACAGCGGCTCCTCGGTGTGCTTCTCGACGTCACTCGTACCGTCGGTACCGGTGAAGCGGGAATACAGGGCATCCGTCGGCCGGCACAGGGGTCGGGCAAATGGCAGCCACCGGTGCCTGCCACGTTGCCAGAGCTTGACGCCGACCGCCGCTCGCAGCGGGTGCAAGAGATGTAGCCAGGTCACCGAGCCGAGGTGGTACATGGAACCGCCGAGGCGTTTCCACATGTGCTCGGTGGCACTCCCGGCGGTGTCGGTGATGGTCAGGTCCTGAGGGCCGGCCAGGTACTTCCGCAGTAGCAGGCCTCCGGCGCCGAGCTGTCTCGCTCGTGGTGCGACGACCAGCGAGCTGCTGCACGCCAGACGGACGGGGGTCTCATCGAACCGCATCCGGTGCACCAGCGAGCCGATGAAGCCGAGGATCTCCCCGTCGGAGCCTTCGAACACCAGCGAGGGAATGGAGGGATCCGACAGCGGCTGGCCGAGGAAGATCTGCTCGAAGGCCGTGTGCAGCTCGTCGGCGTCGCCGACGTTCGGCTCTGCGAAATAGGTCCGATACAGTGCGACGACCTGAGACAGATCGTCGGGCTGCAGGCTCCGAATACGGCTCATCGCCCCGGCCTCGACGACCGGGGGCGTGCAGACGTGTCCGCGTAGGTGAGGACTCCGGGCTTCTCTGGCATTGCCTTCTTTCCATTCGTCGGCGCGTCGCTGTCGAGGAGGACCGCGACGGCATGGATGCGGCGAATCCTTCGGGTCAGTCGCTCGCCGGCTGTCGGCGCAGAGCGTGATCAGAATGTGTTTGAGAAGCGCGCATGTGGGCCGCGGGCGCCGGTGATTCAGCAGGTCCTGGCTGCCCTGGGCGGCCCGCTCCGCGCTTCTCAAACACATTCTCAGGGGCGGTCAGCACGTCTCCGGTGGTGAGGACGGCATCGGCCGGCGTGACCGTGCCCGCGACCTGCAGACGGCTGATCACGATCCACTCGTCCCGGGTGGCGACCCAGGCCTCCGCGCTGTCGCAGCGTCCGACCGTGCCGGGCGGATCTTCCGCCGGTCGACCGGTGCGGTGCGCCCGTCGCACGGTGATCTCGAGGCCGTCGTTGCCCCGGGTGCGGGCCCGGCCCCACGGCGAGGTCCACGGGCCGTAGTCACATGCGCGTACCAAGCCGGCGACGTGGGTGGCGCCCTCCGTCCACTGGATCCAGCCGTCGTGCGGGACATCGCGCCCGAAGTAGCGCCGCAGCGTGACGTCCTGCTCGATGACCGGTACGCGAGCAGGATCGGTCCCGAGGTCGTCGAGCAGGCGTGAGACCAGGCGCAGGCCCTCGCGGACGCAGGTTGCGGACACGCTGAACCCGTTGTCCTCGGTCGCGAGGGGGAAGCTCTCCTGGTAGGCGATCGGTCCCGTGTCGATGCCCGGCGCCATCCAGTGCAGCGTCACCCCGTGTGTGGTTTCCCCCTGGTAGAGCGCCCAGTTCGGGGTGTTCAGGCCGGCGTACCGGGGCAGCGGACCCGGGTGGAGGTTGAAGCAGCCGAACCGCGGCGCGGCGAGCACCGCGGGATTCACGACATACAGCGAATGCACGTTGAGCAGGACGTCGACGTCCCTGGCGCGGAGGATCCCCGCCAGGCTCGGGTCCCGCACGGCGGCGCCCGGAATGGTGTCGATCCCGAGTTCGTCGGCGACGGCGGCGACCGTCAGGCCGCGCGTGCGGTCGCCCGAGTTCGACTCGGTGAGCACCACGCAGGCCTCGTGGGCGGAGCCGGCCACGAGTCGGAGGGCCTGGACGCCTGCGGATTCCTCCGCGGCCACTGCAATTCTCATGAGACCGGAATTCTCATGAGACCGGCGATGCCGGGAGCCGGGCCGTGATCATGGCGTGCTCCCGTTGCCACGCACTCCCGAGGCTTCGAGGTACTGGCTGATCCGGCGTGCCGAGCGGAAGTGCTCGATGTCGAAGTCGTCGAGCGGGAGCTCACACGAGAGCGCGTCCTCGATTGCGGTGATCAACGTTACGAGCGCGATCGAGTCGAGCACGCCCGTCTCGATCATGTCCACGTCGACGTCCGCGACATCGATGTTGAGCCGGTCCCGGATCAGCTCGAGGATCCCGTCGCCGGTCTGCATCCCATCGTGGTTCACGACCCGACCACCGGCCGTCCCGGTGCCGCCAACTCTTCGGTGAAGCTCGATTTCAGCTGATTGCGGTCGATCTTCCCGTTCACGTTCTTGGGGAGGGTGTCCAGCTCGCGCCACCTCGTGGGCAGCATGTAGGCGGGCAGCAGTTCGGACACGGCGGCCCGCAGGGCGAGCGGCTGCAGGTCGACGCCGTCGGCCACGGAGAACGCGCAGCAGATGGTGGTTCCCTCGAAACCGCCGACGTCGACCCCGACGACCGCGCACTCCCGCACGCCCGGTTGAGCGTTCACCGCCGCCTCGATCTCACCCAGCTCGATCCGGTAGCCGCGGCTCTTGATCTGCGAGTCGGCCCGGCCGAGGAAGTGCACGAGACCGTCCTCGGCGCGCCTCGCCAGGTCACCGGTCCGGTAGATGCGCCCGTCGGGGCGGGTGATGAACGCAGCCTCCGTCTTCTCGGGATCTCGCCAGTACCCGGGAGAGAGCCCGGCACCGGAGATGTAGAGGTCGCCGATTTCACCGGGGGCGGTCGGTTCGAGCTCCTCGTCGAGGACGAGCAGGTTCTCACCGGCGCACGGCGTGCCGATCGGGATGGACGCCGTCTCGTCCTCCGGACAGCTCGGAACGGTGTAGTAGCTGCTCGCGATCGTGGCTTCGGTCGGCCCGTAGAGGTTGGTGAACCGCACGTGCGGTAGGCGCCGCATCCAGTGCGCCAGCACGGGCGTCGGCAGCACCTCGCCACACCACAGGAGGCGCTCCAGGGCCGGGAAGTCGTCCTGGGCGATGACGTCGAACTTCGCGAGGTAGGTCAACACCGTCGGAACGGAGAACCACTGCGTGAGCTCGCGGTCGCGGATCATCGCGGCCAGCGCCCGCGGGTTGAGGCTCGCGTTGCCCGGCACCAGGTGCAGCTCGGCTCCCGCCGCGAGGGTCGCGAAGATGTCGAACGTCGACAGGTCGAAATGCAAGGGTGGGTGCCCTGAGATGCGGTCGGACGGCCGCGTTCGGAAGTACCGCACCGCCCACTCGACGAACGCCAGTACGTTCGCGTGAGTGATCATCACACCCTTCGGCGTGCCCGTCGAACCCGACGTGAAGAGAAGGTGTGCGAGATCCTCGGCGCGGCGTCGGTTCGGGAGTGGGTCGGCCGACCACGTGGTGGCATCGGACCGGCAGAACTGCGTGCTGAAGCGATCTCCGGTCAGGGGGCCGTCGACCGATCCGATCGATGTGCCGGGCCGGGACAGTGCACCGGCCTCGATCAGCCCGTCGACGAGCGGAACCGCCGACTCGTCCACGAGGACTAGGCCGGGCTCTGCCGAGCCGAAGATGCGTGCGACGCGTGCCGGCGGGCTCGTGCTGTCGACCGGCACGTACACCCCGCCGGCTTTGAGGACGGCGAGAAGGCCTGCGACCGTGCGGGGGGTCTTGCTCGCGAGCACGCAGACCCGGTCCCCGTCGCCGCAGCCGAACTCCTGCATCAGGCGCGCCCATCGGTTCGTCTCCGCCTCGAGGTCGCCGTACGACACGCGTTCGTCGCCCATCACGAGCGCGCAAGCTCCCGCGTCACGCTCGGCGGACCTGGTCAGGTAGTCCTGCAGCCGCGCGATCATGGCGTGACCATCTCGTGCGTCTTGGCGAAGACGACCGCCGTGTGGGCGAGATCCTCTTCGCTCTGCGGGACGTCGAGGATGAAGGTCGTCGTGCCGAGAGCGATGTAGTGGCTCAGCATTCGCGCGACTCGGTCGTAACTGCCGACCAGGTAGGGGCAGAACGTCTTGTAGTTCTGGAACGGCCCCAACCAGTAGGGGTCGGGCTCGCCGTCGAGATCGCCGGACCGGTCTCGCTCCTCCGACAGCTGGCCGTGCCAGTGCGAGTCGGAGACCGCGACGGCGAGGCGATGGGTGATCTGGCCGCTCCGGTCCTTCGGGAAGCGTGTGCGCGCGACCCGCCATGCCTCTTCTGCGGTGTCTCGTGCCACGATGCCGACCCGGATGCCGAACCCGCCGGCGAGCCCGTGCCCCATCCACGCGGCCTCCTCGCCCGGCGGCTGGGGGTACTTGACGGCGGTCGCATCGAGCGCCCGAGCCGCGTCGCGGCCCGCCGGCGAGGAGCCGGACACGAGGACGTCCGGCAGGAGGTGCGCCGGGAGCTTCGGCCGCATCCGCAACCCCGTGACAGAGTAGTACCGCCCCTTGATCGTCACCGCCGTTTCGGCACGCAGGAGCGCCATGACGATCTGCGTGTACTCGACGAGCCGCCGATAGCGCTCGTCGTGCTCCGTGTCGTCGTCGAGGGCCAGGAGATCGTTTCGGAATCCACCCGCCACCATGTTCAGGTGCACCCGGCGACCGTGGAGATGAGCGAGCGACGCGACCAGTTTTGCGACCGTGTAGGGATGCGCGTACACGGGCTGCACCGCGACCAGTGGGCACAGCTGCTCGGTGTTCTCGACGATTATCTGGGACACGAGCCACGGATCGACCAGGCTGTTGTCGGTGTAGACGAGAATCCCGGCGAATCCTGCACGGTCGCTCCACCTCGCGACGTCACGCACCGTGGAGACGTAACTGGTGCGGTCCATCGCCGTCGACGGTGGACATGTCGTGTAGATCCGCAAAATGAGCCTCTCGCGTCTTATCGGCCGCTGTCTGTACGGTGCATCACCGCGTCGCGTGGTGGTGTATCACTAGCGGGTGAAATGAGTAGATGTGAATCGCCTCTCGTCGGCGGTCGATGTTAGGCCACTACCCCGACGCTGCCGGGGCTTGTCGGCGTCGGGCGCCTCGGCGTGTCGTAGGAAGGTGCGGTTCTCGAACAGCGCGCGCCGTGGGACCCGGAGCGGTCGCAACCCGGCCGCGGTCATGGCGGGACCGTGCCAGCACCGGGAGGCACGCACGAGCACGGCCAGCACCAGGCTGCTGCGGTTGGCCTCCAGTCTGCCGTCCGATGACCTCGACGGGCGGCGGGTCGCGCCGAGAACGCCATTCGACAGTTCGCATCAGTACGTCTGGGCGTTTTGTCTGGCCAGGAACGCAGCTCGTGGCTGACGGTTGCCGGAGGGTGGAGGCCGAGCGCGGCGGCGCACTCCGCCGGTGAGCCGCCCGCGGCGAGCACGTGGGCAACGGTTTGCCAGGGGTGCTCTCCAGCCGGTCGGGCCGCCACGAACCGCAGCCGGTGCCCCCGAGCCCGCTGCTCCGCTGCTCGCGCAATGGGGAATACGAATCCGAAGCAGTGGCGTTGTCGCGACCTGCCACTGACTCCCCTCGCTGGTCGAGCGTTCGAGGCGAGCGCCTCGAAGGATGTTCGGACCGATACGAGGTTGGCACGGAGTACGACCCAGCTCAATGGGCTGATCGTGTGCGCACGCCAGATCCGCGGTTTCCCGGGCGTTACCGGCACGAGCGGGCGACTCAACGGCTGCGTGCGCGACCTGCCGGTCAGGTGCGGGCGAGTGGATCGGCGTCGTTGCCGGGAACGCCGGTTCGGGTCGATCCGGAGCCTCCGGATGTGCGTGCCTCCGCCGGCATCGGCCGGTCCACCGGTGGCGGGAGGCTTCAGTCCGGGGTGACGATGGCGAAGTTCTTGTCGCCCAGGTCGAGGACGCCTTGTGAGGGTCAACGCCCGCTCGATCCTGTCGTCCGCTGGGTGACCAAAGGACCGCGCTACCTCTCCGCGACGACGCCCTGCAGCACGGCGAGCGTGTCGGCCACGCGTTGCCGGTTGCCGACGGCGAGGTAGACCTCGTAGGAGACCTTGTCGCCGCGGGCGACCGTGCCGCGCGGCGCGGTGATTTGGATGGTGTCCTCGCCGGTCATGCCGTTGTAGGGGCTCGGAGGCCTGCTCATCGAGTAGTAGTACGTGCCGGCGGCCACCGCGCTCGGCACGGTGAGGATGCCCATGCAGTAGTCGCCGTCGGTGGTGCAGCGGGCGAGGGGTTCCTTGCTCGTGTAGGAGTCATTCGGCCGGGGAGTGAGGACGCGGGTGGTCGGGTCGACCGAGAACGCGTCGGTGAAGTCGCGCTGCAAGTAGGCGACCAGCACACCATCGAAGTGATCGTGTGTGTCGTCGTCGGACGTCAGCGTGGCTTCGAGCCGGATGACGTTGGAGAGCTCCTGCGCGCCGTCGGGCTGGAGATCGACGGTCGTCTCCAACCAGTACGGCGAGAGGCCCTGCGAGAACGGTACTCGGTCGGGTTGGAAGTCGACGCCGTGGCAGCCGTCCCAGCCCGGGGCCGGGTCGGCGCGGGTCATGAACATCGCCGGCCTGGACTCGGTGCGCACGGACAGCCCGGACTTCGCCATGGTGTACAGCGCGCTGGTGCTGCTCTTCCGGTGGTAAGGAGCCTTCTGGCCCTCCGCATCGAGACGCGTACCCGCCTGGGTGGGGTTGTAGCACTCGCTGCCGGCTTCGCCCTCCTGCCAGGCGTGGAACGCGTACTGCAGCGCCGCTCCGTAACCGCCGCTCGCGATGAACTCCTTGTCGTTCACCCGCACCGAGGCGATCGCCCCGGCCAGCGCGGTCGACGTGGTGACGGACAGCCGGTTGGTCCCGTCCACCGTCGTGGCCAGCGTGACGTCGGGAAACGTCCGGTCGTAGTTCCGGTTCGTCGCGCACTCGCTGCGATACGTGTGGATGAAATCGTAGGTGGCGGCGTCGTCCGACGCAGCCGGTGCGACGCACGGGCCTGCCGCCGCCGCAGCGGAGCCGACTCCACTGGTGAGGCTGGCCAGCAGCAACGAACCCAAGACAACCGAAAGCGTTCTCGTCCCCCGCACGGGTGAATCAGATCACCTCGCGACCGCCCGGCTCTCCTGGGGCCCGTCCTCGACTGCTGCCCACGAGGTCAGCAGCAATGCGGGCATGACGCCGGCCTCGCAGGGCCCTGCTGCTGGGATCGCTTCCCTCCGGTCCCACCGGCGTCTTCCCGGATCCCGACGGCGACGTGTGGCGGGGGGAAGTCCGTCAGGCGCGCGCCGCCCGGAACGTGCGCCGGTAGGCCAGCGGGGAGACCCCGATCGCCGCGTGGAGGTGTTGGCGCAGGGACGTGCTGGTGGCGAAGCCGACCTCGCCGGCGATCTCGTCGATCGGGAGATCGCTGGATTCGAGGAGGTGACGTGCGCGGGCGAGGCGTTGCTGGGTGAGCCATCGCCCGGGGCTCGTGCCGACCTCGTCGGTGAAGCGGCGGGCGAAGGTGCGCAGGCTCATCCGGGCGTGCTCGGCGAGATCGGCGAGGACGAGGGGTTCGTGCAGGTGCGCGAGGGCCCATTGCCGCGCGGCCGCGGTGCCGTCCTGTGTGGTCCGGGGGACCGGCGATTCGATGTACTGCGCCTGCCCACCGTCCCGCCAGGGAGGCACCACGCAGCGGCGGGCGGCCCGGTTGGCGATCTCGCTGCCGTGGTCGGTGCGCAGCAGGTGCAGGAACAGGTCGACGCCGGAGGCTGCGCCTGCGGAGGTCAGGACGTCGCCGTCGTCGACGAACAGCACGTCGGGGTTCAGGTCGACCTTCGGGAAGAGGCGGCGGAACGGCTCGGCCGCCTGCCAGTGGGTGGTGGCCGGGCGACCGTCGAGCATACCGGCGGCGGCGAGCACGAAGGCGCCGGTGCAGATGGACACGAGCCGGGTGCCGGGCCGGATCTGCCGGAAGGCTTCCGCGATCGGTTCCGGTAGCTCCGGCACGATCGGTTCGGCGTCGTCGGGGGGCGGGGCGAACGGCGCGATCACCACCGTGTCGGCCGTGGACAGCAGCTCGGGGCCGTGTTCGACGGCGACGGTGAAGTCACTGCTCGTGCGTACCGGGCGACCGTCGACGCTGCAGGTCAGCACCTCGTAGAGGCCTTCGGTGGCGCCGAGGATCCGGCTCGGCATGCCGAGTTCGAACGGATACACCCCGTCGATGGCGAGGACGGCGACCCGGTGCGCTCTCGGCACGGTGTGGCTCCTTGGATCGGGGACCACCGCTGCTGGCAGGATCCCATCGAATAGTGGCAATCATGCCATTGTCGCCCGCTCGGGTCCTCAACAGACTGAGATCATGAGCGGAAGCGAGGGCGCCACGATGCGCGCTATCAGCCAAGACGTGCTCGGCCGCCCGGACGTGCTCCACGTGGTCACGCGGCCGCAGCCCGTCGCGGGCCCCGGGGAGATCGTCGTCCGGGTCCACGCGGCGGGCGTGAACCCGACCGACTGGAAGCACCGCGCGGGCCTGCCCTGGATGAGGGAACCGGTGCCGGTCCTCGGGTGGGACGTCGCCGGGGTCGTTGAGCGGGTCGGCAGCGGGGTCACCCTGTACGAGCCCGGCGACGAGGTGTTCGGCATGCTGCCCTACCCGCGGGGCGGCGGGGCGTACGCCGAGTACGCCAAGGCGCCCACGCGGTCCTTCGCCCGCAAGCCGGCGAACCTCGACCACGTGCGGGCCGCCGCGTTGCCCCTCGCCGCGCTGACGGCGCACCAGTCGCTGGTCGACACGGTGGACGTCCAGCCGGGCCAGCGAGTGCTGATCCACGCCGCGGCGGGCGGGGTCGGCCACCTGGCCGTGCAGATCGCGAAGGCGCGCGGTGCGCACGTCATCGGCACGGCCAGCGCGGCGAAGCACGACTTCCTGCGCGAGCTCGGCGCCGACGAGCTGATCGACTACCGGACCACGGACTTCGCCGAGGCCCTCGACGACGTCGACGTGGTCCTCGACACCCTCGCCGGCGAGGTGCGCACCCGGTCCCTGGACGTCCTGCGGGAGGGCGGCAGGATGATCTCGCTCGTGTCGAGCGACCCGGCCGTCGACGCCGCCGACGCGAGGAAGGCCGCCGAGCGGGGCGTCCGGTTGCAGGGGCTGCTCGTCGAAGCCGACCACGCGGGCATGCGCGCCATCGCCGAACTCGCCGAGCAGGGCAGGCTCCGCGCCCACGTCGATGCGACCTTCCCGCTCACGGAGGCCGCCCGGGCACACGCCCACGGTGAGACCGGGCGCACCACCGGGAAGATCGTCCTCGTCGTGGATTGAAACGTCACGGATTCGGCGGGCGGGAGCCCCTGAGCAGCGGTACAGGAGCGACTACCGGTCAGCGGAAGACCACCGTGCTGCGGTCGTTGAGCAGGACGCGACGTTCGCAGTGCCAGCGCACGGCACGGGACAGCGCGAGCGCCTCGGCGTCCCGGCCCGCGGTGGTGAGGTGGCGGGGGTCGAAGGTGTGGTCGATCCGGATCACCTCCTGCTCGATGATGGGGCCCTCGTCGAGGTCCGGCGTCACGTAGTGGGCGGTGGCGCCGACGAGCTTCACGCCGCGGTCGTACGCCTGGTGGTAGGGCTTGGCTCCCTTGAAGCCGGGCAGGAACGAATGGTGGATGTTGATCGCCCGCCCGTGCAACGTGCGGCACATGCCATCGGAGAGGACCTGCATGTAGCGGGCGAGCACCACCAGATCGACGTGGTACTCCTCGACGAGCTCGAGCAGCCGCCGCTCGGCCTGCGGCTTGGTGGTCGGCGTGACCGGCACGTGGTGGAAGGGCAGGCTGGCCGCTTCGGCCATGGGCCGCAGGTCCTCGTGGTTGGAGACGACGGCGACGAGCTCGCCACCGAGGCTCCCGGCCCGCCAGCGGAAGATCAGGTCGTTGAGGCAGTGCCCGGCCTTCGACACCATGGCCAGCACCCGTTGCGGGCTGTCACGGGTGAGGCCGAACGCCATGCCGAACTCGGCCGCCACCGGCTCGAACGCCGCCGACAGGGCCTCGGCGTCGGTCTCCCGCGCGGTGACGAACTCGGTGCGCAGGAACAGCGTGCCGCGCACCCGGTCGTCGAACTGCTGGTGCTCGACGATGTCGCAGCCCTGCTCGAAGAGGAAGGCGGTGACCGCGTGCACGATGCCCGGGCGTTGCGGGCAGCTCAGGGTGAGGATGAAGGTGCTCGTCACGGGACTCCTCGGCGCTCAGCACTCGACGACGTTGAGGGCGAGACCGCCGCGGGCGGTCTCCTTGTACTTGTCCTTCATGTCCGCCCCGGTCTCGCGCATCGTCTTGATCGCCTTGTCGAGGGTGACCTGGTGCCGCCCGTCGCCGCGCACGGCGAGCCGGGCCGCGGTGATGGCCTTGACGGCGCCCACGGCGTTGCGTTCGATGCACGGGATCTGCACGAGCCCGCCGACGGGGTCGCACGTGAGCCCGAGGTTGTGCTCGATGCCGATCTCAGCGGCGTTCTCGACCTGTTCCGGGGTGCCCCCGAGCACCTCGGCGAGGCCTGCGGCGGCCATCGAGCAGGCCGATCCGACCTCGCCCTGGCAGCCGACCTCGGCCCCGGAGATCGAGGCGTTCTCCTTGAACAGCAGCCCCACAGCGGCGGCCGTGAGCAGGAACCGCACCACCCCGTCGTCGGAGAACGAGCCGATGAAACGCCGGTAGTAGTGCAGGACGGCCGGGACGATGCCGGCCGCGCCGTTCGTCGGGGCGGTGACGACGCGGCCGCCGGCGGCGTTCTCCTCGTTCACGGCGAGCGCGTAGAGGGTGACCCAGTCGACGGCGCGCAGCGGGTCCTGCTCGTCGATTGTGGCGTCGAGCCGCTCGCGCAGCGCGGCGGCGCGCCTGCGCACCTTCAGCCCGCCGGGAAGCACGCCGCCGGTGTGCGTCCCGCGCTCGACGCACTCCTGCATCACCGACCAGATGTGCAGCAGCCCGGCGCGCACGTCCTGCTCGGTGCGCCACGCCAGCTCGTTCGCGAGCATGAGGTCGCTGATGCGCAGCCCGGTCTCGCGGGTGCGCCGCAGCAACTCCTCGCCGGTGGTGAACGGATAGCGCACCGGCGTCGGGTCCTCGACGAGGACCGGGCGCCCTGCCTCGTCCTCGTCCAGGACGAATCCGCCGCCGACCGAGTAGTACTCCCTGGCCGTCAGCTCGCCGCCGTCGGCGCCGAAGGCACGGAAGATCATGCCGTTGGTGTGGAAGGGCAGCCGCTTGCGCCGGTGCAGCACGACGTCGTCGTCGACGGAGAACGGGATCGACACCTCGCCGGCGAGCAGCAGGCGGCCGCCGTCCCGGACGGCGCTGACCCGGGGATCGGCGGCCGCCGGGTCGACGAGGTCGGGCTGCTCGCCCTCCAGCCCGAGCACGACGGCCTTGACGCTCCCGTGCCCGTGCCCGGTGGCCCCGAGCGAGCCGAACAGCTCGGCACGGACGCGGGCGGTGCGGGGGAGCAGCCCGTCCCGCTCCAGGCGGCTCGCGAACGAGCTCGCCGCGCGCATCGGCCCCACCGTGTGCGAGCTCGACGGGCCGATGCCGACCTTGAACAGGTCGAAGGCGCTGATGGTCATGGCCCACCCGCGGCCCGGACGGTGTGCTGCAGCAGCAGCGCGGTCGTGACCGGCCCGACTCCGCCGGGCACGGGGGTCAGGCCGCCCGCCGTCTCCGCGACGGCCGGGTCGACGTCGCCGACGAGCCCGCCGTCCGCGGTCGGGTTGGTCCCGACGTCGATCACGACGGTTCCGGGCGACACGTGCTCGGTCGTGATCAGCCCGGGCCTGCCGACCGCCGCGACGAGCACGTCGGCCTGCCGGGTGATCGCGGCGAGGTCGCTGGTGCGGGAGTGGCAGATCGTCACCGTGGCGTCGCGGTCGAGCAGCAGGTGCGCCGCCGGCTTGCCCACCACGGTCGAGCGGCCCACGACGACGGCGTGCCGACCGGACAGCGGGACACCGTGGTGGTCGAGCAGCGCCAGCACCGCCTCGGCGGTGGCAGGCGGGAAGGAAGGCAGGCCCGCGGCGAGGCGGCCCAGGCTCGCGGGGTTGGCGCCGTCGACGTCCTTCGCCGGGGGGATCGCCGGGGCCAGGTCGCCGACGTCGACCCCTGCCGGGAGCGGCGTCTGCAGGATGATCCCGTGCACGTCGTCGTCCGCGCCGAGCCGGCTCAGGACGGTGTGGATCTCCGTCGGGGTGGGGGACACGACGTCGCAGACGATCCCGGCCGCGGCCGCCGCCTTCGCGATCGAGCGCACGTACCACGCGCTGGACTCGTCGGCCGTCGCGACGACGATCGCGAGCCGCGGCGGCCTGCCGGCCGCGGTCAGCGTCGCGGCCGACTCGGCGGTGCGACGGCGCAGGTCGGCCGCGAGCTCGCGGCCACCGAGCGAGGCGGTCATGAGGCGAGCCCCGCACGTACCTCGCCTGTCACCTTGTCGGCCCGGTCGCAGAGCCCGCCGACCGAACCGGCCGCGGCGAGCAGCTCGCTCCTGGCCTGCGCGTCCTCGACCCCGGTGAGGTTGATCTCGACGTTGACCCGCGCGGTGGTCGCCGCGGCCCGCGCCGCCTCGGCCGCTGCGGCCACGTCGCTGATCACGTTGGGGTTGCCGATGGGCAGCAGCTCCTCGGTGAGGTCGAGGACGCGGGCGGCGACCCCGATGACGAACGCGGGTGGGCGGGCCGCGGCGAGGAGCGCAGTGGCGATCGCGGCGGACCGCGTCGCGGCCTCGGCGGCGCCGGTCTTCGGCAGCCGGTAGGCCTCCGTGACCGCCGTGAACGCGGCCGCGTCGTCCTCGGCGAGCGTGAGCGCAGTCTCGCGCAGCTCGTCGGCGGTGTCGCGGATGCGCCCGATCGCTCCGGCGTGCTCGACGTACTTCGGGCCGTCGCTGTAGCGCGCGACCATCGCCACGAGCGCGGCGGCCTGGGCGGCGTGCAGCGCGGCGGTCGCGCCGCCGCCGGGCGCGGGGACCCGAGCGGCGAGGGCGATGAGGAACTGCCCGATGGTCTGGTTGCGCACGGCGGCGCCCTTCCTGGTCGAGGTGGTGGGGCGGAGGCGGAGGAGCACGGGTCGTCAGCGCCGGATGCGGGTCATCTCCGGGTCCACGAGGGGCTCCGTGGCCACCGTGGCCGGGATGCGGCGGCCGAAGTACTCGATCTCGACGGCGGTGCCCGGGGTCGCGCTCGCCGGCAGCCATGCGTAGGCGATGGGCGCGCCGATGGTGTGCCCGAACGCTGCGCTGGTGACGTAGCCCGCCGGCCGCCCGTCGACGAACACCGGCTCGTGGCCGAGCACCACGCTGCGCCGGTCATCGATGGTGAGGCAGGACAGCCTGCGGGTGACCGCGTCCGCGTCGAGGCCTGCGATCGCGTCGCGGCCGACGAAGTCGCCCTTCTGCGGCCGTACCGCGAAGCCGAGTCCCGCCTCGTACGGGTTGTGCTCCGTGGTCATGTCGTGACCCCATGAGCGGTAGCCCTTCTCCAGCCGGAGGCTGTTGAAGGCGGCCCGTCCGGCCACGATGACGCCCAGCTCCTGACCGGCCTCCCAGAGCACGTCCCACAGCCGCAGCCCGTACTCGGCGCTGGTGTAGATCTCCCAGCCGAGCTCGCCCACGTAGGACAGCCGCATCGCGGTGACCGGCACGCCGCCGATCCGCGCCGGCATGGCCCGGAAGTACTTCAGCGCCTCGTTGGAGAAGTCCTCGCGGGACAGGGGCTGGACGAGGTCGCGGGCCAGCGGACCCCACACGCCGATGCAGCAGGTGCCACCGGTGATGTCGCGCACCTGCACGTCGGAGGGGGCGTGGCGGCGGAGGTGGTCGAGGTCGAGGTTGCCGTTCGCGCCGACCTGGAACCGGTCGGCGCCCAGCCGGGCAACGGTCAGGTCGCTGCGGACGCCACCCGCCTCGTCGAGCGCGAGGGTGTAGGTGACCGAGCCGACGGACTTGTCCATCTTGCCGGTGGTGAGCCGGTCCAGCAGCGCCAGCGCGCCCGGGCCGGTGACCTCGAGCCGCTTGAGCGGGGTCATGTCGTACATCGCCACGCCCTCGCGGGTCCGCCAGGCCTCGGCGGCGGCGATGGGGGACCAGAACCGCGCCGACCACTCGTCGCGCTCCGGCGGAACCCACTCCCGCGGCAGCTGCAGGACCAGCGGCGCGTTCGCCTCGTACCAGTGCGGTCGCTCCCACCCGGCCGCCTCCAGGAACACCGCGCCCAGCTCCTGCTGCCGGGCGTGGAACGGGCTGACCCGCAGGTTGCGCGGCGAATCCTTCGGCTGCAGGGGGTGCAGCACGTCGTAGATCTCCACGAAGTTCTGCTGGGAGGTCTCGCTGACGTAGTCGTCGGTGAGCTGGACCTCCTCGAAGCGGTGCACGTCGCACCCGTGCAGGTCCACGCTCGACCGGCCGTCGGTCAGCAGCTCCGCGACGGCCTTCGCCACCCCCGCCGAGTGCGTCACCCAGACCGCCTCGGCAATCCAGAACCCGGCGACGTCGGGCGACTCGCCGATCAGCGGGCCACCGTCCGGGGTGAAGGAGAAGATGCCGTTGAAGCCCTCCTCGACCTTCGCCGACGCCAGCGCGGGCAGCAGCAACCGGCTCTGCTCCCAGGACGGCGCGAAGTCCTCCTCGGTGAACGGCAGCATCGACGGCATCGCCGCCGCGCTGACCTGCCCGTCATCGTCGAGGTCGGACAGCCGCACCGGCATCGGGCGGTGGGCGTAGCTGCCGATCCCGAGCCGGTCGACGTGCTCGCGGAAGTACAGGTCCTGGTCCTGGTGGCGCAGGATGGGCAGACCGGCCTCGGTGACCTCGTTGTTGCGGCCGACGAGCTCGGCGACCTGCCCGGTCTTCACGTACTGGTGGGCCAGCGGCAGCAGCGGCACCGGCATGCCCACCATCGCGCCCACCCGCTGCCCCCAGAACCCGGCGCAGCACACCACGACGTCGGCCGGCAGCACGCCGTCGGCGGTGCGCACTCCGGTGACCCGCCCGTCGGACCGTTCGATGCCGGTGACCCGGGCCGACCCCTGGAAGCGGGCGCCCCGCGCCTCCGCGCGGCGGGCGAGGGCGGCGACCACCCGGGGCGCCTTCGCGAGGCCGTCGGTCGGCACGTGGAAGCCCCCGAGCACCCGCTCGCGGTCGAGCAGCGGGTGCAGGCGCACGCACTCGTCCGCGTCGACGACCCGGCTCTCGACGCCCCACGACGTGGCCCAGCCGTGCTTGCGGTGCAGGTCGACCAACCGCTCCGGCGTGGTGGCGACCTCCAGCCCGCCGACCTGGTTGAAGCACCAGGCGCCGTCGAGGTCGAGGCCGGAGAACTTCTCGACGGTGTAGCGCGCGAACTCCGTCATCGTCTTCGACGCGTTCGTCTGGAACACCAGGCCGGGCGCGTGCGAGCTGGAGCCGCCGGTGAGCGGCAGCGGGCCCTGGTCGACGACGGTGACCCGGTCCCACCCGCGGGAGGTCAGCTCGTCGGCGAGGTTCGTCCCGACGATCCCGGCTCCGATGATCACGACTCGTGGCGTGCTGGGCATCAGGCTCCCCTGAACTCGGTGGCCGCGTCGAGCAGCCAGGTGGCGAGGTAGCGGGCGAAGGAGGACCGGACCAGGAGCTGGTAGTGCGTGGCCGTGTCGTCGAGGGCCAGCAGCACGACGCCGGCCAGCCCGAGGGTGGTCTGCACCGCTGACCCCGCCGGGAACGCGCGCGGGTGCAGGTCGATCGCGCAGCCGGTGGCGAGCACGTCGCGGACGTGCTCGCCGCGCAGCCGCAACGTGGTGCGCTGCGCGGAGACGTCGACCACCGCCCCTTCCGCGCCGACGGCCGCCCGGAGATCCGCCTCCAGCTCCTCCGGGTTGCGGAACGGGCTCGTGACGAGCCACTCGTCGGGCCCCAGCCAGATCACCCGGGTCCTTTCGCCATCCACCCAGGACGGCCTGGTGGGCAGGGCAGCGCGGAGGTGCGCGGCGACGGCGTCCGCGGCCGGCCCGGTCGGGTCGACGCGCAGGTCGGCCATCGCGACGAACGGCTCAGCCATGATCTGCACCCCGTCGGGGAGATCGGCGAAGTGCTCCGACCAGCCGTGCAGGGGTCCGGTGCGCGGCAGCTCAACCGTCACGGCGGGCTCCTTCCGGGTCGACGAGCACGGGTTCGGTGACCGCCACGGGGACCAACGCGTCGCCGACCGGAACGTGGAGGGTCTGGCCGATGCGGTCGCGGCCCGCCCGCACCAGCGCGAGGGCGAAGGTCCGCTCCAGCTCGGCGCTGCGGTAGCTGGACGTGACGTGCCCGAGCATCGGCACGGGCGGTTCGGGCAGCCGCCCGGAGCGGTCGGAGCCCTCGACGACCTGCGAGCCCTCGGGCAGCAGCACGGTGCGGTCGAGCGGCAGCAGGCCGACCAGCTGCTTGCGCAGCGGGTTGCGGTTCTCGGCCCGGTCGAAGGAGCGCTTGCCGACGAAGTCGGGCTTCTTCTTCGACACCACCCACGACATCCCGAGGTCCTGCGGGGTGACGGTGCCGTCGGTGTCCTGCCCGACGATCGGGTAGGCCTTCTCCGCGCGCAGCACGTGCATGGTCTCCGTGCCGTACGGGGTGATGCCGTGCGGTTCGCCCGCCTCGATGAGCCGGTCCCAGACGGCCTGCGCGTGCCAGGCGTCGACGTTGACCTCGTAGGCGAGCTCGCCGGAGAAGCTGACGCGGGCGATCCGCACCGGGACCTCGCCGAGCCGCGTGTCGCGCCACGCCATGAACGGGAAGGCCCCCTTCGAGGCGTCCACGTCCGGGAAGACCGCGGCGATCACGTCCCGGGAGCGCGGCCCGACCACGGGGAAGGTGGCCCACTGCTCGGTGACCGACGTGAGGTGCACGCGCAGGTCGGGCCACTCGGTCTGCAGCCACTCCTCCATCCAGTCGAGCACCTTCGCGGCGCCGCCGGTGGTGGTGTAGACGAGGAACCGGTCCTCGGCGAGGCGCAGCACGGTGCCGTCGTCGAGCACCATCCCGTCGGCGCCGCACAGCACGCCGTAGCGCACGGAGCCGACCTTCAGGCTGCTCATCAGGTTCGTGTAGAGCCGGTCGAGCAGCACCGAGGCGTCCGGGCCCTGCACGTCGATCTTGCCGAGCGTGGAACCGTCGAGGATCCCGACGCCGCCGCGGACCGCGGCGCACTCGCGCAGGACGGCGGTCTCCATGTCCTCACCGGGCAGCGGGTAGTAGCGCGGCCGCTTCCACTGCCCGACGTCCTCGAACACCGCGCCGCGCGCGACGTGCCAGTCGTGCACGGCGGTGACGCGCTCGGGGTCGAAGAGGGCGCCGCGGTTGCGGCCGGCCAGCGCGGCGAACGCCACGGGCGTGTACGGCGGGCGGAACGTCGTGGTGCCGAGGTCCGCGACGGGCACGCCGAGCAGCTCGGCGGTGATCCCGGCCGCGACGATCCCGGACGTCTTGCCCTGGTCGTGCGCGGTGCCGATCGTCGTGTACCGCTTGACGTGCTCGATGCTGCGCAACCCGGCCCCGACGGCGCGGGCGATGTCGGCCACGGTGGCGTCGCGCTGGACGTCGACGAACTGGGTGCTGGTGTCCCCATCGGGCACCCGCCACAGCACCAGCGGTGGGGTGCGTTCGGGGCCCGCCTCCGCGGTGGGCAGCGCCGCGACCCCGCCGGCGTCGACCCCCAGGTCCGCGAGCACGAGGAGCGCGGCGCGGGCACCGTCGCGCAGGCAGCCGTCCAGGTCGAGGACGCCGGTCGCGGAGCCGGCGACGGACGTGCCCGGCAGCGTCTCGCCCGGCACGAAAGCCCCCAGCCCGTCGTCGTAGCGCAGCCGGCCGCGGGCCTGGCTGAACAGGTGCACCGCGGGGTTCCACCCGCCGCTGACCAGCAGCAGGTCGCACGTGATCCGCTCGCGCTCGCCGCCCTGCAGCTCCGCGACGAGGGCGGCGCTCACCCGCTCGGTGCCCTCCGTGCCGGTGACGACCTGCCCCGTGCGCACCGGGATGCCACGCCGCTCGCACTCCGCACGCCACTGCGCGGGCGCCTCCGGCCGTGCGTCGACGACGGCGTGCACCCGCGCCCCGGCGTCCGCGAGGTCGACCGCCGTGGCGTAGGCGGCGTCGTCGGTGGTGAACACGACGGCGTCGCGGCCGGCCAGCACGCCGTAGCGGTGCAGGAACGTGCGGGCCGATGCGGCGAGCATGATCCCGGGGCGATCGTTGTCGGCGAACACGATCGGGCGCTCGTGCGCGCCGGTCGCGATGAGCACGTGGCGCGCGCGGATCCGCCACACGCGCTGGCGCGAGCGGTTGCGCGGCGCCGCGGGACCGAGATGGTCCGCACGCCGCTCCAGGGCGAGCACGAAGCCGTCGTCGTAGTGCCCGAACGCCGTGGTGCGCTGCAGGTGCAGCACGTCGGGGTACGACGCCAGCTCGGCCGTCGCGGCGGCGACCCAGTCCAGGGCGGGACCGCCGTCGACGCGGTCGGCGCTGCCGAGCAGCGCCCCGCCCGGCTCGGACTGCTCGTCGACGAGCACTACCCGGGCCCCTGCCCGTGCCGCCGTGAGCGCTGCGACGAGGCCGGACGGGCCCGCCCCGACCACGAGCAGGTCGGCGTGCGCGTGCTTCGCGTCGTAACGGGCGGAGTCGGGCACGTCGGCGAGCCGGCCCTGGCCGGGGACGCCGCGAGCGGCGAGCCCGTCGACGAGATCGATCGTGGTGGCGAGCAGCATCGGTTCGGGGAAGGGCTCCTCGATCTGCACCAGGCCGCCCGGATCCTCGGCCCAGGCCGCGCCGATGCCGCGGGGACGGCCGAGCGCGATGCTCCTGCCGGTGGCGTGCACGCCGTTCGCCAGCAGCGCCGACGCGAGGGTGTCGCCGGGGTGCCCCGTGTACGGAACGCCGCCGAAGGTGAAGCGGTAGGCGGTGGCGCGGTCGATCCGCCCACCGGCGGGAACGCGGAACTCCGTCATGAGCTCACCGGGCGGGGCTCGTCGGGGCGGTAGACGGCGTGGAACCGGTAGGTCGCGGTGTCGCGCACGGCGTTGAACCAGCGCCTGCATCCGGCGGAGTGGCTCCACCGCTCCGCGAACAGGCCCTTGGGGTTGTCGCGGAAGAACAGGTAGTGCGCCCATTCCTCGTCGGTGAGCGCGGCCGGGTCGGCCGGGTAAGCGACGTGGGCCTGCCCGCCGTAGTGGAACTCGGTTTCCTCGCGTCGTCCGCACCAGGGGCATTCGATGAGTTGCACGGCTTCTCCTAGTGGGCCACGGCGGCGGCGCCGTGCTCGTCGACCAGCGCGCCGGTGACGAAGCGTTCGAGGGTGAACGGGGCGTTGTAGGGGTGTGGTTCGTCGTGGGCGATGGTGTGGGCCATGCACCAGCCGACGCCGGGCGTGGCCTTGAACCCGCCGGTGCCCCACCCGCAGTTGAGGTAGAGGTTCGCGTAGGGGGTGAGCCCGACGATGGGGGAGGCGTCGGGGGTGGTGTCGACGATGCCGCCCCAGGTGCGCAGCAGGTGGGCGCGGGCGAACACCGGGAACAGCTCCACCGCGGCGGCCATCTGGCGTTCGATGATGTGGAAGGCGCCGCGCTGGCCGTAGCCGTTGTAGGAGTCGATGCCGGCGCCCATCACGAGCTCGCCCTTGTGGGCCTGCGAGACGTAGACGTGGATCGCGTTGGACATGACGACGGTGGGGTGCACGGGTTCGAGCAGCTCGGAGACCAGTGCCTGGAGCGGGTGGCTCTGCAGTGGCAGGCGCAGGCCCAGCTGGTCGGCGAGCACCGAGGTGTGGCCCGCGGCGCAGAGGGCGACCTTGCCGGTGGCGATGTCGCCGCGGGTCGTGCGCACGCCGGTGACCCGATCGCCGTCGGTGATGAAGCCGGTGACCTCGCAGTCCTGGATGAGGTCGATCCCGGCCTCGTCGGCGCGGCGGGCGAAGCCCCAGGCGACGTAGTCGTGCTTGGCGATGCCGGCGCGGGGCTGGTAGGTGGCGCCCAGCACCGGGTAGCGGATCTCCTGCGAGGTGTTGACGATCGGGCAGACCTTCTTGACCTCGTCGGGGGTGAGCCACTCGGCGTCGACCCCGTTGAGTCGGTTGGCCTCCACCCGGCGGACGCTGTCGCGCACGTCCTGCAGGCTGTGCGCCAGGTTGAGCACGCCCCGCTGGCTGAACAGGATCGGGTAGCCGAGGTCGTCCTCGAGGCCCTCCCACAGTCGCAGCGCGTGCTCGTAGATCGCCGCGCTCTCGTCCCACAGGTAGTTGGAGCGGATGATCGTGGTGTTGCGGGCCATGTTGCCGCCGGCGAGCCAGCCCCGTTCGAGTACCGCGACGTTCGTGATGCCGTGGTTCTTCGCGAGGTAGTGGGCGGTGGCCAGGCCGTGCCCACCCGCACCGACGATCACCACGTCGTAGGAGCGCTTCGGCTCCGGGTTGCGCCACAGGACGTCCGGGTGCTCGGGCAGCGGGTTCATCGGGGACCGTCCTCGAGAGCCGGGTAGAGGGGGAAGCGTGCGGCGAGCGCGGCCACGCGCTCGCGCAGTGCAGCGATGGCCTTGTCGTCGGTGGCCGGGCGCAGCGCGGTCGCGATGATGTCGGCGACCTCGGCGAACTCGTCCGCGCCGAATCCACGGGTGGCGAGTGCCGGCGTGCCGATCCGGATCCCGGAGCTGACCATCGGGGGCCGCGGGTCGAACGGCACCGCGTTGCGGTTCACGGTGATCCCCGCGGCGTGCAGCCGGTCCTCTGCCTGCTTGCCGTCGAGCTCGGAGTGGCGCAGGTCGACGAGCACGAGGTGGACGTCGGTGCCGCCGCTCACCACGCCGATGCCGGCGGCCCGCGAGTCCGGCGCGAGCAGCCGGTCGGCGAGCAGCCGCGCGCCGAGCAGCGTGTGCTCCTGCCGGTCCCGGAACGCCTCGCTCGCGGCCAGCTTGAACGCCACCGCCTTGGCGGCGATCACGTGCTCGAGCGGGCCGCCCTGCTGGCCGGGGAACACCGCCGAGTTGAGCTTCTTCCGCAGCGCCGGGTCGTCCTCGGCGGAGAGGATCACGCCGCCGCGGGGCCCGCCGAGCGTCTTGTGGGTGGTGGTGGTGACGACGTGCGCGTGCGGCACCGGTGAGGGATGCAGCCCGGCCGCGACGAGCCCGGCGAAGTGGGCCATGTCGACCATCAGGTACGCGCCGACCTCGTCGGCGATGCGGCGGAACTCCGCGAAGTCGAGGTGGCGCGGGTAGGCCGACCAGCCGGCCACGATCAGCTTCGGGCGGCGCTGTTGCGCCAGCCGCTCCACCTCGGCCATGTCGACGCGGTGGTCGTCCTCGCGGACGTGGTAGGCGGCGACGTCGTAGAGCAGGCCCGAGAAGTTGAGCCGCATGCCGTGGGTCAGGTGGCCGCCGTGGGCGAGGTCGAGGCCGAGGATCGTGTCGCCGGGCTGCAGGAGCGCGGCCATGGCGGCGGCGTTGGCCTGGGCGCCGGAGTGCGGCTGGACGTTCGCGAAGGTCGCGCCGAAGAGGTCCCTGACCCGGTCGGTGGCGAGCCGCTCGACGACGTCCACGTGCTCGCACCCGCCGTAGTACCGGCGGCCCGGGTAGCCCTCGGCGTACTTGTTGGTGAGCACCGAGCCCTGGGCCTGCATCACGGCGACGGGGGCGAAGTTCTCGCTGGCGATCATCTCCAGCGTCGTCTCCTGGCGCCGGAGCTCCGCGCCGACCGCCGCGTGGATCTCGGGGTCTACCTGGGCGAGGCTGCTGTTGAGGGTGGTCCGGACCTGGGTCGGGAGCATCTGGCATCCGATCTGTCGTACCAAGGTCTCTAGACTGATATATCAGTCGGCGGTGTACGGTAGGTCCGCTCTCGGGACGACGTCAAGGGGTGGTCATGGGTCTCGCCGCGCAGCTGGCCGTACCGGCGTCGCTCGCCGACCAGGCGTACGAGGGGATCCGTGATCGCCTGGTCATGCTGGACATCCGGCCGGGTGACCCGCTGAACGACGACGCGCTCGCCCAGGAGCTCGGCACCGGTCGCACGCCCGTGCGCGAGGCGTTGAAGCGGCTGGAGGGCGACCGGCTCGTGGTCGCCTATCCCCGGCGGGGGACGTTCGCGACCGCGGTCGACATCACCGACCTGGCGCACATCTCCGACATCCGCGCGCAGCTGGAACCGCTCGCGGCATCCCGGGCGGCGGAGAACTCCTCCGCCGCCACACGCGCGCGCCTCGCCGACCTCGCCGAGGACGTCGCCGGGCTCGAGGCCCGCATCAGCGACCGGCGCGAGCTGCTCCGGCGCGACGTCCGGGTCCACCGCGAGATCTACCGCGCGGCGGGGAACCCGTACCTGGAGGACATCCTCGTGCGGCAGGACAACCTCGCCACCCGGATCTGGTGCCTGTTCCTGGACCGCATCCCGGCGATCGCCGGCCACGTGGGGGAGCACGTCGCCCTCCTCGAGGCCATCGTCGAGGGCGACGCCGACACGGCGGGACGGTTGGCGCTGGAGCACGTCGTGGGCTTCGAGCGGGCCGTCCGCGCCGTCCTCTAGTCCCGCACGATTCCGACGAACGGCGCGTTCGTCGGTTAGGTTCCGACGAACGCGCCGTTCGTCGGAAACGGTGCTGCTGCTCGCCTACCGGCGCGTGGCGCCGAAGTAGCCCAGGCGGCTGCTGATCTCGCGCGCGCCCGCGAGCAGGTGCGCCGCGACCTCGGGGAACGACTCGACCGTGAGCCGGTACGACGGACCGGACGCGCCGACCGCCGCGACCACGTCGCCCGCGGAGCTGTGGACGGGCGCGGCGACCGCGTTGAGGCCGACCTCGAGCTCCTCCGCGGTCGACGCCCACCCCCGCGTGCGGACCCTCGTCAGCTCCGCCTCGAGCGCGGCGGCGTCGGTGATGGTGCGTGGCGTGTACTCGATCAGGTCGCCGGCGAGGGCCTGTTTCACCGTGTCGTCGTCGGCCCAGGCCAGGAGGACCTTGCCGCTGGCCGTCGCGTGCAGCGGGGTGCGCTGACCGGTCCAGTTGCGGCCGCTGATCGCCGAGCTGCCGTACTCCTGGAGGATGTTCGTGACCTCGCCCGTGTCGGCGATGGCGAGGTTGACCGTCTCGCCCAGCTCGGCAGCGAGCAGCCGGCAGACCGGGCGGCTCTCCGTCGTCAGCTCGAGCTGGGCGGTCGTGGCGCCCGCCAGCCGGACGATGCCGCGGCCCAGGTGGTACTTGCCGCGCTCCTCGAGCTGCTCCACCAGGTCGCCGTTCTCGAGCGCCTCGATGAGCCGGAAGGCGGTCGACTTGTGGACGCCGAGCTCAGCGGCCATCTCGGTCACGCCCGCGCCGTCGCGTCCCCGCTCGGCCAGCAGGTACAGGATCGCGATGGCGCGATCCACCGACTGGACCTGGGACGGGGCGGCCTCCCTGCCGTGGCGCGCTGAATCGGACATCACGCCCCGACTCTACGGCCGTCGTCGTCTCGGAGCAGTTCCTGCGTCTTGACGACGCCTGACGTCAGCCTCATCATGTTGTTGCTGATAGCGAGAGCTGTTGCGCCATCTGAAACAAATTCGTA